>CAZLDS010000008.1:0-76410 GCA_964558395.1 uncultured bacterium | reverse complement strand
ATGTCACGCCTCGCGGAAGCGGTGCGGGCGTTCTTTCGCCACGCGGACCTGGTCGCGAGAAGGGGCATGTCACGCCTCGCGGAAGCGGTGCGGGCGTTCTTTCGCCACGCGGACCTGGTCGGAGTCACCGCTCTGCTTGCTTGCCCTGTTGGGGGGATAGGGATACTGGTTTCCTTTGGAGCACTGGGCCTGTTTGCTGCCGCAGCGGTCTATAGTGCGTGCGGCATTGTGGCGTATTTCCATCACCGCGAGCTGCGTCGGGGTTTCGAACAGGGCGTAGACACCGTCATCAGCATGATCATTAAATGGCCTATCTTTATGATCAGGGACGCCTATGACGTCATGCAATGGGGGTGTGCTCCACCCCGATTTCAGGTTTATGTGGTGCCTCGATTGGATGAAGGCCTTTTCGACCCAGGACGGACGAAGGACCTCGGCTGGTTCAGAAAGTGGGATGAGGCAGTCAATTGCGCTCGCCGGAACGAGAAGGAGCTGAGCGGGGCCGTATGGATCTCAGACAGAGTGCGCCCGTGGATGTACTTGGTGGATGGAGAGGGGGGGATCGAGCGGCGCAAAATCGTAGGAATCTGAAATTAGGACACTATCCCCTCTGCTCCATGCGGGTCGCCAGCCAATCATTGGCAACCACAAATCCTCGCATCCGGTTACTGACAAGCTATGTCCAGTCAACCCCCGACGTTCCTACGACACCGCTCGCGCTTCCATCGGGACATAGGGTCTGTTGTGTTTCAACACCGAATAGATCACATGCACCAGCTTATGCTGAACATGGCTCAGGGCAATGAAATGATGCTTGCCCCGGGCTCTTTGTCGCTTGTAGATCTGCCGGAACATGGCATCGTCACGCATCCCGATAAAGCTCGCAATATGGAGGGCCCGCCGGAGATATCGAGAGCCGCGCTTCGACATCTTAGCCTTCCCCTTGTGCATCCCTGACTCCACGAGCCGAGGAACGATCCCGGCAAAAGCGACTACCGCGGTGGCCCCGCCTTTGGGATGCTGAAACCTGTGGATGTCCCCGCTCAGCCTGATCGTTATATTATAATGTGGCGGCGAGCGTTCACGCTTGCTGTGGAGGCCGGGAAGCTGGCGACCGTACCACAGTTTCCGACCCTGGACGGGGACAACCCCAGGGAGGGCTTTTTCGACCGCGGCGAGTTTCTTGCTGTCCTATCGCACCTGCCGGACGAGGACCTCAGGGACTTTACGGAATGGGCCTACTGGACAGGAATGCGCAAGGGCGAGACCGCCGCCTTGACCTGGGCAGCGTTTGACCGGGAAACCTGGACGGTGCGCCTCCACCGCAAGGATGCGAAAACCGGCAAAGGGCGCGTGCTAGCCCCTGAGGGGCCGCTCCGCGCCATCATCGAACGAAGGATTGAGGCGCGGCGGTTGGACTGCTCCCTGATCTTTCATCGTGGCGGAGAGCCTGTCCGGGAGTTTCGGAAGTCATGGAGGAGTGCTTGTCGTGCAGCAGGTGTAACAGGGAAACGATTTCATGATCTACGGAGAACAGCGATCAGAAACTTGGTCCGGGCTGGAGTTCCACAGTCCGTCGCTATGTCGATCTCCGGCCACCGGACGGCCTCCGTGTTCCGCCGCTATGATATCACCGCCGATGAGGACCTCCGAGATGCCGTCGTGAAGGTCCAGGGTTATGTAGCTTCTCTGTCGACAGCGACGACCGTGATCCCACTCGCTCAGGCATCGGAGGCTCGATGAGAATTCGGACAGAACTCGGACAGTTAGAAGGAAGCAACAGCAACCACTTGGTGCTAACTATCGGAATTTATTGGTGGAGGGTAGGGGATTCGAACCCCCGACCTCTGCCTTGCGAAGGCAGCGCTCTCCCAACTGAGCTAACCCCCCGCACCGTTAATTCTAACTAGTTTTAGCCGGTGGGCTGTCTGAAAAATCCTCTTCTGTAAAACTGAGCAGAGATGGTTCACCGCGCCTGTGAGGTGCTCCCGAGACAGATGCACATACATCCCCGTCATCGTGATGTTCGTGTGTCCCAAGAGTTCTGCGACCGCCGTCAAACTCGCACCCTTCATCACCAGATGATCCGCAAATGTACGCCGGAAATCGTGAGACTGAAAGTCCTGGAGCTCGGCTCATCTGGCTGTCGTCGGACCGTTGCCAGACGTACTCGTCACCCATGAGCACCAAGAGGCTCGAGGCGAACCAGATGCTGAAGAGCCCTAGGCACAGTAGCTGCAACGAATCCACATGCCCAGCATTCATGCTGAGTCCGACCCAGCCGTACCCCAGGGCGAATCCATTCAAGGCATAGCATGTTGCCACCCAGGCGGGCACGTGTCGGCGCTGTCCGTCGCGCGGCGTGGCCATTGGTGCGTCAGCCAGTATCTTCCAGGGGGCCAGCACACCAGCTAGCACAAACCGTGCGGCTATGGGAAAAAGAAGATATTCGACGGGAAACCGAATCAGCCGCTGCCACAGCTTGATTCCTGGCACAGTTAAGCAGCGCCGACATACCTCCAGCGCAAAGACGGCGACGGCAGCCACCCACAGACCCTTATAATCAGGACTAGACCCTGTCGCTGCGGCCAGGCCCACCAACATGGAAATCACCGCGACATTCGCGTATGCAAACCAGCTCATCCCATGATATAGCAAAGCGATCTTCTTAATGGGACTTCCACTCGACGAACGTGCGAGGGACCGAAGAGTCGAATACAGGAAAACCCTCACATTGTCTTTCGTCCAGCGTGCCCAAAGAGAAAACAAGGCACCGATGTCGTACGGAGCGTCTCCCCTTCCGGCCGTGAAACCCGTGAGTAGCGTTGGCGAACGAAGGAGCTTATTGCTGAAGAAGGCGTAATCCTCGATTGAGTAGCCCTCGGGAAAGAGCGCCGAGCCCCTCAATACCTGCCCCCCCCTGAGTTCCACTTTTTGCGGGTCCAATGTGTCATGGGCGACTCGAACAGCAGCCAGTGAGCCATAGTAGCTACATCCATAGGATTCATCACCGTGCGGCCCTGTCCGAGATGGCCAGGCCGCTTCCCAATGAAACCAGCTCGCATAGTAAGCTTGGAACGCATACCCCATGAGGCTGGACGATATCGGTCCATCTTGCTTTTTGCACTGAATGAGAGCCAAATCTCGATGGCTCGCGGCAAGCCGCTGTAGGCGCGCTATCGCCTCTGGATCAACTACCTCATCCACGTCAATACAAAGATAGTACTCTGGTGTTGGCACCGAAAAAAGCTTCCGTGCATAGGGCTGTCCGTATTGCGCAATGACTACGTCGTACCGCTCGCGAAGTTCCTTCACGGTTTCGCCAACCACCAGGATCTCCTTCCCACAAAAACGCAGCCAGATACACCGCTTTCCGCAGAGCGATAAGACGAGATTCAACGCTTCACCCTTGCGTCGGCTCAGGTCCTCGCAGGTCATGGTCGTAGGAACCCGCTGAATCGGCACCAGGGTCCGCCACAGCGACTCCACGCGATCAGCATCCCCCTCAGTGTCGGCTCGCAAGAGCGCGTCCACGAGTTCCAACTCCTGTGAGTACTCGGGAGATGTCTGTACACCATCTCGTCGCTCGCCAGTCGCACGCCATTCTTTCAGAAAGCGCTCAATCTCTCTCTCACACGCATCCAGCGAGTCGACATTCTTGCCATCGAGTGCAACGACTATTGTTGTTCGGAGACTGGCAGACGCCGCCGCGTGCGTGATGCATCTGCGAAGTAAGTGCGCCTCACTGACAACCGGAATCATGAAAAGCCACTGGAGGCAGTCGGACGTTGAGGGCGGGTCCGCGAACAACTCCCTCCTCTGCCTAGATAGGGAACGGAATGCCGCGACGATTAAGAAGAGACAGTTGAAAAACAGCTGAAGGGCAACCGCCGCTCCGAGAGCCAGGGAAATGAACATGGCAATGGCCGAACTCATGAATACAGTCTTCCGTTTGAGTTGCACACAATGGTCTGGATCGCGCGGTGAAGGGAGCGCTCCCCCAACTCAGCTAACCCCCCACGGGGCACATAAATATACTTAACATCGGGGCGGATGTCGAGGCCCTTTCACTCGAGTGGTGCCTTGGGGGTTGTGCGAAGCCTATAGAACAGCGCGATACTGTAGGCAAGGCTGTTGACGCAGGGGATGCGATCGCGATCCCCGATCCACCCGGCGCAGGCAAGGACTCCCTCACGAGATTCCTCGCGGTCTTGCACCATTTCCTCAACGATCCGTTCGATTTCAAAACCTCCCGCATGGCATTCCTGATGGCTACACGGGATCCGTCCCCGGAAGGTCCCGTCGAGGACACTCATGGTGCACGAGCCGTGCGACGTGTCGGCCCCAGCGAGATCTCGGCTCGACACTTTGTACTCCACCACCGCATCCTTCACTTTGGGAAAGACCTTCGCAAAGGGCCGATCGAAGGCAAATACTTTGGGTTGTTTCTTTTCCGTCATGGCATCACCAGTTTACCCATCCTCCCCGCCGATACGCGCGTGACGCCCCCCTGTGTTCGACGCACGAGTAGGCAAAAGGATGCGCCCCCGCACCAGAATTCTGTACCCGGATCAATACGGGGATTTGTCAAGAAAAGGTAAACCTTTGTCCAAAGAGAGATGATGCCTCGCGGACCGGTATCGATTCTGGCGCAGCGCATTTACCAGGAGATGGGCCTGGCGCGTCGGCTCGGGAATCCGGTATCCGCCGTATGTGGCGAGGACGATCTCGCGCGCCCTTTGAACGCTCATTCGATAGCCGGGAGAGACATAAACCGGCTCGATCCCGTCTCGCGTCCGGAGAATGATCCCGATGCGCTCTCCATTGTGGGAAAGTGTCCTGAAACTTCCCCGTTTGAACGCCGGTTCCCGGTACGCTCCGACCAACAGGCTCTTGGCGCAGCCAATCGACGGCACGTGGAGCAGGAGCCCGAGATGGCACGCGATCCCGAGGCGGCGCGGATGGGCGATTCCCTGCCCGTCGCAGAGGAGACAGTCGGGTCGGCGGCGCAGCCGTGTGAACGCGTGCAAGACCGCGGGCGATTCGCGGAACGAGAGCAGCCCGGGGATATACGGAAATGTCGCGTGTGTGACCGCAGTCGCCGTCTCGAGAATCTGGTGATCGCTCAGGTGGATCACGACCACGGCAGCGTACATCATCGGTGAGCGCTTGTCGTATGAGACATCGACGCCGGCGATGGTTTCGATGGGTCCTCGATACGCTTTGACGTTCAGACGTCGGCGGAGTCCTCGTTGAATCCGGATCGCCGTCGCGGGCGAGACCTTCCAGGGATGGAGGCGTCGAATCTTCATCGATCGAGTCGAAAAGAGGTTAGTGCGAGTGAGTATTTCCCATCGCGAATCAGCTCGGCCATCAGCTGACCGGTGATGGGGGCCAGCAGGATGCCATTGCGGCCGTGACCCGCGGCAATGGTCAGACCCGGCACGCCCGGGACAGCCCCAAGATACGGCAGCCCATCGGGGGTCCAGGGACGAAAGCCGGACCAGGCCCTGAGTATCGGGCGGCTCGCGACGGCAGGGACGAGACGTTTGGCCAGTCCTAACAGTTCCGTAATCCCGGCGACGGTGACGGCCTTCTCGAATCCCACAAATTCGACGGTGCTCCCGACAACGACTTCCCCGTTCGGCCAGGGCGTCAGGTATCCCTTACCCGCATACAGAATATGACGGCACAGATCGCCTCGCGTTCCGAGTGCGAGGAGCTGTCCTCGAGCCGGCTGGATCGGGACTGCCTGGCCGACAAGGTCGCCGATTCCCCCTGACCAGGCCCCGGCGGCGATCACCACCGTGTCGGCGTGATAGGTGTCGGTTACAGAGCGGACCCCGATCACCCGGTCCCGATCCCGCACAAGCCCCGTGATGGGGGATCCCTCAATGATCTGAGCGCCGCGTCGGGCCGCGAGCAGCGCGAGGGCCCGAACCATATTGGCATTTTTGACCTGGTGATCGTCGGGGAGGTACAGCGCACCCCGGACCTCGGGGGTGATGTGCGGTTCGGCCTCGAGCACCTGCTGCCGGTCCGACCACTCCACCTTGAGTCCCCGACCGCGCTGCTCCTCCAGCAACCGCTTCCCGTGGACTTCGTCTTCGTCGCTGAGGAGAAGCGAAAGGATCCCCGAGCGGACGTACTCGATATCAATCCCTGTTTCCTCCTTCAACATATGCTGGAGGGACCCAAACATTGCCCGGCTTTTGAGGCAGAGGTCCAGAAAGGGTCCGGGAGGAACGCCTTCGGCCTGCGGCGCCAACATCCCGGCGGCCTCTCCCGACGCCTCACACCCGATGCGATCGCGTTCGCACAGGAGGACCCCGATCCCGGCGCGAGACAGTTCAACGGCGATCGAACAGCCGATGATGCCTCCGCCGATGATCAAGACATCTGCCGTCTTCATCCGTCCATCACTCGGAAGACCGCTCCCTGGGTTCGGTTCTTGCGGCCCTCAGGAGGTCTCTGTCCGTCGGTTGGTGAAAGTGCTGATGAGATCAATCGGGAGAGGGAAGATGATGGTCGAGCTTTGCTCAGTCCCGATCTCCGTGAGCGTCTGAAGGAAGCGAAGTTGGATGGTAATCGGCTCAGCCGCCATGATGTTGGCGGCCTGGGCGAGCTTCTCCGAGGCCTGAAGTTCGCCCTCGGCATGGATGATCTTGGCCCGCTTCTCGCGCTCGGCTTCTGCCTGCCGCGCCATGGCCCGTTGCATGTCGGCCGGCAGGTCCACGTGTTTCACCTCGACCGCCGTGACCTTGATCCCCCAGGGATCGGTGTGATCATCGATGATCCGCTGCAGCTTCCGGTTGATCTGCTCGCGTTCGGCCAGCAACTCGTCCAGCTCCGATTCCCCGAGGACGCTCCGGAGGGTGGTCTGGGCGATTTGGGAGGTCGCGTAGAGGTAATCCTCGACCTCGACGACCGCGGACTCGGCGTTTACGACCCGGAAATAGATCACGGCGTTTACCTTGACCGAGACGTTGTCCCTGGTGATCACGTCCTGCGAAGGGACATCCATGGCGATGGTCCGGGTACTGACGCGGACCATCTTGTCGACCAGGGGAAAGAGGAGCAGGATCCCCGGCCCATTGCCTTCTCCCCCGGGGTTGAAGATCGCCTTCGCAAGCCGCCCGAAACGGAAGATGACTCCTCGTTCGTATTCGTTCAGAACCCGGAACGAGGAAAACACAATATAGAGGAGGATCACCAAGAAGAAGATCGCGCTGATATTGAAGGGGAAGAATCCTGGCATGATTTCTCACCTCCCTGCCCTTGTACGGGCAGCACACCCCCAGGGACTACCCTGTTTTCTGCTCCCCTGGAGAAAGTTTCTTGACCTTTAACGTCAACCCGGAGATCCCGGTCACCTCGACCTGTCCCCCGGGTTTCACCAGGTCCTCAGATGTTGCCTTCCAAAGCTCTCCACGGACAAAGATCTGACCTTCCGGCTTCAGGGGCGTCTTGGCGATACCGATCTGACCGATCAGGCCTTCATGCCCTGTCACCGGCTGACGACGATGCGCGCGGATGGCCGCCCCGATGACGAGAACGAAGAAGCCGGTGGTGGCCGCCGTGACCCCGATGATGGCCGAGAGAGAGATCTGCAAGAAGGGGGCTGGGGAATCGATCAGCATCAATGATCCCAAGAGCATCGCGATGATCCCACCCGCCGTGAGGACGCCGTGAGAGACAACCTGGAGTTCGGCGATGAAGAGAAGGACCCCCAAGATGATGAGGAGAAGGCCTGCGAAGTTAATTGGCAGGGTCTGAAACGCCCAGAATGCCAGAATGAGGCAGATTCCGCCCAGGACCCCGGGGAGGATGGCGCCGGGAGTCGACAGTTCGAAGTACAGGCCGGCCATCCCCAGGATCAGGAGGATGTACGCGACGGTCGGATTGGAGATGACCTGGAGGATCTTGTCCCGGAAGCTCATCTCGACCTCAGTAATCGTCGCCGCCTTCGTCTGCAATGTCACCTTGCCGGCTGCGGTCTCGAGTGTGCGTCCGTCGATCTGTGCAAGGAGATCAGCAAGATCGTCCGCGACGACATCAATAACCTTCTGTTTCAGCGCCTCTGCCGCCGTGATCGATACACTCTCGCGCACCGCTTTCTCTGCCCATGCGGCGTTTCGTCCCCGGCGCTCGGCGAGCCCCCGAATGTAGGCGGCTGCATCGTTTTCGACTTTTTTGGCCATTTCCTTGTCCATCTCACCCCCGCCCATCTGGACGGGATGGGCGGCCCCGATATTGGTCCCGGGTGCCATGGCGGCGACGTTCGCGGCAATCGTGATAAAAGCGCCGGCCGAGGCGGCTCTCGCTCCGCTGGGGGCGACATAGACGATCACCGGGACCGGGGAGCGTAACATCTCTTTGATGATCACCCGCATGGAAGTGTCCAGGCCCCCCGGAGTATCCAGTTCGATGACCAGTGCCTCCGCATTCCCCTGTTCGGCCTTCTGAATCGCCCCCACGATGAAATCAGCCGTGCTTGGCGAAATGATCCCATCCACGCGGGCGACATAGACCTCGCGGGCGCTCGCCATCCCTGTTGGAGCGAGGAGGGTGAAAGCGAGAATCGAGAGCGGCACAAAGCGAAAAAGTCTCATAGTTTTAGAGTACCCTTCCGGGTGCAAATTTGCAAGGCACCTGTCCGAAGGACCGATCGTCAGCAGCCAGAGACTTAAGTAGAGACGGGAGACTTGAGCCCTGAGACTAGGGTCTTGCTTCTCCCGTCTCCCCTGATCGCTGATTGGCGGAATCCCAAAGGCTGAGCAGGCTGGGGGTGATGTCGGTCAAGGCGTGAATGCGGCGGGCGACGTCTTCCTTCCCTCGTCCCCAGACCATGGTCGGGACGCGGTTCCACGTGTGGCTCGCCGTGCTGAGGTCCTCGACGTTGCCGTGGTCGCTGACTAGGATCAAAAGATGTCGGTCCAGGCGCTCGACCAGTCTCGAGACAAAGCGGTCCAGCTCTTCGAGTAGCCTGACCGCCCGATGCATATTCTGGGCGTGTCCGGCGAGGTCGGTTTGTAGGTATTCATAGAAAGTCAAATCATGGGTCTCGGTCATCGCAACCAGGCGCTGGGCCGCCTCGTCCGGGGACAGGAGCGGGACCGAGAACCCTCGGGCCCTGAGCATGCGATTGGTGAAGTCGTGGTGAAGGGCCTGGCCTCGGGTCAGGTCGTCGAGGTCCCGCAATCGCACACCGGCGGTCCGCGCCGCGACCGTGCTCACCGAGTGAAACCGGTGCCGTCTCAGGGTGAAATCGGTAAAGGCGTTGGCGCACGCGACGTCGCCCCCTCGCATGGAGAAGGACCGGAACAGAGAGTGCTTCGCGAGCATGGTGCCCAGCGTCGGAGTACAGAATCCCTGGATATGTCTGCCGGCCAGCAGCGGGGCGTTGAGGCCGGTGAGGAGGGCGGTGTGCCCGGTCGCACTCTGCGGGAGCCCCGGAACCCCGAGTGCCGCATCGGTGGGGACGACAGCGCAGCCGTCCGTCAGGGGGATCTCGGTCCGAAAGCAGCGGAACCATCGCGTCTGGGTCACGGCGAGGGGGTTTCGATTCCCGTCCCGCTCACCCAGGCCGAGGCCGTCTACGAGGAGAAACAGGATGTTACCCTCTTGCTGGATCCTCGGCAACCTTTGCCTCCTCCCACAGGGCGTCCATCTCTTCGAGGCTGCTCTCCGTGAGCGACTTTCCACGCGCGGCGATCATCCTTTCGACATGGCGAAACCGGCGCGTGAACTTCTCGACACATTTCCGGAGGGCCTCTTCCGCATTGAGACCGAGAAACCGAGCGAGATTGACCACGCTGAAGAAGAGATCCCCCAACTCGGCCTCCGCGGCTTCTCGATCTTTTCCTATCGCTGTCTTCAGTTCGGCCAGTTCTTCTTCCACCTTGTGAAGGACTGGGGTCATCTCTCCCCAGTCGAACCCGACCCGGGCGGCTTTGTCTTGGAGACGTTGCGCCCGGAGAAGGGCGGGAAGGGTCTTGGGGACGCCGGAGAGGGCCGAGGCCTCCTGTACCCCGCCGCGCTCCACCTGTTTGAGCCGCTCCCAGTTGGAGAGAGCCTCGGCAGGAGTTTCCGCCCGCGTCTCACCAAAGACGTGCGGGTGCCTGCGGACGAGCTTGTCCGTGACATGCTCAAGCACGTCCTCCATGCGAAATTCTCCCAGTTCGGCGGCTACCTGCGCATGGAAGACCACCTGGAGGAGGAGATCCCCCAGCTCTTCTTGGAGCGTCTCTTTTCCTCCATGGTCCAGCGCTTCGAGGACCTCGTACGCCTCTTCAATGAGGAAGGCCTTGAGGGACTCTCGTGTTTGGTCCCGGTCCCATGGACAGCCCTGGGGCCCGCGAAGGGTAGCCATGATCTCGACCAGTCGTTCAAACAGGGGCCCGCTCCTGCCGCTCATCCTCCCTCCTGGGTCGTTCATGTGGGCTATTATACACCTCACTCCTCCGCCAACAAGACGAGAGTGTTTTTCCTTTGACGCGGGTGCCGAGTCGGATAGAATTGATTTTGCAAATCATTTGCAATATACGCCGATGACGCGCCAGACGCTGCAGCACATCCGATACCTGTTGGGCGGACAGGGATACTCCTGGACGCAGGCCCGCTCCGCGGTCCTGACCATTCTCGCCACGGTTCCGAGCCCGCTCCGGGCGGAGCAGATTCACCGGGCACTTCACAACCCACGCATCAACCTCTCTTCGGTCTATCGAGCCCTCCGCCTCTTTGAGATGCTTCAGATCGTGCGCCGGGTGGAACTGAGAGAAGCAGCCGCGCGGTACGAACTGGCCGACGGCTACCGGCATCACCATCATCACCTGGTGTGTGATGCCTGCGGGCGGATTGAAGATATGGCCACATGCCCGGTTGAGGAGGCTGACCTCACGCGGCGGATCCGGAAGCGCACTGGTTTTACGGTCCGATCGCACGTGGTCGAACTGTTCGGCCTCTGTCAGCCGTGTCGGCAGGGTGGGCGATGAGGAGGCTGGCGGGATGATCTATGTGTACACGGTCGCGGCGGGATTATCCGACCTCGTGGCCGGCTGGCTTGCCCTGGAAGGGAAAACGGCGCGGATCGAATCCCGATACATTATCGGGTTCGCAGCCGGCGTTCTCCTGGCGGTCAGCTTTCTCAACATCCTCCCGGAAGTGAACCTCAAAGAGGACGCCGCCGTCCTGGCCCTCGGATTTGTCACGTTCTATGTGCTTGAGAAGGTGATGATGATTCACGCGTGCGGCGAAAGCGAGTGTGAGACGCACCAGATTGGTCCCGTGGCGGTTGTGGGGATGGCCCTCGACAATTTTGTTGACGGGGCAGCTATCGCCGTGGGATATCTCATCAACCCGTTACTCGGACTCTCAATTACGGCTGCGGTCGTCCTGCATGAGATTCCACAAGGGATCACCTCCGCCCTGATCATGAAGGAAGCGCGGTGGAGCAGGGCGCGCATCATCGGCGCTCTGGGTCTGGCCGGGCTCCTCTATCCGATGGGAGGCGTGATGGCGGGGTTTATTCCCGGCCCGTTTCTCGAAAAGGCCCTGGCATTCATTGCGGGGGACTTTATCTACATCGGGGCCAGTGATCTGCTGCCCGAGGCCCATCGGAGATTCAACTGGAAGGTCATCCTCTCCGTGGTCGGCGGGATGGCCTTCATGGCCGTGCTCCGGCTCTTGGTCCCGCTGCCGTAAGAGGACGGTATGGGACTTGCAGAGAAGACCGGTGCTCACGCGCATTCCGGCAGGGGAACCCCGTGCGAAAGATAATCTGCCTTGTGTCAGCACTGCTTTTCCTGAGCTGCCTCCCTGGGCGGGCCACGGCCGAGAGCGCGCGCATCTACCGGCGGGTGAATGCCTCCGGGGCCGTCGAGTACAGTAACATCCCGTCCCCAGGCAGTGCGTTGAGCGCTCGCCGGATGCGGGATCGGCGTCACGCGGTCCGGGCCCCGTATGGCTTGCGCACACTGATCCGGTCCGCGGCCGATCGGTACGGGGTCGACGCTCGGCTGGTCGAGGCCATTATTGCGGTCGAATCGGCCTTTGATCCGGGGGCAGTGTCCCCCAAGGGGGCAATGGGTCTGATGCAGCTCATGCCGGAAACCGCCGGTCGCTACGCTGTACAGAACCCTTTCGATCCCCTACAGAACATTGCTGGGGGGGTTCGATACCTCCGTGATCTGCTGGTCCGTTTCCAGGGGGACCTCCAGTGGGCGTTGGCCGCCTATAATGCGGGAGAGACCGCGGTCAGCATATACCAAGGGATTCCGCCGTACCGCGAGACGCGCAATTACGTCACAAAGGTCTTGGGACACTACGGCCACCCCACCCCTCACGTTCCTCACTACACCCCGCCAGTCCGCATCTACCGTCTTTCCGGTGCGCGCGGAGGCATTACGTACACCAATATCCCCCCCGGCCTTTCTCTCCGATAGCCGCATCGATCGCTACTTTTGGAAGTTCGCGGTTGACAATGTAAAGGGCGTAGAGTAGCATCGATTCGGTTAAGTGCCCAATTTTTCAGGGTCTGGAAGATGAGTCGTGTCTCCCGGTGTTTTTATATTGATGAGATCGATCACCACGAGTTCCACGGCTATGCCTTGGCGAGATCTGTCTATGCAGGGGAAACCAAGTTTCAGACCGTCGAGATCGTTGAAAGCCCAAAATTCGGCAAGATGCTGATCCTGGATGGGAAAATCCAATCTGCAACCCTGGATGAGCATATCTACCACGAGGCCCTCGTCCATCCGACGATGCTTTTGCACCCGCACCCCCGCCGGGTTTTGATTCTTGGAGCGGGTGAAGGGGCGACCCTCCGAGAGGTCTTGCGCTACGGCATGGTAGAGCACGCCGTGATGGTGGATCTCGATGAAGAGATTGTCGACCTCTGCCGCCAACATCTCCCGGAGATGTCTGGGAAGGCTTTTGAGGACCCTCGGGTAACCCTGGTGTATGGGGATGCACGTGACTTTCTTCAGCGCTCTGACGATCTCTTTGATGTGATCGTTCAGGACATTACCGATGCGGTGACCGCGGACTTCTCGGATGCGTACTATCAGGCGATCCGGCGGCGCTTGGCCGACTGCGGGATCCTGACCATGCAGGCCTTGGAGCTGAGCCTGTCGGACTATGCTGGACACATCGGCGTCCGCCAGGATGTCGGCGGGGTTTTTTCGAATCTGTTCACGTATCGGACCTACGTACCTTCCTTCCGGGCCGAGTGGGGTTTTCTCATGGCAGCCGCGGGGGATGAACTCACTCCGTTGGACTTCGAAGGGGTTGCGGCCAGGTTCATGGAACGACTCGGACCGGGGGCGGGGCTGCGTTTTTATGCGCCGGCGATGCATAGAAGCATGTGCACGCTCTCTCGGCAGATTGCCGACCTCATCGGTCAGAAGACGCCGGGCACCTGAAGCGTCGCTGACCGCCGATAAGGTAGGGAGGAAAAAGTGAAGTCCTTGCGCGACGTGGATCCAGAAATCCATAAGGCCATCCGCTTGGAGACGGAGCGGCAGGCCTACGGAGTGGAGTTGATTGCTTCGGAGAACTTCGTGAGCGAGGCGGTCCTGGAGGCGATGGGGTCCGTCATGACCAATAAATATGCCGAGGGCTACCCGGGCCGGCGATACTATGGTGGCTGCGAGTTTGTGGATCAGGCAGAGACATTGGCCATCGAGCGGGCCAAGAAGCTCTTCGGCGCAGCGCATGTCAATGTTCAGCCCCATTCCGGTACGCAAGCCAATATGGCCGTCTACTTCTCGGTCCTGCAGCCGGGGGACACCATCATGGGGCTCGATTTGGCCCATGGCGGCCATCTGACACACGGGAGTCCCGTCAATTTCTCGGGTCGCTTTTTCCGTGTCGTCCATTATGGCGTGGACCGCGAGACCGAGCAGATTGACTTCGCGCAAGTCAAGCGGCTGGCCCGCGAGCATAAACCGAAGATGATTGTGATCGGCGGGAGCGCCTACCCCCGGACGCTTGATTTTGCGCGCTTCAAGGAGATTGCGCAGCCCGCTGGTGCGATTCTCATGGCGGATATCGCGCATCCGGCTGGACTCATCGCCGCAAAGCTCCATCCCTCGCCGATCCCGTATGCCGAGTTCGTCACCACCACCACGCACAAGACACTGCGGGGTCCCAGGGGAGGCCTGATTATGTGCCAGGAGGAGCTTGCGTCGGTTCTCAACAAGAACCTCTTCCCTGGGTTTCAGGGTGGCCCGCTGATGCACATCATCGCCGCCAAGGCGGTGGCCTTCAAGGAGGCCCTCAGTGAGGAGTTTCGTGCGTACCAGCGGCAGATTCAACGGAATGCGGTCGCGCTCGCCGAGGAGATGTCGCGTTTGAACTTTCGCCTCGTGGCCGGAGGGACAGATACGCACCTCATGCTGGTGGACCTCAGGCCGAGGGGCCTGACCGGCAAAGTGGCGGAGGTGGCGCTGGAAACGGCGGGCATCACCGTGAATAAGAACGCCATCCCCTTCGATCCGGAGAAACCGGCGGTGACGAGCGGCATTCGGATCGGGACACCCGCGGTTACAACCCGCGGGATGCGAGAGGAAGAGATGTGTCTCATCGGTCAACTGATCGCAGAGGTCCTCCAGGATGTGGCCGATGCGGACCGCCAACAGCGCGTCAAGGGAAAGGTCCGGGAGCTGTGCCAACAGTTCCCTCTGTACCGTGAACGGTTGGGGCTGAGGGAGGAGCGGTCGCCGTGAAATGCCCCTTTTGCGGGCAGATGGAGGAGAAGGTTGTCGACTCTCGGGAGGCCCGCGACGGGGCGGTGATCCGGCGGCGCCGAGAGTGCCTGAGCTGCGGGCGACGGTTTACCACCTACGAACGGATTGAGGAAATTCAGTTCATGGTGGTGAAAAAGGACGGCCGCCGCGAGCTCTTCGATCGGAACAAGATTCTGAGCGGCCTGGTCAGGGCGACCCAGAAGCGACCCGTTGGAGTCGCGGAGCTCGAAAAGATCGCCGATGAGGTTGAGGCGCGCCTACTTGAGAAGCCGGATCGAGAAATCCGGTCCAGCGAGATCGGGGAGCTGATCATCAAACGTCTGTACGAGTTGGATGAAGTGGCGTACGTGCGGTTCGCCTCGGTCTACCGTCAGTTCAAGGATGTGAATGAGTTTGTCGAAGAGGTGAAGGGCCTTCTGGGGACCAGCCATCGGCGGTCCCGACGACCGTAGGATTTTGGGTAGTGGGTATCAGGTGTCAGGTGATGGCCTACGAACATCCAACCTCGATGCATGGGCGATGGGCTATTGACCGGCACCCCTGGCCGGCCAGCTCGTAATTCAAGTATCAGACTCACCCCCCAAGACCCAAGACCTAACACCCAATAGCTGGACGTCGGACATCGGACAGGTTGTTATGGATGTGACCTTCTTCTTCGGAGCCCTCGCGTTATATATCGTAGGCACGATCGCGTACCTGCTGTTTCTCTCTATTAAGAGCGCGCGCCTCTCCCGGCTTGCCACCGCCGCGACCGTCGGCGGCTTTATGCTGCACACCCTGGCGTTGCTCCTTCGCCTGATCGCGGTCGGCCAGCCACCCCCTCGGAACACGTATGAGGCCCTCTCCGTTTTTGCATGGGCCACGGTGCTGGTGTACGTGGGCCTCGAGTTCCGGTTCCAACGAAAGGTCATGGGGGCGTTTGTCATGCCGATTGTGGTCGTGATCACCGCCGCGGCCGCCAGTCTGCCAAAGGGCCCGACCGGTCTCGATCCCGCACTGACCAGCACGTGGGTTTGGATGCACGTTATCCTGATCCTCTTGGGGAATGCAGCCTTGGCCCTGACCTGCGGCGTCGGGTTGATGTATATCCTGCAAGAGCGTCAGCTCAAGTCCAAGAGCTTGGGGGCGATCTACCACCGGCTCCCCTCGTTGGAGTTCCTGGATGGGCTCAGTCACCGGACCCTGCTGGTCGGCTTTCCGCTGCTCACTGCGGGGCTCGTGACTGGCGCGTTGCAGGCGCAAGCTGCGTGGGGCCGTCTCCTCACCTGGGACCCCACCCAGATTTTGTCCCTGATCACGTGGGTTATGTATGCCGGGCTGTTGCAGGCCCGACTCACAGCCGGGTGGCGAGGGCGGAAGGCGGCGCTCCTCGCGGTCGTCGGATTCTGCGCCCTTCTTGTCGCGTTCGTGGGGGTCAGCGTCCTCGTTGGCCGTCCCCATGCGGGCAATTAAGCGATGGTGATCCTGACGGTCGGCTTGAATCATACCACGGCGCCCGTGGAGATCCGGGAACGCCTTCACATCCCGGATAGGCAGGTGCCAACGGTCCTGGAGCGCTTGGGGCAGGAGCCGGCGGTGCTCGAGCGGGTCGTCCTCTCGACCTGTAACCGCGTGGAGGTGTACGCCGTGACTCAGGATCCGGCACAGGCCCAGGCGGCGATTCCGGAGCTGTTAGCAGAGGGAACCCAAACACCCCTCGCGCTCTTTGCCGATCGACTGTACCGCCACCATCAGGAAGCCGCGGTCCGCCATGCCTTTCGGGTCGCGGCCAGCTTGGACTCCATGGTCCTTGGGGAGTCCGAGATCCTGAGTCAAGTCAAGGTGGCGTACCAGATGGCGCTGGCCCAGGAGGCGACTGGGCCCATCCTCAACGGACTCATGACGCGATCGTTAGGGGTGGCCAAGAAGGTTCGGACGGAAACTGGGATTGGGGAGTCACCTGTCTCGGTCCCGTCGGCCGCGGTCGAGCTTGCCAAGAAGATCTTTGGGGACCTCAGTGGCCGCAGGATCCTCATATTGGGGGCGGGAGAGATGGCGGAATTGGCTGCCCGGCATTTGCAGGGCGAGGGGGTGGAGGCGGTCTTCGTCGCCCACCGCCAATTCGACCGGGCCGTCGAAATGGCCGCGCGGCTCCAAGGACGAGCGGTCCGGTTCGACCAGATCCGGGATGAACTCCGCCAGGCCGATATCGTGGTGTGTTCCACCGCCGCGCCCCACTTCCTCCTCCACCAGGCCGACATGGATGAGTTGATCCGCCTTCGGCGTAACCGTCCCCTGTTCCTGGTTGATATTGCCGTTCCGCGAGATGTCGATCCGGCGGTGAACGAGATCGACAACATCTACCTGTACGACATCGATGATCTGGAAGGGGTGGTCGCCGTGAGTCGCCTGGAGCGACAGCGTGAGGCGGCGCAGGCAGAACTGCTCATCGAACGCGAGGTCGCCGGCTTCCTCCGCTGGCTGAAGAGTCTCGAGGTGGTCCCCACGATCGTCACACTCAGGCGGCGCTTGGAGGAGATCCGGGAGACGGAGCTCGCCAGGGCGCTGGACCGCCTGCAGGAGCTTAATCCCGACCAGAAGGCGGTGGTGCAGACTCTCGCTTACAGCATTGTCAACAAAATCCTCCATACCCCCACCATGGAGCTCAAGCGCCAATCCGTCAGCCGTGATAGCCACCTCTATGTCAACGCCTTGCGCCGTCTCTTTGGCTTGCATGAGTCGGATTGATCCCAGGCGCGCAGTCCGACGTCCGAAGTCCGATGTGCTATGACCGACGAGAGACGGGAAACAGGAGACCGGAGACCCGACACACCAGCCCGCTGGCCTCAGACCAGTTATCAGAGTTCCCGGTCTCATAGCTCCCGTCTCCAGTCTGAACGGTGAACTGTGAACCGTAAGGTTCGGATTGGTACTCGGGGCAGCGTTCTGGCCGTCACCCAGGCGGAGCATGTCGCCGCGGCCCTCCGGCAGCGACACACAGGCTTTGAACCGGTACTGGTGAAGATTAAGACTAGTGGTGATCGGTTTGCCAACATCCCCCTCTCCCGTGTGGGAGGTAAGGGGCTGTTCATCAAGGAGATCGAGGAAGCGTTGCAGGAGGATCGTGTGGATTTGGCGGTCCACAGCATGAAGGATGTGCCGACCGAGATCGCCTCGGGCCTCACCATTGCCGCGATTCTTGAGCGGGAAGATCCATTGGATGTGCTCATCTCACGGCAGGGAAGGAATCTGGATAGCCTGCCGACCCGCGCCAAGATTGGTACGAGCAGTCTGAGGCGGCAGGCCCAGCTCTTGCGATACCGCCCCGATCTGACAGTGGTCCCCCTTCGGGGGAACTTGGATACCCGCCTCCGGAAGCTCGGCACGGAGGGGCTGGACGCGGTGGTGGTGGCTGCGGCGGGCGTCCACCGCCTCGGCCGCCAGGCCGAGATCACCGAGACTCTCTCGGCGGACGTGTGCCTTCCCGCGATCGGTCAGGGGGCGTTAGGCGTAGAGATCCGCGAGAAAGACCGGCAAACGCAGGATCTGGTTGGACCGCTGAATCACGGGCCGAGCGCGGTCACCATCGCCGCCGAGCGGGCGTTCCTGGCGCGGCTCGGAGGGGGATGTCAGGTCCCAATTGCGGCGTATGGGACCCGTGACGGGAATCAGCTCCATCTCACGGCGCTGTTGATTGAGCCGGACGGGACCGGGATTGTTCGCGGACAGCGTAGCGGCCCCGACACGCGGGCGGAGGAGATCGGGACAGCCCTAGCGGAGGACTTGCTGCGGGACGGGGCCGATCGGATTCTTCGGAAGCTTGCCGAGTTATCGCTCGAATACCCAGCGGCCCCCTGATGCGGCGACCGATGACTACTGATCTAATTTTTCGAAATTCGAATTCCGAAATTTGACATGGCACTGAACTCTCAACCCTGGACCATGAACGCTGAACCCAAAGGCAAGGTGTATCTCGTCGGGGCTGGCCCCGGTGACCCTGGCCTCTTTACCCTGAAAGGGAAGCGTTGTCTGGAACTGGCCGATGTGGTCGTGTACGACTACCTGGCCAATGAGCGTCTTCTCACCTATGCTTCTCCCGATGCCGAACGGCTCTATGTGGGAAAGCGGGGTGGCGAACAATACATTCCCCAAGAGGAAATCAATCGCCTCGTGATTGAGTGGGCCCGTAGGGGCAAGGTGGTGGTCCGGCTGAAGGGGGGGGACCCTTTTATCTTTGGCCGAGGGGGGGAAGAGGCCGAGGCGTTCGTCGAGGCGGGAATCCCCTTTGAGGTCGTGCCGGGTATCACTTCTGCTATCGCCGTCCCCGCCTATGCCGGGATACCGCTTACCCACCGCGATCTCGCCTCGAGCGTCGCGTTTGTCACTGGTCGTCCAGCCAGAGAAGGACCCGGGATCGATTGGCGCACGCTCACCGGCATCGGCACGGTCGTCTTTCTCATGGGGGTGAGCCGCCTCACCGAGATTGTGGAAAGGCTCGTGGAGCACGGGCGGTCCCCGGAGACGCCGATCGCACTGATTCGTTTAGGTACGTGGCCAGTACAGGAAACGGTCACGGGAACGCTGCATGATATTGTCCAGAGGGCAGAAACCATTCACCCACCGGCTATTATCGTCGTGGGGGAGGTGGTGCGGCTTCGGGATCAGCTCGCATGGTTCGAGGGAAAACCTCTCTTCGGCCGACGGATCGTGGTCACTCGAGCCCGGGAGCAGCAGAGCGATTTCGCAGACCTTCTGGAGGGGTATGGGGCCGAGGTGATTGAGTGCCCGACGATCGCTATTCATCCACCGGAAGACTGGAAATCACTCGACTACAGTCTCGAGCAACTCGGCAGCTATCAATGGGTCGTCTTCACCAGTGCGAACGGCGTCCGCTCCTTTATCGGACGGCTCCGGGACAGGGGGGGAGACCTGCGCGCCCTCCATGATGTCCGCGTGGCGACGATCGGCCCAGCGACAGCCGCCGCCTTAGCCGAGGCTGGAATTCGGGCGGACGTCGTACCTGGCGAATATCGCGCCGAGGCGATCTTGGAGGCTTTGGATGAAGATCTGCGCGGGATACGTTTTCTTATTCCCAGGGCCGCTGATGCGCGGGAGATCCTGCCCGCCGGGCTACGAGCACGCGGAGCCCTTGTCGATGTCGTCGCCGCCTATCGCACAGTGCAGGTGGCCGATCAATCTGCGGCGGTCCTGGGTCTGTTGCGGGCCGGACAGGTCGACGCGGTGACCTTCACCAGTTCTTCGACCGTGGTAAACTTTGTCGAGATGTTTCCCCGCGACGATTTGCCCGCACTCCTCAAGGATGTAATCATTGCCTGTATCGGGCCGATTACTGCCGAGACGGCGGCCCGCTATGGGCTTGGCGTGCATGTCGTGCCTGCTGCGTTTACCATCCCTTCTCTGGCAGATGCCCTGGTCAAACACCTGGGCCCCGCGTCTCCGTAATCCCAATTTCCCTGTTGCATCTGTTCTGCTTTCATGGCAGCATCCAATCGTCCTGAAAACGGAAACTGCTAGTGGTGAGAGGAGGGAGGACCCTGGCGAAAAAACCGGGTGTGACAGCCGCCTTTGTCGTCATCATCATCCTGGGGGCTATCATCGGTTCGGCCTTGGGAGAACTCATCGCGTATCTCTTCCCCGGCGGCATTCTTGAGCGGATATTTTCACAGGGAATCTCTCCCGGGCTCAATCCCCCCGCAACATTAGACCTCAAGATCTTTTCCCTCACTCTTGGTTTTACTGTCCGTATCAATCTCGCGAGCCTGATGGGACTCATCTTAGGCGCCTATCTATACAAACAGGTCTGATTCCTGTTGACATGTTCTATACCCTATGCCATGTTTTCCACGGTTATTGCGCACGAGTAGTGTCGATGGGCAAAAGATAGATACTGCACAGCAGGGATTGATTCTGGCCATCACGGGCGCCAGCGGGGTCGCCATCGGGATGCGCCTTTTGGAGGCTCTGGCGGAGCGCGAAGAGGCGGTAGACCTGATCATCTCTGCAGGCGCGGAAACCGTGATCCGGGAGGAGACCGGACGGGTGGTTGGAGATCTGAAGGCCCTAGCAACTTACTATCATTCTCCGGACGACCTGGCGGCACCCCTCGCCGGCGGCTCGTATGTCTCGCCGAATGTCCGGGCGATGATCGTCGCCCCCTGTTCGATGAAGACAGCAGCTGCCATCGCGTCAGGCTATGCTGAGAACCTCATTGGGCGTGCGGCGGATGTCATCCTCAAAGAAGGGAAACGCCTCGTCCCTCGAGAAAGTCCGCTGAATGCCATTCAACTAGAAAATCTGTTGCGCCTGGCCCGGGCGGGCGTGGCGATTGTTCCCCCCAGCCCGCCTTTTTATCAGCTTCCGAGTACGGTGGCCGAGCTTAGAGACCAGATTGTTGGGCGCATTCTAGATCAGGTGGGGGTTCACACCGACCTCACCAAGCGATGGTCTGGACGCCCGTGAGACCGTTACTGCCCTTCTCCTCCGTCAAATTTTCCCGCTTGGATATCCGCGATCATCTGGCGATGCTGGCGAGCCATGAGGGTCCGTACAGTGTCAGGGGAAGGGTTCGAACCGAGCACCTCTCCGTAATTCGTCTGGATGCGCCCGACAACAGCACCCTCCAAGTAGGCGAGGGTGATGATCTGGGGGTTATCCTCTCCCAGATCTTCGGATTGGATATGATACGTCCGCGCGTCGCACGAGAGATTGGTGTTGCATCCGGAGATCATAGCGCACTCCCGATGAGAGCCTGCCCTCGTTTCGTGCAAGAAGCTTACCAGGGGACGCAATAGCCCCGAGAAACGCTCTGTTGGAGACCTTGTCATGAAAAAAACCCGGTTGCGCGTGGGGGTGCTTTTCGGTGGCCGGTCGGGAGAGCACGAGGTCTCTCTCGCCTCCGCCCGATCCGTTCTGGGCGCGCTGGACCGATCCCGGTATGAGGTCGTCGCCATCGGGATCACACGCGATGGGGAGTGGCTGTTGGTCGAAGGACCGGACCAACTGGTGGAAGGGAAAGGGACCCGGACTGGGGTTGTTCCCGGCATTGCCGGACGGCCTCTCGTCAGCATAGGTGCGCTTGATGAGACGGTTCCCTCGATAGATGCGTCCCTTGACGTGGCGTTTCCCGTCCTTCACGGTACGTATGGGGAGGATGGGACGGTCCAGGGCCTGCTGGAGCTTTTGGGCGTCCCGTACGTGGGGCCCGGGGTCATGGCCTCGGCCATGGGGATGGACAAAGTGGCGATGAAGACCGCTTTCCAGCATGCCGGGTTGTCGGTTCTGCCTTATCGCATCCTGATGGTTACGGCATGGCGGGACGATGCCGTCGCGGTCACGCGTGTCACGGAAGAGCACTTGCCGTATCCGATGTTCGTCAAGCCCAGCAACTTAGGCTCGAGCGTCGGCGTCAGCAAGGCAACGGATCGTGCCGGCCTTCGTCGCGCCATCGACGAGGCCTTTCGATACGACCGCAAGATCCTCATCGAACAGGGACTCGACTGCCGGGAGGTCGAGTGCGGCATCCTGGGGAACGATCAGCCAGAGGCCTCGGCCCTCGCTGAGATTGTTCCCAAGCGTGACTGGTACGATTATCGAGCCAAGTATGAACCGGGCATGAGTGAGGTCTGCATCCCGGCGCCCTTGCCCCCATCACTCGCGCAACAGATTCAAGCCCAGGCCATCCAGGCCTATCAGGCGATCGATTGTAGCGGGATGGCCCGGATCGACTTCTTCCTGGATCGCGCCTCGGCGCAGTCCTATGTGAATGAGATCAATACCATCCCTGGCTTCACTACCACGTCGGTCTACCCCAAGCTCTGGGAGGCCAGCGGCCTCAGTTACCCTGCCCTCTTGGACCGGCTGATTCAACTGGCGCTCGAGCGTCACGACGAGCGACGTCAGTTACTCACCACGTACCAAGCGGCCGAGCATCCGTGATCCATTGGCCATTGTGCCCCGTTGACAACCCACACCCAGGTTGGTAGGGTACATAACTGTCCTCAGAGACGTGGGCAGCCAGGGAGAGTGTCTGTGTTCCGCTTCATTCCCCGCGATGAAAAGTTCTTCGATCTCTTTCGTGTGTCTGCTCTCAACATTCGAGAGGCCGCCGTCGCCTTAAAGGCCATGGTCGAATCGGAGGCCGACTACGATGCACGGTGGAAGCAGGTGGAAGAGTACGAGCACACGGGGGACCGGATCACGCATGACCTCATCAAAAAACTGAACCAGACCTTCATCACCCCCCTAGACCGGGAAGATATCCACCAACTCGCCAGCGGTTTGGACGACGTTGTGGATCTGATCGAGGCGGCAGCCACGCGGCTGGCTCTTTACAAGATTCCACGGTGCACGGATGAGGCCAAACGTCTCGCCAAGCTCATCCACCAAATGGCAGACGAGATCGTTTTTGCCATCGAGAAGCTCAAAGACCTGCAGGGAATCCTCCCCCACTGTGTGGAGATCAACCGCCTGGAAAACGTCGCTGATCGCGTCGCCCGGGACGCCATCGCTGCCCTTTTCATCGGAGGCCACGGTCCCGTGGAAATCATCAAGTGGAAGGAGATCTATGAGACGCTAGAGACGGCGACGGACCGCTGCGAGGATGTGGCCGACGTCCTGGAGCGGATCGTACTCAAGCATGCCTAGCTGCATTCAAAGGGTCACGTCCGACCGCTGTTGGCATCGGACGTCAGACCGGGGACATCGAACAGGGAATGAGCGAGCCAGGCTGGGTCATCATCCTCGTGGTCGTGCTGGCGGTTATCTTCGATTTCACCAACGGGTGGAACGATTCCGCCAATGCCATCGCCACAGTGGTCTCCACGCGGGTCCTCACCCCCCTCCAGGCGGTCCTGCTGGCCGGCATCTTGAACGTGGCGGGTGCCTTTTACTCGACGGCGGTGGCGAAAACGATCGGCACAGGGATTGTCGACCCCACCCAAGTTACCCAAGCGACGGTCGCGGCGGCCCTGGTGGGAGGGATCGTCTGGAATGCGTGGATGACCGTGATCGGGATGCCGATCAGCGCTTCCCACGCGCTGATCGGAGGGGTCATGGGGGCAGTCATTGCCCATGGAGGGGTGAGGATCTTGAACTTCACCGGACTCAAACCAATTTTTGCGGCCATGCTGATCTCCCCTGCCCTGGGCCTGGTGCTTGGCTTCCTGTTCATGGTGGGCCTCAGCTGGGGCTTCTTCCGCGCCACTCCGGCACGGGCGAATCCCCTCTTCCGCAAGCTTCAGGTGGTGTCGGTGAGCTTCATGGCGTTCAGTCACGGCACCGGGGACGCCCAGAAGGTGATGGGGGTCATCACGCTAGCCTTGGTTGCTGGGGGATACTTAAGTGCAGTGGAGGTTCCGTGGTGGGTCATTCTGGTTGCGGCGTTGGCCATGGGACTCGGCACCGCTGTGGGTGGGTGGAAGGTGGTGAAGACCCTCGGGCTCAAAATGCTGAAGTTGCAGCCGGTGCATGGCTTTGCGGCTGAGACCACGGCGGGGCTGGTCATCGTAGGTGCGGCGGGCCTCGGGGTTCCGGTAAGCACGACTCATACGATTACGACCTCCATCATGGGTGTGGGGGCTGCGCAGCGACTTTCGGCGGTCCGGTGGGGGCTCAGCAAGAAGATCCTGTATGCCTGGCTACTGACGCTTCCTGGAGCGGGCCTCGCGTCATATCTTGCATACCGGGCTATCTATCTGGGGCTAGCCTGGGCAGGCGGATGATTACACGAGGAGACAAGCGTGCGGATTATTGTGGTTGGGGCCGGTGAGGTCGGCTACCATATCGCTAAGCGCCTCGTCGATGAAGAGCATGATGTGACGATCATCGAGGAGAACGCTGCCATAAAGGAGCGGGTAGAGAAGGAACTGGACGTGTTGGCCATTTGCGGCAACGGGGCCTCACCGACGGCCCTGGAGGCGGCGGGAGTGGGCGAGACTGACATGCTTATCGCCGTCACCGACGAGGATGAGATGAACCTAGTCGCCTCGCTCATGGCAAAAGAGTATGGCGTGAAGACAACGATTGCCCGGGCCAGGAATCCCGAGCTCTCTCGCAGTCGCTTTCTGAGCGGCGGAAAGCGGCTTGGCATCGACCTCCTGATCAATCCCAACGAAGTGGTGGCGGAAGAGATCGCGCGGCTGGTCCAAGCCCCCGCCGCGGCCCAGGTGGCTTTTTTTGCCGAAGGCAAGGTCGAACTGTTGGGAATATATGTGAGCCCCGAGGCGCGCGCAATCCGCAAGTGCCTCAAGGAGTTGAGATCGTTTCAGGCCAAGCACCCCTTCCTGGTGGCTGCTATATCCCGCAGCGACACCCTGCACATCCCCCATGGTGAGACCGTGATCGAACCCGGAGATCGTCTCTATCTGGTGGCGCACCGAGATGATATTCCGGCCATCCTGGATCTCCTGGGGCGACACGAAGAGCCCCCCCGACGGGTCCTCATTATTGGCGGAGGGCGGGTTGGGCTCTTTCTCGCAGAGCTTCTGGAGAAGGAGGAAATTTCCACGACTCTCATGGAGCGGAACACCACCCGGTGTGGAGAACTCGCCCAGCGGCTGAAAAGGACGAAGGTCCTCGAAGGCGACGGTACCGATATCCAGGCTCTAGCGGAAGAGGCGGCCACTGGGATGGACGCCGTGGTCGCAGTCTCCGAAGACGAGGCCACCAACATCCTGGCGGCCCTTCTCGCGAAGAAGAGCCTAAAGGTAAAGAAGACCATCGCGCTCATCCAGCGATCGCATTTCATCCAACTCGCCTCTTCGCTGGGTATCGATGCTCCCATCAGCCCACGCCTCACGACTGCGAGCGTGATACTCAGGTCTGTCCGCCGGGGGCAGGTCGTCTCTCTCGTCGAGATGCCGGAATGGGATGCGGAGATCATGGAGCTTGTCGCCCTCCCTATGACACCCGTCGTGGATGGTCCTCTTCGAGAGTTGAACATACCCAAGGGGGCCATCGTGGCAGCCATCAACCGCGGAGAGCAGATCATCATCCCCAAGGGGGACAGTCAGATCCTCGCCGGCGACCGGGTCATTCTTTTCACCCTTCCTGAGGCAATTCCGAAAGTGGAGCAGCTCTTTAGCGGCTAGGTCAACCGGAGGGCCGGATGCAGATTGCCCCCATCCTCCACGCCCTGGGCCTTCTCCTCCTCTGCCTCGCCGGGGCGATGAGCTTTCCCCTTGTGATCGCCCTGGTGACGGGCGGGCCGGAAACGCTCCCCTTACTCTTTTCTCTTCTCTGTACCGCTGGGGCCGGACTGCTCAGCTTCCTTCTCCCGCGCCGAGACACCGCCGTTGGCCTGCGTGACGGATTCGTCATCGTGACGGCCGGGTGGGTTCTTTTTTCCGCTTTTGGAGCACTCCCCTTTTATTTCACCGGCATGCTCCCCTCATATACCGATGCCTACTTTGAAGCCATGTCCGGCTTCACGACCACCGGGGCGACTGTCCTGATCAACATCGAGGGGCAACCGCTGGCCCTCCATTTCTGGCGCTGTTTCATCCAATGGCTGGGGGGTATGGGGATCATTGTCCTCTCCTTGGCGATCCTCCCAATGTTAGGTGTGGGCGGGATGCAGTTGTACAAGGCTGAGGTCCCAGGACCAGTACCGGATCGGCTGGTCCCCCGCATCCGCCAGACGGCACAGCTCTTGTGGGGGATCTACATGCTCCTGTCGGCCGCTGAAGTTCTCATGCTCTTCCTGCTCGGGATGCCGTTTATGGACGCCGTGCTGCATACGTTCTCGACGATGGCTACCGGTGGGTTCTCACCCAAGGCCGCGAGCATCCGCGCCTATCACAGCGCCGGCATCGACACCGCGGTTATCGTTTTTATGTTTCTGGCGGGCGCCAACTTCGCGCTCCACTTCCAGGCCCTCCGAGGGAATCTCAGGGCCTACCGAGACCCCGAGTTTCGCTTCTATGGCCTGGTCGTCCTGATCTCCGTGGTCGCAACGACACTCGTCCTCTGGCAACAGGTTTATCCCGATTTGTCCTCCGCTCTCCGTTACGGCGCCTTTCAGGTGGTCTCCATCGTGACGACCACCGGC
The DNA here is from genome assembly GCA_964558395.1 of uncultured bacterium. Taxonomy (GTDB): domain Bacteria; phylum Methylomirabilota; class Methylomirabilia; order Methylomirabilales; family CSP1-5; genus CSP1-5. The sequence continues at coordinate 49,617 of CAZLDS010000008.1, read as the reverse complement.
TTCGTCACCGCCGACTACGGCCTGTGGCCCTCCTTTGCGCAATTCCTCCTCTTGTGTCTCATGCTCCTGGGAGGGTGTGCGGGGTCCACCGGCGGAGCCATCAAGCACATCCGGGGCCTCCTTCTCTTCAAAGTCGCCTACGACCATCTCTACAAGCTGATTCACCCGAAAGCGGTCCGCCACGTGAAGGTGGGAGGCAACGTAATCCCCAAGGAGGTTCTGGACGGCGTCCATGTCTTCGTTCTCCTGTACTTTCTGGTCTTCTTTGTTGCCGCGGCGGGCCTGACCATCCTCGATATGGACATACTCAGCGCGATTGGGGCAGTCGCGGCCACGCTGGGAAACGTGGGGCCAGGGCTGGGCACGGTCGGGCCGGCGCACAGCTACGCGGCAATCCATCCCGTCGGGAAATGGATTCTCAGTGCCTGTATGGTCTTGGGTCGTCTCGAACTCTTCACGGTCATCGTTCTCTTCAGCCCTCACCTGTGGCGGGGCGTCGTATGGCGCCGCTAAGGGGCAAATCTCCTTGACATCCCCTGGGCCCGGAACGTAGTCTGACATTGGAGGAGTTATCTGAGGAGTAGGACCATGTTCGGTATCGGCATGCCTGAACTGATCGTCATTTTTATCGTTGCCCTGTTGGTTTTCGGGCCCAAGGCGCTCCCGGATCTCGGCAAGGCCTTGGGTCGTGGCCTCAGGGAGTTCAAGCGGGCATCTGAGGACCTTAAAGAGGGGTTGAGTACCGACATCCGCTTGGACGAAGAGGAAAAGTCTTCAACGCAAGCGTCTCCCGCCGGCGACACCGCCACTCCCCCGTCAGAATCTGTCCGTTCCGAGGACAATTAGCCCCATGTCGGATGACAGGATGCCCTTCCTCTCCCATCTGGAGGAGCTCCGCAAGCGGCTGATCGTCTCCCTCGTCGCCATCGGGGTCGGCTTTTCCCTCTCCTTCTACTTTTCCGAGCAGATCATGGGCTTCCTCAAGCGGATTCTCACGACCACCTATGCCCTCCAGAAAGGTTTCCCCTTTGTGGTGATCATCACGAAACCATCACCAGAGTTGATATTTGTTGCCCCCGCCGAGGCCTTCTGGGCCCATATCAAGATCGGGTTTCTGGCCGGTCTCCTGCTGGCTATCCCCTTCATCCTTTTCGAACTCTGGCGTTTTGTCCGCCCCGGCCTTTTGGAGCGAGAGCGGCGTTATGCGCTGCCTTTTGTTGTTTTGGGGACCGTGTTCTTTTTTGTGGGTCTTGCCTTTTGCTATTTCGTGGTGCTCCCCTTCGCCATGAACTTCCTCCTCACCTACAAGACCGAACACCTGACACCGATGCTCTCCATCGGTCTCTTTATCGATTTCACCGTCAAATTCCTTCTGGCTTTCGGGCTCATCTTTCAACTCCCCCTGCTCATTACCCTTGCGGCTCGGCTCGGTCTGGTTACCTCGCAGTTTCTCACCCGAAACCGGAAGTACGCAATCCTGCTCAACTTCGTTATTGCGGCCATTCTGACCCCGACCCCGGATGTCTTTAATCAGGCCCTCATGGCCGGCCCCCTGTGTTTGCTCTACGAGGTTGGGATCTGGGCCGCCCGGCTCATCGAGAAGGCGCGGCGCTCTGCTGCCGCGCAGGAGGCCCGTGAAGGCGTGTGAGCCTGCGAGCAGCACGGTATTTCTCTTGACACTCCTTCGCCTGGTTTGCTAATAAGCAGACCAATGGTGGTGGAGTCCACCGGCGAACCATCCCGCCCCATCAGTGGCGGGGTCGATGACTCCTATTGAAGAATATTCTTCGGTAGGGGTCTTTTATTTCGGTGGGCGGCGCGTGTCGGCTGGGACCTTTGTGAAACATCAGCATAACCAAAGGGGGACGAGAAAGCGTGAATCGGGCACGGATCTGCTCAGCCGCATACAACCGGAAGTGCGAGAGCGGCTCGACGTCGAGTTGCTCCGCGTAGAGGATGCCTTGGCTTTGATGCCTGCGCTTCTGCCCGTGAAGCAGAAAGGGGTACATGTCCGGATCCTCCTGCCGCTTGGGCATGATCCCGGATTTCCAGGGCGCCTTTGGGATCTTGATCCCCACATCAGGGAAGGGATCGACATTCGATGGGGCCCGACTGTGTTCAAGGAGCGCCTGATGGCCGATGGGCGGCACGCGTACCGGCTGAATGGGAAGGCCATCGTCCCGGACCCGGAACTGGCGCAATACCCCCTGGCAAGGGCGGCGGGGACGATCGAGATCTTTTCCGGTGAAGTCGTGGACAGGCGCACGCGCGAGCCGGGCCTCAGCCAGCTTGATAGACTTCTCTTCGTCCGCATCTGGGCCCTGGGCGGGCAATTTCCCATCTACTTTTCCAGCGTGCGGACTTCTGTTGATGTGCTCAGGTCTGGGACCTCATTAAAGTGCTTTGCGCGATCAACTGGAGCGGCAGCGGGCTGTTTTCGGCCTTTGCTCCTTCTGCGCTCTACTACGAAGGGGTTGACTTCAAGCCGATCGCCTGTCCGGAGGCCGACGCGTGACTCAGCCGCCCAACCAGCCGACGAAGTTCATCGCCTATTTTGAACTGCGGGACGCGTGTGCGGAGGAAGGATGCCCGGTCTGCACGCTGCTCGTCAGGTTCTCGGTGCGCACGATGGATCATTTCATGTACGAGCGGGTCACGGATCCCGGATGCCGGGAGGAGCTGTTGGCATCCCGTGGATTTTGCAATTGGCACGCGTGGATGCTCCCGAAAATACATCACAGCGCCTCGGGGACAGCGGTAATCCACGAGCACCTTCTCAAGGACGCGCTGGGGGCCATTGAAGGACTCCGCCGCTCTCACATCGTGCAATCCAGATGGCGCCGTCTCATGAGTTGTGTAGAGTTTATCGCTGACCTCGAATTCAAACAAAGTCTTGAAAGATCATCCGGGTTATGCCTTCCCCATCTCTATTTAGCCCTTGCGATTGAGCCGAACCATCCAAACCTCCCGGATTTGCTCAAGCTTCAAGCGGCGAAGATTGAGAAACTGAGGACTGAACTTCTCGAGTTTGTCCGCAAGCACGATTACCGCTTCAGGGAGGAGCCCGTAGGATGTGAAGGCTCGGCCTGGTTGCGTTCGATCGAGTTACTCGCCGGGAAGCCGGGGGTCTTCGGACCGGACCGGCCCTGGATCCACCGAACCCCCGAAATGTATGCGACCGCCCCGGATCCCGCTCGTACTAAAGAGGCGTCGTCCGAAGGCGGGGACGAGCTACGGCGAGAGATCGACCAACTCGGCTTCGAGAATGAGAAACTTCGGCGGCGGATTGATGAGATCACGAAGCTGTGGACTGAGGAGAGCAGCCGGGCCGCTTCCCTGCATTTCCAAGGTGTACGAACTTTCGAAAGACAAACAGACTTTGGAGTTCAAGCTCTCCGGCGCTCGTGGCGAAAGCCGGGGATGGGAGGCCGTGATTTCGCGCCTCCGTGAGGAGATCGCCGCACTCCAGGAGGAACTCCAACGGCTCAAGGAGCATTCCTCCCCGGAGTGACAGCAACAATACCTGATGAGGAATAGGAAGTGCGGGCGCCGCATGCTTTTTTTCTGTCCGGGCTGTTGGGCGGAGACACAGGAGTCGGATCTCGTCTGCCCTGCCTGTGGATTCAATCTCTCTGACTATGCGCGTCTTCCGTACGACGAAAAGCTGATCCTCACCCTGAGCCATACGCTTAGAGAGAACCGCATGATGGCGATACGGCTCCTCGGGGATCTAAAGAGTGACCGAGCCGTGGCACCCTTTGAAGCAATGCTCGAAACCGAGGAAGACTTTTATATCGTGCGGGAGATTATTTGGTCTTTGAAGAAGATCGGAACGGCCAGGAGCAGGGAAATTATTCAGAGGCTCCGATACCACCCGTCGAGTCTTGTGCGTCAATTGGTAGAGGAAGAAGATAGGTTGTGAGAGAGGACATTGCGTCTCCGTCACCATTATGATGGGCGGTCCGTTCAGGGCCACCCTTGGTTGTTCGGAGGCCGTCGACCCGTTGTGAGTTGTCCGCAGCGGATGGTGCTCAGGAGAGACAGGAAAGAACCGGTCTGCCAAACGGTACTATGTCGGGTTCGTTTGGTCTACTACTTTTGAAAATGAGATGGGACTAGGCGAGTTCGAGCATCCGGTCGATGGCGGTCCGGGCTCGGATAGCGATCTCTGCCGGCACCTTTACTTGAAAGACCATCGCCTCGAGCGAGTGAAGGACCTTTTCCAAGGTAATTCGTTTCATGTACTCGCAGACCGCATCCTCCTTGAGGGGGACAAACACCTTGTCCGGGTTGCCCTTTTGCAGGGGATAGAGGATGCCGGTCTCGGTCGCCACGATAAACTTCCGGGCAGGAGAGGCCACGCTCCGGCGGATCATGCCGCTCGTAGAGAGGATGTGGATTCTGTCCTGCAAATCGGCCTCTTCCTGGGCAAAGGCCATGCAATTCGTCGTGCAGCCGCACTCCGGATGGATGAAGATTTCTTCGGCATCCGGATGGAGGCGGAGGGCTTCCTTAAAGTGCCCAGGGCGGATCCCGGCATGGACGTGGCACTCCCCCGGCCAGACGCGGATGTTCTTGCGACCCGTGACCCTGGCGACATAATCTCCAAGAAAGAGGTCGGGGAGAAAGAGAATCTCCCGATCGGCGGGAATGGCCTGGACGACTTTGGCGGCGTTAGCCGAGGTGCAGCAGTAATCACTCTCGGCCTTGACCTCTGCCGTCGTGTTGACGTACGACACCACCGTGGCCTCGGGGTGCTTGGCTTTCCATTGCTGCAGTTCCTCACCCGTAATGGTGGCCGCCAAGGAGCATCCGGCCTCCAGGTCAGGGAGGAGGACCGTCTTGTCGGGACAGAGGATTGAGGCGGTCTCGGCCATGAAGTGGACGCCACAGAACACAATGAGTTCCGCGTCCGTCTGGGCGGCTGCTTGCGAGAGGCCCAGCGAATCTCCGGTAAAGTCAGCCACGTCCTGGACCTCTGGAACTTGATAGTTATGGGCCAGGATGACGGCCTTCCGCTGCTGCTTTAAGCGAAGGATCGCCTCGTTGATGTCGGTTCGGGCCGCCATGGTCTTCCTCCAGAAAACCCTTTCTGTTATTATACTAAGAGAAGGAGAACGAGGGGTCAAGGGGGAATGTCTGTGAGCGATGCACCTACGGTCCCGCTGCATGTCCGCGTGCTGATCGAGCGCGCCCTCGAAGAAGACGTGGCGAGCGGGGATCCCACCACGGAGGCACTGGTCCCTGCAGATGAGCGTGGCAGGGCAGAGGCCGTGGCCCGGGCGCCGGGCGTGCTGGCTGGCTTGGGGGTGTTCGCGGGGGTCTTTACCACGGTCGAGCCTCGCCTACAGGTAGACCTCCTCCGTGGCGAAGGGAGTCCCGTCGCCCTCGGGGAGCGGATCGCTGTGATCAGTGGGGCCGTGGCGAGCATGCTCAAGGCCGAACGGGTGGCCCTGAACTTTCTGCAGCGACTCTCGGGGATCGCCACCGAGACTGCGCGTTACGTGGCCGCGGTCTCCGGACTGCCCGTTCGGATCGTGGATACGCGTAAGACCGTCCCGGGCATGCGGTGGCTTGAGAAGTATGCCGTGCGGGCGGGCGGCGGGATGAACCACCGGATGAACCTGAGCGACGGCATCCTGGTGAAAGACAACCATCTGGCAGTGGTCAAGGCCCGGGGGGAGACCCTCAAGGCGATGGTAGCTCGCCTCCGACAGCAGACGAGCCATCTGCTGAAGATCCAGGTAGAAGTTGAAACGCCGGAGGACGCAGCGGACGCCGCAGAGGCGGGGGCGGATGCACTCTTGCTGGACCAGATGCCTCTCAACCACATCGAAGACGTGGTTCGGCGATACAAAGGGAAGGTTCTCCTCGAGGCGTCGGGCGGGATCACGCTGGAGAATGTGCGGCGCATCGCCGAAACCGGCGTCGATTTAATCTCCATTGGGGCCCTTACCCACTCGGCGCGGGCCCTCGATATCAGTCTCGAAATCCAAGCCGGCTAACCCTGGGTTGGACCCCCACTCTGGCTGGCATCGCATAACACATCGGAGGGAAGGATGGCGGGTTTTGCGGAGCGTATGGTTCGGGCAGCTAAACTCGATGTGGCCCTGTATGAGGAAGTCGAGGCCGACAAGGGAGCCATGGGCCAGGCCATGGGGGTGGTGGTCCTGTCGAGTGTCGCCGCGGGAGTGGGGACGATTACTTGGGTAGGGCCCGGTGGCGTTTTCTTGGGGGCGATTGGCGCACTGATCGGGTGGTACATTTGGGCGTTTCTGACGTACGTCATCGGCACGAAGCTGCTGCCGGAACCACAGACAAAAGCCGACATGGGAGAGATGTTGCGCACCATTGGCTTTTCCACCTCGCCTGGAATCATCCGCGTGCTGGGGATCGTTCCCGCGGTGACTGGAATTGTCTTCTGGGTTACCGACGTCTGGATGCTGGTCGCGATGGTCATCGCGGTCAGACAAGCCCTTGATTATAAGGGGACCATGCGAGCCGTGGGTGTCTGCGTTATCGGATGGATCGTGTTTGTTCTGGCCGCCAGATTCTTTGTCTACGCGGTGGGGGGAAACATCTAGGTCGCATCGATCCGCCCGATCAGAGGTCGGCAGCCGCCTTGACACGATCCAAACCCCGTGATAGAGAAGGGACACGGAGCCTCCATGCCGATCCCTTCCGGTGAATATCAGCGATTGAGAGACGAGGAACGGCGCCGGGCGCTTGCCCACCAGCAGATTCGCCGGGAGCGCTGGAGACGGCGGCTGCCGTGGTTGCTGTTGGGGGTTGCCACCCTCCTGACCCTCGCCCTCTTGGGGCCCTCATTGCTTTCTCTCCTCCAGGCCCTCGGGATTGGTTGACAAGGACTCCAGCGACGTCATCAGCCTGCCTGGTATCGACGTGATCCTCCCTGATCACGGTCCTCGATGAATCCTCGCAGTGAGCTTGCTTGTTTCTTCGATTCGAAGTCCCACCCTGAAGCAGATACGCTTCGGGGCCGACGTGCTGACATCCGCAGTCCGGTCTGCAGGAAATCCGCGCGCGTATGAGAGGGGTTGGTCGGTACCGCCCCTGATGAAACGCAGAATGCAGGTCTCATCGGAAAAGGAGGGAAACACGATGACGGAAGTATCTATGGGGACGCTCGCACCGTATTTGGTTAAAACTGGGGCCGCCGCGCTCCGGATAGGATTAATCCTCATTGCCGGCTATATCGGCGCTCGCTTCCTCCGGCTTGGCTTGAGTCGTCTCGAGGCGGCGCTCGTGAAGGCGGGCGAGAGGACCGAAGCGGTGCCAGGGCAGGCACAGAAACGGGTGGCGACGTTGATTGGCCTGCTCCGCACGATCGGGGTGGTGGTCCTGTGGGGGATTGTTCTGGTGATCGCTTTAGGGCAGATCGGGTTGGATGTGACCCCAATTCTGGCGGGTGCCGGGATCATTGGGCTCGCGGTAGGCTTTGGCGCGCAGAATATCGTCCGCGACCTAATCAGCGGGTTTTTTATGGTGATGGAAGACCAGGTGCGAGTGGGGGATGTTGCGATCGTGAACGGGACGGGGGGGCTCGTTGAGGCCATCAGCTTTCGGACGATCGCGTTGCGAGATCTCGCGGGAGTGGTCCACGTCTTCCCGAACGGCACAATTAATACCCTCTCCAATATGACCAAGGGTTGGTCGGGTTACGTCATCGATATGGGGGTGGCGTACAAGGAGGATACCGATCATGTGGCCGAAGTCATGGTGCGCGTAGCCGAGGAAATGCGTCAAGATCCCGAATGGGGCTATCGGATCCTGGAACCCATTGAGATTTTTGGTGTGGATGACTTCGCTGATTCCGCAGTTATCGTCAAGGCGCGACTGAAGACCCACCCGATTCAACAGTGGAACGTGGGCCGCGAGTACCGGCGGCGATTGAAAAAGGCGTTTGACGCTGAAGGGATCGAGATTCCCTTCCCTCACCTTTCGCTCTATACCGGGGAGGTGAGCAAGCCGCTTCCGGTCTTGCTAAAGCAAGTGGCAGCCACAGCGAGCGCGGCTGAATAGCAAGGTAGGCCGCGATGAATTCTTCAGCGCGCGTATGGTGATGGGCAGGGCGAGAGGAATGGAAAGAGTCCGTCAGGCTGGTACACGATCACCCTGATCCGGACATTATGTCTTGTAGCAGGCGGTCGAGGTTGTAGGTCTTGATCTTGCGATAGAGGGTGCGCTGGGAGATCCCCAGCAGTCGGGCGGCCGCGGCCTTGTTTCCCTTCACCTCGCGCAGGGTGGCGGTGATCGCCTGCCGCTCTAACACCTCGAGCGAGGTTCCAACCGCAAAGGTGAGAGACCGCTCCGGCGTCAGCTGCCGGAGACTTCCCGGGAGATGTTCTGGCCGAATCGCCTCGCCCCGGGCCAACACCACCGCCCGTTCGATGCAGTTTTCGAGTTCCCGGACATTGCCCGGCCACTCGTAGTCCATGAGGACCGCAAGTGCCTCTGGAGAGATCTCGCCGACTTCCTTTTTCTTCAGCCGCTCCCGGTAGAGATCAAGGAAGTGCTGTGCCAAAGCGGGGATGTCCTCCCGGCGCTCCTTCAGGTCGGGGAGGTGGATGCCGATGACGTTGAGGCGATAGTAGAGGTCAGGCCGAAACCGGCCCGCGGCCATGGCCTGGGTTAGGTCCTGGTTGGTGGCGGCGATGATCCGGACATCCACGTTCATCGACTGCTCGCTCCCCACCGGCTTGATCTCCCCTTCCTGGATCGCGCGCAAGAGTCTGACCTGCATACTGGGACTTGTCTCGCTGATCTCGTCCAGGAAGAGGGTCCCGCCATCCGCCTCTTTGAAGAGTCCGCGTTTGTTGGCCGTTGCACCGGTGAAGGCGCCTTTGATGTGCCCGAACAGTTCACTCTCGAGCAGGGTCTCGGTCAAGCCACCGCAGTTGACGGCCAAGAAGGGACGCTCTTTTCGGGGGCTGTGGAAGTGGAGCGCTCTGGCGATCAGTTCCTTCCCGGTTCCGGTGTTTCCCTGAATGAGAACGGTTGCCTCGCTCCCCTCGAGGTCCTCGATGAGTCGGAAGATCTCCTGCATGTGGGGACTCTTGCCGAGGATATTGTCAAACTGGTGCCGCTGCTCGAGTTGGCGCCGTAGATAGAGATTCTCTTGGCGCAGTTGCTGCTCGGCGATCGCCCGGCCCACCAGGTGGAGGACCCGTTCACTGGTGATCGGCTTGGTGAGGTAAGCGTAGGCCCCCTTCTTGATGGCTTCGACCGCCGAATCGATAGAGGCGTGCGCGGTAGTGATGATCACCGGCATGCTGGAGAAGTTGCCATGTGCCGCCTTCAGGAAGGCCAGACCGTCCATGCCAGGCATCCGGAGATCGGTGATGACGAGGTCAATAGGGAGCGCCTGGACGATGGCAAGCCCCTCTTTGCCGTTGGTTGCCGTGATTATCTGATAGCCGTGAGCGTCCAGGATTGTCTGGAGCAGTTCCAGGGAGCTCGTGTCATCGTCTACTGCCAGGATCTTGATCTTTCGTGGGTCGACATTCATCCTTGTCTCCGGGTACGGCAGTAAGCATTGAGGGTGGGGGTGCAAGGATCGGACCAAGGGGGAATCTCCGCGTCAGTACGCTATTTGCTGGAATTCACGCGGGGAAAACTGGGGAGGGTTCCGCTGGGGAGGGTGACGGGTAATTATCGCCCCACAAGGCGGGCAATATTCCCTCCAAGGATCTGGGCAACCTGGGATGGGGGAACGTGGAGCGCCTGGAGTGCTGCTATCTGGGCGTCGAAGATATCCTTCCGCCAGCCCCGGGGAAAGAAACTGGAGTCGGTTCCAAAGAGAATCCGTTCCGGTCCCAAGACTTGAAGGGCGTTGGCGAAGAGGGTGGAAAGGTCGAGCGGGTAGGGCATCAAGCGGACCCAGTCGTTGGAGCTTGAAGTATCCGTGTAGACGTTGGCGCACTGGTCAGCGACAAGGAGAAGCTCACGGAAGTACCCACACCCGAAGTGTGGGATGACAAAGGGAAGGTTTGGGAAGGCTTTGGCCACGCCATGGAGATCTACCGGATTGGCGAAGCGCATCTCGAACCGACTGGGGAGGCCCAGCTTGTCTCGGATGCGGATTTTCAGGTGACCGCAGTGGACAAAGACGATGCCGTGGTGCGCGGCGACGGTCTCGTAGATTGGGTGGAGGCGTGCCTCCCAGACGTGGAAGCGGTGCATGGCTGGGAAGAGACAGAGCCCCTTCATCCCGAGTTCGGCAAAGGCACGTTTTGTGCGGCCCGTCGCGTCATCGGCGCTCGGATTGAGCATGAAATAGGGGATAATGCGGTCGAGGAAGGCCTGGGCGGCGGCAGCAACGGAGCGTTCATCACCCGGCACGCTGGCGAACAAGGCCATGCGGCCGATCCCGTGGCGGTCCATCTCGGCCACCCAGCGCTCGCCAAGGCGGGCCGGATCAGCATCCGGGAACTCCCAAGGCAGATGCATTCGCAGAGTCGGGTAGACGGCGATTTCGGTCGGGGATTCACGCAGTTCCGCTGCCAACGTCCGGAAAAAGCGGTCCGAGAAAAAATGCACGTGCGCGTCGATGACGGGGATCTCGCCGAATGGCGTTTGCATCGCATCCTCCGTGGAAAGGCGGAGTCATTATACTCCTCATCACCTGGTCTGCCAATGACATCTCCAGGAAGTAACCGTTTGGAGAGGCAAGGCGGGTCGCTGCTGCCAAAATTTCTGGTTGACAAATACACAATGTGACCTATAGTCATGTATGAGTTGTGGTCAAATATTTGGGGAAGTGAAGATGGGCATTGCGTCCCTGTCCCAGGACACACCGCTGACACAAGCGCTTGGCCGCCGCGCCCGCCGTAAGGCTGAACTCCGCGCGCGCATCCTCCGGGCTGCGCTCGACCTCTTTGCCCGACAAGGCTTTTTCGACACCACCATCGAGCAGATCACGGAGGCCGCCGATGTCGGCAAGGGTACCTTTTTTAACTACTTCCCCACCAAGGAGCATGTCTTGGGCGGGTTCGGGCAAATGCAGGTCGCGAAAGTAGAGGCGGCAGTGGCAGAGGCCCACGCCAGCCAAGGCCCGGTGAAAGAGACACTCCGGCGTCTGACCTATTCGCTGGCCGAGGAGCCAGGGCGCAGCCAAGCTCTCTTGCGCAGCTTGCTCTTGGCTAATCTTTCCAGCGAGCCGGTGCGCCAGCTCTTCCGTCGAAACCTCGCGCGCGGTCGGCGGCGGTTGACGAAATTAATAGACTACGGGCAGCGCCGAGGTGAAATTCGCAAAGATATTAAGGCGGCTGACATGGCGCGGATCTTCCAACAAACACTCTTCGGGGCCTTTCTGCTCTGGGTGATCCACCCGCCATCGCAGCTTATGGGTTGGCTGGAGCCCACCTTTGACCTTTTCTGGTCCGGGATATCCTCACGGAGAGGGGCCAGGTAACACTACTCAAGTCAGCTGTTCATTCGGCCATTTCCGCTGTCGCATCGTTGGCTATTTCAATGAAGCAAATGAAGCAACGCATTCCGCTCTTTGTTCTGCTCGTAGCCGTCGTCGTGGCGGGTTCTTACGTAATCACACCGCTCTTGAGAGGGCAGCTTCGAAGTGATGGCCTGATCGTCTCGGGGAACATCGAAGCGCACGAAAGCCTGTTGAGCTTCAAAGTCCAGGGACTCATCGCGGAGATGCCCGTGCAGGAGGGACAATGGGTCGAGCAAGGGACCGTGATCGCACGGCTGGAAGGCGACGACCTCCGCCAGCAAGTGGCGGTTGATGAGGCCGCGCTGCGTAAGAGTGAGGCCGAATTGGCCTTGGCTCTGGCTGGCACCCGGCGTCAGCAGATTGAGGCGGCAGAGCAAACGTTGCTCGATGCGCAGGCGGACCTCAAACAGAAGAAGCTCGATTACGAGCGTGCCAAAGACCTTTACGCAGAAGGCGCTATAGCAAAGAATACGCGAGACCTCGCGGAAACGGATCTGAAGCGCGCTCGGGCCGTCGAGCAGCGCGCCAAGGAACAATACGATGAGGCGGTGGAGGGGACACGTAAAGAAGATATTGCCATTTCGCGTGCCAATGTCCAACAGGCCCACGAAAAATTGCGGCTCTCTCGAATCCAGCTCGACTATACCGAACTCCGCGCGCCGAAAGCCGGGGTGATCCTCGTGCGGCAGGCTGAACTCGGGGAGGTAGTGGCCCCGGGCACTCCGGTCGTTACCCTCGCCGACCTCGACCACATCTGGCTGCGCGCCTATATCAGCGAAACCGATTTAGGGCGGGTCCGCTGGGGCCAGTCCGCTACCATCCGTACGGATACCTACCCCGGCAAGGGCTACCCTGGTCGCGTCTCGTTCATTGCGTCTAAAGCCGAATTTACACCCAAGAGCGTTCAAACGCAGGCAGAGCGCGTGACCCTGGTTTATCGAATCAAGATTGATATAGAAAACCCCAACCACGAGCTAAAGCCGGGCATGCCAGCCGACGCCACCATTGAGTTGACCAAAGCGAGCACGCATGAGTGAACGGAGTCCCGCAGTTGCTGTTACGGAAATTACCAAGCACTTCCCGGGCCTCGTGGCAGTGGATCACCTGAGCTTCACCGCAGATGCGGGTGAGATCTTTGGCCTCGTGGGACCGGACGGTGCCGGCAAGACCACGACCCTGCGCATGCTTGCCGGCGTGCTGGCGCCTGACGAGGGTTCGGCCACGGTCGCCGGCTGCGACATCGTGTGCGACCCGGAAAGTGCCAAGAACTATATCAGCTACATGCCGCAGCGATTCGGTCTCTATGAAGACCTGACGGTGGATGAGAACATCCGTTTCTACGCGGACCTGTTTGGCGTCTCTCGTGCCAAACGTGAAGAACGTGAAGCCCAGTTGCTGGCCGTGGCTGGACTGCGCGAATTCCGACATCGCTTGGCGGGGAAGCTATCGGGCGGGATGAAACAGAAACTGGGTCTCGTCTGTGCCCTGATTCACACACCGAAGGTTCTCCTGCTCGACGAGCCGACCACGGGTGTCGATCCCGTTTCGCGGCGTGATTTCTGGCGCATCCTGTACGACTTGGCGGCAAAAGGTGTCGCCATCCTGACCTCGACTGCTTACCTCGACGAAGCCGAGCGCTGTCACCGCGTGGCCTTGCTCCATCAGGGTTGCCTGCTCTTCTGTGATGCGCCCGCCCAGCTGAAGGCACGCCTGCCCGGGGCCGTGGTTGCCATAGTTTCAGCCGAGCCGCGCCGGCTGCCCGCGGCGCTGCAGGGCGTCCAAGGCGTATCAAGCCAGGTGCTGGTGGGTGATGGCGTGCACATCGTCGTCGACGATGCTGAGCGTCGCATCCCCGAGCTGCAGGCCCACCTCGCGACCATGGGCCTCCCGTATGATGAAATTGTTCCGGTCACGCCGACAATCGAGGACCTGTTCGTGTCTGCCGTCCAAGAGGTCGAAGACGGGAGGAGGCCATGACCGACGACACCCGTTCCGTGGTGGTGGAAGACCTCGTGAAAAAGTTTAGGGAGTTTACCGCTGTCGACCACATCAGCTTCGAAGCCGGCCGTGGTGAGATATTCGGTTTCCTGGGGCCGAATGGAGCCGGCAAATCGACCACCATCCGCATGTTATGCGGATTACTTCGGCCTACGGCGGGCAAGGCGCTTGTGGCTGGCTTTGACGTTAGCCGCGACGCGGACGCGGTACGCGAGCACATCGGCTACATGTCACAGAAGTTTTCCCTCTACAACGACTTGCGAGTCATCGAGAACCTTCGTCTTTTTGGTGGGCTCTATAACGTGCCGGTCAATGTGGTGTCCGAGCGCATCGGATGGGCCTTGGAAATGGCGGGCCTGCGCGGCCGCGAATCGGCCATGACTGGAACGTTGGCCGGTGGGTGGAAGCAACGGCTGGCGCTGGGGTGCGCCGTACTGCATCGTCCGCCGGTCCTCTTCCTCGATGAGCCCACGTCAGGCGTGGACCCGATTTCCCGCCGCCAGTTTTGGGATCTCATTCAGCAGTTGGCAGGCGAGGGGGTGACCGTTTTCGTTACCACGCATTACATGGACGAAGCCGAATACTGCAATCGGCTGGCATTGATCTACCGGGGGCAGATCGTGGTCCTGGGGACGCCGACCGATCTGAAGCAGCGAGCGATGAAGGGCGAGTTGGTGGTGGTGGAATGCGACCCACTAGGGCGAGCCTTGGACGTCCTGCAAACGGTTCCCGGCGTCTTGGATGCCGCTGTCTTCGGGAACGCCCTACATCTGGTGGTGCCGGAGGCAGTCCCGATCATCCCACGGCTGCGGGGCTATTTGTCTGACCGCGGCATTATCGTCACGAGAATGGAGATGATCCGTCCGACCCTGGAGGACGTCTTCGTATCCCTCACCACGGACCGTGACGCTTCCGGACAGGAGTAGTCATACTCATGCGCTGGTATCGATTGGCCGCCATAGCTCGGAAGGAAATCATTCAGATACGCCGCGATAGCCGCAGCTTGATTATTGTCATCGCCATGCCCATCCTGCTGATGATGCTCTTTGGATACGGCGTCAGCCTGGATATAAAGCACACACCGGTATGCGTCTTCGATCGGGAAGACAGCCAGGAAAGTCAGGATCTCCTCAAGCGCTTCCAGGCGTCGGAGTACTTCGACGTCATTCACGCAGTGGACGACTATCCCACCTTGGTCGGGGCCATTGATGCCGGCAGATGTCGGCTCGGTGTCGTGGTGCCACACGACTTCTCCCAGCAGTTGAACGCGGGCGGTGTGGTGAGTGTGCAGGGGCTGGTGGATGCCACAGACGACAACACCGCGAATGTCATCTTCAGCTACACCGAAGCGGTGGTGGCCGGCTATTCGGAAGAGGTTCGGCTCGAGTGGCTCCGCCGCCACGGAGAAGGTGAGGCGCAGGGACGACTGAGGGTTGATGCCCGCACGTGGTTCAACGAGAACCTCGAGAGCAAGGCCTTTATCGTCCCCGGGGTCGTGGCCATCGTGATGGCGGTCATCGGAACTTTTCTCACCTCTCTCACGATTGCTCGGGAATGGGAGCGGGGCACGATGGAGCAGCTCGTCTCCACACCGGTGACGCCATCGGAGGTGATGCTTGGGAAGCTGCTTCCGTACTTCGCCATCGGAATGGGTGACGTCGCCCTCTGTGCCATCCTGGCAATCGGGTGGTTTGAGGTTCCGTTCCGTGGACATCTGAGTACGTTGTTCGTTAGCTCTGCCCTCTTCCTGGTTGTCGTGCTGGGGATTGGATACGTCATCTCAGTCATCACCAAAACCCAACTCGCTGCCAGCCAGTTTGCGCTTGTCGCGACATTTCTCCCTGCCTTTTTGCTGTCTGGGTTTCTATTTTCCATTGATCAGATGCCGGTCGTCATTCAGGTCGTGACCTACATCATTCCGGCTCGGTACTACGTTTCCCTCCTCAAGAGTGTGTTTCTAAAGGGAACCCCCATTGCCCTTTTGGCCGAAGAGCTGGTGGCGCTGGCTGCCTTCGCCTGTATTATTGGCGGTCTCGCCATCCGCGCCTTCCAGAAGAAACTGGGCTGAGGAGTGAGTCCGATGCTGGCCCGGCTCAAACAGATGCTGATCAAGGAATTCATCCAAGTGTTCCGCGACAACCGGACTCGCTTTGTTCTCATTGTGCCGCCAATCGTGCAGATGTTGGTCTATGGATACGCTGCCACCTATGAGATTCACCATGTCCCCATCGCCGTTCTTGACCTCGACAACAGCCAAGAGAGTCGAGAACTCGTCTCCCGCTTCAGCGGCAGCCCCTATTTTGATGTCCGTAATCGCTTGTCCGATTACCGACAGATCGCCGAGCTGATTGACCGCGATCAAGTGACGCTGGCCCTTCACATCCATCCTGGCTTCGCACGGCGTCTGCGTAAAGATGAATCCGCGCCGTTGCAGGTCATCGTGGACGCCACAAACTCCAACACCGCTCTGATTGCCCTCGGCTACTTGAATCAGATCGCGGAGCGCTTCGCCCGCGAGTTTCAGAGCGACCGTCTCCAACGCACCAGACCACTGTTGGCGGCCGAGATGCCCAGCATCGAGGTTGACCGTCGGCCATGGTTTAACACTGACCTGCGTAGTCGCTGGTTCTTTGTGCCGGGAGTCATCGGCAGTCTCACGCTGGTGATTGTAGTGACACTGACCGCTTTCGCCATCGTTCGGGAACGCGAAATCGGGACGCTCGAACAGATTATGGTCTCTCCGATTAGGCGGCCGGAGTTCATTCTGGGGAAAACACTCCCCTTCTTTCTCATTGGACTCGCCGATGTGGCTCTGGTTGCGCTCGTGGGCACCTTTTGGTTTGCTATTCCCTTTCGCGGCGGGGTCTGGGTCCTGCTGTTGGGGACGGTCCTCTTCCTCCTGTGCATGCTGGGCGTGGGGTTGTTCATTTCTACGATCTCGGCGACCCAGCAACAGGCGATGGTGTCGGGGTTCTTCTTTATTATGCCGGCCATTACGTTTTCGGGTTTCGGGTTTCCCATTAGCAGCATGCCCGAGGCACTTCAGTGGCTTACTTACTTGGACCCGCTGCGATACTTCCTGGTGGTGCTGCGAAGCGTGTACCTGAAGGGTGTAGGCCTGGAGGTGCTGTGGCCCCAGATGCTGGCCATGGCGATGCTCAGTGTCGGCATGCTGATGCTGAGCATATTGCGGTTCCACAAATCCCTTGATTAGGGCTATCGATTCTCCCGGCCCGCCTCCGGCTCTACCCTCTACAGGCGAAAGGGCGCCACCCTTCCCCCACCGGAGGTTCCGTAAAGGCGTTGTCGGCTCCCCTCAGGTCGGCTATGATGAACGCCATCCGAGTGCAGCGGCGATGAAAGCCACCGATATTCACGCAATTGTTCGCACCCTGAAACGAGAAGTGAGGCGCTGGGATCCTACCGCGGTCGGACAGGTGGCCGAGGATTCGCAGGATCCCTTTCGGATTCTCATTTCGTGTCTCCTGAGCCTCCGGACCAAGGACGAGGTCACCGGTCAAGCCTCTGCCCGCCTCTTCGCCCGTGCGCACACTCCGGCAGGTATCCTCAAGCTGCGCGAGAAAACGATCGCACGACTGATTTTTCCGGTGGGCTTTTACCGCACGAAGGCCAAGGTGATCCGGGGGGTCTGCCGAACGCTCATCGACCGGTACGGGGGCCAGGTTCCGGACGATCTGGATGAGCTCTTGAAGTTAAAAGGCGTCGGCAGGAAGACGGCGAATCTCGTCGTCTCGATTGGCTACGGCAAGCCCGGGATCTGTGTGGACACCCATGTCCATCGAATCTCGAACCGGTGGGGATATGTGAAAACCCGGAACCCGGAAGAAACCGAACAGGCCCTTCGACGCGCGCTGCCGAGGCGACACTGGATGGTGTTCAACGACTTGTTGGTGAGTTTCGGCCAAAACGTCTGCAAACCGATCTCCCCGCTCTGCAGCCGGTGCCCCCTGGAGCAGTACTGCGCGAAAGTGGGCGTGACGAGAAGGCGATAACCTATGGGCAGTGGCGAGGACTGAGGACGGTTCGACAATGCCCACCGCCCCGAGCCTGTCGAGGGGCTGAGGGCCGAGGATGTGACGAAGAGGAGGTTTATGCGACGAGAGGTGATCATACTGACTCTGCTCGTGCCGCTATTGACGGCGGCGACTGCAGGCGAGGAGGTTATTACGGCGGGGGCGCTCCTTGAAGAGGTCCGGATTCTGGCATCCCCGGAGATGACTGGCCGGGGGGTCGGTACGCCGGGCCTTGAGCGCGCAGCGGACCACATCATCCGGGATTTCCAAGAGGCGGGGCTCAAACCTGGTGGAACAGAAGGATACCGACAGCCTTTTCCGGTGATCACCGGTTTGAGGGTCGGCGCGAAGACGCACATGCGGATGACGGGGGAATCAAATACAAAGGAGGGAGAAGCTGTCTCCGAAGAACTCTTTACACCTTTTGGTTTCTCCGACGATGGCACGGCGGAGGGCGAGGTGGTCTTTGTGGGGTACGGGATCACCGCGCCCGAACTGAACTACGATGATTATACCGGCGTTGATGTGACCGGTAAGATTGTTCTCGTCATGACCCATGAGCCGCGCGAGAAAGACGAAAGGAGCCCCTTTCGGGATCCCAACGCTTATCGGTATACCGAAGTTCGCTACAAAGCCATCAATGCCAGGGAACATGGAGCGCGGGCCTTGATTGTCGTGGAAGATCCACTCACTCATCGGGGTGAGCCGGAAGAGATGTTTGCTATACGGGGGGTAGCGGGTGGAAGCCGGGCTGGCATCGTCGCGGTGAATGCCATGCGGCAGGTGGCCGATGGACTCCTCAAATCCACCGGGAAGACCGTGACCCAATTACAACGCGAGATCGATCGGACTCTTCAACCGCACAGCGTTCCGATCCCGGGGGTCCGCGCCGCAATCCAGGTGGAGCTAATTGAAGAGCGGGGAACAGCCGCCAATATCATCGGAATCCTGCCGGGGTCAGATCGCGCCCTGCGAGAGACGGCCATCGTCGTCGGTGCCCACTACGATCACCTGGGCCTCGGGGGGGAGTACTCTCTTGCCTCGTCTCGGTATGGTGAAATTCACCCCGGCGCGGATGACAATGCTTCAGGGACGGCGGGTCTGATCCTGCTGGCAAAAGCCTTTGCGAGCCGTGGTGGGGGCAAGCGGACTTTGGTTTTTGCGGCTTTTTCAGCGGAGGAGCTCGGGATTGTTGGCTCTTCCTATTATGTGAAATCGCCCCCCATCCCATTGCAGAAGACGGTGGCGATGGTCAATCTCGACATGATCGGCCGCCTCACACATCGCACTCTGTATGTCTTCGGCGTCAAAACGGGGAAAGAGTTTGCCGCGCTTATCGAGGAGGTCAATCGGGGCCGCGACTTGACCCTCAAGGCTGGCGCGGGGGGATACGGTCCGTCGGATCACACCAGTTTTTATTCCCGGAACGTTCCGGTGGTCTTTTTCTTCACGGGTCCGCATGCCGACTATCACCGGCCTTCAGACACGGTGGATAAGATCAACGGCGAAGGGCTTGCGGACGTAACCTGGCTGGTGTATCAGGTCATCGATCGTCTGGCCAATCGGTCCGAGTCGGTCACGTATGTCCGGGTCGAGGAACCCCCGCGGGCCGGCGGAGGTCGCGGGTACGGAGCCTACTTTGGCTCGATCCCCGATTTCGGATCTCAGGAGGGACAGGGTGTTCGGCTGAGCGGGATCCGCCCGGGAAGCCCAGCAGAAAAGGCTGGCCTGCAAGCTGGGGATGTTCTGGTGCAAATGGCCGGGGTGCGTATCAAGAATCTTCACGATCTCGTGTTTGTTTTGCGATCGAAGCGCGCCGGGGACAAAGTCGAGGTGGTCTTTCTGCGGAACGGCCAGGAGCTTCGCGCCTCCACAACCCTCGAACGCCGCCGCTAAATCGTTCCCGAAGTGCAGCTCCCGAGCGACTTCAGCGGGCGTACCATTCCCCTGGTTCGGAGATGTCGGCTCGGCTGAAGGCGCGCTGGCGCGCGGTGCACTGCGCGCAGGTCCCGCAGTGCTGCTCGCTCCCCACAAGGCAGCTGTAGGTTTTCGAGAAGTCCACGCCGAGACTCGCGCCGAGGCGCACCACCTCGTGCTTTCGGAGAGCAATCAGGGGTGTCGCGATCTCAAATCGCTTGTCCAGCGTCGCTGCCATTGCCCGGAACGATTCAATGAATGCTACCGTTGAGGCTGGGTGATCTTCGGTATCATCACGATTAATCGAAAGACAGATGCGCGTACAATGTCGCTCGTGAGCGTATGAAAGGGCAATCGCAAGGATCACGAGATTCCGATGGGGAAAGGGAGTGTCGCGGTCCTTTTTGGCCCGTTCTCGAAAGCCGGTGCCGAGGGCAGAGGCATCGAGGCTTTCCAATGTCACGCAGGCGGCACGAGCTTGCGCCTCGCAACTTCGTCGCTCCATGCGGGCGCCCCGCTGGCCATAATTGATGTGCACCGGCACGACGTCGAAACTTTCCTTGACCTCCCCGGCGAGCAGTGTAGAACTATCCACCCCCCCACTGAAGAGGACGAGGCTTCGCTTGCCCCTCATGCCTTACTGTCCCAGGTGATATCCTGTATGCCTCGCCGCATATTGTCGTACCGAGCCATGACGAACAGCGCATCGGAGAGGCGGTTCAGGTACTTCACGGCGAGGGCCCCGATTGTCTCTTTGCGGCTTAGGGCGATCACGAGTCGTTCGGTGCGGCGGCACACGGTACGCGCAACGTGGAGGTGTGCGGCGGCGGCTGACCCGCCGGGGAGGATGAAATTTTCCAGAGGCGTGAGGTCCGTCGATAGGCGATCCATTAACTGCTCGAGTGCATCGACGTGGCGCTGTTCAATCTGCGGTACCTTGAGGTGCATTTTGTCTTCTTCAGGAATGCACAGGTCGGAGCCAAGGTGAAACAAATCGTTTTGGATCCGCGCCAACTCTTTTGAAAGGACCTTGTCGACGCCGACCGCGATGGCGACTCCGATATGGGAGTTCAGCTCATCGACGGTCCCATAGGCCTCGATACGGAGCGAGTCTTTGGAAACACGCTGCCGGGTCCCAAGGCTCGTTGTGCCATCATCCCCCGTCCGGGTGTAGACCTTTGTGATTCGAGGCATCAGTTGTTCTCCTTCCGATAAGGCTCCTCGGATCTGGCCGCCTGCGGCTGTATTCTACCAAAAATCATCTTTCAGTAGTGCATGATAATTGACTCGACAGATTAGCCTTGACAAGAGGAACGGGCGGGAACTTCCCGGACAGAATGAGATGAGTGAGGACATTCGTGAAGTGCAGCGGGCCGACTGTCACGTTGTCGGTGCGGGCCCTGTGGGTGCCGTGTTGGGTTCCTCCTCGCTCCCAGGGGCAGGTGCCATTCTTCAGACCGGATGATGCCTGAGCCTGGTGCTTTGCATTCAAGTTTGGCACCGACTTTGCAATCTGACCTCCGTCCGAACACAAGCTTCATTTTCCTTTGGACTCATTCTAGTCCATGGAGGGGACAGGATGGAGGTCAAAATGGAAGAGAAACCGATTGCAAGGGGCCTCGTCGCCCTGCTGGGAATCTTCGCTGTCGGTATTGTCGCTGGATGTACGACGTATCCCAGCACTTCAGGCAGGGTTGTTGTTCACGAAAAAAATACGCATGTGGAAGTGGCTTTCAGCGACCGGGACCGGAGTCTCATCCGGGAGTATTACCATCGTCATCTCCCCCCCGGTCTCGCCAAGCGGTCCTCCCTCCCACCCGGGTTGCAAAAGCAGGTTCAGCGGCGTGGCCACCTCCCGCCGGGACTCGAGGGAAAGCGCCTGCCCCACGAGCTGGAAATGCAGCTGTCGTCCTTGCCCGAAGGCTACGTCCGACTGCGAGTGGGGGTTGACGTGGTGCTCATGAATATGCACACTTACGTGGTCGTGGACGTCGTCGAGGATATCTGAATCAGATCAATATCTTTACCCGTCTATGCTCTCCGCATGCTGCCGCTCCGTCGGTATTTGTGCATTGTAAGGCACTCTGCTAATCAGGCCACAAAACAACCAACCCTGAACCCAGTTCGGGCCATCCGGCTCGTTTCCTCTTCGCCAGTCCACCCATGACGCGTAACCAGCCGTAGACGTGAAAAAGATGAACGTTCAAAACGGGCAATGGTGTATGCTCACTTCAGGTGAAGATGCGGTCTGTACAAGGGGAAGGGAGGAGGAAAAGTCATGGAAGAGCTGAAGCAGGCCCACGACACACTCATGGAGTATCTGCTGCTCCAGAGCTATCCCATTGCCATAAAGATGCTCCCAGGCGGCGAGCCAATCCCGGAGAAGGCTCGCCGCCCTTTGCGGGATGTGAAACGCCGCTTCTCCACCTGCCAAGGCTACAATATGGTGCGGCGTTATGGGTGGACGATCGCGATGGCCAAGGAGGATATGCAGTGCTCGTTAGGGGTGCTGGTGCTGGGATTGGACAAGCCCCTTCCCATTTATACTCAGGGAAACCTTTGTGAGGGGATGTATACCGCCACTGCGGAGGCGGGTGCGCGGTCGGAAGCAGCCGTGGATCGGCACGCGCCTGGCCGTTATCGGACGATCTTGATGGCGCCGCTACACAGGGCGAACTTCATTCCAGAGGTCGTTTGCCTCTATGGTAACGCTGCGCAGATCATGCGCCTGGTCCAAGCCGCGCTCTGGCACCGAGGAGGAAAGCTCACCTCTTCCTTCGGCGGGCGCCTGGACTGCGCTGACCTGATTGTGACGCCGATCAAGACCCGGGAGTGTAACGTCATCCTCCCGTGCTCCGGAGATCGGATCTTCGCCCAAGTACAGGATGACGAGATGGCCTTCTCGATTCCCTACGGCCGCCTCTCCGAGATCCTTGAGGGGCTTCGAGAGACCCACAAGGCTGGCCATCGCTACCCGACCCCCTCGTATCTTCGGTACGAAGCCACTTTCCCCGAGAAATACATGGCCCTGTTTCCGCTGTGGGAAGGGCAGGGGAAGAAATCGCCATAGGCTTCTTGAAGGCAGGGACTACAGAAGAATACGCATGCCGTCGTAAGCTACCTCGTCCGAGATATCATCAATGTGGGCTAGGGCATCGGCGTGCAGATGGGTGAGGAGCAGGCGCTTGCAGTTCAGTGCAGACCGATGCGCCTGGATCTCTTTGTAGCTCGTGTGAAACGGCAGCTTTCGTTCGTACAGGTAAGACTCGCAGATGAAGAGGTCGCAGCCGTCGGCGAGTTTAACGAGTGCATCCGTCCACTCGGTATCACCCGAATAACCCAGGACCTTTCCCCCAACCTTTATCTTGTATCCGTAGGCGATTTCCCGATGATGATGCTTCAGCTCCAGGGGGAGGACCTCGACAGGTCCGACCGGCGTCCAGTTGTTTGGCGCGAGTTCCAGATACTGAGTCGGGAACCGCCGTTCAATCATGTCGTGGGTCTCTTTGTACATGAACTCCCAGAGTGCTTCCACGCGTTCTTCGGTTCGCGGAGGGCCTGCAATGACCAGGGGCCCCTGGAGACGCGTAAGGAACTGGTATTGAAGGAAGAGAAACGGAATACCCGCGATGTGGTCCCCATGCAAGTGGCTCAAGATGACGGTTTCGATCGAGCCCGGATCCAGGCCAAGCCGGTTCAGCGCGATGAGAGTTGTAGCCCCGCAATCCAGGAGAATCGCCCTCGAGGAGAGATTCACGAGGAAAGCCGGCTGATTCCGTCCACCGCTACCAAAGGCATCGCCTGACCCAAGGACGATGAGCTCCAATGAACGTTCGGGTACCTTCTGATGATCTTGCTTCACGTACGCCTCCTTCAGGTGCCGGGATCGACAATCATCCAGGTCCCGAGGCCGTGGGCCAGCAGATTTCCCTCTTGATCGAGGATGTTCCCCTGCCCAACAATGAGATGTTTTCCTTTCCGGATGACGCGTCCGTGGCCAGTGAGAGTCCCGCGTGTGGCCGCCGTGAGGAAGTTGATCTTGAGCTCAGCGGTGACTGTCTGTCCTCCTTCCCCTAGGGTGTTGTGGGCCGCCCAGCCGATCGCTTCGTCCATCAGCGTGCAGATCACGCCTCCATGCACCATCCCGTTGCGGTTTAATACAAAAGGTCGCACTGTGAGCAGGACCTCGGTGTCGCCGCTCTCCCTGCGCACCACTTCTTCGCCAATGAGGTCCCGATAGTGGGGAGCCTTTTTCTTCTGCCGGGCGACCGCCAGCCTGTCGCTGAGAGCCAAAAGTTCGGCCCGTCCCTCGTCCTCGAGGGATCGAAATCGTTCCAGGAGATTTTTCTCATCGCTTGTCAGATTTAGTGGCAGGTCCATCTAGATCTCCATATTGAATTTCGCCGCGTAACCGGTCAGTTCCACATATCCCTGACCGGCCACCGCGGTTCCTTGGTATCGTCCCTTTATCTCGACACTCCCCTCCCAGTAGATGACACGGGTGCTCTTTCGCGTGTCCAGCTCCTGGTCAGGAAACCTCGGGGTTACGGTAAGGGAGACCTCATGGAGCGGAATCTCGATTTCCCATCCCATCGGATACGTGGCCTGACTTCGAGGACTCTTCCAGGTCCCGGTCGGTCGGACCTCGACCTGCGAGAGGGTCAGGGGAAAGGAGGTTCCGTCCGGCAGAATCAGAGTGCCACCCGAATGCGGATCGGGCCGCCCCCCTTCCCGCCGCATGAGATAGAACATCAATTCCACGCCATTATCGAGTTGAAGGCCAAACCAATCCCAGCCCTCCTGCTCTTCACGGAGCTGGCTGCTGCCGAACTCATGGTCCATCCAGCTCCACCCCTTGACCTCCCTCGTCTGGCCGTTGACGGTTATCGTGCCGGTGGTCTTGAGGCGAGTGATCGAATAGTAGTGCGAGGCGTAGCCTGCACCTTCGCCCTTCTGGCTCACCCCCTCTTCGCCGTGCACCACTGGCGCCTTGACCGGTTTCAGGGCCAAGTCAACCGCATATTTGTCATCCTGGGCCTGCAAGCGAAGAGCGGTCCCGTCCGCCTGAAGATGCCAATCGCCGTTCCAGACCTTCAGGACCTCCGTGCTAGCTCCGGCGTTCCCTAGTGCACCTCGGTTGAACCGATCGGTAAAGTGGAATTGCTGACGGTTCAGATCCGAGATGGCGAAGTGAGCGAGAAAGAGGTGCCGTACCGTCCAACGGGACGGGTTCGCCGCGTTCCCGCCCTGATCGGTCCCGACACGGAAGAAGGTCACCTGGTATCCATACCGTTCCCCGTCAGTCGTCCGCAGATGGCCGGTGTAATACCACCATTCGGTCTTGAAGTCGGGATGACTGAAGTGATCCTGGGGGAACTGAAATCGGTAGCCGGGCAAGGCGCGGCGGTAGGCTTCGGCCTCGGGGCTGGCGGAGAGTCCGAGCATAAGCAGCAGGAATACCAAGTGAAGTGTGCGAAAGCGATGCATATCGGGCCGACTTTAGGGCAACGAGAGGTTGGTGTCAAGGATTGAAGCGTTATCCCAGGGGTGCTATTGACCGCACCATGCGCGGGTGGTACCGTGGCCGGCGTGAAGGGATTGAAGGAACTTCTTGGACAGCCGGGTTGTCTAAGTCTTCAGAAATGGTGAGACGCTCCTTTCATGGCACAATCTCCGAGGGCCGGGATGCGGATCATGCACTCGTGGAGCAAGTTCTGGCGGGGGATCGGGAAGTTTTTTCGTCTCTCATCGAGCGGCACCAGAAAATGATCCTCAATTTCATGTACCGAATGGTTGGGGAGAGGGCTTTCGCAGAGGATCTCACCCAGGAGGTGTTCCTCAAGGCGTACGAAGCGTTGCCTCGATTCCGAGGGGAGGCGGCCTTTGCAACCTGGCTGTACCGCATCGCCCACAACCATTGCCTGAATGCCCTCAAGCGGAAGGGCCGCGAGATTTCTGTGGCAACGCTCCCGACAGATCCACCAAGTCGAAATCCCCTGGCGCGATCCCCGGATCCCGCCCCTCCTGCCGACGAGCTACTGACCCAGCGAGAGCTCCACGCCGTGGTGCAGGCGAAGCTAGCGGAGCTGACTCCCGAGCACCGGGTGGTTCTGGTCCTGCGGGATATCCAGGGGCTGTCTTACGATGAGATCGCCTCGGCCTTGAACCTCGAGGGAGGTACTGTCCGATCGCGGATTCATCGCGCGCGGATGGAGTTCAAAGAAAAGATCCGCAGCTATCTGGAGGCGTAATGCGTTGTAATGAGATTCAAGACCAGCTTTCGGCGTATTTCGAGGGCGAGCTCGAGCCAGCGGAGCGACGCGCCATCGAGTTTCATTTAGAGGAATGTGCCCGCTGCCGGCAGGAACTCGCGTTGCTCCAGCGGACTGTCTCGACTCTCCAGTCTCTAGAAGAGATTGAGACCCCACCGGGGCTCACGGCTGCGATTCGGGCTGCAGTCGGCGCTCGGGAGCAATTCAGCTGGCGGCGCCTCGCGTCCCGGCTCTTTTTCCCCCTCCACATCAAGCTCCCCCTCGAGGCCATGGCTCTTGTACTGATTACTCTTGGGGTCGTGTATGTCTACCGGTCTGCTCCAGAGCTTGCGCAAGCGCCGCGGCCACAAGCGGTCACCGAACGTGAATTTCGAAATAAGACGGCTCCCGGGGTCGCAGGGCGGAGAGGCGATCTACAAGAGCACGCCGCACGCAAAAGATCCGCCGAAAAGTTCGGCGCGTCCTCAATGGTTCAACAGGAACCAAAAGTTTCTGAGGAAGCGGATGCCGTTGCGCGCAGCCTGCGAAAGGAAGTGCCGGCAGGAGGTCTGGCAGATATTTCCGCGCTCCCTGAGGTGGTTCTTAAGACAGCAAATCCCTCGGACGCGGCCGCCCGGATCGCCCCGCTCGTGAAAGATGCCGGTGGCAAGATTCTGGAAACGCCGGGAGAGCATCAGTTCATCCTTGCTATCCCGGCGCCATCCTACCCCAAGTTTGTGGCTACCCTCAGGGAGCTGGGCGACCTGATTCATCCTCCGACAGAGCCCTCCTCCGGACCTTCTCCTCAAGGGACCGTGACCTTTTCTCTCCGACTCGTCCGCTAGTCCTGGCTTGTAAGTCCGTAGACCAACGTATTTTGACCTCAGTCGAAGCCCTTAGGGACTTCGTCACTTTTTTAGGGAACTTTTTCCTCCCCTCCTTGTCGAACCGGGTGTATGTCGACAACTCGCACGAGGAGGTTCCCATGCAACGCATCGTCCGATTACTGCGCCTGTCAATACTGGTTCTCTCGGCTGCGACCCTGGGCCTTCCCGGCCAGGTGGTGGCGGCCCGGAAGACTTCAGCGACAACGGGAGAGGACCAGCAGACAGTGGCGGTGACCATCTACAACGGCAACTTGGGCCTGGTGAAGGATATTCGAAAAATCCAGTTGCCGCCGGGGATTCACGATCTTCGCTTCATGGATGTCGCCGCCCAGATCAATCCCGCCACCGTCCACCTCAAGTCCCTGACCGATCCGCGGAAGCTCAGGATTCTCGAGCAGAACTACGAGTACGACTTGCTCAATCCGCAGAAACTCCTCGAGAAATATGTCGGAAAGAAAGTCAAGTTGTGGGAAAAGAATCAATACACCGGGGAGGAGCGACAGGTCGACGCCCTGCTTCTCAGCGTCAACGGTGGCCCCATTTATCAGATTGATGGGGCCATCTATCTAAACTATCCGGGCCGCGTGATCCTCCCCGCGATCCCGGAAAATCTCATTGCCAGGCCGACGCTCGTCTGGCGACTCGGAAATGCTCTCGGTGATACTCAAGTGATCGAGGCCAGCTATCTCACGCAAGGGATCACTTGGCGTGCCGATTATGTTCTGACACTCAATGCCGAGGACGATGGAGGGGACCTGGCCGGCTGGGTGACCATTGACAATCGAAGCGGGGCGACCTACAAGAACGCCACACTCAAGCTGGTCGCCGGTGATGTAAATCGGGCCCGGAGTGAACGGGAAATGGCCGATGCCCTACGCGGGATGGTGGCCAAGTCAGCGGTTGCGGAAGAGGCGTTTCAGGAAGAAGGGTTCTTTGAGTATCATCTGTACTCCCTCGACGGCCAGACCACGATCAAGGAGAATCAATCGAAACAGATCAGCCTCTTGAGCGCTGCTGACATCCCCATCCGCAAGGACCTGATCTATTACGGAGCCCAACACTACTACCGGAATCGGTATGGGAAGCCGATCTCGAACCAAAAGGTAGGCGTGTATCTGGATGTAGCGAACACAAAGAAGAATCACCTCGGACTGCCCCTGCCCAAGGGCGTGGTTCGCGTGTATAAGGCAGATCGGTCGGGCAGCCTCCAATTTATCGGGGAAGACCGCATCGACCACACCCCCAAAGATGAAAAGGTAAAGATCAAGATGGGAGAAGCCTTCGACGTGGTGGGCGAGCGGATCCAGACGGACTGGCGCAAGATCGCCTCGCATGTCTATGAGGTGGCCTGGGAGATCGCGCTACGCAATCACAAGGACAAGGACGTGAAGGTGACGGTGGTCGAGCCGATCCCGGGGGACTGGACGGTGCTGCACGCCAGTCACGCCTCCAAGAAAGTGGAGGCTCACACGTTGGAGTTCCCGGTGCAGGTTCCGAAAGAGAGTGGGGTCAAGATCAATTATCGGGTTCGCATCACCTTTTAGTGAGGGTGTTCAATTCCCGAAAGGGGCGGCCCGACTCAGCGGGGCCGCCCCTCTCCTGTTTTTTCCACGTCCCCCAGCCGGAAGGGCTCGGGGATTGAGGATGGCAGCACCTGCCGGCCCCTTCCTCCGGGCCTCCCGCGGTGACCCTGGTCGGTCCGAAAGCTTTCGGACTCCCGGCATGTCGCTCGGGGCCGACAGGTGCTGCCTCCGAACAGGAGGTGTGCGGAGAATCGGGTCGCGTCGGGAGGGCGAGGGGAGGTGGGCCTGGACCCGGCGGAACCCTGGTTTGCGGGCGGCCAAGGGGCACCTCCCACCGGAACGCAGTGCAGGTGGGGGATGGCCGTCCTATGGCAAGAGCGGATTGCTCGGCGCGGAAGTACGATAGTTCGCCAGACCGACCAGTGGAATTTTTCCGCCGAGGAAGCCTCAGCTCCCGAGCCCTTGCGCGATTGACTGGGACAGGAGGCTCGGAGCGAGGGGCATGTGCGTGCGGCCTCTCTTTCTTCCGCCTCTTGACTTGGTAGGGAGCGCACGGCTAGCCTGGAGGCATCCACGAGGCAGAAGCATCAAGGAGGACCGATGAGGGAAGGCGGGATAAAGGCGCGCCTCGTCTCGCGCCGGAACGTCACATCGGCATTGTCGATTTTTATCTTCGAGCCGGAAGCAAGGGTGAGCTTTCGCCCCGGGCAATACGTAACCCTCGGGATCCGCGAGGGAGAAAAGTTCATTGAACGGGATTACTCGATCGTCTCATCGCCGCACGAGGACTTTCTTGAGTTTTTCATCGAGCGGGTCGACGATGGCTACCTCACGGCGCGCCTGTTTCAGTTCGAGCCGGGAGCAGAGTTATTGCTCAAGCCGCCACAGGGGATGTTCCTTCTCGATCGAGAAACCGGTCGACCACACCACGTGATGGTTGCCACCGGTACGGGGATTGCCCCGTTCCTGAGCATGGTACGAACCTTGATGATTGATGAGAGCCGGGGAACGCCGCCAGGAATGCACGTGACTCTTCTACATGGAGCGAGCTATGCTACCGATTTCGGCTACGATGCTGACCTCCAGGGCGCGGCGGCGAGTCATCCCTGGCTGACTTATATCCCTGTGGTGAGTCGCCCGGCTGAGAATCCAGGCTGGCGGGGTGAAACGGGACGCATCGAGACCTTGATCGAGAAGACCTTAGACTCCCTTCGGTGGACGCCGCGGGATACGATTGCCTATCTCTGTGGACATCCCGGCATGATCGAGCAGGGAAGGAAGATTTTGTCGGATCGAGGTTTTCACGAGACGCAGATCCGAGAGGAACAATACTGGGAGGCATAGGAGGAGAGCCATGTGTCTGCCGGCTACGTTGGAAGTGTTCCGATCCCTGCTTTCATCCCCAGAAATGCTGCCCTGGATGGGGATGGGTGTCGCGGCCGTCCCTCGACCAATGCGCGCCAGGCGCAAGGCAAGGCCTGGGAGAGTCTCACGTGTCGTTGACCTGACCCATACCCTCACCCCGAGATTTCCCGCCTGGCCAGGGTACCCCTTGCTTCAGATCGTCAACACCCATCGCATTGCCCGTGATGGATTTTACGCCAATGCGTGGCACATTCACGAACATAGCGGAACCCATGTGGATGCCCCCCTTCACTTTAGTGCGCAGGGCTGGTCGGCCGCCGAAATTCCGGCAGCGGGTCTCGTGGTGCCCATGTTCGTTATCGATATCCGGGCTCGGGTGCGGCGGGATCCGGACGCCCAAGTGAGGGTGGATGATATCAAGGCGTGGGAGAAGAAGCATGGGCGGATCTCGCAGGGGGCGGCCGTGCTCATGTGGAGCGGGTGGGAGGATCGGGCAGGCAACCAGGCGGCATTCCTGAACATGGACAGCAAGGGCGTGATGCACTTCCCCGGAGTTAGTGAGGAGGGGGCCGAGTTCCTGGTGAAAGAACGAGGGGTTGGCGGCATCGGCGTGGACACGATCAGCCTTGATCACGGCCCCTCGACAGATTTTGGAGCGCACTTTGCAACACTCCCTGCCAACAGGTGGGTGATTGAGAACCTGGCGAATCTGGGCAAGATTCCGCCCCGAGGCGGGACCCTCTTCGTTGGCGTGCCGCGAGTTGAGGGAGCATCGGGAGGCCCTGCGCGGGTGCTCGCCATGTGGTAGTTGGAATGTGAACCTGACCGATACCTTGCGCTCACATTTATTTCGTGGTACATAGAGAGTGTATGAAGAACGCCAACTAAGCAACGCGAAGACCCCCGAACGGTGAAGAGCCGACGGGGTTTTTTGTTACGGCAGAACAGGAGTGGTAGATGAACGACGAACGGAAACTGGCTGTTTTCATCGATTTTGAGAATATTGCCTTGGGCGTTAAGGAGGCGAAGTATAAATCGTTCGAGGTGAAGCTGATGCTGACCCGTTTGGTCGAAAAGGGCAAGATCATGGTGAAGCGGGCCTACGCGGACTGGGAGAAGTATACCGAGTACAGACGGGCGTTTCACGAGGCAGCCATCGAGCTTATCGAGATCCCCCGCCGGTCGTATAGTGGCAAGAATTCAGCAGATATTCGCATGGTGGTAGACGCCATGGATCTGTCGTATTCCAAGGAGCACATCGACACCTTTGTGATCGCATCGGGGGACAGCGATTTCTCCCCGCTGGTCTCCAAGCTCCGGGAGAACAATAAGTTTGTGATCGGGCTAGGGGTCAAGAACTCGTCCTCGGAACTCCTGGTCGCCAACTGCGATGAGTTCATCTATTACGAAGACCTGGTTCGTGGGATCAAGAAACCGCGGATGGAAAATCTCCCTCCGAAGAAAGCCGGAGTCTTCGAACTCTTGGTCGATTCCATCCTGGCACTGATGCGCGAGAATAAGGACGTGCTCTGGGCCTCCATGGTCAAACAGACCATGATGCGCAAGCGTCCAGACTTTAATGAGTCCTACTCAGGGTATAGCACCTTCTCGAAGCTTCTCGAGGACGCCGCTCACCACGATATCGTGGAACTGAAACGAGACGATCGGAGCCGGACGTACATTATTGTGGGCCTCGGAGAAGGGCACTAGCGGGATGCTGTCAGCTAGCAGCGGTCAGCAGTCAGTAAAACTTCAAAAACCACATGGAGGTCGTTTGCCGACGGCTGACAGCGGACTGCCGACAGCTGTCCTGTTGGAGGTGAGGACGATGGAAAGGGCGCTGAGAGACGCACTCAAGTGGATCAATGCCGAACTTCAGGACAACCCGGAGGCCAATGTCGGCCTCTTGATCGACCAAGCTAGTCAACAGTTCAGCCTGACGCCTCTCCAGACCGATTTTCTCTATCGCGAATATCAACAGAAGAGGACTCGGCTGGGCCCGGACTAATACCGCTCCAACTCTTTCTGAGGACTTTTCCCTACACGCCCTAAACGGCTGTGGGAAGGAGTCCCGCTCGTCACGTCGGAACGGCACTCGCCCGCTGCGCGGTTCTGGTTAACCCCTTTCATCGTCCGGCCTACTCGTATTTGATGGCATCGGCGACGTTGACACGGGCGGCGTGTAACGCGGGGAGGAAGCCCGAGAGGAGGGAGGCCACCAGGACGAGTCCGGCCGATGTGAGGAGGATGCTCGGAGGAAAGAAGAAGAGGATAGACCAACCGAAGGACTGCTTATTGATGACGTGGATCAAAACGAGTGCCAGGAAGAGACCGATAACCACACCCTGGATCTCAGCGAGTAGGCCCAGGAGGCCTGCCTCTTGAAGGATCAGGCGGAATATCTGCGGGCGAGATGCCCCTACCGATCGCAAGATGCCGATCTCCCGCTGCCGCTCGAGGACAGAGGCCCAGAGCGCGTTCAGAATCCCCAAGGCGGCCACGATAACTGCGATGACCCGCAGGGCGTGCGTCACGGCAAAGGTCTGATCAAAGATTGTGAGCACTCGTTTCTTTAGGTCTTGGTTCGGCATAACGACAATCGCCGCTCCCTCCTCTGCCTGTTTAATCCGCCGCGCGACAACAGCTGGATCCGCCCCTGGCGTCAGATAGACCGCCAATACATTGATCCCCTGTTCACCCCAATACTGTCGAAAGAGGTCTTGGTCCATGATGATTTTCCCCCCATCGGTGGCGTAGTCGTAGAAAATGCCGACGACCGGAAAGGAGGCCAGACCGGCGGGGGCGTCCAAGGCGATCCGGTCCCCCCAAGTGATGCCATGGGTCAGGGCAGTCGTCTCGGAGATGAGGATGCCCTTTTGATCTTTGGCTCGGGTCAGCACCTCTCTGGAATTGCCGTGCAGAAATAGAAGCTTTCCTCGGACTGCCGCCACTTCGAAGTCTCCGGCGGCCACGAGGACCTCCCGGCCACGGAAGGGGACCTTCAATCGAGTGAACGGATCCACAGCGGCAATGCCGGGAATCGTGCGAACATGGTTCAAAAACCCCGCGGGGAGGAGTGCGTAAACTCCCCTGGTAAACCGGGACGTGGGTGTCACGATCAGATCCGCCTGGATCGTCTCCTCCACCCAGATTTCTACCGTCCGGCGAAAGCTCCCGATCATAATCGCCACTCCAATCAGCATGGCGAGGGCGGTCATCATCGCCGCTACCGCCACGGCATGCCTCCCCTGGTACCCTCTCAGATGTGCGGCGACGAGGAGTCCTTCACTTCTCCCTACCCGCCGTCCGACGCGACGGAGCATCCGGGCGAAACCCAGAATGGCCCACGGTGTGAGCGAGGCTCCGCCCAGGATGAGGAGCACCAAGGCGAGATAGCCGAACAGTGGCGTGTCGGCCACTGGGCTTTGCCCTGCGGCCCAGTAGGCTCCCGCGAGGAGTAAGAGACCGAGCAGCAAGAGCACTGTGGATCCGCGGACCTCCTCACCGGCGAGCGGTGGATCGAGGGACTCGCGAACAAAGACCCTGCCTGCCTGAAAGCTGGGATACAGGGCTGCGATCAACGCAAACGAAAGACCGAGGCCGAGCGCAACCGTGAGGGTGAGGACATCAGCGTCTACCCGGGTGACCCGGATGAAGCTATACAAGTTTGACACGGTCTGTGAGATCGTTTCGAGGACCTGGCTCGCCAGGAAGGTACCAAGGCCGAGACCCAAAAGTGAGCCGACCCCTCCCAGGACCAGGGCCTCGCCGACAAAGAGGGTAACCACCTCGCCCGTGCTGACCCCCAGGGAACGGAGGATGCCGATCTGCTGTCGCCGGTGGATGACCGAAAGGGAGAGGGTATTGTAAATGAGGAATGCCGCCACCACGAGTGCGATGGCACTCAGGGCGTTGAGGTTCAATCGGAAGGCTGCCAGCATCTTTTCGACCTGGCGATTGCGTTGCTCGGGTCGTCTCACCTTGAGATACTTGGGGAGCACCTGTTCGAGTTCGGCAGCTGTCGAGTCGATCCCGGCTCCGTCCCGAAGGACAATATCGATTCGATCCAGCCTCCCGATCTTGTCAAAGGCGGCCTGGGCAGTGGCGATATCCATGACGGCCAGATGTCCCTCCAGAGCTCGGGCGGGTCCTCGGGGTTCCAAGAGACCCCGAATGATAAATGTGCGGTGACGGCTTCCAGTGAGGAGCGTAATGGGTTCCCCCACCGTGAGGTGGTGAGTCGCAGCGAACGACTGCGAGAGAAAGAGGGTCTCCGGCTGCAGGAGCATCTTGAGGTTGACCGCGTCCTTCTGCCCCGTCAGCCGGTATTCGCGAAAGGCTTCTTCGGCCAAAAGGTCCACCCCCAGGACCAGGAGCACTTCTCCCCGCGGTCCTTCCACCGGTGCGATACTCGTGATGAGCGGGGCCGCGTATTCGACTGCCTGCGCCGCTTGCACCTTGAGCAGGAAGATCTCGTCAAATCCCGCCTCTCCCGCGGTGACGACCAGGGTGCTTCGGCCTGCGACCGCATTGATGGTTCGGTGGAAGGAGGCCAGGATGCTGTGATTCGCCAGCTGGATGGCGACGAATGCCGCGACGCCAATGGCGATGCCGAATAGCGTCAGGGTTGCGCGGAGGGGAAACTGCGTTAGCCCACGCCCGAGGAGGAGGAGAAACGCCGAGATCCTGTGGATCATTGCAAGATCCGTCCGTCACGGAGGCGGACAATCCGGTTGGCGTAGGAGGCCGCCTCCTGACTATGAGTGGCCAGGACGACGGTATATCCCTCCTCCCGATTGAGGGTGTGTAAGAGTCCGAGGACCGCCTCTCCGGCCTTCGAATCGAGGTTCCCGGTGGGTTCGTCGGCCAGAAGCAGCGGGGGGCGGCTGATGACTGCTCGGGCCACGGCGGCCCGCTGCATTTCTCCCCCAGAGAGTTGATGTGGCCAGTGATCGGCCCGCTCCGTGAGATCAAAGGCCTTGACCACGTCTGCCGCCCGTTGCTGGATATCGGTTAGCGAGCTTCCGGCCAACAGGAGAGGCAGCGCAACATTTTCCCAGAGGGTCAGATGCGGAAGAAGATTATAGAGCTGGTAGACGATACCCACCTTTTCTCGGCGGAAGCGCGTGAGTTCCTTCTCATGCATCGCACTCAAGGACTGGTCCTCAAACCACACCTCGCCGCTAGTGGATCGGTCAATGGCAGCCATGAGATGGAGGAGCGTGCTCTTTCCACAGCCACTTGGCCCCATCACGGCTACAAATTCCGCCCGGCAGATTTCCAGGGTCACCCCCTGAAGGGCCGGGATTGGCTGTGGCCCCTTGTAGTAAATCTTGCTGACTTGGATCAAACGGATCATCGGAGGGGTCGCCATCTCTTCGCTCACTGACCGTGGTTTCATGTCTTCGCGGAGGCCAGGCTTTCCGTCACCCAATCCCGAGTCGCGGGGAGAGGGCGTTCAGCACGACGAGGAATCTGGCGGGCGGGCGGGAAACCGTCATTCCTGCGGGAAGGCGATGATCACCGTATCAAGGTGGAGCACTCGATACTCGTTTTCCCCCTGGTAGAAATAGTGCCCCTCCACCCCCTCGGGGCTTTCTTCGAAGGCTACCAGGGCACCCACGTCTGGCATCTCTCGGAACGCATTGGCCCCGGCATCAAACCCATCCCCCGTGGCGACCACGCGGCCGTATCGCATCGGGGAGCCTCGCGGACAGTGGATCGTCAAGCCTGCCGGTGGCTCGGAGAGGACCTGAACCATGAAATTGACCCCGTAGACCTTGAGCGGCATATTGACCCCTCCCGTCCAGGTGCGGACGCCTAGGATCATAGCATATTATTGCTCGAGGCGTTAGCCTCCCAATAATCGGTGGTCCCCTGCGTACGGCACCGGCTATGTGGGGGCTTGCAATTGTTGCCTGACCGGGTAAACTCGACCGACCCACTCTGCGAGCAGAGGAGGACTCGGATGACAAAGGAAGTCACGGTCTATTACGCCACTGGGTGAGGCTCTTGCCATTCGGCGATGGAGTTTCTGTCGCAACAGGGTGTGAGTTTTACGGCCAAGAATATCGCCGAGGACGATACGGCTCGAAAGGAGTTGACCCACCGGACCGGTCGATTGAGTATTCCGGTGATCATCGTCAACGGGGACATCGTGGTAGGCTTTGACCGGGGACGTCTGGTGCGCCTGTTGGAGCTTGCCTGAGAGGCTGTAAGCCTGCGGAACCGCTGGAATGAATGCCCTGCCGACGGTGTTGCGCGTGCGGGGAGCCCGGGGTCCACGAAGGTGGAGAAGCGGGGGGAGAGAGTGGTATGGGGGTGCTTTCTCCGGTTGGCGTTCCGGCCGCGTTGTGCCATACTTATGACCAGTGATAGGGGGCCCGGAGGGCTCATGGGACGGACCGGATTGAATGCGCGGACTGGCTGAAAGGAGTGCGGAAATGGCGAAGGACACCTTGACCATTACGGACAACCGCACCGGCAAGACCTACGAGGTCCCGGTGGAACACGGGGCCATTCGGGCGATGGACCTGCGGCAGATCCGGGCGGCCGACGACGACTTCGGGCTGCTGAGCTACGATCCCGCCTTCATGAACACCGCCTCCTGTAAGAGCGCGGTCACCTTCATCGACGGGGACAAGGGGATCCTCCGATACCGGGGCTACCCCATCGAGCAGTTGGCGGGGAAAAGCACGTTCCTCGAGACCGCCTATCTGATCCTCCACGGGGAGCTCCCCACCCGCCCGCAGCTGGACGAGTGGGTCTACCACATCACCCACCACACCATGATCCACGAAAACATCAAGAAGTTCATGGAGGGCTTCCACTACGACGCCCACCCGATGGGGATCCTGGCCGGGACTGTGGGGGCGCTCTCGACCTTCTACCCGGATGCCAAGAACATTATGGACCCGGCCAATCGCGAGCGGCAGATCTACCGGCTCATCGCTAAGATGCCGACCCTGGCGGCCTTCGCCTACCGGCACAGCCTCGGGATGCCGTATGCCTACCCCGACAACGATCTCAGCTACAGTGGCAACTTCCTCAACATGCTCTTCAAGGCCACGGAGCTCAAGTATAAGCCGGACCCGGTCCTCGAGAAGGCGTTGGACGTGCTCTTCATCCTGCACGTGGACCACGAACAGAACTGTAGTGCCAATGCCATGCGCAGTGTGGGCAGCTCCCACGTTGATCCCTACTCGGCCGTCGCCGCGGCCACGGCAGCGCTCTACGGCCCCCTGCACGGGGGGGCCAATGAGGCGGTCCTCCGCATGCTGCGGGAGATCGGCTCCAAGGCCAAGGTGGGGGAGTTTCTCAAGAAGGTGAAGGCACGCGAGGCGCTCCTCATGGGCTTCGGCCACCGGGTGTACAAGAACTACGATCCCCGGGCCAAGATCATCCGAGAGACGGCGGAGCAGGTCTTCTTGGTGACGGGGCGCAACGTCCTGTTGGACATCGCGTTAGAGCTGGAGCGGATCGCGCTGGAGGACGACTTCTTCGTCAGCCGCCGGCTCTACCCGAACGTCGATTTCTATTCGGGGATTATCTACCAGGCGATGGGCTTCCCGGTGGACATCTACCCGGTCCTCTTCGCCATCGGCCGGACGCCCGGCTGGCTCGCCCAGTGGCAAGAGATGCTGACCGATCCCGAACAAAAGATTGCCCGCCCCCGGCAGCTCTATATTGGTTCCGCGAAACGCGACTATGTGCCGTTAGAGAAGCGTAACTAGGCCTCGAAAGGATAGGCCACGCCCCGAGTTTGTGGCGGCGTGGTCTTTTTTTGGTCGATGGTCAGAGGGGGTACAGCGGGACCCAGTGCCCCTCAGGCCAAGATTTCCTTGATCTCTTCTAAGTGGGACACCGTGTGATCCGGTGGCGGGATAGATTCATCGAGGTGTTCTCCCCTCCGATTCAACCAGATGACTGCCATGCCCACCGCCTTGGCCCCGGCGACGTCAATGCCGGGGCTATCCCCGATGAAGATGGCCTCTTGCGGGCGAATCCGCAGGGCCCGACACGCCATCTCGAAGATCGCCGCATGGGGCTTGCGTTGCCCTAGCTCGTCGGAGATCAGGATCAGATCGAAGAGGGAGGTCATCCCGGTGCGGTCTAGGATTTGGCGAGCCGTGGGGCCGTGATCGAAATTGGAAATGAGGCCAAGCTGATACCTAGGCCGCAACCACTCAAGCAGCTCGACGCGCTCCGGCGGGGCGTGAACGGCGTCGGCGAGACACCCCATATGGGCGTCGAGCAGACTGGATAGAAAGGGGTCGGTCTCTGGGGTCACCGCGAGTTGGAGCTTGTGGAAGAACAGCTGGAACCGTTCGTGGGCTGACACTTCACGCTGCTCTTCTTCCCGAAGGCGCGCTGCCTCATCGAAGCTTTCTCGGAACGCCCGGTAAAACGTCTCGAGTGAAATTTGCGTGTACCGTTCCGCAAACAGAGGATAGACGACGGCGGTGGTGGAGCGGATGACTTCCCCGTCGATGTGGATGAGGGGGAGGCGATCTCGCACGAAGTCCGCGAGCGTATCGAAGAGATCAAAGATGACGGCGCGATAACTCACTACGGTCTCCGGAGGTAACACTCTATGGTACCGAAAGGGATCGTGAAGATCAACACGTGATCAGTCATTCTGCGTCGGACGCTCAGACGATGAGGTGTCGTCGGAGCTGGTGGGCGGCGGTGAGGTAGCGCCTCACGGCGAGTTGGAGAAAGAGGAAGGAACTCAGGGCTACGGCGCAGGTGATCATGAGCATGACCACCACCTGGTACTTCACCGCGATCAAGGGGGACGTGCCCGACAGAATCTGCCCGGTCATCATCCCGGGCAGCTGCACAATCCCGACCGCCAGCATGGCGTTAATGGTGGGAATCATGGCCGCGCGAATGGCAGACCGGTAAAGATCCTGTACCGCCTCCAACCCTGCGAATCCCAAGGCGAGCAAAGTCTCTACTTCCTCGACGCGGCTGCGCAGCTCACCCTGGAATCGCTCCCCTGCCAGCGCCGCGCCCGTCATAGCATTCCCCAGAATCATCCCGCCGATGGGGATGACGTAGCGAGGGTCATACCACGGCTCGACCCCAATCACGACGTGGGTCACGAAGACGAGCGTGATGGCGCTTCCCACGGCCAGGGACACGACCGCGATCCAGCGCGCCCCGGGCAGCGGCCGGGTGAGCCTGCCCACCGCAATCCAGGACGCGGCAGCAAGCATCAGCATGAAGGTGAGAAGGACGAACTCCCATCGGTCCCAGGCGAAGAGATACACGAGGAAGTAGCCGACCACGAAGAGCTGGAGGAACGTTCGAGCAGTCGCGATGATGAGATCCCGTTCCAGGCCAAGACGTTCGCGGTAGGAGATGGCGAGTACGGCGGCGATCATGGCGAGCGCAAGCAGGAGATGGAGGGTTCCCACATCAATGATCGGCTTCATCCGCGCTCCTCCAGCAGGCTGGACGCCTCTTCTGCCCGTACTTCCCGGACGATGCGACCCCTTTCGAGGAGCAACACCCGCCCTCCCAGGCGGTGAATCAGCTCGGCTTGGTGGGTGACGACAATCAGCGTCAGACCCCTGACTCGGTTGAGCTGGATGATCAGGTGGGCCACGAGGTGGAGACTGCGTGCATCGAGGGCCGATGTCGGTTCGTCCAAGAGGAGGATCTCGGGCCCCCCGAGAAGCGATCGCGCAATGGAGATTCGCTGCTTCTCTCCACCAGAAAGCTCCGTGGCATTGCGGTCGAGAAAGAGCCGATCCAACCCTACCTCTTCCAGCGCCTGGACCAGGGCGGCCTCTGGAGGGTGTTGTCTGCCTGGACGCCGAAGCAGATTTTCCCGAACCGTGCCGTAGAACATCACGGGTTGCTGCAGGACGAGCGCGATGCGCCTCCGGATTTCCAGGGGGTCGAAGCTGTACAAAGACTTTCCATGGAAACAAATCTCACCCTGTTGGGGGTCATCAAAGCGGTTGAGGAGACGAAGAAGGGCCGATTTGCCGGAGCCAGACGGGCCGGTGATGCTGAGGCACTCTCCGGCCCGCACCTGAAATGAGATAGACTTGAGGACCTCGCGGTGGGGCTGTGAATCCACCGCGTACCCGCCTGAGACCTCACGACATACGAGGATCGGCGCAGGCTCTACTCCAGTCGTCATTTCCATGGCACGAACCCCAGCCGTGAATCTCCTTGAGGCCAACGGGTCCTGTCGCCTTGACAACCCAGCCGTCCTCGCTGCATCCATCCCCCAGTGGGTCCCTTCCTTGCGTGCTTCTCTACAATTACTTCTCTAGGGCCCCATACGGTTACTGGGCTGGTTACGTTATCACGCGCCAGACTTGTCCAGCAAGTAGACCGTCGTGTCCCCTAGAAAGCTGCACTTTGGCACGTTCATTGCTGTAAAAATGAGTCCGCGGGAGGTGTGCACAAATGCTGTACTGCCAGGCATGTAAGATCTGGGTTCAGCCGGTGCAGTGGATTGATTCCGCGTTCAGCGGGCATGCGGACCTCCACGAGGTCTGCCCCGCCTGTCATCAGACACTCCCCCATCCCGAACACGCCGCTATTACCTAACGAAGCGCTGAGCTCCAGGCGTCCTGCGACCCTCCCAGACGCTGCATTGTTTTTAGACATTCGGCCGGCGGGTGCACAGTCCGTGGGCGTTTCCCCCGACAGGATATCCGGGTAGAAGGAGACTGACGCATTCCCGGTCAGTGGTTTCAACGGATCTTGGAACCAGGAGGAATTTCCCTATCTGGCGTCAGGAGGACGATACGCCCCTCGACATCTTCGGCGGCCAGGACCATCCCCTGTGATTCGATTCCCCGGATTTTCGCCGCCTTGAGATTCATAATGACCGCCACTTTCTTACCGAGTAGCGCTTCGGTCGGATACTGCCCTTGCAGCCCCGCGACCATGGCCCGTTCTTGGTCACCCACGCGGAGCGTGAGCTTGAGGAGCTTTTTCGACCCGGCGACGGCTTCGACGCGCACGATTTCAGCCACCCTGAGGTCGAGCCGTTGAAACTCCGCAAGGCTGATCTCTGGAATGGCTGGCTCAGGATCCTCTTGGGCGCGGACCGCCGCAAAGCCCCCTTCCATGCGCGGGAAAAGCGGCGGCCCCTTTCGGATCATGCCGGCGGTTGGGCGGCTTCCCCATGCAGCCTGCTCGATGCGGGCTCCTTCGACGTCCCCGTCAATGCCCAATTGATCCGCGATGGCTTGCCCGGTATCCGGCAAGAAGGGAGAAAGCAAAAGGCCCACAATGCGCACGGCTTCCCAGGCGTGGGAGAGGACCCGCTCGAGAGCCTGACGGTTCTTCTTGGTGATTTCCCAAGGTTTCGTGCTGTCGATATACTTGTTGGTGGCATTCACGAGTTCCCAAAGGGATTCCAACGCACGGTTGAAGGCCAATTCATCCACGGCTCTCGTGATGGTTGCGCGGCTGACGTCGGCTTGATGGCGTAGCTCTTGATCGTGGGAACCTTCTGGGCCTGGCAGGTCCGGGATCCTCCCGTTCAGATACTTTTCGATCATCGCCAAAACGCGGCTGACCAAGTTGCCCAGATCGTTGGCCAGGTCGGAATTCAGCCGATTGATCAGCGCCTCTTCGCTAAAACTGGCGTCCAGTCCGAACACCATTTCCCTGAGGAGGAAGTAGCGCAGCGTATCGTGGCCGTATTTGTGAGCGAGGTCGAGAGGGCGAATGACGTTTCCCAGACTCTTAGACATTTTCCCCCATTCCACGTTCCAGTATCCGTGCACATGCAGATGTCGGTAGAGGGGAATATCGGCCGCCCACAGCATCGTCGGCCAGTAAATGCCGTGGGGCTTGACGATATCTTTCGCGATGAGATGATTGGCCTCAGACCAGAACGTTCGAGACACGTCGCTGTCAGGATAGTCCACACCACTCAGATAATTGATCAGAGCGTCGAACCACACGTAGGTGACGTAGTTCGAATCGAAGGGGAGCGGGATGCCCCAGCTCAAGCGGCTGACTGGTCGCGAGATACAGAGGTCCTCGAGCGGCTCGCGGAGAAAGGCCAGCACCTCGTTTCGGTACCGCTCCGGACGGATGAAGTCCGGATGTTCCTCAAGGTGCTTGACCAGCCGCCCCTGGTACTTGCTCATTCGAAAGAAGTAGTTTCGCTCCCTGATGAAGGTTGGCTCGACCTGATGATCGGGGCATTTGCCATCTTGAAGCTCTCGTTCGGTGTAGAAACGTTCACAGCCGAAGCAGTACTTGCCTCCGTAATCGCCGACGTAGATATCTCCGTTGTCGTAGATCTGTTGCAGGAGATTCTGGACCAACCGCTGATGGGAAGGGTCGGTGGTTCTGATAAAGTGCGTGTAAGTGATCTTCAGGGCGTTCCAGGTCTCGCGGAAGACGGCACTGATGCGGTCAGCATACGCGCGTGGGTCCTCGCCAGCCTTGGCTGCCGCTTGCGCAATCTTATCCCCGTGCTCGTCGGTCCCCGTCAGGAAGAAGACCCGATGGCCGGTGAATCGCTTGAAGCGGGCGACGGTGTCGGCCAGGATCGTGGTGTAGGCGTGACCGAGGTGGGGGACGTCGTTGACATAGTAGATCGGGGTGGTGATATAAAAAGCCCGATCGCTCATCGCTGCCTGTCTCGTCTCTCCTCCTCATAGGTCGTTAGCACGTCCGTTGCCACATCCTCCCCCGCTGCAGCCGCCGTCGTCGCAACAGTTGGGAAACGGCTGAGCGCCGTTTCGTTCGTCGTACCGGGCGGTCGCAATGTGCATGATCTCCTCAAGGGTGACCTGGAGCGAGCCCCCCGTCTCGAGCTGGACCGTGACCGACTCGCGGAGGATATTTTGCCCTCGGACGATCCCCGGTCCTTGGGGCGTGTCGACGGGGTGGCCCACCTTGGGCAGCACCCTGGCGAGTTCACTGTAAATCGGATACTCGAAGGCCAAGCAACACTTCAAACGGCCACAGACCCCGGTGATCTTGGTGGAGTTC
The DNA here is from genome assembly GCA_964558395.1 of uncultured bacterium. GTDB lineage: Bacteria > Methylomirabilota > Methylomirabilia > Methylomirabilales > CSP1-5 > CSP1-5. The sequence continues at coordinate 7,185 of CAZLDS010000008.1, read as the reverse complement.
AGAGAGAGTTTTTGTTCCTTGGCCATCTTCATGGTGACGGGATGGAAGTTGGGCAGCCAACTCTTACAGCAGAGTGTCCGCCCGCACGATCCGAGGCCCGCCCCGGTCATCGCTGCCTCATCGCGCGCGCCAATCTGTCTCATCTCGATCCTGGCCCGGAGGCGATGGGCGAGATCGCGGACCAGTTCCCGAAAGTCGACCCGCTGTTCTGCGGTGAAGAAGACCGTGAGCTTTTTTCGATCGCTGGTCAATCGGACCTGCACGACCTTCATGGGGAGGTCTCGCGTCTGTGCGAAACGCGCGGCCATGTCGAAGGTCTCACGTTCCCGGTCGCTGGCCCGGCGGGCGCGTTCCAGGTCTTCCGCCGTGGCGACGCGTACGACCGGCCTTAGCCTTTCTTTGCACTTTTGGGGGAAGTAGGGAGCTTTGCCCACTACCTTGCCCACGCGGAGCCGCTCGGCGTGTTCCACTAGTACCTGTGCCCCGACCTTCAGAGACAACTCCCCTGCCTCGTAATACCACTCTCGCTCGTCGAGATAGACTTTGACCACCATAGGTAAATCCCCTCAGGCGGCCTGAAGGTCCCGGAGCCTGAGGAACATCACCTCCAGGCTGAGCCGGGGATTCGCATATCGGCCGATTCGATCGACGGTTTGCTTGACGGTCTGATACATGGCCAAGAGTTGGGTTGGTGCGAGGCGTTCGCTCTGCCGCTTGAGGGCCGGTCCATGGTTTCGATACACCAAGAGCGCCTCTTGGCGTGTAACCTTCGCAACTAAGAGATCCCGGCACCAGGCGAGGAGGGCCTCCAGGAAGAGGGGAAGCGTCTCCTTCTGGCGGACGATCCGCTCGGTCAGTTCGAGCACCGGGGATGTCTTTCCGGGGGGGAGGCCAGCGGTCTGCTCCACGAGGTCCCAAAGTTCCTGAAGGGCGCTGCTGCGGAGCCCCTGCGCGCGGCCCAGGCTTCCCCCCGCGAGACTGGCCAGGAGGTAGGCCTCTCCCTGATCGCACCCCTGCGCTTGGAGCCGGGCGGCGATCGTGTCTTCGGGAAGTGGGGCAAAGCGAATCTGGCTGCAGCGAGAAGTGATCGGGGGAAGGAGCGCCGAGGCCTCGGGCGCAATGAGGACCAGGAGCGTGGCCCCTGGTGGCTCTTCGAGCGTTTTCAGGAGGGCGTTTTGGGCCTGCTCCGTCATGGTCTCGGCATCATCAAGGATAAACACCTTTCGCCGTCCCTCATAAGGCCTGAGGGCTGCCTCTTGGGCGAGGGTGCGGATCTGGTCGATTTTCAGGGTCGCGCCTTCCGGAGCCACAAGATGGACGTCCGGGTGGATCCCCTTAGCGATCTTGGTGCACGCGGGGCATCTGTCACAGCAATCTCCCGTGGTCCCGCCGTGGCAGTTTAGCGTCTTGGCCACCATCACCGCTGTCAGCAGCCGGCCGACGCCTTTCGGTCCCGTGAAGAGGAGGGCATGGGGGAGGCGACCGGTCTCGATGGCCCGCCGCAAAAGCGAGACCGCGTGTCCCTGGGCGAGGATGTCAGAAAGAGCCATCGGACTTCACTCCATCGTATTGGAACTGCGAGGATTCTGCGGTGTCAGCCGCACGCTCACAGCGGGAACCGCCTCTCGAGGCGGTGCACAATTTCCTTATGGACAGTCTCTGGATTGCGAAGGCTCCCCGCGGAGTCCACAGCGTCAATGCTTTCCCAATGACCGTACCTCTGGGCCAACCAATCATATTGCGCGCAGACGTTCTGAAGGTATGTCGCGTCCTTCTCGTGAATGTCGCGCCTATGTGATGTATACCGGCGCGTGTCTTTTTTGTCAACGAGTTGCTGAGCCAGGCTCACGGGAATTCTGCAATAAAACACAAGATGCTCTCGCGGAATTCCGTGTATCGTGTATTCGAGCTCCTCAATCCAGCTGACGAAGTCGGCTCTCTGTTCAACCGGAAGCTTCGCCCCCTGATGTGCCGCATTTGATGCCACATATCGGTCAACGACAACGATCTCGCCTGCCCCCAGTTTTTCCCAGAGACGGTCACGATGCTCTAAGCGGTCGCCAGCGTACGGGAGCGAGGCAAGATATGGGCTCACCTGGAATACGTCACCGAATTCTCCATTCAGGTATCGCGCAACAAGGCGGCCATAGTATCCATCGTAGCAGGGAAAGCTCAGAAGGGAACAGGTGAGACTTCGCTCACTCAGATACTCATAGAGAAGACGGGTCTGCGTTGCCTTCCCCGATCCATCAATGCCTTCGAGAACTATGAGGACACCTTTCTTCATCGAGGGTAATGCAACGTGGTGAAGACTTGTTGATCCGCGAGACGTATCGATGATGCCTCGCGCTACTTTTTCTTTATCGGGCCCTTCGCCCGACGTTCCAGAATCTGTTGGGCCGCCCGGGAGACCGCGGCAGGAATGTTGCGATCTCGGGCCAATCGCTGGAGATCCCTATCGGTGAGACTCGGGAGCCCCAAGCCGAGCGACACCCCGACGGGGGTTTTGGGGTTGTGGAGGAGGCTCATGACCACAACCTTACTGGTCCGGAAGCGCCTGATATTCGCGATCGCCCTGAGGACCTTATCAGAGACATCCCGCATCTGTGCGATCGAAAGGACCTCGTCCTCGGTAATCCTTGGACTATTCACCACCTCGAGGGAGATCATTTCGTTGGGATCCTTGACCAGGATCATCCGGGCGTTCTTATTTCCCTTCTTCGCTAGCGCCAACTTCTGCCCGACGCTCATCTCTCTGATCAACTGAAGGAGAGTTTTCTTTCGTTCTCGCTCCTCCTTCGTCGTCTCCTGCAGGATCCAATGCAATTTCCGCCGGTCCCCCTCGGTCAGGGTGGAATTCTTGAGGAGGGCATGGCCGACGACCGGGTTGTGCAAGAGGAAGACCCGATCCTCTAGGAGATCCGCGACGACGGAGGCTGGCGCCCGTTCCGCCATATAGACCAGAGTGCCCAGGGGCGTTTGCGTATTGGCCAGGAGGAGCTTCCACAGTTCCTCGTCATCAGGGAAGCGGGCGGGCAAGTGCTCGAGGACTTTCGGCTCCGTCTTTTCCGATTGGGCGAGATGAAAGGCCTCTTCCCGGGTAAGCGTAGAAAGAATGGAACTGGCGTGTGACTCACTCATGGGCCCGGCTCACGCGCAAGGATTGGACCGACCGCGCCGATCAAGGGCCCTACCTCATCCCCCCGGACGGTTCGGAGGTCGAGAAGGACTCTCTCCCCCTTGATCCGTCCCACTACCGCTGGATCCGCACCTCGCAAGGCAGCCTCCAGTCGATTCGAGGCGATCTGTGACGACTGAATCGCGATACAGTAGGTGGGGAGGCTCGCGGCGGGAAGCGCCCCCCCTCCTACCTCCGACCGTTGTTCCTCGATGGTCACTAGGACCGATGGAGGTGCCTGCGCTTGCAGGCCCGCTTGCACTCGCTCTGCTCGCTGCCGGATTTCCTCGACGGGGCAGGTGATCATCGCCAGGGCGGGAATGGTGCCGAGACCTTTCTCCTCGTCCAGGTAGCTGCGAAGCGTGGCCTCGAGCGCCGCGAGGGAGAGCTTATCAATGCGAACCGCTCGAGCCAGAGGGTTCTTCCGGAGCCGCTCGATCACGACCTTCCTTCCTACGACGATGCCTGCTTGGGGCCCCCCGAGCAGTTTATCTCCACTGAAGGTGACCAGATCTGCTCCGCTCCCCAGGGCCTCCTGAACGGTCGGTTCTCCCTTGAGGCCAAAGGGCGTGAGATCCATGAGCGCCCCGCTCCCCGCGTCCAGCATGACGGGGACGCCTTTGCGGCGGCCCAAGCCCACGAGGTCCCCGAGGGACACCTCGCTGGTAAAGCCCACGATCTGGAAGTTACTGGGGTGGACCTTCAGCAGGAGAGCGGTCCGGTCGCCAATCGCCTCTTCATAATCTTTGGTGTGGGTCCGGTTGGTAGTGCCTACCTCTCTCAGGGCGGCACCCGCCTTTCGCATCACGTCTGGGATTCGAAACGAGCCCCCAATTTCTATTAGCTCACCCCGGCAGACAACGACCTCTCGGCCTTCGGCCATCGTATTGATGCTCAAGAGGACTGCGGCGGCGTTGTTGTTTACGGTGAGAGCCGCTTCGGCTCCTGTCAAGCGGGTGAGCAGCCCCTCCACGTGCACCTGACGCGAGCCACGGGTCCCTTCCCGAAGGTCGAATTCGAGGGTGGAGTAATGCTGCGCGACTTCTTGCACGCTGGCTTGGGCCTCAGGAGAGAGCGGAGCTCGACCCAGGTTTGTGTGCAGGATGACGCCAGTGGCGTTGATTACCCGCCGTAGGCTTGGGCGAGACCGGTCCAGGACCTTCAGGTCGACCTGTCCGAGCAGTGTCGGCAGATCGGGAACGGACGCCTCCGTTCCTTCGCGTAGGCGACTAAGTACGCGTTGTCGCTGCTCCTCAAGGGTCTCCCGGATCGCTTCGACTACGACCCACCGGGGATGCGCCTCAAGAAGCTGCTGGACGACTGGGTCCTGGAGGACTTCATCGACTGGGGGGATCTGGCGCAAGAGGAGACCTGGATTCTGCTCACGGGTAGTCATAGAGAAGCCTCTTCGAGAGGAAGAGTCCTTAATTACGTATATATACTATACTTTGCAGGCTCTTGCAACGCGAATTGGCGCCAGGACCGCACAGACAAAAGCCACCCGAAGGTGGCTTTTGGTCGAAGCATAATAAGGGGTGTGCCTAGTCCCGTTCCAGCTGTTCTCGCCGATTGCAATTACAGATACAGAGATGTGCTCTGCCAAGACTACGCTTGCCAGCTTCCTTGGCCCGGTCGTCGGTTGGAGCGGGCAATGACTGGAACTGCACTAGGAGAGTTCCTGGACCGCCCCTGCGCGCCGTGCCTGGTAACACGGCCTACAAAATACCGGGCGGTCCGGCATAGGCCGGAAAGGAACGGTGGTTGCCTCGCCGCACTGGGAACATACCGCCTCGAAAATCTCCCTCGGTCCGGAGCTCAGCCCGCCCCCCCGTCTCGTCGCCTTGCAGCTCTTGCAGCGTTTTGGTTCGTTAGTGAATCCCTTCTGAGCGAAGAACTCCTGTTCCCCAGCCGTAAAGGCAAATTCCTTTCCACACTCTACGCACGTCAAGATCTTATCTTGCATCGCCATGATTCCCTCCTCGATACCTTCCGGTACATCTCCAGTCTTGCAAGGGCTGGTCCATACTTAAGGTCCCATGTCAACCTCCCTTCTGGATTGGGTCAGTTTCGGATCCCTAAGTGGGGAAAGATGAGCTCACGAACACGGCGCACCTGTGTCCGGGCATAGCGCCGTGCTTCTTCTTTCTGCGCCCATTGACTCCGGTACGGCGGATCGGTGAGGGAGGACTCGGGATATCCTTCAGCGCGGAACTGTGACAGGAAGGTCGGTGGTAGTTCCGGAGGAATCTCAATCCCGACCATGAGGGCCCAGACCGCGGTCCAGGCTCGGGGGACATTCCCCACGTAATATCCCCCGCCGCCGAGGGCCAGCCAGCGCGCGGGAGTCTGCTCGAACTGCTTCACCGCCCGGAGGAAGCCCCCCAGCGTCAGTCGCAGGTTGGACAAGGGGTCATTCCGGTGGCCGTCGATTCCCAACTGGGTGACGATTACATCAGGACGAAAGGCTTCAAGCAGGGGAGGCACCGTCTTCTCAAACGCCTCGATGAAGATTTCGTCGTCGGTTTCCGGGGCGAGGGGGAGGTTGACCGAATACCCTTCCCCGTCCCCGGTTCCTATTTCCTCGGGGAACCCGGTGCCGGGGAACAGCGTGAGTCCCGTCTCATGGATGGAGATGGTCAACACCTGATCCGTATCGTAAAAGGCCTCTTGGACCCCGTCCCCGTGATGGGCATCAATGTCAATGTAGGCCGCACGGAGCCCCTGATCGACTAGGAAGCTGATCGCCACAGCCGCGTCATTGATGTAGCAGAAGCCAGAGGCGCGATTGGATGCGGCGTGGTGCAGGCCCCCGGCAATATTGAAGGCGCGGGAGGCCTCCCCGGATGCCAAACGGTGAGCCGCCTCCAGCGAGGCGCCCGTCAGCAAACTGGAATACGTGAAGAGGCCAGGAAAGACCGGATTGTCTTCCGCCCCGAGGCCGAAATGCCAGGAGTTGGGCGGAGGGAGTCCGTCACTTGCAGCGCGCAACACGTCGAGATACTCTTTCGTGTGAACACGGAGAAGAGCTTCTTGGGGGGCTTCCGGGACGTCAGTCAGGCGAACGTGGGCAGGGCCCAGGAGGCCATACGCGTCAATCAAGTCGTGGGTAAGCTTCAGGCGGCGGATCTTCATCGGGTGGCTGGGACCGTAGTCAAACTCCTCGTACTTTGGAGTATAGAAGAAAAGTGCCTGGGTCGAGCCGGTCATCGCGTGATGCCTTTGGCGTGAGGAAATCCGCCGAGCAGAGGGTCAATCCTTTTCACTGGGGCGGCGGTAATCGCCGCTCTTTCCCCCACGTTTGGAGACAAGCCGGATGTTCTCGATCGTTATCCCTTTCTCCGCTGCCTTGCACATGTCGTAGATCGTCAGGGCGGCAATCGAGACGGCAGTGAGCGCTTCTATTTCAGCTCCGGTCTTGCCATGTACTTTGACCTGGGACTCGATCTCGATAATTCCGCTTTCCGCATGGGGAATGAACGTGAGTTCTACTGAGCTGATCGGGAGGGGATGGCAGAGCGGGATGAGGCGATCGGCTCCCTTAGCAGCCATGATCCCGGCGACGCGGGCTACGGCTAAGACATCCCCCTTGGGGATCGATGTATCGATGATCATCTGGAGGGTTTCGGGCTTGAGATGGACGGCGCCTCGGGCTGTCGCCTCACGGGCGGTGTCAGCTTTTTCGCTGATATCCACCATCCTGGCTTGGCCTAGGGGATCCAGATGGGATAATCGTTGCATCTCGGGCCTGCATATGGCGACGCATGATGGCGTACATTTCGTCCTTGATCTTGAGTTTTGTCTTTTGCAGCTCTTTGCGCTTCCGCTCTTGGTCGCTGGTCAGGTAGTAGATGCGATCGAACTCCATGATCTTGCGATCAAACTCTCGATGTTTTTCGGCGAGGCGTCGGAATTCGGCATCTTCCTCCTTGAGCCGCGCAAAGAGCTGCGCCTCCGTTTCATTCACATGTAAACTCCTTTCGATATGCGTCAATTTTCCGGCGTGCGGA
>CAZLDS010000007.1:0-83899 GCA_964558395.1 uncultured bacterium | reverse complement strand
AGGTGGGAAAGTTCCTCATGCGCGGGGCCGCGGAACAGTTGAAACGGGTCTCCTTTGAGCTCGGCGGCAATGCGCCCTTCATCGTCTTTGAGGATGCCGACTTTGACACGGCGGTCGAGGCGGCAGTGGCGATCAAGTATCTGCGGGTCGCGGGTCAGTCGTGCATCTGCGCGAACCGCATCTACGTCCACCAAAGCATCGCCGATCGCTTTACACAGGCTTTCGTGGAAAAAGTGAAGGCCATCAAGGTGGGTTCGGCCCTCGAGCCGGGTGCCCTCGTGGGTCCGCTGATCAATCAGGAGACGCTAGACAAGGTGAACGGCCTGGTCGATGGGGCCGTGAAACAGGGTGCCAAGGTGGCCACCGGCGGAGGACGTCTGAAGGAGGGCGCCTTCGCGAAGGGGTTTTTCTATGCCCCCACGGTGCTCCTGAACGTGACCGAGGACATGGGGGTGGCTCGTGAAGAGACCTTTGGGCCGGTGGCCCCCATTCTCACCTTTCAAACTGAAGAGGAAGTCGTGGAGCGGGCCAACAACACGAACTATGGCCTGGCCGGCTACCTCTTCACGAGGGATCCGGGCCGGATGTTTCGCGTCGCCGAGGCGTTGGAATACGGCCTCGTGGGGGTCAACGACGCGGCCGGATACACCCATGAAACCCCCTTTGGCGGATTCAAGGAGTCGGGCCTCGGCCGCGAAGGAGGAAAAGAAGGGATCGACGAGTACACCGAAGTGAAGTCCGTCGTGGTCAATCTCCCGAAATAAGCTGTGCTTTGGGGACACGTCCAAGGGCCAGCGCGACTGCGCTGGCCCTTTTTGGGTGTCTGCTCCTTGACACCCCGAGGCGAGTTGCCTAGAGTTGGCCCGAGGAGGAGGGAACACAGGTGACTGGATTTCCATCGCCCGTACTGGTGACAGGCGCGACGGGGTTCATCGGCAGGGCCCTCTGTGCGACGCTCAAGGAGCGGCGTCACACCTTCACAGCACTCGGTCGTCGTCCGGATCGGACCAAGGCGGCCGTGCCAGGCGTGAAAGAAGTGTGGCGGTGGCGGCCGAGGATGGAGCCTGCTCCCCAGGCGGCCATCCAGGGGGCTGGCGCCGTGGTTCATCTCGCGGGTGAAAGTGTGGCCGGGCGATGGAACGCGTATAAGAAACGCGCCATTCGGGACAGCCGCGTCATCGGTACCCAACACCTCATCGAGGCTATGAGTGGGGCGAAGTCCAAACCCGGTGTGCTCGTGTGTGCCTCGGCCGTCGGGTACTACGGTAATCGAGGCGAGGAGGAACTGACCGAGGAGTCCGGTGTCGGCAAAGACTTTCTTGCCGAGGTGTGTCAGGCGTGGGAGGCCGAGGCCCGACGGGCAGAGGAGTTGGGAGTTCGCGTTGTACTGATCCGCAACGGGATCGTTTTGGGGCTGAGCGGGGGGGCGCTCAAGCAGATGCTGCTTCCGTTCAAGTTAGGACTGGGCGGGCCACTGGGGAACGGAAACCAGTGGATGCCGTGGGTCCATATCGAGGACGTCGTGGGGATCATCCTCCATGCCCTTGGGCATCCGAGCGTGCGCGGGCCAGTCAACGTCACCGCTCCAACTCCCGTCCGCAATCGGGAATTCACCCAGACATTGGCAAACGTGCTTCACCGTCCCGCCTTTATCCCGGCACCGGCGTTCGGCCTTAAAATCCTCCTTGGTGAATTTGCCGATGTCCTGCTCGCCAGCCAGCGGGCCCTCCCCAAGCGCATCCAGGAAACGGGCTACACGTTTCACCACTCCACTTTGGAAGCGGCATTGCGCGCGATGTTACCGTGAACTCAGTCGAAGGGCCTTGTCCTGAGTCCGTGCCGCGAGCTTGCCGAATGGGCCCTCGACGAAGAATGTCCGGCCGGACCTACCACGTCCTCTTTAACCCTCCCAAACGCGAGGGGAAGGATGATGTGACCGGCGAGGATTTGGTCCAGCGATGGGGACTAATGCGAGGGGCCAGAGAGGTTACGAATAATGTTTGTATCGGCTGGCCTTGATCACACGATAGATAAAGCGACGTATAAAAAAGAGGAGCCGCCCCTCCGAGAGGCGTTGCTCGACACCCAATTTGAACTTGCAGAACGCAAGGCTTTTCCGGTCATCATCGTCATGGGGGGCGCGGACGGTTCTGGGAAGGAAGAGGTGGCCAATGACATCCAGTATGTGATGGACTCGCACTACATCACGACGTTCGCCATGGATGACCCCAGCGATGAGGAACGCGAACGCCCGCGGATGTGGCGATTCTGGCAGGCGCTACCGCCGAAGGGGCGTATTGGTATTTTCATGGGCTCGTGGTACGCAGAACCGATCCGCGACCGGACGCTGGGCACCATCTCCAAGGCCGAGTTTGAACAGGGCCTACAAGAGATTAATCGCTTTGAGAAGATGCTCACCGATGAAGGTGCCCTGGTCCTCAAGTTCTGGTTTTATCTCACCCAGAAGCGACAGAAGAAACGGCTGAAAAAGCTGGAGAAGAACCCCGCGGCGCGGTGGCGTATCCCTGATACGGCCTGGGACCATCTCAAGCGCTGGAACAAGATTCATCAGGTAGGGGAGCATGCCGCCCGCGTCACCAGCACTGGCCACGCCCCCTGGTTCGTGATCGCCAGTGCGGACAGACGGTACCGGAACCTCACCACTTGGCGGATGACCCTTGCGGCGATCCAGAAGCGGCTGGAACAACCTAATCCTCTACAAGTGGTGTCGGCACAGGCGATCGCCTCACCGTCGAGCAAGCAGAATTTGTTGACGGCTTTGGATCTGTCCAAGAACTGTCCCGACGCCACCTACGAAAATCGCCTCGGTGAGTATCAAGGTCGGCTCAACATGCTCGTTCGCCATAAGAAATTCAGAAAGCATGCCGTCGTCGCAGTTTTTGAGGGAAATGATGCTGCAGGCAAGGGTGGCGCAATCCACCGGGTCACACAAGCGCTCGAGGCGCAGGCGTACCGTGTGATCCAGGTTGCAGCACCGACAGAGGAGGAGCGGGCTCAACCGTATCTCTGGCGGTTCTGGCGGCATGTGCCTCGTCTCGGACGCTTCGCGTTGTTCGACCGATCGTGGTATGGACGGGTACTTGTCGAACGCGTGGAGGGCTTCTGTTCGGAGGCGGACTGGATGCGAGCCTACAGTGAGATCAATGACTTTGAGCAAGACCTGACCAAACACGGGATTATTCTGGCGAAGTTCTGGCTCGCGATCAGTGCGGATGAGCAGCTCAAGCGCTTCAAGCTGCGTGAAAAGACCGGATACAAGCGCCACAAGATCACGGAGGAAGACTGGCGCAATCGGAAAAAGTGGGACGCGTACGTGACAGCCACGTGTGACATGGTGGACCGGACGAGCAGTGAGTACGCCCCGTGGACTCTTGTCGAAGCAAACGACAAGAATTACGCCCGCATCAAAGTGCTCCGAACATTCTGTGAGCGCATAGAGGCGGCCCTATGAGTTTGCTCTCCTGCGCTATGTCCTCTGGGCCCTGCAGGCGTGATTTCCCACTAGGGGCGGCTCGTCACCCCGCCTTCGCACGACCTTCTACGACACGTTCGACTGGCGCCCTTGCTGCTCGATCTCGCGGGCATAGGCTCGAATGTCCCCTACAATCCACCGCACGATAACTTGGACCCGCGCCTGCGTGGTGCGGCCGATATTCTATTCGGGTTCGGAGGAGAGTTGTGCTGACCCGCGTAATATTGCCGTCTGTCGAAAGAATGGGCTCAAGTACCCCCCACAGAAAGAGGTGTGTCACGCTACAGAACTCTATCGAGACCATCAACCGAGAATTGACTTCGCCGACGCCAGGGTTTACGCTGGGCGCGTACGACAGAGGGCTCAAGGGAATAGATTCCCTCTTCGCAGGAGCAGTAATTCAAGAGCTTGTGTGGGGAGACTGATTCCATTACAGAGCAAAGACGTGGACACGAGGGTGGTCGCATGGCCATCGAAGCATCCTCAGCGGGATCAGATCGCATGTGAGGTCCTCCATTCGAAAGCGACCGGATATCTCGATCACAACAGAAGGAGACAGGATGATCGTCGAAGACACTGACCGACTATCGCACATCGTATCGTCGGTGAAGGCGTATCTGGAGGAGCGCTATCCCCGGGGGTACTCCATCGAAACGCAAACCGAGTTCACGCCGTGCCACGTGCGGTTTGCAGTCAAGAGTCCAGGAGGCGAGCGCGGCCCGACCCTGGTTCTGCCAGGAGACTTTGTTGAGCACGGCGACGCCGTCCAGCGGGAACTCGATGCTCGAGACGTCATGGGAGCCATGGCGCGCGCGGGGAGGGGGAGAGTGGTTGTACCCAAATTTGGCCCGGTCGTGGTAGAGCCTGCATAGTAGAGGGGGGGGCCGGTGCCGGTACAGAGCAAAGACGTGGACAAGAAGGTGGTCGAAGGGCTGGTGAAGAAGCACTTCGGGAATGAGTTTACGTGTTTCGTCACGCGAAATCACGCACGGGGGAGGTACGTCACGGGGGACAACCCTGACGCCATAGGGCGACCACGAACGGTCCTCACGCTCCAGCTGGGTTACGAGGTCATCGCGCAGTTCCGGCACGAGAATGGCAATGTGCTAGAGGTGTACCGAGAGACGGAAGGAGAAAAAGCCCAAGCCTTTGCCGAGGAGTACAAGCAGGTCGTCCAGCGCGACCTCCGCGTACACTTTCTGTACTGACTCCGTCAGCCACGGGCGCCTACGTGGACACCGGCATGATCCTCCAAGATGGTGATGACGGCAGAGTGATCTAAGCCCCCTCGTCCCTTGACCCGGAGCGCAGAGAAAAGTTCCCGAACACCCGCCGTGGTGGGGAGGGGCACCTGCAAGGCGTGGGCTGCCTCCATGATCAGCCCCAGATCCTTGTAGTGCAGATCGGTTTTGAACCCGGGCTTGAAGTTCCCCTTGATCATCTGCGGTCCCTTCATGTCCAAACACCGGCTGCCCGCCATGCCGCCGCTTAAAGCTTGGATCAGCCGCTCAGGGTCTACACCGGCCTTTGCGGCGAGTGTCAAGGCCTCACCGATGGCGGTGAGGTTGATCGCCACAATGATCTGATTCGCCAGCTTCGTAAACCCGCCCGCGCCTGCCGGGCCCATGTAGGTGATCGTCTTTCCCATCGCCTGGAAGATAGGAACAACAGCGTCAAAGACCTCCTGATCCCCCCCGACCATGATGGAGAGCGTCCCCTCGATGGCTCCTTTCTCACCCCCGCTGACGGGGGCATCTAAGGCCGTGATCCTTTTGTTTTTTGCTTCCTTATAGATCTTCTGAGAGACCAGAGGCGAGATTGTGCTCATGTCGATCAAGATCGTATCTGGCTTGGCCCCCTCCAGGACGCCATTCGTGCCGAGTACGATCGCCTCCACGTCGGGCGAGTTCGGCAGCATGGTGATCACGACTTCAGACACCGCCGCGACGTCCTTGGGTGACGACCCCACGGTGGCTCCGGCCCGGCTAAGTTCGTCCATCGCTGGCCGGGAGCGGTTATAGACGGCGAGGGCATAACCCGCCGTGAGCAGGTTCCGGGCCATGGGCTTGCCCATGATGCCGAGTCCGATAAAGCCAATCTTCTGCGCCATGATCTTCCCCTCCGGACTTACGGAATTGGCGTCTTCTGTCGGGTCCGAAACCGTGGTGACGGGAGCGACGGCTGCCCGCACCGTACGGGATGGTTCTTGCGTTGTCAACGAGTTTGGGCTCTTCGCGTCGAAACGCCTCGGGCTGGATGCGGAAGTCCCTTTTTCCTTGACACGGAGGGAAGCCTGCAGTAGAAGATAGAACGGCTTTTCATTCCGCACCACCTCCATTTCTGGCTTTTCTGATGGCGCACATGACGAGAATCGCTGCATAAGTTCAAGAACACTGTTTGAGGGGGCTGGGGGCAAGGAAGACCAGGAGGACGACCGCTGGCTTATTTGGGAGTACGCGAGACGCATTCCCTACCGTGAAAGGAGGAAGCCGATGAACGAAACGGATAAGAAACAGGAGAACCAGTCACCGGAGGCCCAGGTGGTATCCCGGCGCAAGTTCCTGAAGACGGCGGCGGTCGCGGGCGGGGCGGCGGCAACCGTCGTCGGGTTTCCCTATATCGGAACCGCCAAGGCCAAGACCACGACCTGGAAGGTCCAGACTTCGTGGCCCGGAGGGATCGGGCTGGAGACGTTTAAGGCGTGGTGTAACAGCATTGTGGAAAAGACGGACGGCGAGCTCGCCTTCAAGCCCTTCGGCGCCAAGGAAGTCGTCGGTGAATGGCAGCTATTCGACGCGGTGCAAAATGGCGTTCTCGAGGCCATGAACGCCTTCACGCTTTACTGGGCAGGCAAGATGCCGGCAGCGGTGTTCCTGAGCTCCTACCCTCTCGGCCTGCGCCAGCCGAGCGAATGGGATGTGTTCTTCTTCTCGCTCGGCGGCAACCAAATCACCCGCGGGCTCTTCGAGAAGTTCAATATGTACTATATCGGGCATATCCAACACGGGCCCAATATCATCCACTCCAAGGTACCGATCCGCTCGATCAAGGACTTCAAGGGGCGCAAGATGCGTTTGCCGGGCGGGATGGTGGCCGAGTTGTTCCAAGCGGCGGGGGCGAAGACGACGCTCCTGCCCGGGAGCGAGATCTTCCCGGCGCTGGAGAAGGGGACCATCGACGTGGCCGACTACGTGGGACCGGCGATCAACTATGCCCTCGGCTTCCATCAGGTGACCAAGTACATCTCGATGGGGCCGCCGGGCTTCATGTCGATCTACCAGCCGGTCGACCTGATGGATCTGGTTGCCGGCATGAAGCCGTGGAACGCGCTGTCGCCCCGGATGAAGCAGTTCCTCGTGGACGAAGTGCAAGTGTACTCCAACCAGCATTTTGCCGCCATCCAGAAGGCCGACCAGGAGGCTTGGGGGTTGTTCGACGCCGCCGGAAGCCAGGTCACGCGTCTCTCCGAGCAGGACGTGCAGGATTTCACCAACCTCGCAGTGCCCCTGTGGTTCAAGTGGGCCAACAAGGACGAGAACGCCGCCCGGATCTTCAAGATCCAGCTCGACTACATGATGTCGGGCAGCCTGGGCTACGTGACCCCCACTATGATCAAGGGTCAAAAGCTGAGAGGGGCCTGACGGGGGATCGGGCCGTCCCGCCCCGAGGATGAGGACGCAGCAAGGGAAGGGGCTGCCGCGGATGCGGCGGCCCCTTTCGTCCGTGTTTGAGGACCCTCGCTTTTTCAAGACAGGAAAAGGGACGCTTCTATGCCGAGCCTGACCTTCGTTCTGCCGCACTGGCTGTACTGGTCGGGACTGATCCTGGTTCCGGTGCTGGGCATGTATACGGTCCGGCGGCAAAAGAGAAAGGGTGCCCCCGCGCGCCGGATATCCCTTCCGATCGCCTACCTGCTGTGGCTGACGGGCGGCTTTGTCGGGCTGCACCGCTTTTATCTGCGGAGCCGACTCGGCGCGGTCTATGTTCCGCTGTTCCTCACGATCCTGTACGGCAACGTGCACGCGAGCCGAGCGCGGGACGCCGTTTCCGAGGCACGAAACGCCTTGCTCGGCGCCGAATTCGACCTTGAGCATGCAAAAGCCGCCGTGGCAAAAGGGTTTGCGGGTGCGGCCGAGGTCTTGGCCAAGGCCCAACAGGCGGTTGCCGCCATGAAAGCCCAATTCGCCAGCGCGACGGCCGACTTCGAATTCTGGACCGCCTTCGCCGGCGGCTTCGCCCTCGCGATCGGGATTCTGTTGCTGATCGACGCCGTCCTCCTTCCCAGGCTCACGCGGCGCTGCGCCGAGCGTGAGAGAGCCCCGGCACCAGTAGACACGACAGCCATCGACACCGCCGAGGAGGCCACCGGCCCTGGCACACGCGAAGATCCCGCGCTGAAGGTTCGTACGCGCTTCACCGATGCGATCGACGGGGTGAACAGTTGGATCGGGGAGTTCGTTTGTTACTGGTCGATCATCGCAGTCTTCGTGTATTACTACGAGGTCCTCGCCCGCTACGTCTTTAACTCGCCGACCAATTGGGCCCACGAGGGCATGTTCCTGATGTTCGGCATGCAGTACGTGATCTCGGGCGGCTTTGCCGCGCGGGAGGATGCCCACGTGCGGGTGGATGTCTTGTACCTGTACTTGCCGACGCGGGGGAAGGCGGTCGTCGACATCATCACATCGATCTTCTTCTTCCTCTTCACCGGGGCCCTCCTGTGGACCGGTTGGACCTTCATGGCGGATGCCATCAACGTGTGGGAGGTCTCTTTCACCGAGTGGGCGATCCAGTACTGGCCCGTGAAGAGCACCCTGGCCATCGGCGCGCTGCTGATTGTGCTCCAAGGGCTGTCAAAGCTGATCAAGGATGTTCTCATCCTGATGGGCAAGGAGACCTAGGCCGTGGGCCTGGAACTCAGCATCGGATGGCTCACCCTATTGGTGTTCGGCTCACTGGTGATCCTGCTCATGGCCGGGCTGCCGTTGGCGTTCGTGACCGGCGGCCTCGGCGTCCTGTTCCTGTATCTCTTCGGGGACGCGGCGATGCTCAATCTCCTCCCGGCGCGCATCTTCCCGTTCATGACGGATTATCAGCTTTCGGCCGTCCCTCTCTTCATCTTCATGGCGTCGATGCTGGAGCGGGCGGGGGTGATCGAAGAGCTGTTCGACCTGATCTACAAGCTCCTGGGCGGCGTCCGGGGTGGCCTGGCCTCGGCGGCGATCATCGCCTCGACGATTCTCGCCGCGATGGTCGGGGTGATTGGGGCGACCGAGGTGACGATGGGCATTATCGCGCTACCCGCGATGTTGAAGCGCCGGTATGACCAGGCGCTCGCGTGCGGCTCCATCCTCGCCGGCGGTACGCTGGGGATTCTGATCCCACCGTCGATCCTGGCCATCATCTTCGCCGTGGTCGCGCAGCAGTCGGTGGGGGAGCTCTTCGTCGGCTCGGTCTTCCCGGGCCTCTTACTCTCGGGCATGTACATCACTTATGTATCGGTCCGTTCCTATCTGAACCCGGCGATGGGCCCGGCCCTGCCGCCCGAGGAACGGGTGGGCATTCGCGAAAAGATCCGGCTGCTGCAGGGCATCATTGCACCGATCATCCTGATCGTGCTGGTCCTGGGGGTGATCTTCGCCGGGGTGGCCACGCCCGTGGAGGCGGCGGGGGTCGGCACCTACGGCGCGCTCGTGGTGGCTGCCCTGCACCGGCGGCTGAGCTGGGGGACCGTTCGGGAGGCTGCGCTCGTGACCCTCAGGGCCTCGGCGATGGTGCTGTGGATCGTCTTCGGGGCGAGCATCTTCGTGGGATTCTACATTGTCAAGGGAGGCCAGGAGTTCGTCGTGGACACCCTCATCGGCACCGGCCTCGGCCCATACGGTATCCTCCTGATCATGAATGTCATTCTGATCATCCTGGGGATGTTCGTGGATTGGGTCGGCATCCTGTTCCTGGCGGTCCCCATCTTCGTTCCGTTGGTGAAGACACTTCCCTGGGATGGGCTCTTCGGTTTTCCCGGCGTCGCGCCAGCGGACGTGCCGCTCTGGTTCGGCGTCGTCTACATGGTGAACATGCAGATGTCGTTCCTGAGCCCGCCGTTCGGATATGCGCTCTTCTATCTGAAGAGCGTGGCCCCGCCCGAGGTCAGCATGGCGACCATCTTTCGCTCGGCCGTTCCGTTTCTGTTCATCCAGGCCTTCGGGCTCTTCATCTGCATCCTGTTCCCCGAGATTATCCTGTGGCTCCCACGCCTGCTCTATAGCCACTGAAGGGGGCGGGACGGTATGCATCGCGCCGGACTTTTCGAGATCTACCTGCCTGCAACGGCTCGCACACACACCACACCAACTCTGAATTCTCTACTGCTCTGGGTCTGAGGGCTCCGAGGGTGCGTTAACACAAGTGCATGCCTCATGTCCTCAGGGAGCTGCGATGGCACACATCCTGGCGATCGTCTTCCCGATCTTCGGCCTGATCGGCCTCGGCTATCTCAGTCGACGCCTGCGTCTCCTTACCGAAGGGGCGGCGGCGGCCTTGAGCAGCTACGTCTACTATTTCAGCCTCCCGGCGTTGCTCTACCTCAAGGTCTCCGAGGTCCCGGTGGCGAAGTTCTTCAACGAGCATTTGATCTTGGCGTACGCTGGCGGGATCCTGACGGTGGGCCTGATGATCTGGGGCGTGGGGCGCCTGGCTAGCGTCGAACGGCGCTATCTCGCGATGGTCATCTTGAACGTCACGTTCGGCAACGTGGGTTATATGGGCGTCCCCTTTCACACGGTGGCT
Organism: uncultured bacterium; assembly: GCA_964558395.1. GTDB lineage: Bacteria > Methylomirabilota > Methylomirabilia > Methylomirabilales > CSP1-5 > CSP1-5. The sequence goes on along the minus strand of CAZLDS010000007.1, from coordinate 73,620 downwards.
TTCGGGGACCGGGGGATCCAGGTCGTAGCCCTCACGATCGCTCTCACCAATACGATCGCCGTGGTGCTCAGCATGACGTTGGGCCTCGCGGCGAAGTCGGCCGGCGAACCCGCTGCTTCGGCCCGGCCTCGTCTCTTCGGGCTCGTCGTCCATCGATTTCTGCGGAATCCGATCCTCATGTCTATTGCCCTGGGAATCGTCGCGTCCCTTTTCGCGATCCAGCTCCCGGCACCGATCCAGCAACTCATCACGCTGTTGGCAGACACCGCCGGGCCCGTGGCTCTCTTTGCCATCGGAACCTTCCTGGAAGGCACGCGAATCTTTCCCGGGTGGCGCGCGGTGGGCCTCATCAGCGGGATGAAGCTCCTCGTGCTCCCGCTCTTGACGATCGTGTGGTTTCAGTGGTTGCCGGTCGCGCCGGTTCCCTTTGCCATCGCGGTCCTTCAGTCGGCCATGCCGGTGGCGGTGACCAACTTTATCTTCGCCCAACAGTACGATGTTGCCGTGGAGGTCACGGCCGCGGCTATCGTGGTCTCGACATTCCTTTCCGTGCTGACCCTCTCGGTCCTGCTCGTGCTGCTGTTATGAACTTGAGAAGCTGGATTGCAAAAATCTTCCGTGGAGTGAGACAGGCCGGATACGGCGGTCAGCAGGAATGTTTTTTGAGCTCGTCGAACTCGACGATCCACATGTTGAGGTGAAGGCGGGGGTCGTCGAGATGGTAGTATAGCTTTTGGGAGGTCCGAAAACGGAGGGTCACCTGACCTGTAGACTCCGTCAGCAGGACGGCGTTCTGGCCCTGGGGATTATCGGCCAGCCAAGCCAGCGGTGGCACCCCATCACCTTGACTCTGTAGCTGAAAGCGAAAGGTGATTGCGGTCGCGCCTCGAGGTACCGCTTGCGACAGATCCATTTCTTTAAACACGTGCCTGTTTCCCTCCGTCAGTCGTGGTCTCGCCGCAGGGCCCGGCCTCAGTATTAAGCGCGTGCCGAGATCGTTCCCCGGTAGGCCGCGTCCAGCACCTCCATGGGGTGGAGGACGCGCATGTTCAAGCCCCGCTCTTTGAGTCCCTTCTCGATCTGAAAGGTACAGCCCGGATTCGCACTCACCACCACCTGGGCTCCCGTCTCTTGAATCCGATCGATCTTCCGGTCCAGGAACTTCTGGGCCACATCCGGGTAAAGAAGATTGTATCCCCCGGCGCTGCCGCAGCAGAAATCCGATTCGACCAGCTCGATAAGCTGGATTCCGGGGATGGCCGTGAGGATCTTTCTCGGCTGCTGCCGGACCTTCTGGCCGTGGGCGAGATGACAGGCATCGTGGTACGTCACCTTGAGTTTGAGCTCGTGAAGCCGGCCGTTCAAATCGGTTTGGGCGATCAGCTCCGAGGCATCGCGCACCTTCTTGCTGAAGGCCTCGGCCCTTTCGCGGTAAACCGCGTCATTGTGGAGCAACTCCCAGTACTCCTTCATGACCGAGCCGCACCCCGCCGCGTTCACCACGATATAATCCACGCCAGCCCGCTCGAACACATCAATGGTCTTCCGGGCAAACTCTTTCCCCTTTTCGCGCTCGCCCTCGTGGACGAGGAGCGAGCCGCAGCATTCCTGTTCTCTCGGGATGACCACTTCAAAGCCATTTTCGGCCAGCACACGGGCCGTCGCCGCGTTGACCTGGGGCAGAAAGAAGCGCTGGGCACACCCGAGGAGGAGTCCTACGCGACCCCGCTTGTTGCCCTTGGCGGGCATCACCTCGGGCAGCTCCTCGTGGTCCGGGATGGTAGGTAAGAGAGCCTCCATCGTCCCCAGGCGGCCAAAGAGGCTGAGGACTCTTGAGGTCCGAACCAACTTCTGAACGCCTGAGCGCTGGTAGCGGCGGAGGAGGGGGGCCAGGGTGCTCAAGCGACGCAGGTCGGTGAACCGATGGACGACGGAATGCCGGAAGCGGCGCTCTGAGGGAGAATATTGATAATTCCGTTCGATCTGTCCCCTGGCCGCCTCCATGATGAACCCGAACTTGACGCCGGAAGGACAGGCGGTCTCGCAGGCGCGGCAGAGCAGACACAGATTCATGTGCTCAACGAAGCTCGACGTGATCTTCGCTTTCCCCTCGTCCACCGAGCGCATGAGGTAGATCCGGCCCCGCGGGTTGTCCATTTCGTTTCCGAGGACAAGGTAGGTCGGGCACGTGGGGAGGCAAAAACCGCAGTGCACACAATCCCTGTAGATCTCGGTGTCGGGTGGGTCGATGTGGTCGAATCCGCGTGCGCCCATCTTCTCCGTCGGTGACTGCGCCATCTCAAATTCCCCCTACAAACCGTCCCGGGTTCAGGATCCTGTGTGGATCGAATTGATCTTTGAGTCCCCTCATTAAGGGGAGGGTGTTGCCCACGGATCCCCAGAGGTCCAGTTGCGTCTTGACATCCGGAGGCGCCTCCAGGACGACGAGGCTCCCCCCGCCATCTCGGGCAAAGGTTCTGAGGGTGTTCACGGCCTCGACGAGCCCCTGCTGAAACTCACTGGGCCGATCGCCGCTCACATAGTACCGGACAATTCCGGAGCCGGCCTCGGAAATGATGCCGAGGTTCAGCCCCGTCTTGGAGGCGATCTCTTCTCCCTTCCTCACTGCTTCACCGACCATCGTCAGGAGGACGCTCGCCTTGAGCACGGCCGTCTGGCCGTCAGGCAGGGAGAAGTCCCGCACGCCGTGCCAGAATCCGTCGTGGACCGTTCCCTCCAGAACGTGACCCTGGGGGCTTCCTGCTTCGCTGCAGAGCCGTTTCACCGTGGCAATTTGCGCCTGGACGGCTTCGGAAACGCTGCCGATCGCGACTGCCAGTCCGTAACCGCCCTCCGGCTTCGACAGCCCAGCGTGCACGGCGATTCGCCGCGCAGCCTCGAGGTTCAATAGCTCTACCGCGTTAGGGACGACCGTCGAATCGAGCAGCTTGCCAATAACCTGCTGTCCTGTTTCAACCGTGGGGATGATGGCGAGGTACGTCTTCTCCGCGGGGGCGACGGGGTAGACGCGGAACGTGGCATCGACAATGATCCCCAGGGTGCCCAGGGCGCCGATGTAGAGTTTCGGCATGTCATAGCCGGTCACGTTCTTGACGACCTTGGCTCCTCCCTTGGTGATCGTGCCGTCCGCGTGAACCACACTGATGGCGATCAGAAAGTCCCGAGCCGTGCCATAGCGGAGTCGCCTTGGGCCACTCGAATTTGTGGCGAGGACTCCGCCGATGGTGGCCCGCTCGGCGTGGGGGGGATCGAGGGCGATCCATTGCCCCTTCTGACGGAGCGTAATCTGGGCATCCTTCAAGGGGGTGCCGGCCTGGAAGGTGGCCGTCATATCCTCCGGCACGTAGTCCACCACCTCGTCCAGCCGGTGGAGGCCGAGGACGAGGTCCACCCGCTCGGGGATGCCGCCGAGACGCATCTTCGTTCCGCTTCCCCAGGGGGCGACCTTCAACCCTTCCGCCGAAGCAAAGGCCATGACCGCCGAGGTCTCCTCTACGGAGCCGGGGAACGCGACGGCCGTGGGCGCCTTACCGTCCACGGCAAAGGCCGACGCCTCGGTGCCCGTCACCACGTGCTCTGGGCCCACCAGTCCGCTGAGCCGTTGAACCACGGTTTCCTCAGAGCGCATGATCGTCTCCTACGTCCGTCCGACCACCTTGTCGACGATGGGGCGCTGTCCGGCGGGTCCGACCTTGACGTCTGGCGTAGCCGTTGGAAAGATCTTGCCGGGGTTGAGCAGCCCATTCGGGTTGAATGCGCGTTTGATCTTCTTCATGGCCTCCATATCGTCGTCGGTGTACATGAGGGGCATATACTCCCGTTTCTCTCGGCCGACTCCGTGCTCGCCGGTGATGCTTCCCCCCATGGCGATACATGCCTTCATGATCTTGGACCCCATCTCTTCCGCCTTGTGGAGTTCCCCTTCGTTTTTGGAATCGTAGAGGATCAGTGGATGGAGGTTCCCATCGCCGGCGTGGAAGACATTGGCCACTCGGAGCCCGTACTCTGCACTGAGCTCGCTGATCCGCTGCATAATCTGGGGAAGTTTCGTCCGAGGGATCACCGCGTCCTGGACATAGTAGTCAGGGCTGATCTGGCCCATGGCGGCAAAGGCGGCCTTTCGCCCCTTCCACAGCAGTGCGCGCTCGTCATCGTCCTTGGCCAGCCGCACCTCACGGACATTGTTCTTCTTGCACACGTCCCTGATGGGATCGACGAGAGCCTCCACCTCGGCCTGCGGCCCATCGACCTCGATGACGAGGACCGACCCCGCGTCCGTGGGGTAGCCCGCTCCCACACCCTTTTCCACCGCCACGATACTGTTGTTATCCATCATCTCGATCGAGACCGGAATGATTCCTGCCGCCACAACGCCGGAGACCGTATTCGATCCATCCTCTAAGTTTTCAAAGACGGCCATCAGAGTCTTGACCGCCTCGGGTTTTCGCATGAGGCGGACGATCACCTTCGTCACAATGCCAAACGTCCCCTCCGAACCGACGAAGACACCAAGAAGGTCATACCCGGGTGCGTCGGGCGGCTTTCCTCCAAGCTGGACGCGGTCGCCGTTCGGGAGGATCACTTCGACGCCCACGATGTGGTTCGTGGTGACCCCGTACTTCGGGGTGCGGACGCCTCCGGAGTTCTCCGACACGTTGCCGCCAATCGAGCAGGCGATCTGGCTCGCGGGATCCGGGGCGTAGTAGTAGCCGCGAGGGCCCACGGCATTGGTGAGCCAGACATTCACCATCCCGGGCTCGACGACCGCCCTTTTATTGTCATAATCAACCTCGAGAATACGATTCATCCGGTTCATCCCGATCATGACCCCCCCGTCGAGGGGGAGGGCACCGCCTGAGAGTCCCGTTCCCGCCCCCCGCGCCACGTAGGGGATCTTCTCCCGCTCGCAGACCTTGACCAACGCGGCTACCTGCTCGGCTGTGCTCGGGAGGACCACCACCTCGGGCATGGCCTTGAAGATCGTAAGGCCATCAGTCTCGTAGACCCGGAGTTCGTCCTCCTTGTGGACCACTCCGTTCGGCCCGACAATCCTTTCAAGCTCCCGGATGATCCGTGCCTTGTCTTGAATCATTGCCCCCTCCTGTGGCTCCCCTGCCGCGCGGCGGAGGAGTGTCATTGTTCAGATGGAGAATTGGAAATTTAAAATGGCGTTTGGAGAACAATCATGGTCTTTTTCCTGGAGCGTTGTCAAGCGATTTTCTCATCATCCCAGCACATGAAAAATGAATCGGGGTCCTCTGGAGAACACGGGGCTCCACGTTCGGTGTGGCCGTCCGTCGAGGACCGGCTTTTTCCTATTTGCTATACCTGCGACCAGGCCTCGACGAGGGTTCGTTTGGCCCCCGCGATCACCAGTTCTGACGACTCGCCGGGTAAGGGCTTCACCTCGAAGGCCACAATGGGTCGCTTCCCCTCGCCGAGATAGTCAATGCGGAACAGCTCCCTGAGAAATTCGACGACCTGGGGGACATCATTTTCCCCCCCGGGAAGGCCAAACCGGGGGTGCTGATCTCCATAGGCGGGGTGGCCCTCTTTCGTGACACAATTGCCGATATGAATATGCGCCACGTGGTCCTTGGCGACGTGAAGCGCATCCTTGGAGGTCTCTCCTTGGAGCGGGAGATGGCTCAGATCGAGCATAAGGCCAAAGTCGGGGTAGGTCTTGCGGACCTCGGCAGAGACCTTGACCGCGTCCGTATGGGGACCGATGAGGCACCGCTTATCGACCTTTTGGTCGAAAGTTTCCAGGATGACCTGGAGGTTTCCCCTGGACTTGATATAGGCGCAGATCTCGGTGAGGGACTCGACGAGGCGCTGTATCGCTTCCTCCCTCCGGTTGATCGGGTCCGGTCCGCTGAGGACCGCCAGTGCGCCTGCCCCTATCGCGTATGCCTCATCGGCGGCCTCTTGCACCGCGTGGACCGCCGCGGTCCTCTCGGCTGGCTCAAACGCGTTCAGGTTGAGCTTGCGGGTGAGCAAAATCGGTTGGGCCCCATAGCCCACAACCAGATGGCTCTCCGCACAGATGCGCGTCACCTCCTCTCGGGCCTTCGGATCCTTAATCGTGGTGATCTCAATGGCGGAAAAGAAATCGTCCTCGGCGATTTGGCGAACGGTCTCCACAATCGGCCCCTCCCCCGTGAGCGTCTGAGGGTAGGCCATGAAATGAACAATTCCCACCTTCATATACGAATGGAGACTCTCTCTCACCTGCTATCTCCTTCCTCAAGGGAGGTTACACCGATGACTCGATAGCATATCTTGTCGGCATTTCCTTTTGCGGATACCACGCCGCGTCTTTCGTCACCACAAGCGGGTGGCCCTACGAAGGCACGGGCACGAAGCAGATTGAAGGCACGGCAGGGTGGCGCTGGTGAAAAAGGGTTCCGCAGGCCGAGCGCCGTTCGAGCTATCTGTCCCAACTTTCTTGCGGCACTCGATCACGGCGCTTGGAACCAAGTCAGGTTCCTCAAATCGGGTTATCAAAGCGTACCAAGCGGGAACGGGACTAGGATGCTTCTCGCACTCGAATAGTGAGGTACAGATCTCCGAGGGTTCCGTGCGGTCCGGTCGTTCCCTTCTCCTTGAGCCGCAGGCGCGTGCCTGTCCCCACCCCGGGAGGGATCGTGACCAGCAGTTCCTCTCGCTCCCCGTTTCTGCGCACAGCGACCGGTTTCTTAATTCCCTGGCGCGCCTCTTCGGCCGTCACAGAAAGCTCCGCGTAGAGGTCGGGTCCCTGGGTGGTGATCCAATCTCCGCGCCACAGGCCGCTGAGAAAATTCTTTACTTTCCTGCCCGCCGCCTTGAGCACCCCCCCGGGCAGGGCAGGACGATCGGGCGCTTGCCGTTCGACGGGCTCACGACGCTGCCGTTCGACAGGTTTACGACCAAAAGTTCTTGAGAAGACGTCGCCTGGGCCCATGACGAACACGCCGCCAAAGACGAATCCCCGTCCGCCAAAAAAGGTCTGCTGGAAGAAACGGTCGTCAAATCGGAAGCCCATCCGCTGAAATTCCCGACGGAGCTCGTCAAAGATGGCGCTGGTGGAGGGGTTGCTGAATACATCCCGGAAGATGTCTTCCTGGCGATACCGAAACCCCGCGTCCCCCGGTCGAAAACCGGCCTGCCGCAAGGTATCATACTGGCGGCGCTTCTTGGGATCGATCAGGACGCCATAAGCCTCACTGATCTCCTTGAACCGTTCCTCCGCCCGTCGGTCTCCCGGGTTTCTGTCGGGATGGTACTCGAGGGCGAGGCGACGGTAGACCCGCTTGATCTCCTCAGGCGTCGCCTCGGCTGAAATCCCCAAGAGTTGGTAATAGTCCCTTGCGGTTGTGTCCCTCCACGTCATGGCGTTTTCATTGTAGTCCGGCCGCTTGCGGTGGTCAAGATGTGGAAGGAACCTTGCATAAAGTAACAGGGTTGGAAGAGGAGCTTCCATGGTATATACTTGAAGGACGCGGGGAATTTTCACTGAGGAGATCATGGCGAACCAAAGGACTTTACCCCTGGTAGGGCCGCGTCAAGAGAAAATACACCGGAAGCCAGAGTGGCTGAAGGTTCGAGCCCCTGGCGGCCAGAATTTCATGCGCCTAAAGGGACTCCTGCGGACGCTCAACCTCCGGACGGTGTGCGAGGAGGCCCGCTGCCCGAATATCGGCGAGTGCTTTGAAAGTCTGACCGCCACCTTCATCATCCTGGGTGACATTTGTACGAGGCGTTGCGGATTCTGCGCAGTCACGCATGGTCGGCCGACCGGTCTTGATCGGGAGGAACCGCATCGGGTCGCTCGTGCCGTGCGGGCGTTGGGACTTGAGCACGCGGTGATCACATCCGTCAACCGGGACGATCTGGCCGATGGCGGCGCATCGGTCTTCGCGGATACGATTCGTGAGATTCGTCAGACGTTCCCTGACTGCACCGTGGAAGTGTTGATCCCGGATTTCAAGGGAAACTGGGGGGCGCTGGAACTGGTCCTGGCGGCGAAGCCGGACATCTTGAATCACAACACCGAAACGATCCCTCGCCTGTACCGGGAGGCACGGCCGGGAGCAAAATTTGAGCGGTCCCTGGAGCTTTTGGAGCGGGCAAAGCGCTTCGACGCGACCGTACTAACCAAGTCGGGGCTGATGCTCGGCTTGGGCGAAGAGTGGGAAGAGCTGCTGGCTGCCATGCGGGACTTGGTCCGAGTTGGCTGCGACATCCTCACGCTGGGTCAATATCTCCGGCCAACCATGAACCACCTGCCAGTAGACCGTTTCTATCACCCCAATGAGTTTCGCGAGCTCAAAGGGATTGGGGAAGCGCTGGGATTCAAACACGTTGAGTCGGGGCCGCTGGTGCGAAGTTCGTACCACGCGGGCAAGCAAGCCCGGGCCATCGAAGACGGACTCCACCTCCTTGCGGAAGATCCACATGAGCGAGGATCAGAAGGATCCCTTGGAGGCACATCCGGATGCGTCTCGTTTGCATGAGGTTTTTCCAATACACCTACCTGGCTAACCTCTGCAGTCTTGATTAATTGGGGAAGCTCGAGATTTGAGGTTGTGTATAACCTCTGTTCGAGGTACTGGATTGGCTGGCGGGGAATCTCTCCGAACTGTGAATCATGAACGAGGTGATTTTGTGGATCTCGAGATCCTAAGGCGGTTGGTCGTCAAGGCGGAGACGAAGATTGTCCTCCTGGTGCTCGATGGTTTGGGGGGCCTGCCAGTCGAGCCGGGAGGCCCGACGGCCCTCGAAGCGGCTCGGACGCCACACCTTGATTCCCTGGCGGCCCAGGGTGTGACGGGGCTGGTGGATCCGGTCGCACCCGGGATTACTCCGGGGAGTGGGCCCGGGCATCTATCGTTGTTCGGGTATGATCCGCTGAAGTACCAGATCGGGCGGGGGGTGCTCGAGGCCTTGGGGATCGATTTCGAATTGACCCATACCGACATTGCCGCCCGGGGCAACTTCTGCACCCTGGACGAAGCTGGGAGGATCACGGACCGTCGCGCCGGACGGATCTCGACTGAGGTATGCGCGGAGCTTTGCAACGTGCTGGACGCCATCCAGGTTGAGGGGATCGATGTCTTCGTCCGTCCGGTGAAAGAACACCGGCTGGTGGTGGTCTTCCGGGGTGCGGAGCTTTTGCATCACCTCACCGAATCGGACCCTCAGCGGCTGGGCGAGGCGCCGCTCAAGGTCGAGGCAAAGACCCCTGAGGCCGAGCGAACGGCAGGGCTGGTCAATACCTTTATCGAAAGGGCCCGGTCCCTCCTCAAGGACAGACACCCCGCCAACATGATTCTCCTCCGGGGGCTCGCCAAACATCCCCATCTGCCCACGTATCAAGAGCTCTATCAACTGCGGGCTGCAGCCATCGCGGTCTACCCCATGTACCGGGGCTTGGGAAAGCTGGCGGGGATGGAAACCCTGATGACCGGCCCGAGTGTGCGGGAGGAGTTCGAGACGCTGCGTCAGCATTGGTCGGCGTATGATTTCTTCTACGTGCACGTCAAGGGGACCGACACGGCCGGAGAGGACGGGAATTTTGCGGCCAAGGTGGCCGTTATTGAAGAGGTGGACCGCGAGCTTCCAGTGCTGCTGGGGCTGCGGCCGGATGTGCTGGTGGTGACGGGGGACCACTCTACACCAGCGGCGCTGAAGACACACAGCTGGCACCCGGTTCCGCTGTTGCTCTCGGCCCGCTGCTGCCGGCCCGATGAAGCCCGGGAGTTTTCGGAACGGGGATGCCTGCAGGGGGGTCTGGGACGTCTCCGGGGAAAGGAAATCCTGCCGATCGCCCTGGCCCATGCCTTGCATCTTGTCAAGTTTGGGGCCTGATCAACATGCTGAAAGTTCAGGGTCGAGAGACGAGAGCTAAGGGCTAGTGCCAAGAGCTGCGAGCGGAGGCGCTCTGGTTCATCGGTGAACTTTGAAGTCTGAACCATCAGTGAACTCCGAACCATTAACCGTGAGGAGTAATGCGAATGGGGGGGAAGACGGTATAAAGATGGCGAAATCGAGTCCCGACAAGAAAACCCTGCTGCACTTCCTCCATCAAATGCTCTTGATCCGGAAGTTCGAGGACAAATCCGCGGAGCTGTACGCCCGCGGCAAGATCGCGGGATTCCTGCATCTGTACAATGGTCAGGAGGCGTCGGCGGTCGGGGCTATTTCCACGTTAGCAGAGCACGATCTGCTTATTACTCACTATCGCGATCACGGGTATGCGATCGCCAGAGGGATGGATGTGAACCGCTGTATGGCCGAGCTACTGGGCAAGGCGACCGGCTGCTCGAAGGGTCGCGGGGGTTCCATGCACTTCTTTGACGCTTCGTTGGGGATGTATGGGGGTTGGGCCATCGTGGCCGGTCACCTCCCCCTTGCCGTGGGGCTGGGTCTGGCCAGCAACTATCTGGAGAAGAAACAGGTGATCCTCTGCATCTTCGGCGATGGGGCGACCAACAATGGGTACTTCCACGAGGCCTTGAACATGGCGAAACTGTGGAACGTCCCGGTGGTTTTCCTCTGTGAGAATAATCTGTACGGCATGGGAACGGCGGTCCATCGGGCGTCGGCCGTGAGGGAGAAGCACCGCAAGGCGAGCCCCTATGACATTCCTGCCGAGCGCGTGGACGGGATGGATGTCCTGGCCGTGCGAGAGGCGACGGCCAAGGCGGTAGAGCACGCCCGAAGTGGAGCCGGGCCCTACTTCCTTGAGGTAGTCACCTACCGGTTCCGCGGTCACTCTATGGCCGATCCGGTCCTCTACCGAGATAAAACGGAGGTGGAGGAGTGGAAGAAGCGGGATCCCATCCTGATATTGCGACAGAAACTAGAACAGGAAGGGCTGTTGACGCCGCAGGAGTTGGAGCAGATCGAGCGCGAGACCGACGAGATGGTGTTCGAGGCGGTTCGATTTGCTGAAGAGAGTCCTGATCCCCCGCTGAGTGATCTGTACGAGGACATTTATGCCAATCCCTGAGCGAGGGAGGGGGCGGGCATGCCGATGATCACGTACCGCGAAGCGCTCCACCAGGCCCTGCGGGAAGAGATGGCTCGGGACGAACGGGTCCTGATCTTTGGTGAGGATGTGGTGGCATATGGGGGAGCCTACGGGGTTACCGCGGGACTCCTCGAGGCTTTTGGGGAGAAACGAGTGTTTGATACCCCGATCGCTGAAATGGGGATTGCCGGCACCGCGGTGGGGGCGGCCATGGGGGGGCTCCGTCCTGTGGCGGAACTGATGACGATCAATTTTGCTCTTCTGGCGTCCGATGCACTCATCAATCATGCGGCGAAGGTCCTTCACATGTTTGGGGGGCAGATGTCGGTCCCGCTCGTGGTCCGCATGGTGGGCGGCGGGGGAGCGCAGCTCGCCTCGACCCATTCGCAAAGTCTCGAGGCCATGTTTGCCCATGTCCCGGGCCTCAAGGTGGTCACCCCGGCCACACCCGCCGACGCCAAGGGACTGTTGAAGAGTGCCATCCGGAATGATGATCCGGTGCTGTACATCGAACACGCCCTGCTGTATCGGGTTCGGGGTGAGGTGCCCGACGGGGAGTTTCTCGTTCCTCTCGGCAAGGCCGAGGTTAAGCGGGAGGGGAAAGATATCACGCTCGTGGCGTATTCTCGGGCGACGTTGGTGGCACTCGAGGCGGCGGATCGCCTCAGTGAAGAGGGAATTGAAGCTGAGGTGGTCGACTTGAGAACTCTCCGGCCGCTCGACATGGGAACGGTCATTAGCTCTGTCAAGAAAACCAATCGTGCCGTGACCATTGAGGAGGCCTGGCGCACCTACGGCATCGGGGCAGAGGTCGCCAGCCGCATCCAAGAGGAGGCCTTTGACTACCTGGACGCCCCGATTCAGCGTGTGTCCGGTGTCGAGGTCCCGATGCCGTACGCCAAGCATCTTGAGCAAGCGTCGATCCCGGACGCCCGGCGCGTGGTGGAGGCGGTCAAGCAGCTCATGGTGCGAACCGGCGTATAGCGGCCATACGTTCGCGTCGCTCGTGTAACGACTTTTACCGGTGCTTCTCGTGAGCGGGAGGAAGTGATGGTATCCGAAGTCGTGATGCCCAAGATGGGCTACGACATGACCGAGGGGACCATCGTCCGCTGGGTAAAACAGGAAGGGGATGAGGTCAAGCACGGCGACGTGATCGCCGAGGTTGAGACCACCAAGGTGACGGTCGAGGTCGAGGCCTACGGCTCTGGCGTCCTCCGAAAGATCGTCGTGCGTGAGGGGCAGACCGTTCCGGTGGGGGAGGTCATCGCGATCATTGCGGGCCGGGATGAGGCCATCACTGGATTAGAAGAGAAGGCACCTCCTGCGGTGAAAGAGGCACCCACACCGGTTGCCAGGCCAGCAGAGACAGGCGTCGGTGTGAAGGAAGAGGGTGCCCCGCGGGTCGCTGCCTCCCCTGTTGCCCGCCAAATGGCACGCCAGCAGGGCGTTGACCTGACACTGATTCGGGGAACGGGACCGGGGGGCCGGATTATTAAAGAGGACGTCGAGGCTTTTCTCAAGGAGCGCCCTACAGAGATTCCGAGAGCTACGCCGGTTCCCGCGGCAGCACCTTCAGCGGCCACGCATGAGATCCCACACGAGGTCCGGGAGCTGTCCCGGATCCGGCAAACCATCGCCCGGCGCATGGCCGAAAGCAAGCGTGTGGCGCCACACTTTTATGTCACGTCGGACTTAGACATGACCGAGGCCTTGAGGCTTCGGCAGAGCTTGAACGCTCTCGTGGATGAGCGGGGAAAGATCTCGGTCACGGATATGCTGGTGAAGGCGGCCGCCAGGACCCTGCGAGAGTTTCCGGAGGCGAATGCCTCCTTTGCCGAGGGGAAGCTTCGGATGTATCAACGGATCAATATTGGCGTTGCCGTGGCGTTGGATCAAGGATTGGTAACGCCAGTGATTCCCGACTGCGACAAGAAACCCCTCAGCCAGATCGCCCAGGAGGCCAAGGAACTGGTAGAGCGAGCCCGCACAGGGCGGCTGCGGCCTGACGATTTGACCCCGGGTACCTTTACCATCAGTAATCTGGGCATGTTTGACGTCGAAGAGTTCGCTGCAGTCATTAATCCACCTGAGGCGGCTGTCCTAGCGGTGGGCTCGGTCGTTCCGCGACCGGTGGTGGTTGATGGCGAGGTGAAGGTGGCCGACCGGATGAAGGTGACCCTTTCCGCAGACCACCGGGTTTTGGATGGCGCGGTGGCCGCACGATTCCTCCAGCGCCTCAAGCTCTTCCTCGAGCAACCCCTCCATCTGGTCAGCTAACAGTTCGTCATTTCGAAGGATGTCCAATCGGTCATAGCAAAGGGGGCGTGATGGCGGAGCAGTATGACCTTGCGGTGATCGGGAGTGGCCCCGGCGGCTATGTCGGTGCGATCCGGGCCGCTCAGCTCGGGATGCGGGTCGCGATTGTCGAGCGAGACCGCCTGGGCGGCGTCTGTCTCAATTGGGGTTGCATTCCCACGAAGGCCCTCCTCCGCAATGCGGAAATTGTCTCCCTCCTGCGCCGCGGTGAAGAGTTTGGCTTCAGTTTTGACAATCTGCGCGTGGATTTTTCGGTGGCGGTGAAGCGCAGCGAGCAAGCGGCGCGCAAACTCTCCAAGGGTGTCGAGTATCTGATGAAGAAAAACAAGGTGGCGGTCGTACCCGGCGAGGGAAAGCTCGCCGGGCAGGGCCAGATCCGGGTGACCCAGGACGGGAAGGTCACGGATGTACAGGCCGAACGCATTATGTTGGCGACCGGGACCCGTCCCCGAGAGATCCCGGGGGTTGCTGTGGACGGCAAGCGGGTCATTACCAGTACCGAAGCCCTTAGTCTCTCCCAGGTTCCGCGAAGGCTTCTCATTATTGGGGCGGGGGCGGTCGGCGTGGAATTCGCTGATATTTACTACGCCTACGGGTGCGAGATTGTCTTGATCGAGATGCTCCCCCGCCTGCTACCCGTGGAAGATGCCGAAATCTCGAGCTTTCTGGAAAGAGTCTTTACGAAGCGTGGCATGAAGATTCTGACCGGAACAAAGGTAGAAGGGGTGACGGTGAAAGGAGAGGAGGTTTTCCTCCGGGTGTCGAAGGAAGGCGCGACGGAGGATATCAACGGGGACGTCGTGCTTGTTGGGATTGGACGCGTTCCCAACGTCGAGTCTTTGGGGCTTGAGAAGGTCGGGGTGACGTTGGATCGGGCTGGGTTTGTCAAGGTCAATGATCGGTTCGAAACCTCGGCACCGGGAATCTATGCTATCGGCGATGTGATTGGTGGCGCACTCCTTGCCCACAAGGCGATGGCCGAGGCCATCGTTGCCGTCGAGGCGATGGCGGATGTTAAAGGCGGAAAAATAGATCCGTTGAAGATCCCCAATTGTACCTACTGCTCTCCCCAGGTGGCCAGTGTCGGCCTCACCGAGGAGCAGGCCAAGGAACAGGGCCGCCAGGTGAAGGTGGGTCGGTTCTCCTTCCAGGCAAGCGGGAAGGCCGTGGCGATGGGAGACACCGAAGGGTTTGTCAAGGTGGTCGCGGACGCGGAGTATGGCGAGATCCTGGGCCTCCACATCATCGGTCCCGAAGCCACCGAGATGATCGCTGAGGCGACGATGGTACGTACCCTTGAGGCGACGCTTGAGGACGTGCATCATTCGATCCACGCTCATCCGACCCTTTCGGAGACGGTGGGAGAGGCCTGTCTGGCCGCCCTGGGGCGCGCCATCCATATGTGAGGAAGGTCCGACGTCCGATGTCCGAAGTCCGGGGTCCGTTATCCCAAGGGACTTTTCCCGGAGCCTGTCGGGGGGAAGAGGAAATGACGCGGGTGTGTGAAATATACTGGCTGGGCCGGGTAGATTTCGGAGAAACGCTGGAGCTGCAGCGGCGACGGGCGTCAGCAAAGATCCGGGGAGAGGTGGAAGACACCCTGCTGCTGGGGGAACATCCTCCGGTCATTACTCTCGGGCGAGGGGCGACGCGCGAACATTTGTATGTGGAGGAGCCGCTGCTGAAAGAACGTGGGATTGGGGTCTGGGAGATCGAGCGGGGCGGAGATGTCACATTCCACGGACCGGGTCAGCTCGTTGGCTACCCCATTATTGACCTGGAGCGGCATGGGAAGGACCTGGGGTTGTATTTGCGGAAGCTCGAGGAGGCGTTGATCCGGACGTTGGGTTTCTACGGGATTCCGGGGGAGCGTCGTGACGGGCAGACCGGGGTCTGGGTCGCAGACGCCAAGATTGCCTCCATCGGGGTGCACGTCAGCCGGTGGGTGAGCCGACACGGTTTTGCCTTGAACGTACACACCGATCTCAGCGCATTCGATCTGATCCTTCCCTGCGGCTTGGACGGCATTCGGATGACGTCCATGGCGTCCGTCCTGGGACAAGAAGTGGCAGTTCACCCGGTGGCCGAAGTTGCAGCCCGCGAGTTTGGGCAAATCTTCGATTACATTCCAAGGTGGGGGAACCATCGGGAGATGGTCTTGTCCGTACCATGACTGGAGGGGATGATGAGCACACGGGAGGAATACTTCAATCAGGGGCTCAATCATTTTGCCAAAATGGAGAGCGACGAGGCCATTGCTGCGTTCAAGAAATCCATCGATCTCGACGCGAACTACGCCGATGCGTATCTGGCATTGGCCCAGGCCTACGATCAAAAGGGAATGACGGATGACGCGGTCACCACGATCAGGAGGGCAATTGAGCTCAATCCCAAAGAACCCCTTTACCATACCAGCCTCTCGGTCTTTTACCGCAAGAAGGGGATGATCCCTGAGGCCGAGGCGGAGATGGCACAGGCCGTAGTGCTGCAGCGCGGTTCGTAGGCTTCCCGCTGAGTGGAGCCAGGGCATCATGATGACCATGATGCCCTGGCTTTTTGCTGACACCCTTGCGTTCATGGGCGCTTTGTCATATCGTGGGACGCCGGTTTCGGCGGATGGCAAATGATACCTTATATCGACAGCCATACGCACATGCACTCCCTTCCCTGGGACGATTGGGAGCTCTTAGGGATGTGCGGCATGCAAGCCGCGGTGATTTCTGCCGGCTCTCCCTATCTGTCTCGATCCGTGCGCAGTGACGTCCCAGGCCCGAGTGACATTGAAGCCCTTTGGCGGCAGCCAATTCAACTTGCGGGCACGGCGCCGCAGGACCTCCTGTTTCGCTTGTACGTCAGCATTGGCATCTCTCACGCCACGCGGGTTCGCGATTGGGAGAAGCTCCTCGAGAGGATGCCGAAGTATTTCCAAAATCCCCCGGTGGTGGCGGTAGGGGAGATGGGTCTCGATCCTTTTCAGGTCTGGGGGATGACGTGGTCTCTCGAAGAGCAGGAAGACGTTTTACAAGGGCAACTCCAGGTAGCGAAGCTCCACGACAAGCCCTTTATTCTCCATACCCCTTCTCCGAAAAAACGGGCCATGGTTGCTGGAGGAGTGGCGCTGCCCCCAGACATCAGGCGATCCTGTCTCGAGCGGGGTCTTAGAGTCGTGGAGTCCGTCGGATTCCCCCAGGATCGGCTGGTGGTGGACCACTCTGATGCGGCGACCCTGGAATTCGTCTTGAAGGAGACGAACGCCTACGCAGGAATCAGTGTGGGGCTTGCCATCCGCGAGATCCGACCACAGGATGTTGCCGAGATGGTGGCTCGACACGGTCCGGACAGAATTCTTCTGAACTCCGATCTGGTGGCCTACACTTCGTACGATGTCTTGGGTCTTCCTGCCTCGTTCCGGGCCATGCGCCGCCTGGGGGTCCCGCTCAAGCACATCCAGCAGGCCGCCTTTGAAAACGCCAACGCCTTTTACGGTCTCGGCCTTGCTGTTCCGCGGATCGCCGATGAACGGTGACGAGATTGCCAGATTTGCGGAAGGGGCACGGGCGGCGATCCCGGTCTGCTTGGCGTTTTTCGCCATCACGTTCACCCTCGGGATAACCGCCCACGCCAGGGGTCTCCCCGCGGGGGAGTTGTTTTTGATGTCTGTGGTGGTCTTTGCCGGCCCGGCCCAGTTTCCCGCCGTTGACCTTCTCACAGTGGGCGGGCAGTGCCTGGGGGGCTCACTGTTAACGCGATCGTGGTCGCGACAGCGGCTATTGGGGTGGAGGTATGGTGGGAGGGCACGTCGCAATTATCCTAGGCATGGGGGTGGGAACGTATATGCTGCGGGTCGTCCCGTTGCTCCTGGGTCCCCGGCTTACCCTGAGTCCACGCATGATCCGGTGGTTCTAATTCCTCTCGTTCTCCATCATCGCCAGTTTCGTGTGGTTTGGGTATGTGAAGGGACCCTCGTCTCTGGAGGCACTGAGCCTTCGGGGTATCGCCCTCGGGCTGACAGTCTTGGTGGCGGCCCGGGTGAGGAGCCCAATCGTGGGCATGGCGGCCGGTGTTGGGGCGGTGTTAATCCTTTCACAGGTTGGATGATAAAAGTGATATCATGCGGTCTTGCGGAGGGGTACCTGTTTGATCCGGGAGGGGATCATGGAAAAATCACGAGTGACCATCCGAGAGGGCACGATCGCCTATGTCCGACAGGGGAAGGGTGAATCGGTCCTCCTGATTCACGGCATCCCCACGTCCGCGTACCTGTGGCGGGGTGTGATCTCCCCCCTCGCCGAAGACTTCGCCGTGTGTGCCCTGGACCTGTTGGGATACGGCGACTCTGATAAACCATCAAGTGCGGATCTGTCGCTCCCGGCTCAGGCCCGGTACGTCGCCGAATTCATGATGAAGGTGGGAGTGACGCATGCCACCGTCGCGGGGCACGATATCGGCGGTGGGGTCGCTCAGCTCCTCGCCCTGGAGCGACCGGAATTGGTGAAACGTCTCGTTCTGTTGGATACGGTGGCCTACGATTCTTGGCCTGTCCCGGAGATCGATCGTCTGAAGGATCTGGCCTGGGATCAGATCATCCAGACCGTGGACTTACGCGCCGGATTCGCGAAGGCATTGCGGCGGGGCATGTTCCACCAGGCTCGGGCAACTGATACCTTGGTAACGGAATATGTCCGCCCCTTTGACAGTGTGGAGGGGAGACAGGCATATCTCCGGTGTGCCCGCGCTTTGAACAACCGGGACATCCTGGTCCGGGCGGCTGAAATTGAGCAACTCCCCCTTCCCGTGCTTCTCCTGTGGGGGGAGGCTGATGCGTATCAAGATATCAAATTCGGCCAACGCCTGGCAGATAGACTCCCCGCCGCGCGACTGGTGGTGGTGAAGGAGGCGGGGCACTTCCTCCCTGAGGATCAGCCCCAGGAAATAACGCGTCATATGCGGGCCTTCGTTCGAGAGATGGGTTCCCGTGAGAAGAGAGTTGACGTGGGGGGTAAAACCGGTTAATATTCCGGCTTTGACGTTCGGGCCACAGGGAGGGTAAAGGCGGATCTCGTCGATGACAAGCGTTCGTGTCGGCGGTTCCACAGGCGACCCCAGGTGTTGCTGGCAATCCTCCATACCGTGGCAGTCGCCGTCTACTTGGGGGGGACAGTATTTTTGGCGGCAGTGCTGATCCCGGTCCTTCGGCGGCGGGGGCTTGATGCGGATGGCTTACATCTCTTGGCAGGGGCGCTTCGGATCTTTCATCCCATAAGCCTCGGGAGCCTGGGGGTGCTCGTCATAACCGGAGCGGTGGCGCTAACGCCGCTCAAAGAGGGTCTGGGACCAGAGTACATGTCGCGTCTCTTTGGCGTGCTGGCACTGAAACTTTTTCTGGTTTTTGTCCTCGTCTTGGTGAGCAGTTACCAATTTTTTGCCCTCGGTCCGAGGCTGTTCAGGGCTCTTTCCACGGAGGAAGGGAATCCTGAGGATCTTCCTTCCATGCAGGGGACTCAATTGGTCCAGCGTATTCAAAGGTGGAATCTCGTGGCTGCAGCTCTCGGGGCTGTCATCCTCTATCTGGGACTCCGTATGGGTCGGTTAGGCTGACGGGAGGAGGATGCCGTGAGAGTTGCCTTTGAGACCATTTCCGTCAAGACAAAGGAACAACTGCAGCTTCTTGACATTACCCAGGTGGTCCGAGAATTCCTCAGCAAGCACGCGATTCGCAATGGGGTGGTGCTTCTGAATACCTTGCACACGACCGCCGTCCTCTTCATCAACGAGTTTCAGGCAGCCCTCATCGAGGACATGAAGGCGATTCTCACCCGCCTCATCCAGGATGAAGAGTACTACCGGCATAACGATCCCCAGTTTTCCGACTGTACGCGGGGTAATGCCGGTTCGCACCTGCGGGCCATGTTGCTCGCCCGGAGCCTGGCCCTCCCAGTTCAGGCAGGGGAGGTGATCCTCGGGCGCTGGCAAAGCATTATCTTTGCGGAGCTCGATGGTCCCCAAGAACGGAGTATTCAAGTACAGGTTCTCGGCGAATGACGGAGTCCGCCGCTTACCGTTCGTGGTTCACATCCACATCGAACCATGAACCGGAGAACCATGTGGAAGCGCTGGTCGGTCGGGCCGGGTTAGCGGATCTTTCCAAAAAAATTGCGAAGGGCGAGCGCCTCTCTTACGGGGATGGCCTCCGTCTGTACCGAAATCCGGACCTGACCGCTGTGGGTGCTTTGGCGAACCAGCTTCGGGAGCGCGTGAACGGGGATGCCACCTACTACGTTCGAAACGTCCACATCAACTACACGAATATCTGCAATAAATTGTGCAAATTCTGCTCCTTTTATGCCCCGCCTGGAGATCCCAGAGGCTACGTACTTACCCCGGATGATATCGTTGCCCGTCTCAAGCAATACCGCCACCAGGTGATTCGAGAAATCCACATGGTGGCGGGGATCAACCCGAAGCTCCCGTATCAGTATTACCTGGACATCATCCACGCCGTCCGGGCGGCGCGTCCTGACGCACAGATCAAAGCCTTTACCATGATTGAGCTGGCGCAGATCGCCCGAGCCGCCAAGAAACCTCTTGCAGACGTCCTCGCAGAACTCAAAGGTGCGGGCCTCGCCTGTGTTCCCGGCGGGGGAGCGGAGGTCTTCAGTGACCGGGTGCATGAGGAGCTCTTTCGGGCCAAACTGGATAACGAGGGATGGTTTGACGTGGCACGCGAGGTCCACCGTGCCGGACTCAGGTCCAACGCGACCATGCTCTATGGACATATCGAGACGGTCGAAGAAAAGGTCAAACACCTCCTTCATATCCGCGCGCTTCAGGACGAGACCAAAGGGTTCCAGTGCTTTGTGCCTCTCGCTTTCGACCCTGCGCGGACCGAGCTCGAACAGGTTCCGGTGACAACCGGGCAGCAGAATCTGCGTGAGATTGCCGTGTCCCGCCTGCTCCTGGATAACTTTCCGCACATCAAGGCCTTCTGGATTATGATTACACCTCAGGTCGCCCAGCTCGCCCTCTGGTACGGGGCGGACGACGTGGACGGAACTGTCAACCATTACGAGATTACCCATGCCCTGGGGACCACGTCCCATCGCCAGGTCTTGAGCCATCAGGAGCTCATGGACCTCATTTGCGAGGCGGGTCGGGTTCCGGTGGAGCGCGATGCGCTCTATAACGTGATCGTGGAGGCGCCACAGGTCAACGGCGGCCAGGAATTGGCTGAGAGGCCCGGAAGCCTCAAGCTGGTGCCGCCGAGGTGCTGAGGCGTCTTTTTCCCAGGGAAGCGATGTCGGGAAACGGGGCGAAAAGATTCGAGGACATTGAAGCGAAGGTCCTGGCCCAGGAACGCCTTTCCGCCGCAGATGGCGCGGTCCTGTGGCAGGCGACGAACCTTCCCTGGCTCGGCTTCCTGGCCGACACGGTGCGGCGCCGGAAGTGTCCGGAGCGGGAGGTGACTTATGTTGTTGGTCGGATCATCAACTACACCAACGTTTGCTGGGTGAAATGCGCCTTCTGCGCTTTCTACCGCCTGCCGGGTCATCAGGAAGGCTACGTCCTCTCCCGAGAGGAAATCTTCCAAAAGATCCAGGAACTCGTTGACCACGGGGGCACCGAGGTGCTCTTTCAGGGGGGCCTCAACCCGGCGCTCAAGATCGACTACTACGAGGATACCTTCCGGGCGATCAAGGAACGCTTTCCTGTCCACATCCATGGTTTGTCACCCGCAGAGCTGATCTACCTGGCCAAAATCTCGCAACTTTCGCTCCGAGAAACGCTGTCGCGTTTGAAAGCGGCTGGGCTTGGCTCGGTCCCGGGAGGGGGAGCAGAGATCCTGGTGGATGAAGTTCGCCTGCAGATTTCCCGGTTGAAGGACACTGTAGACGAGTGGCTCGATTGCATGCGGACGGCCCATCAGGTCGGTCTCCCGTCGAGTGCGACGATGATGTTCGGATCGGTAGAGACGCCTGAGCAGCGTGTGGCACATCTCCTGCAGCTCCGTGCCCTCCAAGATGAGACGAAGGGATTCACCGCCTTTGTCGCCTGGAACTTCCAACCCGCGGGGACCGAGCTGGGAGGAAAGCGGGCCTCGGCCTTTGACTATCTTCGCACCATGGCCGTGGCCAGGCTGATGTTGGATAACTTTGACAATATCCAGGCCTCTTGGCTCACCCAGGGGCCCAAGGTGGCTCAGATCGCCCTCCATTACGGGGTGAATGATCTCGGCAGCACGATCTTCGAAGAGCAAGTGGTCTCCGCCGGGGGGGCCAAATTCATGGCCGTCCGAGAAGAGCTCGAGCGGGTGATTGTGGACGCGGGATATATCCCACGCGTCCGAAATACGCGGTACGAGATCCTGCAATAGTTGACGCGGATTTTCCGGGGCGAAGGTTTGAAGGAGGAAAGACATGAACACCGCACCGCTGCCTGTCGTTGATGTTTCCGCCGAGCGTCCGAGCTCGGAGCATGTTGGTCTCCTCCCTCATGCCAGAAAGTACCAGACCCTTCACGTGGTTCTCATCAAGGCTTCGAAGTATGACGATGACGGATATCTGGTCCGGTTTTGGAAGGGGGTGCTGCCAAGCAACACGCTCAGCGTGTTACGGGGCTTGACGGAGGATGTCAAGACCCGTGGGGTCTTGGGAGATATCGACATTCGGGTGGACGTCTTTGATGAAACAACGGAAAAAGTCCCCGTCAAGAAGATCGTCCGGTGGAGCCGCCGCCCTGCGACGAAGCTGGTCGTGTGCTTGGTCGGCGTGCAAACCAACCAGTTTCCGCGGGCGGTCGACATGGGAAAGGAGTTCCGGGCGCACGGCATTGATGTGATCATCGGGGGATTTCATACCAGTGGAACCGTCAACATGCTGAGTCCCAACGAACCGGACCTCCAGGAGCTATATCAGGAATCGATCGTGGTCGTGTCGGGCGAGGTTGAGGGGAAGTGGGAAGGAATTCTCACCGACCTCCTCAATGGACAGCTCAAGCCCCTCTACTCCTTTGCCCAAGACCTCAAGAGTCTCGTGGATATCGAGAACGCCCCCCTCCCAGTCATGAGTCCATCGAGCATGCAGCACTTTGCGCGACCCACCTTTGGTACCGTGGATGCCTCGCGTGGCTGCCCCTTTGCGTGTACGTTTTGCACGATCATCAATGTACAGGGCAGAACGATGCGTGAGCGGACCGCGGAGGATATTGCCCAGTTGGTACGAGACAATTATCACCAGCACGGGGTCGATTTCTACTTCTTCACCGACGACAATTTCGCCCGGAAAAAACGGTGGCGCGAGACCTTCGAGGCCATGGTCCGGCTCCGCGAGGAGGAGGGTATCAAGGTCACGTTCACGATGCAGGTAGACCTCGCACGCAAACCCAAAGACTTTGTCCGCCTCGCCGCCGAAGCCGGCTGCACCCAGGTGTTTATCGGCATGGAGAGCGTGAATCCGGACAATCTCAAGGCCGGGGGGAAGCCGCAGAACAAAGTCGACGAGTACGTGAATATCATCCGGGAATGGCATGAAGTGGGGGTGGTCGTCCACGTCGGGTACATCATCGGCTTTCCCTTCGATACGAAGGAGCAGCTCCCCCGCGACATTGAATACCTGGCGGATGTGATCCAGCCGGACATCGCGTCGTTCTTCATGCTGACCCCGTTGCCCGGATCTCATGATCACCTGGAAATGAAAAAGCGGGGAGAGTGGATGGATCCCGATTTCAACAAGCGTGATTCCTTTCACCCGGTGGTCCATCATCCCCATATGACTGCTGACGAATGGATCCAGGCGTACGAAAATGCCTGGAAAGCCTTTTTCAGCAAAGCAAATATGACTCAGATTCTGTCTCGGTGGAGCCATAACCCCTGGGTCTACTGGAACCTGATGATTAACCTCATCTGGTACAAGAACGCGGCCCTGATTGAGCGGCAGCATCCGATGGTTGCCGGCTTTTTCCGTTTGAAAGACCGGCGCACACGGCGACCCGGCTTTGCGATTGATCCGTTGCCGGTCCATCTCTGGAAGCGGACGAAGGAGGTCGCGCGTCTGTTGGTGTCGTGGGCCCGGTTTGTAAAGGAGTTGGAGGAAATTTGGCTACAGACGCGCCCGCGGAGTGAAGCCGAAAAGCGGTTTTACGCGGAGGTTCAGCGCATCCAGGGAGAGATATGGCAGACCCTGCGGATCGCAGAGTGGAAAAAGGCATATGCGAATGCCAAAGTGTCGCTGCCGGCTAAGGCCAGGGCGTTACTCGACCCCTTTGAAGACCTCGCCTCGAAGCCCCTGATCGATCGCAAAGATCTCGATGCGTTCTTAAGAGAGTGGGGAGGCCTGCAGACCAGAATCCAGAAGGTGCGACGGCGGCTTGTGGTGCAAGACGGACCGGTGGGGAAGCGGCTTGATCAGCTTTGCGACCTGCACAGGGACGCCTGGCAGGCCTTGAAAGTGCAGGAATGGCGAGAGGCCTACTCGAGCTTCAGGGAGAAACTGCCATCAAAGCTGGAGCTCCGTTTCCTCAAGTTCGATCCCCTCAGTAACCAGATCTTCTACTCCCGGCAGGATCTGCAACGTTTCTGGAAGAGAACGTCAGAGCATGTTCGGGGGTGGCGATTCTGGAATATCCGACCCTGGCGGCTGACGGTCGCGTTTTTCCGGGATCTTTTCCTGACCACGTCCTTTGCCCGGAGAGCCCTCACCTCTTTCTACCATTACCAGTAGTGCATTCCCTCCTCCCTTCGGGTTTTTCGAGGCGCCCCTCGGGGCGCCTCGGGACGCGGAGGGTGTCGGTTTGTGGCCACCATGGAAGTTGTGGATGCAACGGGGAGGCGCGTGAATGTCCCCGTTTTCCCCTCCCGGATCATCTCCCTGGTTCCGAGCATTACCGAGACCCTCTTTGTGTTGGGGCTCGAAGACCGCATTGTCGGTGTGACCCGTTACTGCACCGAGCCATCCATCAAGGTTGCCGAAAAGCCCAAGGTCGGTGGACAGAAGAACCCAGACCTCACGAAAATCCGATTCCTCCGCCCCGACTTGATTCTTGCCAATATCGAGGAGAACCGCCGCGAGGACGTGGAAACCTTGGAGGCGATGGGGATTGCTGTTTACACAACCTATCCTCGGACGGTGGAACAAGGCATTGCGATGATTCGGGATCTTGGTCGCATGACCGGGACCGCGGAAAAGGCAGACGCGATCGCTCTCGAAATCGAAAGTTTCCATCAGGGAATTTCCAAAGACGCCGCGAGACAAAGATCGGTGCCGGTCTTTTGTCCGATTTGGCGCAAACCATATATGTCCATTAATGGAGATACGTATATACATGACGTACTCCGGACCTGTGGCGGAATAAATGTCTTTGCCGAAAAAGAGGACCGTTACCCCACGATCTCTTTGGCAGAGGTTGCAGATCTTGGGGTAGAGGTCATCATCCTCCCGGACGAGCCGTATCCATTCCGTCCGAGACACCTAGTAGATTTCCAGCCCCTTGAAGCCGTTATCCCGGCCCTTCGGACCGGTCGGGTCCACTTCGTCGACGGCAAGCTCCTGTCATGGTACGGTCCGAGAATTGGGGAGGGTCTTCGCACCCTTCGGGTCCTCCTCTCTTAGGTTCACCCGCGTCGGCCTCAGCCCCCTCGTGGTCGTGCCTTCCCGATCAGCAGCACGGGAAAGAATATTGGTCAGGAGGTAAAAACGCTTGTGAAGTGGAAGTTGACAAAACTGGACGGGTGTGGTAAAAATAGTCGACAATTCAGAAGACCACGGGAGCTCGCGGAGGCGGGCTGAGAGGTCCCGTTAGTCCCGGGACGACCGTTACACCTGATCTGGATAATGCCAGCGGAGGGAGGTGTATCCCAGAGGGAACGAGTGAGGCGCAGGTGGCTCCACGACACCGGCGCTTTTCTTTTTGCTCAGACAGCATCCGTGCCCGCGAGAGGGAGGCGGAAGCCCATGGCGAAAGTGGTCAAGGTCGCTGAGGTCAATGATCTGTCGCCCGGACAGGGCAAAGTCGTACATGCAGAAGGGCAGGATATCGCCCTCTTTAACGTGGATGGGACATTCCATGCGATCCACAATACGTGTCTCCATAGAGGGGGGCCGCTCGGGGATGGGGGGCTGGAGGGCACGACTGTCACCTGTCCCTGGCACGGCTGGCGGTATGACGTGACCACGGGGAACAATGTCAAGAACCCGGCCGTGTCGGTGGTGAGCTTTCCTGTGAAGGTCGAAGGAGCGGACGTTCTTGTTGTAATGCCCTAGTGGTGGAAGAGCCGTTTTTTTGAGGAGGTAGCGTGAGCGTGAAACCCGAATTTCTCACCCTGACTGCCAAAGTTGATCAGGCGGTCATTCAGCCCTTTCCGAATTCGAAAAAAGTGTATGTGCAGGGCTCCCGGCCCGATATCCGAGTACCGATGCGGGAAATTATCCAGTCCGAAACGCCTGCCGGTTTCGGCCCACACGAGAAAAACCCGCCTATCTATGTGTACGACACGTCCGGACCGTACACCGATCCTTCCCTCACCATTGAGATTCGCTTCGGCCTCCCTCCTCTGCGCGAGCCGTGGATCATCGAGCGCAGCGACACGGAAGAGCTTCCCGGCCCAAGCTCGGAATACGGCCATCGGCGTCTGTCCGATCCCGGGCTCGCGGGGGTGCGGTTCGATCTTCGGCGCAAGCCGCGACGGGCCAAACCCGGGAGGAATGT
The DNA here is from genome assembly GCA_964558395.1 of uncultured bacterium. Lineage (GTDB taxonomy): Bacteria > Methylomirabilota > Methylomirabilia > Methylomirabilales > CSP1-5 > CSP1-5. The sequence continues at coordinate 47,567 of CAZLDS010000007.1, read as the reverse complement.
TTCACAGATGCATTATGCGCGGCGGGGTGTCGTTACTCCGGAGATGGAATTCATCGCCATCCGGGAAAACCAAAGGCGGGAGAATCTGTCGGAGGATTTGAGCCGCCAGCACCAAGGCGAAAGTTTTGGCGCCAGCCTGCCGCCCACCATTACGCCAGAATTCGTCCGTGCAGAGGTTGCCAGGGGCCGCGCGATCATCCCGGCGAACATCAATCATCCCGAGAGTGAGCCGATGATTATCGGGCGAAATTTCCTGGTCAAGATCAATGCCAATATCGGCAATTCTGCCGTGACGTCCTCGATACAGGAGGAAGTTGAGAAAATGACGTGGGCGACCCGCTGGGGTGCCGATACGGTCATGGATCTCTCTACCGGCAAGAATATCCATGAAACCCGCGAATGGATTGTCCGGAACAGCCCCGTGCCGATCGGCACGGTTCCGATCTACCAGGCGTTGGAGAAGGTTGGTGGGAAGGCCGAGGAGTTGACGTGGGAGGTCTACCGCGACACGCTGATCGAGCAGGCCGAACAGGGTGTGGATTATTTCACCATCCACGCCGGCGTGCGCCTGGCGTACGTCCCCCTGACGGCGAGACGCGTGACCGGCATCGTCTCGCGCGGCGGCTCGATCATGGCCAAGTGGTGTCTGGCGCATCACCAAGAGAGCTTTCTCTACACACACTTTGATGAAATATGCGAAATCATGCAAGCGTACGACGTAAGCTTCTCGCTCGGTGACGGTCTGCGCCCTGGCTCGATTTACGACGCCAACGACGAAGCCCAGTTTGCCGAATTGAAAACGTTAGGCGAGCTGACCCAAATCGCATGGAAGCACGATGTGCAGACCATGATTGAAGGCCCCGGCCACATTCCCATGCACATGATCAAAATCAACATGGAAAAGCAGCTGGAGGAATGCGGGGAGGCCCCCTTCTACACCCTGGGGCCGCTCACGACCGATATCGCGCCCGGCTATGATCATATCACCTCTGGCATCGGTGCGGCGATGATCGGCTGGTTTGGGTGTGCTATGCTGTGTTATGTTACGCCTAAGGAACATTTGGGGCTGCCGAACAAGGATGATGTGAAGGAAGGCATCATTACGTACAAAATTGCCGCCCACGCAGCCGACCTCGCCAAAGGTCATCCCGGCGCGCAAATTCGAGATAATGCCCTTTCGAAGGCGCGCTTTGAATTCCGGTGGGAAGACCAGTTCAATCTCGGGCTGGACCCAGACAGGGCCCGCCAATTCCACGACGAAACGCTCCCCAAAGACTCCGCGAAGGTGGCGCACTTTTGCTCGATGTGCGGCCCGCAATTCTGTTCCATGAAAATTACACAAGATGTGCGGGATTATGCCGCCAGCCAAGGATTATCCGAATCTGAGGCGCTGGAGAAGGGGATGCAAGAAAAGGCGGTGGAGTTTGTGAGAGGTGGTGGAGAAATCTACAAGAAAGCGTGATGAACGGCACCGATCGGGCGCGACCAGTCAGACTCACTGCCTGTCGCCGGTCGTTCGTTCGTAAGGACGATGGATGATCTAGGTCGGGCCTTCGTCTTTTTCCTCCACCAGGTTGCGGTCGGCGGCATGGTGGCCCTTCTGTTGATCCCTCCTGCGGCAATTAGCCGGCAATTTTTTCGGATCTGTGGCCTGATCCTCCTCGCAGTCGAGGGGCTGGCCCTGTGGAAGTCATGGGGGCAAGGGGGGATTGTTCTGTGGTTGAGCGTCCTTTTTTTCGTCCTGTTGCTGGCCTTTACGTTGGTCTCGTTTATGCCCGGGAGTCCCGGAGCAGGGTCCGTTCATCGGCTGGCTGTCCTCGCGGGGGTGGCCCTTCTGGTGGTCGATGTTTTGCGATACCCCATCCCCGCGGCGGGGTCGTTGGGCATCATGATGGGAACGACGAATGCCCTGACATCGGCCCTCATCCTAGGGGTAGCCCTGATGGGATTGTTGCTCGGGCACCGGTATCTGAATGAGCCCCACTTGCCCCTCCGGCTCATCAAGCGCGTTTCCGATGTCTTCTTCGTGGTGATTCTGCTGCAGGGGGCGCTCCCGGCGCTCTTCACGCTGTTGGTCTATGGTCTTGGTCAGGGAGGCCTGGCGGGAGAATGGGTCCGCCTGCTCGGGGAACATTGGGCGCTCCTCTTTGGTCGCATGCTGGTCGGGATCGGCGGCTCCTTGGTTGTCGCGCTCGTGATCTTAAACTGCCTGCGTCTCCCCAACGTGCAGGCGGCCACGGGCTTCTATTACATTGCCGTGATCACCGTCTTTCTCGGTGAGTTTCTGGGGCGCTATCTCCTCGTCACGGCATCGCTTCCCTTTTAGGAAGCTGTCGGCCATCAGAGACGGGAGACCGGAGAGCCTACACTCTGAACTCGAGGCTCTAGTCTCTCATCCGGTTGCTGACAACTGACAGCGGACTGCCGAGCGCTACTCTCTAGTCGTGGAGATATTTCCCTTGACGGGTCGAGGTTCAAGTCATCACAATAGCTGCCAACGGAGGCGAGGATGAAGCAGGTGGAACCGCAGGTTTTTCTCCTGGCGCGGCCCGCCGTCAACGAAGAGGGACTTGCCGCGTATCTTGAGGCGGTGGGCGCTTCAGGTTGGGAGACCGACGCACCCTCGGCGGGAGAGAAGCTGATCGAGGTGGCAGGACGGTCCTGCTATCGTTCCTTTGAGCCAGGTTTAAATCCCAACGTTACGAAAATCCGGGAGGGCAGCAAAGTCTATCTGGAGAATATTTTGACCGTCAAGCACGGCAGCGTTATTGAGCACGCCAACTGGACTTTTGCCTTCTTTAACGTTAGTCGTGTTTTCACCCATGAACTCGTTCGGCATCGGGCCGGGACCGCCATCAGTCAAGAGAGCCTCCGCTTCGTACGTCTGACAGAGATCCCCATGTGGGTGCCCCGCGAGATCCGCGAGAACCCCGAGGCGTTCGCAATCTTCGAAGAGGTCGTCCGCAAAAGTGAGGAGGCCCAAAAGCGCTTTGCGGACGTATTGGAAATCGAGGTACGACCGTTCCATGAGAAGAAGGTGCTGACCTCGGCCATGCGGCGAGTTGCCCCCGACGGGATAGCGACTACGATCATCTGGACGGCCAATGCCAGGACGCTCCGCTGGGTGATCGAGGCCAGAACAGAGCCCGGGGCCGAAGTGGAGATCCGCATGATCTTCGGGAAAGTGGCCGAGATTATGGAAAAAGAGGCCCCTCATCTCTTTGGCGACTTCACGCCGATTTCCCTCCCCGATGGCACTTCCCAGTGGAAACCCGAGCATAGCAAAGTTTAGAATGATCTCGCAACGGGTCCTACTTGATACGGCCAAGGGCTCCTTCGGTGCGTCTCAGCCAGCATGTCAACCTCTGCGTGTCACGCTCTTGCTCCGGGCGATGGACCGGCGGAGGGGTAATATATGAACATGAAAGACTTCCTGAAAGCTGAAATGCCTGTTTTTCTTCATTCACTTCGAGTGCCAAAGCAGCTCGCTATTTTGGTTCTGGCCCCTCACCCAGATGATTTTGATGAAATCGCTATAACAATGCGTTTTTTCAAGGACAATGGAAACCCCATAGACGTGGCAGTCCTCAGTTCCGGAGCCAGTGGGGTGGAGGATGAGTTTTGCTCTCCTCCTACCAGAAAAGCAAAAGCTGAGATAAGAGAAAAGGAACAAAGGAACAGCTGTAAATTTTTTGGATTGCCAGATTCGTCCCTGATCTTTCTGAGGCTTCAGGAAGACCATGCGGGCCACATCATTGAGAATGATGCAAATGTTGGACGCGTTCGGGGTCACTTTCTAGGAAAACGGCCGGACATGGTCTTTCTTCCTCACGGCAACGACACAAATATTGGACATCAGAGGACGTACTCTATCTTTCGAAGAATTGCCCAGGGGGTAGGTTATTCGCTTGTAGCGTTTTACAATAGAGATCCTAAGACAATCAGGATGCGTCACGATGTGTATACTGTATTTGAGGAAAAAGATGCAGAATGGAAGGGGCAGTTAATTCGGTTTCACGAATCCCAGCAGCAGCGGAACTTCAATACAAGGAACCATGGCCTTGACGAGCGCGTGTTGCGCGTTAACCGCGAAATTGCGCAGGGTAATTTACAAATGCATATGTATGCAGAAGCGTTCGAGCTTGAGTTTTTCAATGCAGGGCCGTGCTAGTTGGCTTATCGCCGTCCCCAATATTGCGCCACAGGGGTGCTTCGCAGAAATGGACCAGGAGCTCTCTAGGGAGTACGAGAGGCTGCAGGCCGAGATTCAGCGCGAGAAGGCGGAGGCCTTGGGCAGGGCGGGCGAGCGGTTAGAGCTGGTTCTGCGGAAGCTGGATGAATTGAGGCAGACGATCGACACCCTGCGGGGGAAACTGGATGAAGCCTCGCTTGAACGGGACTCCATCCTTCAGACGATCCGCGGCTTAACCCAAGAGTATAATGCCTTACGGGAAAAGGCCATGACATATCGTCGTTATCTCATCATCCAACGGGAGGCCGTGGGCTTTTATAACCATCGGGACGTAGACCGCCTGTTTCGCGTCCCCGATCTGATTGAAGGAGGCGAGGGTGAGGCGTGATCGATAGAGTTCAAGGATTAGGGCCGGGTCGCACCTAGATCCTGGATGGCCTGGTACATGGCGATGACGTCGGGAAGGGGCAGCCAAGGGAGAATCCCGAGCGTGTCATCGACGTAACCGGGTTTCCGCATCCCGTTCAGCACGCAACTCACGCCCGGCGTGCTGGCCAGCACCGAGAGAGCCTTCCGAGAGAGACTCTCTCCCCGCCGCTCGGCTGGCAACAAGGGATCAATCGCTGCCGAGATGGCGGTGCTGTGCCGCTGGCTCTTGTTGGCTCCCTGCCGGCGAAGTTCGCTCAAGAACTTCCCCAGTTCGTCTAGGTATCGGTCGCGCCACGATTGCCATACCCGCCCGAGCTCACCACCGAGATTCTGGTCAAGGATCATGATCAGGCGACTCACCTGTGGCAAGACAACCTGACCCTCAATATGTTCCCAGTGTTCGAGGCCCTCGAGCTGGGGCGACAGCCCGCGCAGCTGATCGGCCCATCGGAAGAAGTCGCTGGGAGGGAGGCTGCCGGGCGATGTCTTGATCTCTGGGGCCAGCTCCCGGCGCCACTTCATCTCCAGATCAGCCACTGCCTGGAGCTGGGCATCGGCATCGATAGGCTCGCCCTCCACGAAAAAGTCGGCCAGGCGCAACATACGGTTCCCCGTGATGGCATTCAGCGGGCGGTTCACCAGAATGCCAATCCCTGCCTCCACCGCGGCTTCAAGGACCGTTTGCTGATGGTTGGGCCCGGTGTTCCGCTCCAAGACGCCTCCCGCCTCGAATAAGTTCATTGGCACCTGGAGGACGCGGAAGTGGTGGTCGTCTCCAGCAGCTTCTCGGGCTGCGGCCAGCATGCGGCTCAGTGAGGTGGCCTCTGGATCCGAGGCCGGGGAGACTGCCGTGTTGGAAGAGACGCCGTACCATCGGATCGCGCCTTCGGCCACTTGGCTTTCAAAGAATGCAAAAGCATCGCTAAGCCGCCGGTAAAACTCGGTCCGGAGGCTGTCTAGATGCCCGCGGCCGCGCTTCTTCGCGTCCGAGAAAAAGTACTCGGGATTGTGGAGCAGGCAAACATCGAGCGTGTCGAGTTGCAGGCGTCCGAGCGAGCGATGGAGCTGTTCACCGAGGAACGCAGGATGGATACAGTGCCAGCAACCCTCCATGTATTTGACCATTTCGGGAAACGGCTCACCGGCTGCCTCGCGTTCCTGAACTAGGGTGAGATTCGTCCCCTGCACGTAGCCGATCTTTGAGACGACGATGATCTCTTCCCGGCGCAGCTTGCCGGCCCGGACCAGGGGGCCAAGGACGGCACCGACACAACGCTCGCTCTCTCCATCCGTATAGTTTGTCGAGGTATCGATCAGATTGCAGCCGGAGAGGAGAGCTTTTTCAAGGGCCTCGCGGTGTGCAGGCGTCCCGTCATCAATGCGGTAGCCGCCGAACCCAACTTTACTGGTCGTAAGGCCGGTCGAGCCGAGCGGGACATAGCCGATCGCGTTGAAGCGAGTGGCGTACAGAGCGGTATCAGCCGGAGTTGCGCTGCCGCTCAGGAAGGTTCCCACGACGGATCGCCTCTGCGGTTCCGCTCCCGCGGTAGCAAGGGCTGAGGCCACCAGCGCCGGATCGGTGATCGGTGACTGGCAGGTAAAGTTTTGACACACATAGAGCGCCGATTGGCCATTGACGAGTCCCTTGCCTGCAAGCAAGGGGAATGGTGGGGGATCCCCCGCAGCGGGATCGTGATAAGCAATGATCCGTCTGGGCAGGTAGTGACGCCCGACCGCACGGCGGAGCGCCTCGAAGTGAGCCTCCTCCGGAGATCCGATCAGGGCGAGCTCGACGGGCCCGTGGAGGAGGAGATCCACCACGATCAAGCTCTTGGCAAAGGCATGGGGGTGCTGGCTGATTTGCTTGCCGTAGGCAATGATCGCCCGCTCGGCCGCGCTGCGCAAGTCTTCTCGATCCAGGTGAAACGAGAGGCGGGCGAGCGCGGACGCAGCCACCGCATTGCCGCTCGGTGTAGCGCCGTCGGTTCCCTCCCGATGTCGGACGATCAGTGATTCGTGATCCTTGGCCGTGGAGAAGAAGGCTCCACTTTCCGGGTCGGCAAAGTCGGCACAAAGGATTTCGACCAAACGCTGGGACCCAACAAGATACCGTGATGCACCACCGGCTTCGTAGAGGTCGATCAGTGCCTCGGCCAGATAGGCGTAGTCCTCCAGATACGCATCGAGGTGGGCCTTGCCCGCTCGGTAGGTTCGAAGCAGCCGGCCGTCCGCCCGGACAAGGGTACCGAGCAGGAAGTCGACCGCGCGTGACGCGGCATCCAGGTAGCGTTGATCGCCCAGGACGCGATAGCCCTCGGCCATCGCGCTGATCATCAACCCGTTCCAGGCGGTAAGGATCTTGTCGTCGAGCCCAGGGGGGATTCGCTGCTGCCGGGCCTCGTAGACCTTCGGCCGCGCCCGATCGAGCTCCGCCTGAAGCGCTGGGGAGTCGATTTCAAGCTTGGCGGCGACTTGATCAACCGTGCGTCGGACGTTCGGGATGCTGTTCCCCTCCCAGTTGCCACGGGCCGTGATGTCGTAGTAGGCGCAGAATCGCCGCCCTTCCTCCTCGCCCAGGATCGCCACAATTTCGGCCGGCGTCCAGACAAAGAACTTTCCCTCCTCCCCTTCAGAGTCGGCGTCCGTCGCCGAGTAGAAACCCCCCTCGGGAGCGGTCATCTCGCGCAAGATGTAATCGAGGACTTCTATAGCAATGCGCCGGTAAGAGGGATCGCCGGTGTCCTGGAAGGCCTCGAGATAGGTCCGGGTGAGAAGTGCATTATCGTAGAGCATCTTTTCAAAATGCGGGACGAGCCACCGCTCGTCGGTCGAGTATCGGGCAAACCCACCACCGATCTGGTCGTAAATCCCCCCCTGCGCCATGGCATCGAGCGTCTTTCGGACCATGGGCAGGACCCGGGGATCTCCAGTGCGCTGGCTATGACGCAGGAGGAGCGAGAGCTTTGTGGCGGCGGGGAACTTGGGTGGAGGACCAAATCCGCCGTAGACAGCGTCGAAGGTTTCGGTAGCGGAGGCGACGGCTGCGGCGACTTCGGCCTCCCCGACCGGCATGGAAGAGACCGGACGCGTCTGCTGGCGCAGCAGCTCGGTCAGCTCAGCGGCCTGGTTTCGCAGGCCGTCAGGGTCTTGCTGCCAGAGCTCGGCGATCCGCTGGAGGAGGGTGGGGAATCCGGGGCGTCCATATCGGTCGGTCGGTGGAAAGTAAGTCCCCGCAAAGAACGGCTCCTGATCAGGGGTCAGGAACACGGTCATCGGCCAACCACCCTGCCCGCGGTTGAGGGCCAATGTAGCCGCCATGTAGACTTCGTCGAGGTCGGGACGTTCCTCGCGATCGACCTTGATGCAGATGAAGTGCCTATTCATTAATGCCGCGATGGCTTCGTTCTCGAACGATTCGCGCTCCATGACGTGGCACCAGTGGCAGGTGGAGTAGCCGATGCTGAGCAGGATCGGACGGTTTCCCTCCTTCGCGTGACTGAGCGCCTCGTCCCCCCAGGCGTACCAGTCTACGGGGTTATGGGCGTGCTGGAGGAGATAGGGGCTCGTTTCGTGAATCAGTCGGTTCGTATGTCGTGCTCCGCCTTCCTGGCTCATGACGGTGCTCTTGATTGTCCGCTTGGTCGGAGGGATATCATTGCGCTAAGTCTGACCTTAACGGAGGGGACAGAGAGTGTCAAGGGCCGCGTCCCCCGGGCTGAGGATAGGTTGACAGACGACTGAAAACTGACTATCGTGGATATGACCGCAAAGTCTGAACAAGCCGGGGAGGAAGATTTCCATGACCGTTCAAGAACTGGTTGCCAGATTTCCCGAAATCCCCCAGGACCTTTACGAAGAGTCACTGCTTGCCCAGTACGCGGAGGCCTTTGGAGATCAGCTTCGGGTCGCGAGGAACCCTGGTGCCTGTTCGGCCCAGTACGACGCAGGGAACCATTACTATCTCAAGCTGGTCGGCCCCATTCGGTTGTACTGGTACAAGCTCTCGACTCGAGAGAAGGTATTGAAGCAGCTGCAGGAGTTCCTCGATCAATACCGGGCTGACCCCACCGGATTCCTGGCGAGCCTCGTGCCTGACGGCACCGCTCAAAGCGAAGTAAAGGGTCCGGGATGCTCCTGATCCCTCCGGGGTTTCACTCAGGCGAACGGTGCTCTATACTTTATCCCCCCTCCTGGAGTTGATCACTTCGCGTGGCCACTGATCCGGGTAGTTGGGGCTCGAGCGAATGAATCACCCACCAGACGTCTTTGGTCTGATCAGATACTTGGCGGCGGAAAAGGAACGGATGCTGAGGCAAAATCCGCCCGGAATTCCTGCATTCATTGAGTGGAGAGACAACACATACGTCGGGAGTTTTCAGGAGATTGCCCCAGAATATAGCGCGGAAATCATCTTGTTAAACAAATCTCTCCAGCCAGTGCCCGAGGAATTCAAAAGTGCCATTCTCACTTTCGACAAGAATCGACCGCACTTACGGGCGGAACCGACCTTTGATTTGCGGGCCAGTATGCTGCTTTTACGAAGATCTGGAGACAGGCTCATGAAGCTCACTAGGGATCAGGAGGACTTCCTGCAAAAAGAAGGTGTGGAGATCATAGAGGAAACGACAGGGGAAACAATAACGATCTTTGCTCCTCAAGAATCCACTGATCCGAGATCCCCACATACAGGCACAGGTTGAGACCGGCGAGTTATCCCAAGGGTTTAGTCGGCATGCTTGACTTCGCTCGACCCAGGGCAATCCCGGGTCACGCGTTGCCTGATTACTTTCGCTGACTATAGAGGCGTTCGATGAGCGCCGTGACCTCCCGGAGGCGGGTGCGGACCTCCGCTTCTGCCTTGGACACATCTTGGGGCGGCGCACCCTGCGTCACCGCATCCTCGAAATCAGTGACGGCGATTCCGAAGACTTTGAGCAGCCGACGGGTTTCCTCGCTAGCCATCGCTTCCCCCTTCCACGGCTTGGAAGACGTCTATGGCCGTTCTCAGTACGATTGGGCCCCGCTTCTCGTTTTACGCTGGATGGGCCGGCTCCACTTGTACGAATTTATGGCTCCCATGATAAGGATAATTTGAAAGGACCGCAAGGCACTTTCAATCACTCATTCAAACGCCAAAAGCGGGAAACGTCTTCGTTGCTGACAAACGGATAAATCGGGAGTTGAACGCATGGTCCGTATTATTGGATCGATAGTTCTGGTCCTAGTGACATCGCTGGCGGCCATCACCTTTGCGAGCCAGACCGACGGGCGCCTGAACGTTCTGTTTGACCGCCTCAAGGCGACAGATAGCGAGGCCGAGGCGGCGGCCCTTACGCACCAGATCTGGGTCATCTGGGGACAGTCAGACAGCGCCGTCGTCGATGCGTTGATGACTGAGGGTGTTGCCGCAATGTCCCGCCGTCACTATGAGGAGGCACTTGCTGTCTTTGATAAGGTCGTAGAGACCGAGCCCGACTTCGCCGAGGGGTGGAACAAGCGGGCCACGGTCTATTACCTGATGGGGGAGTATGAGGCATCAGTGCGCGATGTCGAACGCACCCTCACCCTCGAACCGCGACATTTCGGGGCCCTCTCGGGCCTCGGCCTCATCTACCTCGCCGTCGGCGACGATCTGGCCGCACTGAAGGCCTTCGAGGCGGCCCTCAAGGTCAATCCCCACCTTCCCGGTGCCCGTGTGCACGCCGACCGATTGCGCCAATATCTCCTCAAAAACTCGATCTGATCCTAGTCTTTCAGCCGAGCCTGACAAGCAAGACCTCAGCATCCGCAAATGCTGGCATTTCCCTGTCGCGTTCGCAGGGTAGGCTAAAAGGCGGACGAACAGCAGAATGTGGCAGGGTGATTCTATGAGGCGTGTTGGCCTTGAAGCGTTTTAAGGTGGTCGAATCCGACCAACTGATGTTGATCTTCGTCCCAGAGACGAAAGGACAGCGATTTAAAACTCTCACATAGACCAATCGACTTCACTTGGTGGAACATCGGATTCTCATTGTGGCACTTTTCCAGGTAATAATTGGGGATGCGAGGGCTTAGGTGATGAACATGGTGGAACCCTATGTTGCCCGTGAACCACTGCAGAATCCTGGGTAGTTTATAAAATGAACTGCCCTGTAAGGCCACACTCACGTAATCCCAATCCTCGTGGCGCTCCCAGTAGACTCCCTCGTACTGATGCTGCACATAGAAAAGCCACACTCCCGCCGCGCTCGCAATCACGACGATCGGGAACTGGACCATGAAGAATGCCTTGATTCCAATGGTGACACTCATCACCGCTATAATGGCTGCGAGGGCCAGATTCGTCCAATACACGCTGTGGCGTTCTCGCTTACTCCCGGCACGGCCCGGTACGCGGTGCCAAATCAGGAAGAGGAAAAGAGGCCCGAGAAAAAACAGGACGAGCGGATTACGGTAGACCCGATAGCACAGTCGTTTCTTGGGCGGCAAGGCCAGATATTCCCTGACTGTTAACGTCCAGATATCTCCAATACCGCGTCGGTCCAGATCGCCGGCCGTGGCATGGTGTACCGCATGTTCGTGTCGCCAGCCGTAATAAGGCGACAGTGTTAAGACACCGGTGATAAATCCTAAAATATCATTGGCTTTCTGGGACTTGAAAAAGGCCCCATGTCCACAGTCATGAAAGATGATAAAGATGCGTGTCAAAAAGCCTGCTGCGAGCACCGACAACGCGAGCGTGATCCAATACGAGACAGCCAGGCTGCGATACATCAGATACCACACGAGGAAATAGGGGATGAACGTGTTGGCGACCTGCCACGAACTGCGCCACAGATCGGAACGCTGATACTTGGCTACAGCCGTCCGCCAGGACCGATCTCTCGCATCATTTGTCATGCTTTCTCCTCGCTCCATGCGCCGCCTGATTGAAAACGAAATGCAAACAATTGCTGCAATTCTCGGACCAGAACTTTTACGTAGAGCTTTACCGTTGGGAGTTGCCCGACCATCCTCGCCGATATCAAAATACCCGGCCGGTTGCCGAGTCTCGGCGTATGTGCCGGGCGAAGGCGCGCCTTTGGAGCGATGGGAAAAACCGGATCAAGCAGGTTTATATCGTCCTTTCGCGCGTAAGTAAAGCGAATAGGGGGTTACGTGTCAAGCAAAATAACCGCCTCCCCGTCCTTGCTGCCTTTGCTCCTTGCCTCCGCCATTCCGGGGTGGTCCACCATAGGGGGGGCCTCCGGGCGAAGCCCTGAGCTACGCACGAGGAGGGGTTCCAATTCAGCGGCTCATGGCGCGTAGAGATGGGCTTGAGCCGTATTCCTGCCCTAAAGGGGTGCGAGTTGGGGCTTACCGGCGAGAAAGCATATACCGCAGGACCAAGCTACTTTGCGTCTTTGGCATATTTAGCACGTGTGTATAGAGCCTAGCAATAATCGTGCACACCTTTCCCTTATCTACGGATTGGTCGTGGGGATTATTGAGGAACCGGATGTCATCTCCATATTCTTCGTTCACGCGAGCATAGACTGTCTTTAACAGTGTTTCACTCTGTGACGGGTCTGGCTTAGGTTGTGGATTGTGTGTTGCAGATTGAATAAGAGTTGCCAGGGCGGCGAGATCGGCCTGGAGGGTTTTGGGATCTATGTGTTTCATTAGATCGAGGGGACCATACCGCTGCGGAAAAAGAAACTGGTAACAGAGGTTAGGGCTGGCCTGCGTCAATTCCTCTATTTCGCGCACCATGATCCCTGTCAACTCCATCACGGAATCGTCCGAGGCGTACGGGATGTATCTGATGACCACTTCACTGATAACTGCGCGGATGCGGCTGGCCAAGATTTCCGGCCGCTGTCCATTCCGGATGCCGTCACGAGCGATTGCTCTTATCCTCTCATACGTCTGAGGATCACTCTTTTGAATAGCTCGGTACGCCGGAATATCCTGGAGTTGCTGTTCGACCTGTCTCTCGTACTGCCACACGCGGATGTGAGGGAGGACAAACACCCTGGCAAGAGTGTTGAAAATCGCGAAGGAGACGACCAGAACCGAGACGTAGGCTATTCGACGCTCCCTCGGATTCCGGACGAGGAGATAGGCAATTGCTGCGCCTAAGGCGCCAGAGATACCTGCCAGTACAATACTTCCCCAGTCCATCGCACAGATCCTTTACGCTTGCCGGACCTTCTTGGGTGCCGAGCCAGGCTTTGTTTGGCGGCGGTCGGAGTTCGGTTTGGTGTGAACCAGCGCCTTGTCCTCCGCAGGTCCCAGATCGGCCGCCGCGCGTAAAGTGGCGACTGCTGCCGAATCGAGTTCCTTCCAGCGCCCCGCCCGCAGATTCCGCGGCAAGCTCACCGGTCCAAAGCGAATGCGGATCAGCCGGCTGACCTTTACGCCGACGGCCTCCCATAATCGGCGGACTTCGCGCCTCCGTCCTTCTCTAAGCGTCACATGGTACCAGTGGTTCTTTCCCTCGCCACCGGCATCGCGTATCGAATCAAAACGGGCCGGCCCATCCTCCAGTTCGACGCGTGTCTTCATTTTATGCAAGACTTCTTCGTTAAGCCTTCCAAAGACTCGAACGGCGTATGCACGTTCGACTTCTTGCGACGGATGCATCAGGCGATTGGCGAGGTCCCCATCTGTGGTCAGCAAGAGGAGTCCGGTCGTATTGATGTCCAGGCGACCGATGGCCACCCATCGACCGGTACTGGGCTTCGGTAGGTGATCGAAAACTGTAGGCCTTCCTTGCGGATCGGAATGGGTACACACCTCGCCCTCGGGTTTGTGATACGCCAGGACACGGGTTCCCGCCCGAGTTTTTGCACGGGGAATAATGTGCCCATCCAGGCGGATGCTCTGCTGGCTCTCGACGCGGTCGCCGAGCTTGGCGGACTTGCCGTCTACCGTGACCCGGCCTTGCTCGATCCAGCGCTCTATCTCCCGGCGCGCTCCGAGACCCGCACGGGCCAATACCTTCTGCAGTTTTTCACTCATAGCCCATTCGATAAATCAACTCGCCGGCCCGACTCGCCGTCAGTCCTTTTCGTTTGTGAACTTGATCTGCCAGTGGGTGCCGGCCCATCTTGGCAACACTCGATCGTCGGCTTCTGAGCTTCACTCACTGTACTTTCTCCTCGCGAGACGCGCTACCGGTGATTTTGTCGCCTTCAGGGTTAACATCGGCAGGGAAGTCCACGGCTCCATGGCCCGGATGCGGACGGATTCGACGAGGTGGGAGGCGTCATGGATCACGGGCTGGCTGGCGAAGAAGACCTATCGAGCGGCCAGGATGAGTATCCTGCCCTGTCGCCGGAAGGTGACGCCACCATTCCTCGGCCCGGGCAAACTCTTCTGGCGTGTTGACATTGAACAGACTAAGCCCTTCGGAATCGTAGGGCGCGAGTTCCTCTCGATTGACTCGCCGGACGCGGACACGGGGAAAGAACCGGGAGATCTTCAGGTCGCCGGAATAAATCAGGCGCTCCATCGGGGGAAGACAGGTCTTAGCGTACAAGGCATAGAGCGGCTCCCAGTCGTCCGTGAAGGGAACGACAGCATCCCAGCCCTCCGTGAGGCTCGCGAGGTACTGGATCAGGTGGGGGTTAAAGAACGGCATGTCACACGCCATCACAAAAGCCCAGGGATGGGTGGCAACAGCCGTCGCTGTGTAGATACCGCCGAGCGATCCCTTGCCGGGAATCAAGTCCGAAACCACTCGGACGCCGAGATAGTCGTACATATCTGGGGTGTTGGCCACAATGATGATTTCGGGGAAGATCTGCTGAAGTCCATCAACCAATCGGTCGATGAGACGCTTGCCTCCGATCTCAAGGAACGCCTTGTTGCGCCCCATCCGGGTCGACTTCCCCCCGGCCTGGATCACCCCGCTGATCGTCATCAATGTGTTCACGCCACGTCTCAAAGCGGTATCGGGACCCTCGGTGGTCGGCTATGTTTCGTCCTCAACGTCGTCCAATTTTTCCCCTGGTCGAGGATTACCAGTTGCCCCGTCCACATCCGCCGGAACCTCCTCTTCTTCCACGTGAGCTTGCGCGACTCCCGCCTCAGAAGCCACCTCAGCCTCGAACTTGCAATCCTTCTCTTGTCGCTATTCCTCGGGCGGCAGGAGTTGTTCGCCGAATGTTCGGACGGATCTCGTGGACCTAGCCGGGAATCAGGCGGACCGCAGCGGAGTGGAGCCCGATTGTCAGCGAGAGGCTAAAGAAGGTAAGCCAGATCAGGCAAAGGGTGATCACCTGGGCGGCCCGACTGCGGAGCAGCCTATCGCCATAACCCCAGATCATTGCCAACGCCCCGATGGCAAACACAAAGTGCATCCAATTATTATAGTGGTGGAACGTATAGAGGGCATAATGGAGCGCTGGGTTCTGGGAGAGTAGCCGGGACGCCATCTCTGGCCGAGGGGTGGCGTAAATGTTTAGATACGTAGCAACGAGCAACCAAACGATCAGGAGGGTGAGCCCCGTAAACAGCCGGACCGTGGCGAACGTCGTCCGCTTCCCAAGGACCTCCCACAGGCCGAGGAGGCTGATCGTTCCACCCCCCCAGGCGACACTCAACCCCCCGGTGGTGACCAGCAGCAACACAAAAGCCGTTATGGGCATGAGAAATTCAGGCAGGAACGGCCGTCCAACCCCCAAAGCATGCCAGGCCGGCATCGTGACAAGGAGCCCTGTGAACGCTACCAAGAGGAAGACGACGACACTCGTCATGAGCGGTGCCCAGGCGTCATGTGTGAGGCCCAACTCCTTCAGTGTAACTGCTCTTCCCATCCGCTGTCCCTGCTGTTCCATGGCCCGCACTCCCCAATCAAAAAGTGTTCAACAGTCCCATGATTGAGTCCAGTAACTCTGGAAACATCGCGGGCAGGTGATCCAGGCGGGCGTTGCGTGTCTCCAATGAGGAATCCCGTTGGACCTGGCAGCAAAATTATCCTTACACCCCTTGCACTGAATATGTCAAACTGAAAATAAAATCCTCGCGCTGGAACGCATCTTTCCCTCAAATCGTCCTCCATGCACTCTCACTCCCGCGAACACGCGGGCCTTGTCATCAGAAGGGAGTTCCAGATGGGGAACGAAACCAAGCCGGAGATGCCTAGCTTGCTCCGGGGAGGGTGACCCGCGGCTGTCTTGTGTGTCCCTGACGGGTCATCGCTACAGTGCCGAGAAGAGTGCAAGGCACCAGGGCGCTGGAAAGTTACTAACGTTCGAGGTAGGAGTTTTTGTATCTTTGGTAATGGCCGATCGACGGCTGTCGGCTGCTGATTGCTGACGGCTGACTACTGAACGCTGACAGCTATTGCGTAGTGGGAACCGCGAGGAAGAGGCCGGAGGCAGCCTGACCTCCCTCCACGTCGCCGGCAAAGGCCACGGTCCCGTCGGGGCCAACCTGGGGGGTGGTCAGATTGGTAAAACGTCCCCCTACCGGAGTCGGGTCCCCTACGCGTACGAGGGGGGTCACTGCGCCATTCTGAGCCAGAAAGATTCCGTGGCTCGTATCCATTCCGGTGATCTCCGCTTCAAAGGCCGCTATACCTCTCCCGTTGAACGAGTAGTTGAGCCCGATAAAAGAGAGTTGTCCTCCACCCGGTAAGGGATCTCCCCTCGCCGCCACCTTCTGGATGGCCTCGCCCGACGCGAGAAAGAGGCCGGCGGGAATCTCGGTCCCCTCCAGGGAGGCCCAAAAAAGGACATCCCCATGATCGTCCAGGATGGGAAGGGCCAGGTCCTTGAAGGTTCCCCCGACGGGCGAGGGATCGCCTACGGCTACGATCCTTCGCACGCCCGACTTGGTGCGAACAAAGATTCCCGAAGGTGCCCGACCTTGATAGATCCCCCCTTCGAAGGCCATCTCTCCACGATTGTTGAGCGAGAGATTGATGAATTCGGTGAAGTGCCCGCCGATCGGCGTGGGATCGCCGGCCCCCATTACCTTATGGAACACGTCGGCCGAGGCGACAAAGAGGGCCCTAACGGACCCTCCCCCCTCGACTCGCGCGACAAAGGCGATGGCGCCGGCGTCGTTGAGCGTGACCTCACTGATCTCGCGTAACACGCCTCCGCCTGGGGCAGCATCATTGACGCCCACCACCTTTTTCAGGTTGCTCCCGCCGGTGACGTAAATCGCCTCGGCAATTCCGCCCGCGGCTGATCCGAGGAAGGCCAATTGTCCATTGGTGTTTAGGACCGCAGAGCTCAAGCCGATGAAGAACCCGCCCAGGGGAGAGGGGTCGCCGATCGCTACGACTCGGGAGAGGGAAGAACGTCGAGCCACGTAGATCGCATGAAAGGGTTTGTTCTGCTCGACCAGCGCATCGAACAGAATCGCCCCGGTGTTCGCCACAGGATCGAACTCGGTAAAGGTCTCTCCCCGAGCGGCATGGTCCCCTGCAGCGACCACCTTCCGGATCGTGAACGGGGCAGGCTGTGCCGGGCCCGACCAGAGGAGACACAGGAGAGGGACACAGATCAAGACGCGACGCAGTCGTCGGGACACCCGTCTCAGCATCAGGCACCCTTCTCGCTCTCGATGGGCAGCATTGGACAGCCGCTCATCCCCGGGATGGAGACGCCGACGAGACCACCGGGATGAACCCCCCTTTGCCATCGCCGCGATAGATGCCGGCCGCGTTTAGCGAGGCGAAGATAATGGCGAGATCAGGTTTCCCGTCCTCATCGAAATCCCCCGTTGCGAGGACGATGGGGTCATCAGGGAGCTGCATATCCGGCAGACGGCTGAAGTTCCCCGTCCCATCCCCCCTGAAGATGGTGAGGTCCTTCGAGCTGCGGTTTCCCACGACTAAGTCCAACTGCCCGTCCGCGTCGAAGTCCGCTGTTGCCACGGGGTGGGGATTGACACCGGCCGGAAGCTCGGCCAGCTTCCGCAGACCTCCCTTCCCATCACCGGCCATAAGGAAAACCGCATCGTCTCCCGCGCAGACGACTGCCACATCCGGTTGCCCATCCCCGGTGAAGTCGGCGATGGCCATATAGTGAGGGAACCGGCCTACCTTGACGCGCGTGAGCGCCTGGAAGGTACCATCGCCTTTGCCGAGGAGGACTGAGATGGTATGCGATCCCAGGCTGGTCACCAGGAGATCAACGATACCATCTTTGTTGAGATCGGCCTCGGCCATAATGTGGGGCCGACGACCAACGGGGTACTGTTGTCCCGGTGTGAAGCGCCCGGTCCCGTCCCCGCGGAAGATAAAGACTTGCGAGGCGAGCGTATCGGCCACCGACAGATCCATGTGGCCGTCCCGATCAAAGTCCCCGACCGCCGCCGCCACCGGACCCTGAAAGGCTTCCAGGTCCTGCCGGTTTGCGAAGCGGCCCATCCCATCATTAAAATACAGGGTTGCACTCCCCGCACGGCTGTTCGTCGAGACCAGGTCCAGGTGCGTATCGCCATTGAGGTCTCCGGCCGTCACCCAGATTGGACCCCGCCCGACAGCGTACGCATGGTTCGAAGCCACGCCTCCCTTGCCATCTCCCAAGAGCACTCGAATCTTGCGTTCCCCTGAGGCGGCAATGGCCAGGTCCAGGTGGCCGTCCCCATTGAAGTCGCCCAGAATCACCGAGTGGGGAAAGCGGCCGGCCGCGTCGTGTTTCTCGTGGGCGGAGGACTGCCCGAGGCCTACGATGACTCCCCCCAAGCCGAGTCCGCAGAGAAAAATGCCCAACGGCCACCGGTTATACTTCATCGCACATCCCCCCTGTTACCCCACGTCACCGCTTCGGCTCCTTGGACCCGTGGGCCAGCTGACTGAGGGATCGGAGATACGCCACCACGTCCCAGATTTCCTCATCACTGAGGACGCGTCCCGCAGGGGGCATGAAGCGAGTCTTCCCTACCGCTTCTCCGCCATCCTTAATGATGTCAAACAGGTACTGATCCGAGAGCTGCGTCATGTGGTCCGGATTCGACAAATCGGGAACAGGAACGGGCGGTGGCGGGATTTTCCCCCCCCACCCCCAGCCTTCACCATGACCGCCGTGACACTGGAGGCAGTATTCCACATAGAGCGCCTGACCATGCTTGGGATCTCCCTTCTCGGCGGCCAGGCCACGCACATTGAAAGCGAGGATCCCAACAAGCACCACGAGAACGATCCGCATGCTCACCGTGCGACTCCCGATCCTTGCACTGCACACACAATTTCCCATTCAAACGCGCGATGCCCGGCCCTCATCGCCGGGTGCGGGGATGATAACCCCTTTCTCTCTGGCTGTCGAGCACCGAATTTCCTTCTCCCTTGACAGTTCGAGCGGCGGTATGATGGGGTGGATGAGGCAATCCCCACACCGTGAGAGGTGGGATGATGGAGGCGCAACGGAAAAAGGGGAAAGGGAAGAAAGGGCGGCGGAAAGGCAAGGAGTTCATGGACGCCGTCCACGAGGCGTATCTGCGGCACCTGGTGGAAGAGATCTGGGCGGATCTCGAAGGGGCGTTAACCAGCGCGGAACGCGTTCGCCAGGAAACTGCGTGGATCGCGGAATTCGAGGAGAGAGGTTTCTATAAGGAGATCTGGCAGCGCGCTTGGAAAAAGTACGTCCCCCAGCCGCTTGAGGTCCAACCCGCCTGGGCGATCGTCGTTGGGATCCAAGAGGCGGTCTCTGCTGCGTCCCAGGAAGAAGAGGCGGACCGACAACGCCGGGGAGACAAATCCTTCTTTGATGACGAGCAGTACCATGCCTTTGTGAGCGACGCGCTCGACAAGCTTTTCAAGGAAGAGCACGGCTCTCTCGAAGAGGCGGATGAGTGAGAATGTTGAGTAAGGGTGAGGGTTCCTCAACGAGCTGCGGTTTTATTTTTCCTTGACAGCGCCTCTATTCACCACATAGCCTAAACAACTACCCGAGCGTGGTCCTTCCTCCCTCTCTCGCAGGAATCTGAGCGGGAAGACTCCATGGCCAAGACCAAGAGTGTTGGTATCTTTCTCTGCGACTGCAATCGATCCCTCCCTCTCAACGTCGGGACCATCACGCGGTTCTTGAACTTGCCGTCGAAGCCACGGCTTTTCTCGCGCCTCCAGCTGGATGATGTCCATCCGCTCAAGTACCACGCCCAAAAGGAGAAGCATGACCACATCTTAATCGGGTGCTGTGGCCAACGGGAGTTCTTTCTCAAAGAACTTTCGACCGTCGGATTTCAGGCGAATCAGATCCACCTCCTCAATCTCAAAGAAGAGTGTTTTTGGGTCCATGAGGACCGGGATGCGGCCAATCAGAAGGTAGCCCGACTCCTCAGGGCACGCCTGGAGACGGCCGAGGCGCATCAGCAGATGTCGGAGATGCCGGTCAGGGCGGGGGACTTGATCTTCATTGTCGCCGAGACTCCCCACGCCTTTTCGCTCGCCAGACGCCTCGCCAACCATGCGAGGGTCACGCTTCTCCTCGAGGAGACCTCCGAGGCCTTCGACAGCTTTCTCCCCTCGCCGCCCCCCTGTGAAGTGAACCGCGGGCGCGTGACCGAAATCCAAGGACAATTGGGAAAGTTCAAGATCCTCGTGGAAAGGACCCAGGCGATTGACCTTGAGCGCTGCGTCTCCTGCATGCGATGCGTCCCCGTATGCCACACGCAGGCCATCACGGCAGGACTACGCCTCATTGATTCGAAGTGCGATCGGTGTGGGGATTGCCTCACCGAATGCGGGGCGGTCCAGGCGATCAGAATTCCTCGCAAGGACCAGCACGTGGTGGAGGTCGATCAGGTGATCTTCCTGGGAAGCCAACAGCTGCCACCCCGCCACCGGCGTCCCGGCATTCATCATGTTCCTACCGTACGCCCGGAAGACGTGGATCGGGTTGCCTTGGACGTGATGGCCTTGATCGGCGACTTCATGAAGCCGGAATTTGTCCGGTACAACCTCGGGACATGTGCGGGGGGGTATGCCGATTTCAAAGGATGCGGCATTTGCATCCCGTCCTGCCCTTACGACGCCATCCAGCGAGATCCTGTTGCGTCGCCTTCCCGGGTCGCGGTGGACCCGATAAGCTGTGAGGGATGTGGCGCGTGCATCTCCGCATGCCCCACCTCGGCGCTGCACTTCGTCGAGCCCTCCCCTCATTATCTCTATACGAAGATGCGGGCACTCCTGGCTCCCGTCAATGGTGACGAGGAGGAGCGGCCGGTCCTCGGGTTTCATTGTAGTAATAAAGGGCGGGCTGCGCTGCAAAATGCCCGGGCCTTCCAGGTCACCTTGCCGGCCAACTTCCTCCCCATCGAGGTCCCGTGCTTGCGCTATGTCTCTGAGGCGAACATGCTCGCGGCCTTTCGCCTGGGGGCAGCGGGGGTGGCTCTGCTGGGGTGCGAGGAGTGTCCCCATGGAGAGCGACAGCTTCTCTTCGAGAAGCTAGACTTCACCAGAATAATTCTCGAGGCGTTCGGACTCGGAGGAGAACGAGTTCGTCTGTTTACCACCGAGGAAGCGGCCCATGAGGCCCTGACCGCCCTGGGACGCTTTGCCAACGCGGCGTCCCTCTTCCCGCTCAGGTGGGACGGGCAGTTTCCCGATAAGGTGGAGAACCGCGAGATCATCGCTGATGCGATGGAGACCTTCCTCTCCGGCACCGGGAGGGACCCGGGTCGCGTCAAGGAGAATACCCCCTTCCCCTTTGCTTGGTCCGATGTCCGGGCCGAGGGATGCACCATGTGCCGGTCCTGCGTCAACGTCTGTCCGGTCCAAGCCTTCAAGCTGGATGACGAGAAGCACACGCTGGAGTTTCGGTACATGAGCTGTGTCGCCTGTGGGATGTGCGAGAAGGCATGTCCGGAGAATGTCATCACCCTGCACCGGGATTTGATCCTCGACAAGGCGGCTTTTGCCTACCAGGTGATGGTCCAGGACGAGATGGTGGGCTGCCTCCAGTGCGGCAAAGAGTACGTCACCAAGCGAGCGCTCGCTGCCATCCAGGCCAAAGTGGGGATGATGGAGGCCTTTCTCGAGGGCCGGGCCGACCTGCTACTGATGTGCCCGGACTGCCGGGCCGTCAAGGCGATGATGGAAATGCAAAAGGGATGGGAGCCGTGATCGGCGATCGGGAACTCTGCCAGTTTCGCCGCGAGTACTATGAACTCTTCTCCGCCCTGTTTCTCCGGGAGCCGACGGTCGAGCTTTTGGAGCCGCTCGGACGCAACCTGGAGGCGCGCATCGAAGCGGCGGGCGCGCTGCACCCTTTGCTGGGTGAGGGGTGGCGCGAGGTGAGCCAGGTCCTCCTAAAGAATCGGGAGAACCCCAAGGCCTTCACGGCGCAAGTAGCTGAGGAGTTTACGCCCCTCTTTGTCGGACCGGGCATCCCCCAGATCACTCCCTGCGAGTCTTTTTATGTGACCGGCGCGCTCTTCGGGGCCCCCCTCGTCCTCATCCGAAACTTCATGCGACGGGTCGGACTCGAGAAAGGCGAGGAATGGCCAGAGCCAGAGGACCACATCGCCTTTATGTGCGATATCATGCGGCAACTCATTACGCGCCAGGAAAATTCAGCCAATCCCGATGAGGAAACCCGCTGGGTTAATCTCCAGGGAGATTTCGTGAAGGTTCACCTCATCCGGTGGGTCCCCACATTTGGTCACGACTTAGAGAAGAGGGGGGGAGAGTTTTATCGGGGAATAGGGAAGATCGTCCGCGCGTTCCTGGAGTTAGAGCAGGAGGTCCTCACCGACTGGGGCTCGGAGAAGCCAGGACACCTGATCCAGGTAAAGAAGTCGAGCTTCACGGGCCCCCTGTTTTCCGCCGAGACGGCAGAGGAGCAGGAGGGGGAATCCGCCACCCCCCCCTAGATTAGCCCCCTTGAAAAAAGCTCTTGACGAGGGTGTTACGCCAATGTTACAAGTAGCGAAAGCCTAACTAGGGTCAGCCTAAGGCATGACCAATGTCATGTTTCCCCTCCTCCCTGGCTGACAGCTCACATCCTCACCTAGAGCAAGCTCCCGGTGGAGGTTGTTATAATGCACCCGGGATGACGACTATTGTCCAATTGACGTCAGTCACTTTTGACGCTGCAATGCGCACCCAGACGCCTTTCGGGCGGAGCACGGCCCGGGGGGCGTTTCGTTTTTTGAGCATCAGTCGGAAAGGGAGATACCTCTCTGCGAAAGGGGGTGATGTGCTTGAACGAGGGGACCGTGAGAAAGTTGGACCGACTGAGCCGCACGGCAGTGATCGAAACGTCGAATGGAAAGGAGGTGACGGTGAGGTTCCCGGAGGACCTCATCATTGAAGTGGCCGAGGAAGAGACCATGGGGACCCAAGGGGGGAGCCTCGAGGATCTTCATGAAGGATACCTAGTCGAGTTCGAGCACGCCGAGCTGGAAGATGGTTCCAGTGTATGTAGCTCCCTGACCTGCATCAGCTGACGCCAAGGAAAGGGGGATATCTGTATGAGCGAAAGTAGATCCAATAGCGGCCGCAGGAAGTTCCTGATGGGGCTTCTGACCGGCGCTGGTGTCACGGCGGCCTTAGGACTCAGCGGGAAAAAAGCCACGGCAGCGCCCAAGAAGAAGTCGAAGACTACGGAGCCGATCCTGTACCGCCGCACCGAGGATGTCGAAAGATATTACAAGACCCTCTACACCTAGAGGTAGGAGGGAGGAATGGGGATGACGCTACGAAGAGTAAGAGCGAGCGAGGCCAAGGCTTCGCCCTCATGGCTCGACAAGCTCAACCCCGTTATTGATCGCCGCAACTTCCTGAGGGCGGCCGGCATCGGTATCGGCGCCGGGGTGGTCAGTTCTGCCCTACCCGGCCCCCTGACTCGCGAGGCCGCCGCGGCGGTTGAAGCCCCCAAGCTGAACCAGCACAAGACGATCTGCGGCAACTGCGCGGTCGGGTGTGGGTTCGTCGGGGAAGAGCAAAACGGGGTTTGGGTCAGCATCGAGCCATGGTTTGAGCACCCCATCAACCAGGGCAGCCTCTGCTCCAAGGGGGCCGCGGGGCGCGAGCACGTGATCAGCGAGAAGCGCCTCCGGTACCCGATGAAGCTCGAAGGAGGGAAGTGGAAGCGGATCAGCTGGGACCAGGCGATGTCCGAGATTACCGCGAAGCTTGAACAGATCCGAAAAAAGCACGGCCCGGACGCGCTGATGATCCTCGGCTCGGCCCACCACGGCAACGAGATGGCGTATTCCCTCCGGAAGTTCGCTGCCCTGTGGGGTTCCAATAACATCGATCACCAGGCCCGCATCTGTCATTCGACCACCGTCGCGGGGCTCGCCAATGTCTGGGGCTACGGCGCCATGACCAACTCGATGAACGACATTCGCAACAGCCGGGCCATCTTTATCATCGGCGAGAACTGTGCCGAGTCCCACCCGATCTCCATGCAGCATATCCTGGTCGCCAAAGAGGTGAACAAGGCGCAAGTCATCAACTGCGATCCCCGGTTTACGAAAACCTCGGCCTTTGCCAATCAGTACTACCGCCACCGCTCAGGAACCGACGTGGCGCTCATCTACGGGCTCTGCAACATCATCCTGGCCAACGGCTGGGAAGACCGGAAGATGATCAACGAACGGACCTACGGGTTCGACGAGTTGGTCGAGGTGATCAAGAAGTACGATCCGGACACCGTCGCCAACATCACCGGTGTCTCCAAGGAGGATCTCCACCGGATGGCCAAGACGATGGCGGACAACCGGCCGGGGACGATCATCTGGGCGATGGGCGGGACCCAGCACACGAACGGCACGTGCAATACGCGCTCCTACTGTGTGCTGCAGCTCCTCCTCGGTAACATGGGGGTGCGGGGTGGCGGCGCCAATGTCTTCCGGGGTCACGACAACGTCCAGGGAGCCACCGACCTCGGTGTGCTCTCGAACACCCTGCCAGGGTACTACGGCCTCTCCGAGAAGGCGTTCAAGCATTGGAGTAACGTCTGGGACGTCGATTTCAACTGGGTCAAGGGCCGGTTTAACCCCAAGACCTTTAACAGTAAGGGCTTCACCGTCGCTCGGTGGTACGAGGGCGTCCTGATGGATGCCAAGAAGGAGCTGAGTAACGGCGGGGTAAACGTCCATGCCGCAATCTTCTGGGGTCATAGCAGTAACTCGATATCCCAGGTGGACCGCGGCAAGCGGGCCCTCGATAAGGTCGAGCTGCTCGTGGATATCGACCCCTTCGTGACCAACACGCCAGTGATCACCGATCGAAAAGACGGAGTCTATATCTTGCCCGCAGCCACCCAGTACGAGCAATGGACCAGCGTCACCAACTCGAACCGGGATATCCAGTGGCGGAATCGAGTGGTGCCGCCAGTCTGGGAGTCTCGGACCGACCTGGCAATTTTGGTCGACTTGGCCGATCGGCTCGGGCTCAAGGATAAACTGATCCATAGCAAGCGGGGCAACTGGAAGGGTGTGCCGAAGAACACAAAGGAGGCCAAGGAGCTTCCGGAAGAGACCATCGACTCCATCGTTCGGGAGTGGAACCTCGGCATGCGGACCATCGGCATGACCGGCCAGACCCCCGAGCGGATGAAGCGGCAGCAAGAGTGGGCGCACGCCTTTACCGTGCAAAACAAGCAGGCCGAAGGCGGGCCTGTCAACGGCGAGTACTGGGGTCTCCCCTGGCCCTGCTGGACCGAGAAGCACCCCGGCTCTCCCGTCCTGTACCGTATCGAAGTGCCGGTGGCCGAGGGGGGCATGGGCTTCCGGGCCCGCTGGGGACCCAAGGCGCCAGACGGCAAGACACTGCTGGCGTCGGCTGGCTCGGCGCCGGTGCGGAGCTCCATCAAGGGTGGTTATCCTGAGCAAAAGGACTGGAAGACCGATCTCAGCGGCAAGGTATTCGAAGAGGCCATCGCCCAAGGGCTCGCCCCCTATGGTAATGGCCGCGCCCGATTCAAGGCCTGGAACATCCCGGATCCGATCCCGATGCACCGGGAACCCCTCCACAGCCCGCGGCCCGACCTCGTGGCCAAGTACCCGAGCTACGACGATGTGAAGGACCACTATCGGGTGCCGACCCTCTGGAAAGGCATGCAGAAGCCGGACTGGGTGAAGAAATACCCGATCATCCTGACGTCCGGCCGGCAGGTCGAGTTCGAAGGAGGCGGTGCGGCCGAGCGGGCCTGCTGGTGGCTCGTCGAACTGAACCCCGAGATGTACTGCGAGATCCACCCGAAGCTGGCGAACGATCACGGAATCAGGCACGGTGACTGGATGATTATTGAGTCGCCCGAAGACTTGGACGGCAATCCCAGCATGGTCAAGGTCAAGGCCAAGGTGACCCGCCGGGTGGGGCCCGACACCGTCTTCCTCCCCTTCCACTGGGGTGGCTCTTTCCAGGGGAAGTCGCTTGCCCACAAATACCCCGAGGGAACGGTGCCGTACGGCATCGGCGAATCGGCTAACACAGTCACCAACTATGGTTACGACCGGGTCACCCAGATGCCGGAAACCAAGACGGGCCTCTGCCGGATCCGGAAGGCCTAAGGAGGTGTGATCTATGGCGCAATTGACGCCTGCGCGGATGAAGTTCTACATCGACGTCAAGCGCTGCATCGAATGCGGCGGCTGTGAGGTCGCGTGCAAGAACGAGAATAACGTCCCGCAGGGCATTGCTCGCATCCGGGTCGTCACGGTGAACGAGGGGGTGCCGGGGGAGACCAACGTCGCCGTTCCTTGCATGCACTGCTCCAAGGCACCGTGCGTGGCTGTCTGTCCGGTGGATGCCCTCTACCACCGGCCAGATGGGATCGTTCACGTCAACAAGGAGACCTGCATCGGGTGTGGGTATTGCCTGTACGCCTGTCCCTTTGGAGCGCCACAATTCCCCAAGGCCAGTCCCTTTGGGGCGCGGGGTGTCATGGACAAGTGTACCTACTGTGCTGGTGGGCCGACCGAAGCCGGCTCGGAAGCGGAGCTGCGGACGTACGGGTCTAACCGGATCGCAGAGGGGAAGCTGCCCATGTGCGCCTCGGTCTGCTCGACCAAGGCACTGGTGGCCGGGGACGCCGAAGAGGTGGCCAATGTGGTTCGGACGCGGATGGCCGCCCGCGGCTCTGGCGGGGGCGCCTGGGGGTGGGGGACTGCCTATCCAGGTAGGTAGTTCTTCGGAGCGAACGTCTCGTTCTGTACGGGAGTAACCGGGATCCCCACCGGTACCCTTCTCCGGGGTCGCCGGTGGGGATTGTTTTGTGCGACCGTATGCCAAGCCTCTTTGGCCTGACGGGCAGGAGAGACGATCATGCCACCAGTAGAGCAGTTACAACCGATCATCCTCGAGACCGGCAAGTGGGGAGTGCATTTTAACATTCCCTGGTATCTCTTTCTCGGAGGGATGGCGGGGGGGACTTTGATTGTCGCCGCCCTGGCAGATCTCCTCGGGGGGAAGGACGAGCGCTACCAGACGCTTTCCCGGATTTCCACGTATCTCACGCTGCCCATCATCATCGTGGGTGGCCTGGCACTCACCTTTCACCTGGGGAAGCCGGAACGCGGGATCTTGTTCCCTCTTTTCATGAGCAACTACAAGTCGTGGCTGACCATCGGCGGCTGGATCATCAGCATCTTTTTTCCCCTCGCCGTTGTGTACTCTGCCTTCTGGTACTTTCGGATGCAGCGATCCTACCGTGTCATTGTGGCCATCCTCTCTATTCCGACTGGGGCTTTGATGGCTCTTTACACCGGATTTCTACTGTCCGGGTCCTGGCAAATCGCCGGCGGTTATTGGTTTACCCCCCTCTGGGATACGAAATACATCCCAATTCTCTTCCTCATCTCGGGACTCTCCACGGCGTTGGCCGCCTGCGGGTTAACCGCGCTCGCGGCCGATCACCTCAAATTGTCAGGCATGGTGGGCCGGGAGTTGGGGGGGGCGAGTGAGACGGCCGGGGTCCTGAGCCTCGCCGACACGCTGGTCATCCTCCTTGAGGCGGGTTGGATCTACCTGATGCTCGCAGCCTTCGCCTCCTGGTCAGTCGGCCAGAAGCTCGTATACAACATCCTCACGTCGGGCTACCTCGCCTCCTGGTTCTGGTGGGGGGTCATCGCGTTAGCCCTGGCCCTCCCATTCCTCGCCAGTCTCGTAGAGGTCTACCTCGTCAGGGTCCTCCATGTCCACGCGGACTGGCTCTTGTATGTCAAATTCCTAATGGTGCTCGCCGGAGGTCTGATCCTGCGGTATGTCATCGTGTGGGGGGGTGATATCAAGAAGCCTCTTGCATTCCCCCCCTCCAAGTGGCCCTTTAACCTCTACTTCGGAGGGTAGGGTGGGGGTTTACCGATTCAAGGCGGGACGATTCGAGGCACTGGAAAAAGGGGTCGTCACGGAGCGACCCCTTTCGATTGTGGTGAATGGCCAAGAGCTTGCCACAATGATGAGTACCCCGGTCAAGCTGGACTGTCTCGTCGTGGGGTTCCTCTCCTTCGAAGGGATCATCCAGGATCTGAACGAGATCGCCTCGCTCGAGATCGACGACGAGATGGGCCTGGCCGAGGTCACGCTGACCAAGCCGTTCACGGCCCCGACCAGGCGCGTCTTTACATCGGGTTGCAGTGGGGGCATTACTTTCTCGCTCGCGCTTCAGCAATACCCTCCGATTATGTCCGACGAGCTGCTACGGCCGGAGCAGGTCTACCCCCTCATGCGGCAGCTCTTTGATGCCTGCACTCTGTATATGGCCACGCGAGGCGTCCACGGAGCGGCCCTGAGCGACGGAGAGAAACTGCTCATCGCTGCCGAGGATGTTGGACGCCACAACGCCTTGGACAAGATCATGGGGGAAGCGCTGCTCACGCAAACCCCGACCCGCGGACGGGTACTCTTGAGCACCGGGCGGATTTCATCCGAGATGCTTCGCAAAGGGGCCCACATGGGGACGCCCTTCATCATCTCGCGGACCTCACCTACGACCTTGGCGATCGAAGGAGCAAAACAGCTGGGGATTACCCTGATCGGCTACGCCCGAGGCGATGGTTTCAATCTCTACACCCATCCGGAGCGGATCCTCTATACCCCTGCCCCTGAGCCAGCCCCCGTCGGATAATCGGTCCCTCGCCTCGCCATCCACATTCAAAACATCAGGGGAGCGTGTCGAGCCCTCGCGCCTTGCGTGACGCTCTCTTCCCGGAAAGCAGGCGCCCCGAATGGCCAGGATAAAGCTTGAGCCGATTCTTCGACTTGTTATAGGGTATAGTTGGACATAAAAGCGCGGAGGGTAGTGATGGCCGAACTCTTTCAGGTGCTTACGCCTACTGATGCTCTTCGGCGTCTCTTGGATCGTCTCCCGATCGCGCTGACGATGGAGGAGGTTCCTGTCCACGAGGCGCTGGGACGAATCCTGGCTGTGGACATTCGCTCACTCACGCCACTGCCCACCTTTCTCCGGTCGAACATGGATGGGTATGCGGTCCGCGCGCAGGATACCTTTGGGGCGAGCGACGGACTGCCGGCGTATCTCAAAGTCGTTGGGGAGGTTCCCATGGGACGGTCTCCCACGGTAAAGGCCGGTCCCGGGGAAGTGGTGAGCGTTGCGACGGGGGGGGTGATCCCGCAAGGGGCCGATGCCGTGGTCATCGTGGAGCACACTCAGATGGTGGATCCCACGACCATTGAGGTCTACCGCGCGGTCGCACCCGGCGAGAATGTAGTACAAATCGGCGAGGATATGGAACAGGGGGAGCTTCTCCTCCCCAAAGGGCATTGCCTCCGCTCCCAGGACTTAGGTGGGCTGTTGGCGGTTGGGATCCTTACGGTTCCTGTCGTTCAGCGGCCTCGCGTTGTGATCATCGCAACGGGTGATGAGGTGGTTCCACCCGAAATCGAGCCAAGTGCGGGACAGATCCGGGACATCAACACGTACACCCTTTCCGCGCTGATCATCCAGTCGGAGGGCATTCCTGTGCGGCTGGGAATTATCAGAGATGATTATAATGCCTTGAAGCACGCCGCGGAGCGTGGCATGGCTCAGGGGGATGTTGTAATCATTTCCGCGGGCAGCTCGGTCAGCACCAGAGACATGACGGCAGGGATCATCGAGACGCTGGGAAGCCCAGGCGTGCTGGTGCATGGGGTGGCCGTGAAGCCGGGTAAGCCCACGATCCTGGCGGTTTGCGGTGAAAAGCCGGTCTTCGGTCTCCCGGGCAATCCCGTCTCCACGTTTGTCACCTTCGACCTCTTTGTCCGCCCCATCCTCTACCACCTTGCGGGGACCGTGCCCCCGGAGCGGGTCACAGTGCAGGCCCGCCTGACCAAAAACATTGCCTCCACCTTCGGTCGAGAAGACTATATCCCGGTCCGACTAGTGGAGCGAGAGGGAGAGTTCCTGGCGGAGCCGGTCTTCGGCAAGTCGAGCTTGATCTTTACGTTGATGAAGGCTCACGGCCTCATCACGATTCCGTTGGATGTAGGTGGCCTCTCGGCAGGGCAGATGGTAGAAATCCGGCGATTCTAGCGATGGCACGACACAAGGTCTATCTCGAACCGATCCCACTCGACGAAGCGCTCCAGAAATTCTTCGGTGCCCTCAAGGCCCGGGATCTCCTCCAGCCTTTGCCCGGTGAAGTGGTACCGGTGGATACTGCACTGGGGCGCGTGACCGCCAAGGCGGTCTGGGCGCGACTTTCGAGCCCCCATTACAATGCTGCAGCCATGGATGGAATCGCGGTCAGGGCGGAAGACACC
Organism: uncultured bacterium; assembly: GCA_964558395.1. Classification (GTDB taxonomy): domain Bacteria; phylum Methylomirabilota; class Methylomirabilia; order Methylomirabilales; family CSP1-5; genus CSP1-5. The sequence continues at coordinate 17,310 of CAZLDS010000007.1, read as the reverse complement.
CGGGGCGCTTCAGAGGTGAATCCGGTCCGGTTGCGGGCCGATGAGCAGTTTTTGCGGGTCGATACGGGCGATCCCGTCCTTCCCCCTCTTAATGCCGTCATCATGCAGGAGCATCTTTACCCGGTGAGCGAGGATGAGCTCGAAATTCACGCCCCCGTCGCTCCGTGGCAGCACGTCCGGGCGATGGGGGAGGACATGGTTGCAACCGAATTGATCCTGCCCGGGGGACATACGCTCACTCCGGTGGATCTGGGGGCAATTGCCGGAAGCGGTCTGAATGCTGTCGCGGTCCGCCGCAAGCCCCGCGTGGCCGTCATCCCCACGGGCAGCGAGCTGGTCCCGCCGGGGACGTCGGTGAAGCCCGGCGACATCATCGAGTTCAATTCGCTGATGCTGGCTGGGATGATTGAGCAGTGGGGAGGAGAGGCACAACGGTACGGCATCGTCCCCGACGAGTTCTCCAGCATCAAGGCGGTTGTGGAGGAGGCGGTCGCGACCCACGATGTCGTGATCATCAATGCTGGCTCTTCGGCGGGCTCGGGGGATTTCACCGCCGCCGTCGTCAAGGACCTGGGCGAGCTCTTCGTGCACGGGATCGCCATCCGCCCGGGTCATCCGGTGGTTCTCGGCATCGTGCGGGGAAAGCCCGTGATCGGAATCCCGGGCTACCCGGTATCGACGGTCATCACGTCCGATCTTCTGCTCAAGCCGATGCTCTACCAGTTCCAAGGGACGGCGGTTCCAGAGCGACCAATCATTCAGGCCACCATCACCAGAAAGGTGCTCTCTCCTCTTGGAGAGGATGAATTCCTGCGGGTCAAGCTGGGGAAGGTGGGGAACAAGGTGGTGGCCACCCCCCTCTCCCGGGGGGCTGGGGTGATCACGTCCCTGGTCCGAGCCGATGGCCTCATCCGGATTCCCCGCTTCTCCGAGGGGGTCCATGCAGGGGCGACCGTCACAGTTGAACTCCTGCGCCGAGCTGATGAAACTGAGAAAACCATCGTCGCCATCGGGAGTCACGATCTGACCCTCGATCTGCTTGCCAATCTCTTCCAGCGCATCGATCCTGCCCTGCGTTTCTCGTCGACCAATGTGGGGAGCCTAGCTGGGCTATTGGCCCTGAAGCGAGAAGAGGCGCATATGGCCGGGTCACACCTCTTGGACGAGGAAACCGGGGAGTACAACCTCTCCTATGTCGGCCGCCTGTTGTCGGGGGAGAAGGTCGTCGTGCTGACCCTGGTTCACCGGGACCAGGGGCTCATTCTCCCGAAGGAAAATCCGAAGCAGATTCGCACCCTCCAGGATCTGACCCGGAAAGATGTAGCATTCGTCAACCGGCAAAAGGGCGCGGGCACCCGCGTGCTATTGGATTATCAGTTGAAGGAGCGCGGCATCGATCCGACGCAGATCGCGGGCTACGAGCGGGAGGAATTTACCCATCTGGCTGTGGCCGCGGCGGTGAAGTCGGGAGCGGCCGATGTCGGTCTCGGCATCCTCGCGGCGGCCCGGGCCCTCGAACTGGAATTCGTCCCTCTCCTGAGGGAACGCTATGATCTGATCATCCCAGAACTCCATTACCACTCCCCTCTGCTCAGCCCCTTTCTCAATCTGATCAGCAGCAAAGAGTTCAAGCAGGAGGTCAACGCCCTGGGCGGCTACGACACGGCGGAGACCGGGCGAGTGGTAGCGAGGCTCGGCGACACATCTGGGTGAAATCTTCGCTCCGGAATTGCCCTGTTTGCATTTGTTCCCTTGGGAAACCGGCAGAAGAAGCCCGCGCCGATATAGAGCAGACCGACGCTCGGAAAGGCAACGGTTGCGGGACTACCTTCGCCTTATCGTGTGGGCCGCGGTGGCCTTGAAGGAGGCGACCACTTCACCTCCTTCACCGAGCTTCAAGTCGAGGAACGAGGCTTTGGTGATCGAGGCCACGAGGTGGCTCCCGCTGCAGTCCACGACAACCCTATAGTGGGAACCCCAAGGGGTAATCTTGACCACGCTCCCCCGGAGCCGATTCCGAGCGCTGGACTTGAAATCCTCCACGCCGGCAGGACTCAGCGTGATGTCCTCTGGCCTCAGGCAGATGAGGACGCGCTCCCCCGGCGGCAACTCTCCCACCACATCCGCTTCCCCCCCGGCAAACCGGACCCGCGTCAACCCTCCTGTGCTGGTCTCCACTACCCCGGGGAGCTGGGTCTCTACTCCGACGAACTGAGCGATCGCCCCGCTGATCGGTTGAGCGAAGAGTTCGGTTGAAGGGGCCACCTGGGGGAGCCTTCCCTGCAAGAGGACACCGACCCGATCTCCGAGGATGGCAGCCTCGGTGCGGTCATGCGTGACGAAGACGGTGGTGATCCCTATCTTCCGGAGGATCGTCTCCAAGTCGAGCAGGAGCCCCTCTCTGGTGGGGGGGTCCAGGGCGGAAAAGGGCTCGTCCAGGAGGAGCAGCTTCGGGTCGAGGACCAACGCACGGGCAAGGCTGACGCGCTGAGCCTCGCCGCCCGAGAGGCTCCGGGCTGGTCGCCGGTCGAGGTGGGCTATACCGAGGCGTTCCAGCCAGGGGCGGACCCGCCGCTCGATTGTCGATCGGTCCAGATGCCGGAGTTTCAGCCCCAGCGCGGCGTTCTCGTAGACGGTGGAGTTGAGAAGGAGCGGCTCCTGGAAGACGCTCGCCATAGAACGCCTGAGGGCCAGGGCGTTTTCTCGGGTAACCTGGCTGCCTTGGAAGAAGACCTTCCCTTTCGTTGGCTGCTCTAAGAGGCCCATTACCCGCAACAGAGTCGATTTTCCGGCCCCGTTGGGCCCGATGACGGCCAGGATCTCCCCGGCGTGGACCTCCATTAAAGGGACTTGAAGGACGGGAAGCTGCCCGTACTGGACGAGGATATCCTTGAGGACTAAGAGGGCTTCGGCCATCTGATCTGCTCCCGTTGCTGGATCCGGGTGAGGAGGAGGTTCACCCCAAAGCTCATGGTGAGGAGGATCACACCCAACGCGATAGCGGTACCGAAGTTTCCCATCTGTGTCTCTAGGACCGTGGCCGTGGTGAGGACGCGGGTTTGGCCTTTGATGTTGCCGCCCACCATAATCACCGAGCCCACCTCGGAGATAACACCCCCGAAGCCGGCCATAACCGCCGCCAGCAGGGGGAGGCGCGCCTCCTTGCAGAGGAGCCAGAGGAGTTGAACCCGCGAGGCGCCAATCCCCAGCAGTTGTAACCGGAGCCTGGGGTTTAGGGTTTGGAAGGCGGCCATGGTGAGGCCGGCGACGATGGGAAACGCGATGACCACCTGGGCAATCACCATTGCGGTGGGGGTGTAAATCAGATTGAGGACGCCGAGCGGCCCACTGCGCCAGAGCATGATGCTGATGAAGAGGCCTACCACAACAGGAGGGAGGCCCATCCCGGTATTGACCAGGGCTACGGCGAGTGGCCGTCCGGGGAATCGGGCCATCGCGAGGACAATCCCCAGCGGAATGCCGGCGACCAGCGCGATCAGCGTGGCGGAACCCGACACCTTGAGGGACAGCCATGTGATCGCCCAGACCTCAGCGTCCCCGTTGAAGACGAGATGAAACGCCTTGAGTATCCCATCTAAGATCAGATCCACAGATGTGTGGCTCCGGTTACTTCACCGGATCAAGGAAAAACAGGGGCTGACCGAATCGCCCCTTGCCGTAGTCCCGGATGAGGTTCCGAGCCTCGGCGCTCAGCAGCCAGGCGTGAAACGCCCTGGCCCCCTCGGCATTCACCGTCGGGTGCTTGGCGGGATTGACTCGCATCACGCTGTACTTGTTGAGGAGCGCTGGATCCCCTTCGAAGAGGATTTTTAACGCCAGGGTCTTCTGGAGGTTGAGGTAAGTGGCTCGGTCGGTGAGGGTATAACCGTTCTTCTCGCTGGCGATGCGGAGTGTGGCCCCCATCCCCTGCCCCGACTCGATGTACCAGTCGCCCGACGGTGTGATGGCCGTTGCCTTACAGAGGGCCTTCTCCTTCTTGTGTGTGCCTGAGTTGTCCCCCCGGGAGACAAAGGTCGCCTTTGCCTCGGCGATCTGCCTGAGGGCAGCCGCGGCGCTCTTGGCGTGTGCCGCCTCCGCCGGGTCACTTTCCGGCCCGACCAAGACGAAGTCGTTGTGCATGAACTGTACCCGGTCGATCAGCCATCCCTCAGCGACAAGCGGCGTCTCGGCAGCCGGGGCGTGTGTCATCAGGATGTCGGCATCTCCTCGCTTGCCCATGGCCAAGGCCTTGCCTGTTCCGACCGCGATCGTCTTGACGACGTAGCCGGTCTGCTTCTCGAAGACCGGAATCAGGACATCCAAGAGCCCGGAGTCCCGGGTGCTCGTGGTCGTGGCGAGGATGAGGTCCTTCCTAGTGGGTTCCGCCGACCAGAGACGGGAAGGAAACACCAAGAGAAAAGCCAACCCCGCCAGGAAAGCGCTGCGGAACATCTGTCGTCGGATCATTGACACTTCCTTCGTCCGTCCTATCCTTTGGCGATCATCACCTCGGTGGCTTTGATGACGGCGGTGACGCGGTCTCCATCTTTGAGACGGAGGCGCTCCGCGGACGCTCTGGTGATCACGGCCACCAGGGCGTTCCCGGCGACGTCCAAGACAACCTCGGCCATCACATTTCCCAGCTTGACCGTCTTCACGATACCCGGAAGGTGGTTCCGCGCACTGAGTTCCATGGCTCTCTTCCCTCTATGGTTCGTTTTCATGTGGCGGTGAGGATCCGCCCAGACTCACTCGTGTCATAGCCTCTCAGGGATTCCACGCGGGTTCGAAACTCCCGCGAGCTCACAATCTCGATGAGAGCCTGGACTCCCCGAGAGAAGAAGCGCTCTTGTGCGATGACGATATCAAAGCGCTCCCGAGTAAGGGGGACAAAGTCGAGACCGATGAGGCGAGCAGCTGCTCTGGTCGCGACGCCCGCATCCGCCTCTCCGCGGAGGACCTTCAGGCCCACCTCGAGGTGCGTTGCCACGGCGTCCTGATAGCCGTTGATCTGTGTTGGTTCGATCGAAAGCCGCGCGAGCTGTTGTTCGAGATAGAGGCGCGTCCCGGAACCTTTCTGTCGGTTGATGATCCTCAGACCTGACCGGGCCAGATCGGCGACTGTGCGGATTCCGAGCGGATTCACAGGCCTTACCACTAGGCCCAGCTCGCGGTAAAAGAGGGGGACCACCGCCGAGCGGGAAGGCACGGTTTCGGAAACGAATGGGAGATTGTACTCGCCGGTGATCGGGTCGAACAGATGGACCAGAGCGAGGTCTGCTACGCCGTCCCGGATCGCCGCGAGGCCGGCGCTGCTTCCCACAGTTGCGAAGAAAAGCGAGGTGGGGGTCAGCCGCCTGGCATGGAGTTCTCGGAGGATACTGAGACTGGGGTCATCACTGCCGGCCACCAAAAGAAAGGGCCTTTCCTCCTGCTTTTGCCGCCTGGGGGGTCGACGGGCACTCTCCTCAATCCACTGGTCAATAAGGGTCCGAGGGAAGATCCATTTCCCGGTCACTCTCGTGCAAGGGATCCTCCCCGCCTTCGCCAGATAATAGACCTTCTTCTCATGGATTCCCAGATAAGCGGCAACCTCTTTGGCGTTCATCATCTGGTCCATTTCCCCCTCCTCAATAGTAGAGGGCTATCTTAAACTGGAAACAAAGTCAATAAAAATTACCAAAAATTACAAAATATCCCATTTTTACCTATGTATCAGGCTTCTGGTTCGAGCCGGCCAGTTTGCGAAAAGGGATGACCCTTGGGGGTCCACGAGCTCGGGATCCGGCGGAACCAGCTTGCAAGGCAGGGGATCTATTTTCTGGCAGGACGTCGTGGAATTGGACTCCTCAGTGCGTCCCCCTCGGGGGGTGAGAGCAGACGGGTTCAGGCGTGGATCGACGTGTCTAGCATGAACGGTAGGCCGTTGCTAATTTCTTAGGAAGCTGCGCAAGACGGTCTGGAGGATTCCCCCATTGCGGTAATATTTCACCTCGATGACTGAGTCGAGACGGGCGACCACGGTGAAGTTCAGCCGGGTTCCGTCCGGCCGCAACGCGCTGATGCGCACCTCTTGTCGGGGATGGATGTTATCGCTGAGGCCGACGATATCAACGACTTCTTGCCCGGTGAGGCCCAGTGAAGCGGAATTTTCGCCCTCTTTGAATTGGAGCGGGAGTACCCCCATGCCGACCAGGTTGCTGCGGTGGATGCGTTCGTAGCTCTCCGCCAGCACTGCCTTGACCCCTAAAAGCAACGTTCCCTTGGCCGCCCAGTCACGCGAAGAGCCGCTGCCGTACTCTTTGCCCGCAATGACGACGAGCGGCACTTCCTCTGCTTTGTACCGCATGGCAGCGTCGTAGATCCACATGCGCTCTCCGTCGGGGAAGTGACCAGTGATACCTCCCTCGGTTCCGGGGACAAGCAGGTTCTTGAGCCGAATGTTGGCGAAGGATCCGCGCACCATTACCCGGTCATTACCCCGGCGGGAGCCGTACGAGTTAAAGTCTTTCTTTTCGATGCCGCGCTCGATGAAATAGCGACCGGCCGGGCTGTCGACCGGAATATCACCCGCGGGCGAGATGTGATCGGTCGTCACCGAATCGCCCAGGACCGCTAGCACTCTCGCGCCACGGATGTCACGAATCGATGACGGCTCGGGCGTGAGATCAACGAAGAAGGGCGGCTCCTGAATGTACGTCGAGTCATCGCGCCACTCGTAGAGTGCGCCCCCGTGCACGGGGATCGCATTCCACGCCGGATTGCCATCCCAGACATTTGCATACATTTCCTGAAACATCGCAGGTTGCACCGCTTGGCTCATGGTTGCGGTGACTTCTTCCTGGGAAGGCCAGATATCCCTGAGATAGACACACGCTCCTTGGTTATCATGGCCGATCGGATCCTTCGTCAGGTCGATGTCGACGGTCCCGGCGATTGCGTACGCTACCACCAGCGGCGGAGAAGCCAAGTAGTTTGCCTTGACGTGTGGATGGATGCGTCCTTCGAAGTTGCGGTTCCCGGAGAGGACGGCGGCGGCAACCAGCTCATTTTCGTTCACCGCCGTGGCCACCGCTTCCGGCAGAGGGCCACTGTTGCCGATACACGTGGTGCAGCCGTAGCCCACGAGGTTGAAGCCCAGCTGATCCAGATAAGGCTGGAGGCCCGCTTCTTTCAGGTACTCGCTCACCACCTTTGATCCGGGCGCCAGGCTCGTCTTCACATACGGAGGAATCTTGAGTCCGCGCTCGACGGCCCGCTTGGCCAGCAACCCTGCCGCCAACATCACCGATGGGTTCGAGGTATTCGTGCAGGACGTGATTGCGGCAATCACAACTGACCCATGTCCGATACTGGCTTGGGTGCCGTCAAAACGCAGAACCCCCGCTCGAGAGAGTTCCGCGGCGGACAGCCCAAATCCGCGCTCCTTGACCGGGGCCGTGAGTGATTTGCGAAAGGTCTCTTGCATGGCCCTGAGGGAAACGCGGTCTTGAGGCCGTTTAGGCCCGGCGAGACTCGGCTCGACGGTACCGAGGTCCAGCTCCAGCGTGTCAGAGAACGTGGGATCCGGTGTTTCGTCCGTGCGGAAAATCCCCTGCTCTTTGCAGTACCGCTCGACTCCGCTGACCTCCTCTGCGGTCCGGCCGGTTCTCTGTAAGTACCGCAGAGTCTCCTCGTCCACGGGGAAGAACCCCATGGTGGCACCATACTCGGGTGACATGTTGGCGACGGTGGCCCGGTCCGGAAGGGTCATCTGGGAAAGACCACTGCCGTAAAACTCCACAAACTTGTCCACGACCCCCTTCTTCCTGAGCATCTGGGTGACGGTCAGGACAAGGTCGGTGGCCGTGACCCCTTCACGCAGGCGCCCATGCAGCTTGAACCCCACCACCTGGGGTGTGAGAAAGTAAAGTGGTTGACCGAGCATGACCGCCTCGGCCTCGATCCCCCCGACGCCCCAGCCGAGCACTCCCAGTCCATTGATCATCGTCGTGTGAGAGTCGGTACCCACCAGCGTGTCGGGGAAGAGGAGGAGGTCATTACCGTCTTTGCGAGCCTGCACGACCTTGGCCAGAAATTCCAGATTGACTTGGTGCACGATGCCGGTCGCCGGAGGCACGACACGGAAGTTCGCGAAGGCCTTCTGCCCCCAGTTTAGGAACTCGTATCGTTCATGGTTCCGCTGAAATTCGATCTCGGCGTTGCGCACGAGAGCCAGCGGCGACCCGAAAAAATCCACCTGCACTGAGTGGTCGATCACCAGGTCGACGGGAACCGCGGGGTTAATCCGCGCAGGATCGCCGCCGAGCCGCTTCATGGCCGAGCGCATGGCGGCGAGATCCACGACCGACGGCACTCCCGTGAAGTCCTGGAGAATGACGCGGGCTGGTCTGAAAGGCACCTCGCGATCAGCCGGCCTTGCCGCCTGCCACGCAGCCAGGGCAGTTACATCCTCTTCGGTGATCATATCTCCATCACAGTGACGGAGCACCGCTTCCAGTAGCACCTTGATCGAGAACGGCAGGCGCGAGATCGAGCCGACGCCCGTCTTTTCCAGGCGATCGAGCCGGTAGATGACCGCGCTCCCGCTGGCGGTGTCCAACGAAGCCCGCGTGCCCAGTCGGTCGCTGCTCTTCTTCACCATCGTTTGGCTCCCTTCTTGACAAAAGGATGATACCGGTTGGTGGACCAAATCGCAGCAATTGCGCTCCAGCGAAGATGGGGAGACGGGCCACCACAGGAGGGGGCTACTCATATATAATATCCGAAAAAAGCTTGAATGTCAAGGGCTTACGGGAATTGAAGTCGTGAGAGTATAGAGCGCCTATCGCGCGACGGTTGCGACGAGTGCTGCGACGAAACCGAAGACCACGAGATAGAAAATCGCCGGAAGGATTACGAAGCACAGCCGTGCTCTTCCTCGAGATAGATTAGAGAGGGTTGTGGCCCCGCGGTAGCTCGTTATGAGTGACCAGAAAGGGAAAATGAGGAGACCGAGAGAGTACGGTTCGTCAGTGTTCCACGCCTGCTGGTAGTTGGCGAAGTATGCCGTCGCGATCAACGCTGCGATGACGATTGGACCTGACCAGACAAAGGAAGAGTATACATAGACCAGCCGTGCGAGTGTCCTGTCTGGCTTCCGCTCCCCAGACCACCGAAGGCGGACGGTGTACCACCAACCGCCAAGCCACCAGAGAAAAAAACCACCAATGCTCCCCATGACGAGGACGACGACCCAATACCCGAGCCACGACTCCGTGATCAGCGGCGCGAGGTGCTCCCATCCCGGTCTCGGCCGGCCCAACTCTGCCCGCAGCATGTACTGGTCAATCCGATCCATGGCATGGGCGATCCCGAAGCACCATGTCACTCCAACGGCGTAGGGAGTCTTCCCAAGAGCAAGTTGTGACGAGAAAAAGCGAGTTGGACGAATAAAAATATCCAGGAGATGCTTCGGCCAAAGGGGAGAATCCCCAGGGTGGATCGGCGCCGGCCGACCCGGCGCCGTCCGGGAAGGCATAGAACTCTGGGACTTCGTGTCCACCGTATGTTTCTTCCTAGTGCAACGGGCCTTTTAACAGGTGAATATCATCAATCCAAACGGTCCCCGTGCCGTCGATCACCAGGTTGAGCTTGACGAAATCAGGTTTCTCTCCCTTTTTCAGAAAGAACGGGGTCTCTTCGGTGGTCCAATCGGTGGTTCCTGTGAGAGGCGTCTGAAGACCGCGTGAGAAGAATTCTCCCTTGCCGGGAAAGTGACACCACATCTCGAGGTACACTTGGCCATCGATCGCTTCGGTGCGGACCTTAGCCCGGTAGATTAATCGGGCATTCTCGACGTCAAGTCCTCTCACCTCAAAGAGACGCACAACGGTAGGCGCGGTCGCGTCGATTCGCAAGGAACCCTTACCGTCGCTGGAAATTTGGTTATCAAGGGTGATATGTGACCGGGTGATGATGCCTTCGGTGTTATTGAGCGGAAGATATTTCAGTTCGGTGACTGGTGTCGAGGGCTGCGAGCAGCCCACCACGGACAGGGTCACCACACCCAAGATGAATATCCATCGACCCCGTATCTCCCTCGCTCCTGATCCCATGTCTGGCCCCCCACGACTGTCGCGTAACAGATGCGAAATTAGCAATACCCGTGCCACCCAAGAGCGCAGCTTGTCCCGATCGACGGGATTGCATACCCCTTTCGTCTTGGAACTTTCCGGCCCCTATGGCACAGTGTGTCCATGCGGATCGATGTGCAGGACCTCAAGCGCGGGGCGCGCCTGACATGCGCGCTTGGGCTTGCCATACTGGGTTTCGGCCTCTCATGGCCGGTGTTGGCCTACGGCTGGGGTCTCCAGGCGCACGTCCTCATCAATCGGGCGGCCTGCACCACGTTACTCGAGCCTCTCCGGAGCTTCTTTATGAAGCACCAAGCCTTCATTGGCGAACACGGCAAGGATCCCGATACAGTCTTAACTGCTCAGAATGAAGAGGCAGAGCGAATCTACCATTGGTTTGACTTGGATGAGCTGGACCGCTTTCCCTTCCAAGGAATTCCTCGGGGCTACCAGCAGGCATTGGCGAAGTACGGCCGGCAGCGGCTGGAGGGCGCCGGGCTGCTCCCCTGGCGGATCGAAGAGCTGTATCACGAACTGGTCGACACCATGCGGGCGTCGGACTGGGAACGCGTGCCGTTGGTCGCGGCCCATCTTGGCCACTATGTGGCCGACGGGCATCAGCCGCTACACACCACCGCGAACAATGATGGTCAAATGACCGGAAACCGCGGGATCCATACGCGGTTTGAGAGCGAGTTGATCCGCCGGCATCTTTCGCAATACCGTGACCTGGATGCGTTCACACACCCGGCCCAGCGGACAGGGGACCCGCTAGCCTTCACGTTCGACTTCCTCATTGACAGCTATGTGTGGGTGGATAACCTGCTGCGCGCCGACACCCTGGCAAGTCAGCGGATTCGTGGCTATGACGATGCCTATTATGCCGCGTTGTATCTCTTTGCCGGTCGGTTAGCCAAGCTGAGCATGGCCCAAGCAGCGACGGACCTCGGAAGTCTCTGGTATAGCGCCTGGATCGAGGCAGGCCAGCCTCCCGTTCCATAGTCGTACCGGGAATGGAGAATTAAGGAGGATCAGGGCAGGTCGGTCGAACCCATGAGGTACCGATCGCATTCGCGCGCGGCCCCGCGTCCCTCATTGATGGCCCAGACCACGAGGCTCTGGCCACGCCGCATGTCGCCGGCGGCGAAAACGCCTGTCACACTCGTGGCGTACTGACCGTACTGCGCCTTGGCGTTGGAGCGTTCGTCCCGAGCCACACCCAAGCTATCGAGGAGCATATCTTCAGGCCCCAAGAAGCCCATGGAAAGGAGCACGAGCTGTGCGGGCCAGACCTTCTCGGTGCCGGGGATTTCCTTGATGACCTGCCGGCCATTTTCGCCCCGCTGCCATTCGATATGGATCGTGTGCAACTCTTTGACCTTCCCGCTTTCATCTCCGACAAACTTCTTGGTCATGATACAGAACTCGCGGGGGTCTCTTCCGAAAACGGCTGTTGCTTCCTGCTGCCCGTAGCCAGCGCGGAAGACGTTCGGCCACTGCGGCCAGGGATTGTCCGGCGCCCGTTCGAGCGGCGGCTTCGGCAGGATCTCGAACTGCGTCAGGCTCTTACACCCGTGGCGCACGGATGTCGCCACGCAATCGGTGCCGGTATCGCCGGCTCCGATGATGATGACATCCTTCCCTTTGGCGGAGATGTATTTGCCATCCTCGAGGTTGGAATCGAGCAGGCTCTTGGTATTGGCGTACAGCAACTCCATGGCGAAATAGATGCCCCCGAGGTCGCGCCCGGGAATCGGGAGGTCACGCGGTTTGGTGGCGCCACAACACAGGACGACCGCATCAAATTCCTTCACGAGCTGATCGGCTGGGTAATCCTTGCCGACTTCCGTACTCGTCACAAACTTGATGCCCTCCTCGGCCAGCAGGTCGACGCGACGCTGGACGACTCCCTTGTCGAGGTGGGGATTCGGAATGCCATACATCAGCAATCCACCAATACGGTCGTCGCGCTCGAAGACCGTCACCCAGTGACCCGCCTTGTTCAATTGGGCTGCACACGCGAGCCCGGCCGGCCCCGAGCCCACGACCGCGACCCGCTTGCCCGTGCGCGTGGCCGGAGGCTCTGGAACGACCCATCCCTCTTCAAAGCCCTTGTCGATAATGGCACACTCGATGCTCTTGATCGTCACCGGCGGTTCGTTAATCCCTAGAACACACGCGGCCTCGCAGGGCGCGGGGCAGATCCGACCCGTAAACTCGGGAAAGTTGTTGGTTTTATGCAGACGAGCGAGGGCGTCTTTCCAGAGCCCATGATAGACCAGGTCGTTCCAGTCCGGGATCAGGTTGCTGATGGGACAACCCGAGGTCATTCCCTTCAAAACAATACCTGTGTGGCAAAAGGGTACGCCACAATCCATGCAGCGCGCCCCTTGCGTCTTGAGCATTTTCTCAGACGCGTGGAGATGGAATTCCTTCCAATCGCGGATCCGTTCCGCCGGGGGACGGTCCGCCGGCAACTCGCGTGGGAATTCCATGAATCCTGTCGGTTTGCCCATCCCAAATCCTTCAGGGAATTAAGAAGTGAAAGCCGGAAGCGTCAGTTGCCGCTGACACGTGCGAGATCGGCCTTGTTCGCTTCGAACGCGGCCATGATGGCTTCCTCACCGCTGAGGCCAGCCTCCTCGACGCGTTTCATTGCTTCAAGCACCCGTTTGTAGTCCTTGGGGAGGACCTTCACGAACTTCGGCACCATGTCTTCCCAGAGAGACAGGATGAATCGTGCGCGCTCGCTGTTGGTATACTCAGCATGCCGCCCGATCATGGATTCCACCTCTTTGATCTCTTGTTCGTCCTCTAGCGGTTCGAGGTAGACCATCTCCTGGTTGCAATGGCGGTGGAAGTCGCCGGCCTCGTCGAGGACGTACGCGATGCCGCCAGACATGCCCGCGGCAAAGTTCCGCCCGGCCGGACCGAGCACGACCACGCGCCCGCCAGTCATATACTCACACCCATGATCGCCCACGGATTCGATGACTGCGTGCACACCGCTGTTCCGAACGCAGAATCGCTCGCCGGCCATTCCGCGGACGTAGGCTTCCCCGCCCGTTGCCCCATAGAACGATACGTTTCCGATGATGATGTTTTTCTCGGGTGCAAAGGTTGAGCCGGCCAGCGGGTAGACGATGAGCTTGCCACCGGAAAGCCCCTTTCCGGTGTAATCGTTCGAGTCCCCCTCGAGGATTAGTGTAATGCCTCGGGGGATGAAGGCGCCGAAACTCTGCCCGGCCGATCCCTTGAAATGGAGCCGGATGGTATCCTCCGGCAGCCCTGCCGCGCCGTAGCGCCGGGTCACTTCGCTGCCCAGGATCGTACCCACCACGCGGTTGGTGTTCCGGATGGGCAAGGTGGCCCGCACGGGCTCACCCCGTTCGAGCGCCGGCGCACAGAGTTTCAAGAGCACCCGGTTGTCGAGCGCCCTGTCTAAGCCGTGATCCTGGGGAATCTGGCAGTAGCGGCCCACCTCGGGTGGGACGACGGGCTGGTACAGGATGTTCGAGAGGTCGAGACCCTTGGCCTTCCAGTGGTCCACGGCTCTGCGCGCCTCGAGTTTATCGGCCCGACCGATCATCTCGTTAACGGTGCGGAAGCCCAGCTTTGCCATCCACTCGCGCATCTCTTGGGCGATGAAGCGCATGTAATTGACGACGTGCTGAGGGTCTCCGGTGAACTTGTACCGCAGCTTCGGATTCTGCGTGGCGATGCCGACCGGGCATGTATCCAGGTGGCAGACCCGCATCATGACACACCCGAGGACGATGAGCGGCGCCGTCGCGAATCCATACTCTTCCGCCCCGAGCAGCGCTGCAATGACGACATCGCGCCCAGTCTTCATATGCCCATCGGTTTCTACCACGATCCGGCTGCGCAGGTTGTTCAGGACGAGCGTCTGGTGGGTTTCCGCCAGGCCCAGCTCCCACGGCAGACCTGCGTGCTTGATGCTGCTCTGTGGTGAGGCACCCGTTCCCCCGTCGTATCCACTGATCAGCACCACGTCGGCATGCCCCTTGGCCACACCCGCCGCGATGGTGCCCACGCCGATCTCCGCCACCAGCTTCACGTTGATCCGGGCGCGGTGATTGGCGTTCTTGAGGTCGTGGACCAGCTCGGCCAGGTCCTCGATCGAATAGATGTCATGATGCGGGGGGGGCGAGATTAACCCGACACCCGGTGTCGAGTAGCGGACCTTGGCGATCCAGGGATAGACCTTACGACCCGGTAACTGGCCTCCTTCTCCGGGTTTTGCTCCTTGGGCCATCTTGATCTGGAGTTCCTGTGCGTTGATGAGATACTCGCTGGTCACACCGAACCTTCCCGATGCGACCTGCTTAATGGCGCTGGAGCGGGAGTTTCCGTTGGGATCGGGGACGTAGCGCGCAGAATCCTCCCCGCCTTCTCCCGAATTGCTCTTGCCACCGATCCGATTCATCGCGATGGCGAGCGCCTCGTGGGTCTCCTGGCTGATGGAGCCGTACGACATCGCCCCGGTCTTGAAACGCCTGCAGATGGATTCCACCGGCTCGACTTCGTCAAGCGGGATCGGTTCGGGGGGCGGCTTGAACTCCAGCAATCCGCGCAGCGTCGCGAGCTGTTGGGACTGGCTGTTGACCAGCTCCGCAAACTCTTTGTAGGCCTGGTAGTCGTTCGTGCGGGCGGCGACCTGCAGCATGTTCACGGTATCCGGGTTGTAGATGTGAAACTCGCCGTCCCGGCGGTACTGATACTGACCACCGATATCGAGCACCCTACCGTCGACCTGTCGCTCCGGGAAGGCGCGGTCGTGCCGCAGCTGGGCTTCTCGGGCGATCACGTCGATCCCGACACCACCGATCCGCGACGAGGTCCAGGTGAAGTACTTGTCAATGACGGTCTCGTTGAGGCCGACCGCCTCAAAGATTTGGGCACCGCGATAACTTTGGATTGTGGAGATACCCATCTTCGACATCACCTTGACCACACCCTTCACCGCAGCCTTCATGTAGTTCTGCACCGCCTTGTCAACGGTGATGTTTGTCAGCTGCCCCTGCCAGATCATGTCGTCCAGCGTCTCGTACGCCAAATACGGATTGATGGCACCGACGCCATAGCCAATCAAGACCGCAAAGTGATGCACCTCACGTGGCTCTCCGGATTCGAGTACCAATCCCACCTTTGTCCGCGTGCCTTCGCGAATGAGGTGGTGGTGAAGGCCTGCCACGGCCAGGAGGGCCGGTATTGGTACGTGTGAGCGGTCCACGCCTCGGTCCGACAGGATCAGGATGTTAGCCCCATCGGCAATGGCGTGGCTCGCCTGCCGACAGAGCTCATCCATGGCCCGCTCCAATCCCGGGCCTCCCTCGTGGGCCTTGAAGAGAATCGGCAGCGTCACCGCCTTGAAACCGGGGAGGTCGACGTGGCGGAGTTGCTCCAGCTCTTCGTTCGACAGAATGGGTGTCTTCAACCTGATTTGGTGGCAACTTTCCGGTTCCGGGACGAGGAGGTTTCGCTCAGCACCGAGCATCGTTTCCGTCGCGGTGATGATCTCCTCCCGGATGGCATCAATGGGGGGGTTGGTGACTTGTGCAAAGAGCTGTTTGAAATAGTTGTACAGCAGGTGCGGCCGGTTGGACAGAACCGCCAGTGGCGTGTCGGTCCCCATGGAGCCAACCGGTTCCACGGTGTCCCTGGCCATCGGTCCGATAATCACGCGCAACTCTTCGAGGGTGTACCCAAACGCCTGCTGGAGCTGAAGCAGCGTTTCACGAGGCTGTTCTCGGACAGGAGGAGCTTTGGGCAGATCTTCGAGCGGGATCAGATACTCGTTCAGCCACAGGCGGTATGGATGCTCGGTCGCTAGCCGCTGCTTTAGTTCCTCGTCCTCAACAATCCGTCCTTCTTCCGTGTCCACCAAAAGCATCCGTCCTGGCTGGAGACGCCCCTTGTAGAGCACGCGCTCGGGTGGAACGTCAAGGACCCCCACCTCAGATGCCATAATGACCAGGTCGTCCTTTGTCACGTAGTACCGCGACGGACGCAAGCCGTTCCGGTCAAGCACGGCCCCCACTCGTACGCCATCGGTAAAGGCGATGGAGGCAGGACCGTCCCACGGTTCCATGAGACAGCTGTGGTACTCGTAGAACGCCTTCTTTGCGTCACTCATGCTCTCGTGCTTTGACCATGGCTCGGGAATCATCATCATGATGGCGTGGTCGACGGACCGGCCGGCCAGTACCAGAAACTCCAGGCAGTTGTCGAACATGGCCGAGTCACTGCCGTCCGGCTGAATGATGGGGAGGAGCTTGGGCACGTCATCCCCGAAGAGGTCGGACGTGAACAGCATCTGTCGGGCGTGCATCCAGTTCACGTTTCCCCGCAACGTATTGATCTCGCCGTTGTGGATCATGTACCGGTAGGGATGGGCGCGTTCCCAGCTCGGGAAGGTGTTCGTGCTGAATCGCGAATGGATCAAGACGATGGCCGCCTCCATGGCGGGATCCAACAGATCGGGGCAAAATTCCTCGAGCTGCTCCGCGATGAGCATCCCCTTGTAGACGACCGTCTTCCACGAGAGACTCGTGAGGTAGAAGTACTCACCGCCCGGCATCCCCGAGTATCGGATGGCGTTCTCGGCCCGCTTGCGGATGACGTAGAGTTTCCGCTCGAAGGCCATGTCGTCGTGCAGCGTGGGATTCCGTCCGATGAAGGCCTGGCGTACGACTGGCTCACACGACAGGGCCGTGTATCCCAGCGAGGCATTATTCGTGGGGACCGTTCGCCATCCAAGGAGCCGTTGCCCCTCCTCGGCAATGATTTCCTCGAACCGCCGCTCGCAGTCCCGCCGCTGGGAAGCATCGGGGGGGAGAAAGACCATCCCGACGCCGTACTCGCCGAAGGACGGAAGGGGAATACCGACCTCGGCACAGGCCTGTTTGAAAAAGGCATGTGGCGTCTGCAGCAGGATGCCGGCTCCATCGCCGGTGGTGGGTTCCGCACCCCGGGCGCCCCGATGGGTCAGGTTCTGGAGCACCGTGAGCGCCTGGCGCACGATCTCGTTCGACCTGACGCCCTTGACATTCGCGACGAACCCGATCCCACACGCGTCGTGCTCGAATCGTGGATTGTACAGCCCTTGTTTCAGCGGCAAACCGGTTTTCATGCTCTACCCTCTCTACGGGGATCACTCACTCCGCACACCACG
>CAZLDS010000006.1:0-85506 GCA_964558395.1 uncultured bacterium | reverse complement strand
TGGCCAGCTGGTGTAGAGGGTGATCACGTTCTTTTGTTTGTCCCGGGCACACCCCACCCCGACGATACCGAGAAGCAGCACGGTTAGAACCGCCGGAACCCGTTTGCGCCACCTTCTCATCGTGCGCCCTCCCTCCAACATCGTTCTCTGGCTTCGCCTGCACAGGCGACACGCTCGGCGGCCCAATATATAGAATCTGCTAACTCTTCGGGTCAGCGCCTTTCCTCTCCTTGGTGTTCGTGAATGCGGGCGAGGAACTGGCGGCAGGTGGCGGTGATATCCTTTGATCCCACGATAGCCGAAATAACCGCCACCCCTTCGGCACCGGCCTCGATCACCTCTGAGACCTGCTCGAGAGTGATTCCTCCGATAGCCAGAACGGGTATTTGAACGGTGGCTTTGGCCTTTCGAATCCCATCCAACCCCACGACTGGCCGGGTTCCGGTCTTGGTTCTCGTCGTAAACACCGGACCAAACCCGATGTAGTCGGCTCCCGCCGCTTCGGCTGCCCGCGCCTCCTCGATGGAGTGCGTGGAGATCCCTAAGAGCATCCCTGGCCTCAAGAGGGGCCGAGCGAGGCGGGCTGGCAGATCTTCCTGCCCAAGATGCACCCCATCCGCCTCTGCCGCCAAGGCAAGATCGAGGCGGTCATTGACGATGAATAGGGCTCCCTGTCGCTGGCAAAGGCGTCGCACGACCTCGGCCTCATTGTGCAGATACCGAAGATTCGCTTCCTTATCCCGGAGTTGAATCATCGGCGTTCCGCCTCGAAGGCATTGTTCCGCCACCTCGTGGTGCCGGAGCCCCGAGAGCTTTTCGTCCGTGATCACGCAGAGGGGAAATGGGTGGGCCATCGTATGAAGCCAGGGAACCACATGTGCGACGAGGTAGGAATTTGGCCTAGGGACTCAAGAAAACGGATTGCGTTAGGCGCGCCCGATATAGGTCCCTGTTCGCGTATCTACCCGGACCCGGGTCCCCACATCGATAAAAAGCGGGACTTGAATGAGGGCCCCCGTCTCTAATTTTGCATGCTTAGAGCCGCCCGAGACCGTATCCCCCCGAACGCCTGGTTCCGTTTCCACCACCGTGAGTTCCACGGCAATCGGTAGATCTACACCGATTACTTCTGTCTGATAGAAGAGGATTGAAACTTCCATTTCTTCCTTAAGGAAGGGGCAGGCGTCCCCTAACTGCTTCGCCGTCACTCCAAACTGCTCATACGATTCGAGGTCCATAAAGGTGTATTCGTCTCCCTGACGATACAGAAATTGTGCTTGCCGCTCCTCGAGGGGCGCGGGCGACAGCTTTTCGTCCGGGCGAAAGGTCCGATCGATCAGCGCGCCGCTCCGCAGGTTTCGGAGCTTCGTGCGGACCATCGCTCCCCCCTTCCCGGGCTTGTGATGCTGATACTCGATCACGAGGTATGGCGTGCCATCAAGCTCAATTTTGGTTCCCGCACGCAACTCGTTCGACAGGATCATGGGATTCGACCCTCGGATCGACCGTGGTGTTTGGCAAGATGAATGGCCGCCTCTAGGGCAAGGAGGTAGCTCAAAGACCCAAAGCCGCTGATCTGACCCACGGTCGCCGGCGCAATCAGGGAGCGACGCCGAAACGCCTCTCGAGCGTGGACATTCGAGAGATGCACCTCGATGACCGGAATATCAACGCTAATCACGGCATCGCGGAGGCTTACGCTGGTGTGGGTGAGTCCTCCTGCGTTGAGGAGAATCACGTCGGCCCAGCCCCGCGCTTGGTGTAGCCGGTCGATCAGGACCCCTTCGTGGTTGGACTGGAAGAATTGGACCTCAACCCCCCGTGCCTGGGCCGTCCGCCGGACCTCTTCCTCCAGCTCACTGAGCGTCATAGTACCGTAGACGTTTGGCTCTCTTAACCCGAGAAGATTCAGGTTAGGGCCATTGAGCACAAGGAGTCTCATGCCGCTTTACCCTGTTCCTTCTCCCTTCGCAGTTTTGAGCCGTCGGAAGGCCTCCCGCCACGACTCGAGCAGCTGGACTGGGTCTTTCGGTCTGGGCCGGAGCCGCCGGAAGGCCTCGCGCCAGGCTTGGAGCAACGCGACGGGGGCTTTCTCCCCGTGCCAGGCCTGCCGCAAGGTATCACAGTGACTCTCGAAGGGCGCGACCGTCACTTTCTCCCATCGTCGCAGTTGTCGGAAGACATCGCGCCAGGTCTCGAGGAGATGGAGTGCGACACCGGCGTCTAAAGGAGCATGCCTCCCTGCTCTCTCCTCAAGGTGCGCCAGTACTTTTTGATACTTCTCCGCAAGATCCTCCCGATCCGGGGATTCGCTCACGAGACGGCCGTAGATATCAGCGGCCCGACCATAGAGGCCCTGTGCCGCGTACAGCCCAGCCATGGTTTCTGTCGCCAAGGGCTCCGGGTCCGCTGTAGCGGGCTCTGTGCTTACGTCCTCACCCTCCGGTGAGATCGATTCCACCCCCGTCTCCGTCGCAAAGGACTCAACTGCCAGTTCTTGGGCCTCCACACTCACCTCCGGCTTCGGCGAAGGCGATTCCATCGCCGTCTCCATCGGCACGGGTTCCGTGCTAAGTTCGGCACTTTTTGGTGGGGTCGATTCCACTTCGGTGGCAGCCTCTGCCTCGAGTCGTGCGGCCGTGGCTCGCACCTCTTTGTCGAAAGGATGGAGGATAAGCGCCATCTGGTAGGACGCCAACGCGTCTGGAAGCTCGTTCCGGGCCTCTGCGATCCGGCCGAGGAACTTGAGGGCCTGCACGCTCTCCGGGTCAATTTGCAGGACCCATTGGAACGCTGCCCGGGCACCCGACAGGTCTCCCTTTTCCTGCTGAGCCCGGCCAAGTACCATATAAGCGCTGGCATAGTTCGGATGCTGGGTCAGCCCGGTCTCACAGAGTTGGATCGCTTCCTCGAGCCTTCCCTGCTTCCGGTAAGCGTCCGCCAATTGGGCGAAGGCCAGGGAATGGGGATCAGCCGCCAGCTTGGCCTGGCACCGCTCAATCGTCTCAGGGAGGGATTCTCGTCGTCGTCCCATGGTTCACCGAGAGGGCCACCCCAGATTTTGGAGAGCCTGCAGCGGGTCCAAAATCGGCGCCACCGTAACAGTCCCTAACTCCTTTGTCAAGATAAAATGCTTCAAGTCTTTTCTTGCTTTCTTATCGTAACGCAAGGTTTTTACAATTATTTCTGGATCGATGGGAAGTTCGGTTGGTAGGCCGAACTTCCCAAGAAGGCGGTGAAGCCGCATCGGGACTTCATCCGAGCACAATCCCATTTGGTATGAGATCTGAGCCGCCGCCGCCATACCAATGGCCACCGCTTCACCGTGACTGAACCGACTGTACCCTGTGGCAGCCTCCAGGGCATGGCCTATCGTATGCCCAAAGTTCAAAATGGCGCGGACCTCCTCGTCCCGTTCGTCGCGCTCTACGACAGTCGCCTTGATCTGGCAGGAAGTCTTCACGCTGTGAATCACCGCTCCCTCTTCCCTCGCCAAAATTGGAGCGACATTTGCCTCGAGCCAAGCAAAGAATGCCTTATCCGCGATCACGCCATACTTCACGACCTCCGCCAAACCCGCTCGGAACTCCCGTGCCGGGAGAGTTCGAAGCAGTGTGACATCGCTGAACACGACGCACGGTTGGTAGAAGGCCCCCAGCATGTTTTTCGCCTGAGGCAGGTTGACCCCTACCTTTCCCCCGACGCTGCTATCGACCTGCGCCACCACACTGGTGGGAACCTGAATCAAGGGGAGGCCTCTCATGAAGGTGGCAGCTACAAACCCGGCCAGATCCCCAATCACCCCTCCCCCGAGGGCCACGATCGGCGAGCGGCGGTCGAGCCCCAGAGGGAGGAGCCTGTCGTACAGGGCTCCCGCCTCTTGGAGGGTCTTGCACTCCTCGCCATCCGGGACCTCGAGGAGTGACAACGCGATACCGTTTTCTTCAAAGGAAGAGAGGATATACTGACTGTATAAGGAACCCACAACAGGGTTGGTGATCAGTGCGCCTCGCCCTGAGAGGCCGAGTGATCGACTCAGGTCCCCGATCGCCGGGAGGACCTCCGCTCCGATATAGATCGGGTAGCTCCGTTCTTGCAGATGGACCGTCACCTTCTCCATCGCCTACCTACTGAGGACCTCGTGGAGATCGACGCGCGACAGGACTCTCGCAGCAACCTGTTCAACACTCAAATCGGTGGTGTCAATGGGTTCGCCGACTTGGGCATATACCGCAGCCCGCCCTTGCGTCACTTCCCGGATCCGTTCCAGTCTGTCTCTGTGCCACAGCAGGGGACGGTGCTCCATTCTCTCTACGCGCTCCAAAATGCGTTCCGGTGCCGCTGTCAGACAAATGATCTCCCCGTGCTTGCGGAGACGGCGGAGGTTTTCAGGGTTCACAATCGTCCCGCCGCCAGTTGCGATGACACATCCTTGGATCTCGCAGAGACGGGCGACCGTCTCTCGTTCGAGTGCCCGAAAGACCGCCTCACCTTGCTCGCGAAAGATCGTGGGGATGTCGAGACCGGATTCTTGTTCGATCAGCTCATCGAGATCGTAAAACGCGATCTTGAGCTGCTCCGCCAGGTAGCGGCCCACCACTGTCTTTCCGGTCCCCATCATGCCGGTGAGCACAATGTTTCCCACGCTGGCCCCTCCACCTTCTCGACCCTTCAGAGGTCCTGAACATACCGCGTATAGGCATCAAAGTTCCGCCGCATTTCTTCGAGACTATCGCCGCCGAACTTCTCGCGCAGCGCAGCTGTTACTTCGAAGGCCACCACGGCCTCTCCAATGACCCCGGCGGCCGGCACGGCGCAGACGTCCGAGCGTTCCACGCTGGCCTCGAACGGCTCCTTCGTCTCCAGGTCCACGGAGCGCAGGGGGGCATACTGGGTTGAGAGGGGCTTCATGGCTGCGCGGACGAGAATCGGCTCGCCGTTGGTCACTCCCCCCTCCAACCCCCCAGCGTGATTGGTCTTTCGATAAAACTTCAGTCCATGGGGTCCCTGCCGTTCACGGTCGTAAAAGATCTCATCGTGGGCCTCGAACCCGAAGCGTCTCGCCACCGTAAAGCCGAGGCCCACCTCCACCCCCTTAATGGCTTGGATACTCATCACGGCCCGTGCCAGCCGCGCGTCAAGCTTTTGGTCCCACTGGATGTAGCTTCCTATACCGACGGGGACCCTTTCGACGATAACCTCGAAAACCCCGCCCAACGTCGTCTTGTGCCGTCTGGCTTCGTCGATACGCGCGACCATCGCCTCGGTGGCCTCCCGGTCCGCGCACCGAACGGGGGAGGCCTCGGCTGCCGCACGGATCTGCTCGGGGGAGAGACCGCCCACCCTCGCCTGGACCTCACCGATCTCCACCACATGGCTCAGCACCGAGATGCCGAATTCCCGAAGGAGGCTCTTACACACCGCTCCGACAGCCACGCGAGCGGTGGTTTCCCGAGCGCTCGCACGTTCCAGGACGTTGCGAATATCCCGATGTCCATACTTGATGGCACCCACAAGGTCCGCATGACCCGGCCGGGGCCGTGTGAGGGGTGGGCGGGTATCTCGGGCTCTCGCCTCCGCCTCAAGCGCCATCGTCTCCTGCCAATTGGCAAAGTCCCGATTGGTGATGACGAGGGCAATGGGGGAACCCAAGGTGAAGCCGTGTCGGACGCCCGCCGTGATCAGGACCCGGTCCTGTTCGATCTTCATGCGCCCGCCACGCCCGTATCCCATCTGCCGTCGGCTGAGTTCAGCGTCGATATCCTTGGGGTTCAGCGGCAAACGGGCCGGAATCCCCTCCAAAATCGCCGTGAGGGAAGGGCCATGGGACTCGCCTGCTGTGAGATACCGCAACACGTCCAATCTCCTACCTTCTCCCCCCTTTCCCTTCCTCTTTCGGGTGAGGTTCGAGCGGGGAGCGGGACACCAGATACGTGAGAAGGTTCTGGAGAAATAGGTTCCCGTCAGCCCAGCCGCTCTGCAGTTCTTGCCCCAGGTCGAAGGCAATGCCGACCACGGTTCCCGATCCGACCGTCTGTTCGGCGATCAGCGGGGATTGGTAGACCGCCCCCGCACCGAAGCCTCCGACAACCCGCCCGCCAGCGTACCGGCCAAGTTCCACTGCGCCTGCCTTTGGATTGAGATCATTGAAGTTCCCGATGGTCCGAAAGGTCACCCCCTGCAGGATCGGATTTTCCGGCTGAAGGGGGATCACCGCTTTGAAGGGGTGGGCGCGCCAGTCTTGCTCGGCGTAGATCTTAAAGGGGAGGATATCCGCAATCGGCTGGTATGCTCCACTCCCGTACGCGTTCGGCCCACCGGTGATCAAAAGAGACCCCCCACTGCCGAGGAAGTCGGCGAGGCCCTGCCGCGCGGGCTCGGGTATTGCAGCGTAGGAAATGTTCGAGAAGATGACGACCGCAAACTCGTTGACCTCATACTCCCCGAGCACCAATTCGACGTCAGCCCCGGTCCAGTCCTTGACGCTTGCAGGAGAAAGGTAGGAAGCATCTCCCAGAGCCAGGATAAGCTTGGAAGCGATGGCCGTCCCTGGTCGCAGCGTCAGGCTCAGCCCGAGGACCAGGATCGTCAGCATTCGAATAGGACGGATAGACGACATTTCTTATACCTCCTTCTCGGTATGGTAGCGGAAAAATGCCGGTAGGAAAAGCAGAAACGCACCCGGCGGGGGTGCGTTTCTCGGTGGAAGGAACAGATGCCTCACTAGCGCTGGGCCTGAGGGACCCCTTCGATGATCGTCGGTGTGACGAAGATCAATAGCTCCGTAGTATCCGGCTGAAGAGTCTCGCTTCGCCTCTTGAAGAGCCATCCCAGGACCGGGATCGTGCCGAGGAAGGGTACCCTTTCTTCGGTAATGGTCTCGGTCCTCTTTCGCACCCCGCCGATGACCACGGTCGCGCCGTTATCAATCAAAAGGCTGCTCGTCGCCTCATTTCGATTGAAGGGAAAGGCAAAGCCTCCGGCAAAATCGATGCGCTCTCCCCTGGAGTCATCGGTGGCTCTGACTTTCAGCGAGATTCGCCTGTCGTTAGTGACGTGGGGTGTCACCTTCAGACTGAGGACGGCTTCTTCGAATGTGACCGTTGTCCGGCCCGAGGAGTCGACAGTGGTAAAGGGCACATCTTCCCCTTGCTTGATTTCCGCCTCTTGATTATCGAGGGCCACGATCCGTGGCGTCGAGAGCGTACGGGCCAGCGATTGATTCTCGAGTGCCGTCAGCGAGGCATTGAACCGCAGCTGGTCGGCCACGCTCCCAAAAATGATCCCGATGGCCCCAGCCGGCCCGGCGACTGGCAGGTTGACTGCAGCCGGGATGGAGCCATTTATGGGGCCTGTCGGCTCACTCGGTTGGGGAAGTCCCGCTCCCGTGGTGCCGAAGATATCCGAGACAATGAATTTGCTCCCAGGGTCCGCGCTGGTGTTCGACTTTTGGAAGCCCCACTGAATGCCAAGTGAACGGCTGTGCCTCGTCGAAACCGTAACGATCCGGCCCTCAATCATCACCTGGGCAGTCGCCCGGTCCAGGTCCTCCAAAATCTTCCGCATCTGCGCAATGTTGGATGCCGTATCCCGGACGAGAAGCGACGCCGTCCGCTCATCGACTGAAATGGAACCCCGCTTACTCTGCACCTTGGTCAGATTTTGCACGACCGCTTTGGGATCTGCGTAATTGACCTTGAGCACAGCGGTCGTGAGGGGCTCTAATGATCCTTCCTCTATCAGCTGTTGCTCTTTCCGACGGCTCTCCTGCTCCTTGCGAATTTCATCGAGTTTGGCCACGCGGATGATGTTGGCCTCCCGGACGAAACCAAACCCATTGATCCGGAGGATATTGTCGAGTGCAACATCCCAGGGAACATCCACCAGACGCACGGTGACCTTCCCCTTGACCTGCTCTCCCGACACAATGTTCTGCCCGCTCACCTCTGCAATAATGCGCAGGAGATTATTGATGTCCGCATCCTTGAAGTCCATGGAGAGCCGTGGGACTTCTTTTTTCAGGACGGGCTTCGGCGTTCGTGCCTCCGGAGGCGGGGGGGCCGCCGCTGGCGGCGCCACCGGCACAATGGGTTTCTCCTGGGGTTGGGGCCCGGCCGGCGCTGCGGGAGCCGCAGCGACGGCAGGCGCGGTCTTGAGGGCCAAGTGAATCCCGTCCGGAGCCTGAGACACGTCGAAAAGGACCTTCCCTTTAAGATCCGCCACGATACGCACGACCTTATCGGGTTCCAGACGATGCTGGGCTGCCCGAATCCGTTCGACTGGCCCGGGGACTTGCCTGACGTCGAGAATCTTGGCCGCCTCCGGGCTGATCACCGCCCCGCTCACATCCAGGATGAGGCCGGGCGGGGTGCTCACTTCCGATACGTTAACCGTGACCCGCCCCCCGCTGGTTCGAATAAAAATCTCTGGTTGCCCATCATGGGGTCGATAATCGACGCTCTCGACCTGTGTTTGGATGGCGGCCGCCGGTAAGGGTGCCGGCGCCTGGGTTGGTGTCTCTCCGGTCTTGGGCGGGGCTGCCACGGTCGGAGCCTCGGCCGCTGCCTCACCGATCAAAACCTGCAACCGATCGGGAGCAGCCTGTACCTGATACGGCAATGTAGAGCTCAGATCGAGGACAATCCGAACCACCTTCACGGGTGTAGTCTTGTACTGGGATGTCCGGATTCCCGTGATCGGGCCCTGGGCTTCCAATGCCTTGGGGGCGGCGTGTACCGCATTCGGAATGTCGATCACCAGTCGGGGGGGATCCGGCAAGAGAAACGAATCGTAGCTTTCCACGGGGAGGTCTGTCTTGACAACAACCGTGGCCGACATCGGACCGACACCGCTCAGCTCGACCCCCGTCACCCGATTGGGCTCGGCAGATGCGATGCCAGCAGCGGCCGCTGGTGCAACTCCGGGCGCACCCGATCCCGGTAAAGAGGCATCCGTTGCCGCTCTCGCGGGCGGGACCCATACGGTCAACAGCATTATCCATGAAACCGCAACTACTCCCGCCAAAACCCCTGCGGCCCACCGCGGAATCACGGAGGTTCTTGCCCGCCCCATCATCTCCCCTCCTTATCTTTATCTTTTGTCATCTTTTGTCTGCAGCTCAAGTCGAATGGTCCGGAACTTCCCTTGGTCCACCGGTCCCGTTTCCTTCATCTCAATGACGACGGCATTCTTGGTAATCGACTTCACTCGGGCGTTGGGGCCTAGCTTATCGTTTACCTTCATGATATGTCCGATACCGTCGGGCGTCTCAAGCAGTGCAAAATACTGTTTCTGTTGCCAGACAATTCCCGAAAGCTTATAGCCGGCGACGTCCAGCGCCGTCTCTTCCTTCGGGGGCTCCACAAGCGGGTGAAAGGGGTCCCGCCGCCCTTCTGGATCATACTTTGTGGGGCCAAGATTGACCGGGGGCCCCTCGGGTGCGGCAGCCTTCTGCCCTGGGGCCGGCGCCTTCGCCACCTGCTGCTGAGGTGGTTGGCGCGGAGTTTGCGACGGAGCGGGAGCCTCCGAAGAGCAACCTGCCCACACCAGACTGACAAGGAGGCAACCGCGGGCAAGACGCCTCATCTTTGCGACCCTTTACCCCTTTGTGACCCTTTGGCCCGCTCCTCTGGGGGTCTATCTGCCAACCCCCCAAAGGTGAAGGTCATGGCGGTGAATTCTCCAGTGATAGTCGCGTCTGTTGGCATTTGTTGATTTCGGATCTTACTCGAAGCCGGGTCGAGCTTCAGATCGGTTATATTGACGATACGCTCCATCCGACCCAACTCTTCAAAAAACCGTCCTAATGAGTGGTAGGTCCCCGCTGCCCTAATCCGAATGGGAACCCGCGTATAGAATTCATCTTCACTGGGCTTCTCAGGTTTGAATAGACTAAACGCCAGACCCGCATCTTGCCCGAGACGGTTGATCTGTGTGAGGAGGTGCGGAATCTCCTTCTGTTCGGGAAGGCGACGCAGGGCCTCCTGGAGGTCTTTGTTCAGGGCCGCCCGGGCGGCTTCTAGCTTCGGAAGCTCCTGCGCAATTCGCTGCTTCTGAAAGAGGTCCTGCTGAAGGCGCGCTACTTCCCCCATGAGCTGGTCCCGGCGCGCACGGGCGGGCGTATACAGATAATACCACCACCCGGCCGCAACACCCAGCCCCACGAGCCCGAGCAGCAAGTATAACTGCGGCTTTGGCGTATTGGCAAACAGCCCTTTCACATCCATCGCCATCTCCCTAACGGATCAACCCACTACCCTGCAGACAATCTCAAACTTCTTTAGCGGTACCTTTTGAACCTCGGCCTGCTCCGAGACGACAAGTTCCACATTTGTAAAGAGCGGGGCAGCCTGACCTAGGCGGGTCATAAAATTGGCGATCCCAAAATCGGTGAAGGAATACCCGCGTATCACAAGCCTGCCGCCAGTCTTGGTCACCGCGTTCAGCCACACCTCGTCCGGGAGTTCATCGTTGAGCGCCTGGAGGAGGTGCACCGGGACACTCTGGGAGGCCAGCAGTCTTTGGATTACCTTGAGGCGCTCCTCCAATTTCTTCTTGTCGGCTTTATACTGATCAACCTTTTGCGCCACTGACTCCAGCTTCTTGATCTCTGCTTGCATTGTTATGATTCGTCCCTCAAGGGTCCGTGCCTGGCCGGAGACACTCCACCACATATACAGCATTGCCACCACTAGGAAGGCCGCGCCCGCCCCACCGGCCATCGACTGCCAGTCGCGGGAAGCCGTGGTGCGGCCAACCCTGGGCAGGAGGTTTACTCTGATCATTTGTCCCCTACCTCCCGTAGTGCAAGCCCAACTCCGACGGATAGCTGTGGCCCGATATACTCCAGATACTCAGGATCAAACTGCTTGGAGTCCGCCTTTACATGGCGCAGCGGGTTGGCGATTTCTAATCGGAGGTCCAGAGACTCGCTCAGGAAGGGTACGAAGCGCGGAAGGCGCGCCACCCCGCCGCTCACCATCATTCGGTGGATCATTCCCGACGGCGCTGCTGAGCGAAAGAAATCGATCGAACGCCGGACGTCGCCGGCCAGCTCTGCGTTGACGAGATCGATGGCTGGCTGAGCGTCCGCTGCCGTGTATCCTTCCACCTGGCCCCCCAGCTTTAACGTCTCCGCCTGCTCGTAGCTTACACCCAGCATCTTCTGGATCGATTCGTTGTACCGGTTTCCCCCAAGGACGCTGTCCCGGGTAAAGAGGACGGTTCCACCGCGCAGAATACTCACGGTTGTGACGGCGGCCCCCACATGCAGCAAGGCGACGACCTCCTCTGGGGTTACCTCATACGCTGCTTCATACGCATTCGCCACGGCAAAAGCATCCACGTCCACAATGGAGACGTGCAGGCCCGCCGAGGACGCCACGGTCAGGTACTCACTGATGATGTCTTTCTTTACCGCCACGAGGAGCACGTCCATTTCTACCGCCCCGGGGGGGCTCCGCAGAATTTCGTAATCGACGTTCACATCCTCAATCGCAAAGGGGATGTGCTGTTCCGCCTCCCACTGGATCGATTCGGCCAGCTCCTGCGGTTTCATCAAGGGCATCTTGACTGGTTTAATAATAACCGAATGCCCAGAGACTCCGACGGCGACATCCTTGACGGTTATCTTGTGCTCGTCAAAGATCTGCTGCAGTGCCGCGATCACCGCACCGCCATCCATGATCGCTCCATCAACAATGGCCTCTGGAGGCAGCGGTGCAATACCTAGATGGACCAGCTCGTGCTTCTTTCCAGACGCCCTGAGCTGCACAGTCTTCACCGAGCTCGTTCCAATATCGAGTCCCAGAAGCCCCTTGCCGCGCTGAAAACGACCCAGCATCAGAAAACCCTTTCCTTATCCATAGATGACTTGAATCACTTGAAACCGTTAATCTCGGTACGCCAATTTGTCAAGCAAAAAATGGGCCAATTCCCTTTCATGCTGTCTTTCTGGCAAAAACAGCATATATCGGCGTTTGGCCGGCCGCAGGCGAATGCATGATTCTGGCGAATTGCCCGACCGTGCCTCCGTACGACATTCGGATTTCCTGGCGGCAATTTCCACTGTGGACGTCGCTACCGGCGCGAGGTTTCCCGGCCCAGGGAGGCTCCCCGTCAGCACATCATTTCCTTGAGACTTCGTCAAGAAACCACGAACAGAGATCCGCTGAGGGAAGGCCATTGACCATTCCTGCGGCATTGCGCGGTGAGGTTAATCGTGATGCGGCGAATGTTCTGGAGTAATTTGTTAATAAAATATCTCGCGCCAGGTTCCGGCCGTGGGTCTGAATTTGCCGGCAGGACTCGTCGAACTGGCCAGGGCCAAATCGTAATGGAATTGGCTTTTATCCTCGATGTCAAGCTCTTTCGCGACGATAGCCCCATAGATCTGCCATCCACCGTTATTGAATTTCACCTCGCCATTCAAGGCGTAAATCCCCGCGTAAAACTCACCCGTTTCACCCGCCGCCAAAGACGCCATCACCATGGCGTCTGTTCCATTCCCATCGGTCCCGTTGTATGAGGAAAAGATCATCAGGTTCCCCGGGATGTGACTGGTATTGATCACCGTATTTTTCTGGGCCTTGAATTGGTCAGTCATACAAAGCGTCACTGGGCCGTTTACGGCGAGCTTTGCACCCGACTCCACGGTAATTTTACCAAAGGAATGGGTCCCCTGGTCGAAGGTCACCGTCTCGTTCGCGCTCACAATGAGGCTACAATCTCCAGAATCGTAGACATAGCTCCCGCCCGGCGAGATCCCAACATCACCGGTACACGCCGGAGGGCTGATACTCGTGGCGACCCCGATGCTCGGGACACCCTCAGTCCGCGTGCCCGTTATGGTAACGCCTGCTCCTTCCTGTACAGTGCCTACCGCTTGGGCGTTGCCCTTCACAGTACTATTGTCCCCGATATTGATATTCCCATTACTGTGAATATCTCCCTCAGACCCTTTGTTGAATATGCCAGGCGCGATTTCTTCGCCATAATATCCTTTACTCGAGTCGTAACTGTCCACCACCACGCCAGTCCCCGACGATTCAAGTCCAAATGTGTTTATCCCGAACAGGCCAAACTGGAACGGTGAACCCCGCTGCACGAGGACTTCCACTTGAGCCATCGCCCTGGTGAGCACCCCCCCATTGGGGACATAGCCTATTCCTGAAATGATTCGCTGGCCTGGATTACAAGGCGCGACAATGGGCGGATTGCACGTGGGGGGACAGACATCCACATCATACGTCCCGACGGGTCCCAGGCCCTGCTCTCCCGATGTCCCCGCATACGTTGGATCGGCATTCAACGGATCGGCGTTCAACGCCGCGATGGCGTGGTCAACCCCGGCTTCGGCGAGGTGGAACGCCTGGACACGATTCCGCTCGTTGATTGCGATCAGGGTTTCTGTGGAGGAGATACTCATGAAAGCACTTCCCATCACCAAAAGGAGAGTGATTACCAAGAGCGTGATGACGAGCGTGATTCCCTGTTCGCCTGTCCAATGCGTCTTCACAGTGCTCTCCCTGTAAGGGCGAGATGAACTTCTCCACCCCCTTGGACGGCAGTTCCTAGCTAATCCCTCAGAATACTCATGGACTCAATCCCAGATTCCTTGGACGGACTTCCCCCCGCAGGATAAAAGGATTGGGAACTCTTCCGGTCTGAGTATCCTCTGTTTGTATTAACAGCGAGATGCGTCGGATGACGTCGAGACTGCCGGCCGCGACCGGCGTTGGCAGCACATTGCCCATCTCATCGTAGTACGTCAGGGTGAGGGCCGTCACTCGCTCCGCCAGAGGCTGGGCTCCATTTGATGTCCCGTCCACCTTCCACTGTCGCCGCTGCAGTACCCCCGCGGCAGCATCGTAGCTATACTCGACCCGCTCGGTGTCGGGGGGGGAGCCCGAATCCACATCGGCATAGAACCGAATACACGTCGCCTCTGCATTTTCAACAGCTTTTCCAGGAACGGGGTCACCTTCGCACTCGTCTTTCCCTCCAGGAATTGCTGGACCGCCCGTCAGGACGCCGGACGGATCACTACCCGCCAGCCGCAGTTCTCGCACAATCCGGTCCATGCCGATCCGGGCGTTTTGCTGCAGATCGGTCTGCTGCTCGCCCCTGATAAAAGTGACTTGGTTTACATCGTACAGCAGGTAGAGGCCGAGGAGCACGATACTGCCCACGGTGGCTGCAACGAGGACCTCCGCAAGAGAAAAGCCCCCCTCCCTGCTTACATAGATAGTTCTACGTTTGCCGTCAGTCATGTGGAGCCACATAGGTTAACAAAGTAATCGTTTGGGTTCCTCTCTCGCGCCAACTGATTGTGATGGTAACTTGGAAAAGGTCGGTCACTCCATCACTTGGGGGTATCTCCAGTGATCCATCTGGATTTACCCCCACTGGTGTTATGGTAATGGTCCCTAATCCTTGAGGGAGGGCTCCAGCCGGATTCGCCGGGGCGATGTCAGCCTTCCACTGGCCATAGTGACTCTGGACGACTGGGGGAAGGACCCCTGGGGTGGTTTCCGTGTCCAGACCATTATAGCTGGAAACCGTGAGGAACGGCTGGGTTCGGATCATCTCGATCATTTCCTGCCCTAAGGACAAAGCCTGGCTCATATGTCCCCCGTATTGGACATTCTGCAGGGCTGTGGGAAAGAGACCCACGACTGCCAGGACCGCCACGGTGATAATGACGGCCGAGATAAGAACTTCGGGGAGAGTGAGGCCCCCCTCTGCTCCAAAAAGCCTCCTCATGGTGGACAAGCTCCCTTGTCCACCCGAACACGACCCGAGGAAGCAGTGACTATCTGGTAACCTCTCGTTCCGTTGGTCACCTCTATGCAGCCCCATGCTCCGTCAACCTCACCCTTTGCCTCGAAAGTAAGCTTACCGTCTGTGAGGGTTGCGGGAAAGAGGGCGACTCCATTGGGGAGATCGGCCCGCGCCAGATCTAGAGTCCAGCGGGGCGTCCCTTCTCGCTCCAAGATGTACCCTCCCGTGGGGACCGGACTGTCGCAGTTTGAAATGCAGAACCGGTGGCGAACCTGCGTGCTCACCGCCCTCTGTCGAGCCAGGCGCAAGTCCCCTGCCACCTCCCAGGCAGCCGTCCTGAGCCTGTAGGACTCGATGGCTCCGAGGATCCACGGCGTTGCCAGCGCCGCCAAGATTGCCGCCACAGTGAGGACTATCAAAATCTCCATGACGGTGATCCCCTGTCGGTCCGTGATCATCAGACGGCCCTCAAGAGACCGGTGCGAACCGGTACTCCTTTCCCTGCTCCAAGATTTGACACTCTGGAACGAACTCTTCGAGCTCCCTAATGATCTCCGGCGCAAACTGTGGCTTCATATGATACACATACACGCTGACTTTGCCAGAGAGTTTGACAAGCTCTGCCTTGAGACCCTGGGGAGTGAGATGCCCGCTCAGGTCTGCGAGATGTTGCAGCCGGTTGGGGAAGGTCACCCCGATCGTTACGGCTTTTAGATTTGGCACCTCCTTAGCGGCGTGCCAGACAGCCTCCGTAGGACCGGTGTCTCCAAGGTGGAGCAAAGCACCAAACTCACCTTCGAGGAGGTAGCCCACGCTGACCACCGTATGCGAGAGACGGACGGGCGTCACGCGGAACGTGCCGAGGACGCTCGGTTTCCCTTCAGGGAGGGCCCGAAAATCGAGGATGGGCAAGTTGGAATCGGGGATCTCTGTGAAATCGGGCCACAACACATTATTCAGGAGAGAATGCTTGAGTGATTCCAGAATCGGTTCGATACTGTACACAAGGATGGGCCAGTCGCGACGCCCAAACATGTTATCGGCCAGGTGACAAAGTCCACGCACGTGATCCAGGTGGGAATGCGTCAAGAGGACGTTTTCGATCCGGGCCTGCGCAGGAATTTCCAGAATCGACGTCACCGAGCCGGCATCGATGAGCAGGGTGTCATCCAAGAGGAAGCTCGACAGGTGAAACCGTGGGGCCTCGCCGCCAAAGCAACCCAGAACCCGATACTTCATAGGGCGCCTCCAGACACCGGCGAAACCGACAGATCGACCACTTGCTGCCCTGCCTCTTTTTCCGCGGCCTGCAACGCCTCTGAATTGATTCGACCCGCCCGACAGGCGCGCATGAACGCCTCAACCACCTCCGGGTCGAATTGGGAGCCGGTGCATCGTCCGATTTCCTCGATGGCTGCTTCATCGCTTATCCGCGGTCGGTAGGGGCGGTCCGTGGTCATCGCGTCGAAGGTGTCGGCCACAGCGATGATCCGGGAGGCCAGGGGAATCTCTTCCCCCTTTAGCCCCTCCGGATACCCCTGGCCATCGCACCGTTCCTGGTGATATCGCACCGCCGGGATCACTGCCTCGAGCTGCTTGATTGGGGCGAGAATCTCTGCCCCAAGCTGTGGATGCTCGCGAATCTGATCCAATTCTTCGGGGGTCAAGGGGCCCTGTTTGAGGAGGATGACGTCCCGGATGCCGATTTTGCCCACATCGTGCAAAATGGCGGCGAGATGGAGCGTCTCCTTCTCTTCTGGACTGAGGCCCAATTCCCTCCCCACGGCCAACGAGATCTCCACAACGCGCCGGACATGGCCCCCGGTGTATGGATCCCGCTTTTCGATCGCTTCCGCTAAGGTCGCCGCCGTGCTAAAGAAGGTTTCCTTCACCTGTTCGTACAGCCGCGCATTCTCAATCGCGATTCCCACCTGACGTGCCAAAGACTCGAATAAGCATTGGTCTTCTGTATCAAAGGGACGATCGGTGCGTCGGTTGATGGCTTGCAGGACCCCGATGATCCGCCCCCGACTCCTTACAGGAACGCAAATCATATTACGGGTCACGAAATGGGTTCGGGCGTCAACCCGACGCGAAAAGCGGGAATCTCCACGGACATCGTCCACAAGTGTTGGTCTCCCCGTCTTGGCTACCCATCCGGCAATCCCCTCTCCCACCTTCAGCCGGACCTCCTTCACCTCTCTCCCCCGCTCCCCTAAGGCGACCTCAAACACCAGCTCGTCGCACTGCTCGTTCAGCAGGAGGAGCGACCCGACTTCACACTCCATAAGACGCGTGGCAGCTTCAACGGCTAGCCGCAACACCTCTGAGATTTGGAGGGTGGAGTTGAGGATGGCGCTCAGCTCCATTAAGGTTGAGGACTGCTTGACCCGTTTGGCGGACTCGGAGTAGAGACGGGTATTCTCCATCGCCATTCCGAGCTGGTGTTCCATCGTAGCCACCAAGTCGGCATCTTCCGATTTGAAGGGAGGCGAAGGCGGAAGGCGGAGCAGTTCTAGCACTCCGACTGTGCGGCCAGAAGCCCGTAACGGCACGATGAGGAGGGAAACTCGTCGCCCCTTAGATCGCGGGATGCTCCAGCCGGGCGGTGTCCCCTCGAGGTTTCGGACGCGTGCGGCCTCGTTGGCCCTAAAGAGTCGTTGGCGATATTCCCGGTTGAAAGAGGCTCCCCTGCGTGGGATTAAGGATCCATCCTTTCCCCGCTGCACCCCAAAGAGGACCGTCCTTTTGTCGGGATCGATTTGTACGAGCATCCCGTAATCAGCGACCATCGTCTGCAAAACGACCCGCAAGATGCCATGGAACAGCGAGTCGAGGTGCAGAGTGGCGGTGGAAGCTCGGCGTATCGCCTGGAGAAGTTTGACCCGAAGATGTTGTGTCTTGAGCTCCATCTCCAGGGCGGCGATCCGCGCCTTCTTGCGGTCGAGCTCCTTCTGATAACGAGCGAGAAGCCGTCGCACCTCTGCTCGAGATTCCTCTTTGGTTGGCCGTGTCTGTCGCTGTCTTCCCACCGCTGGCCCTATCGCGTCGCCTGCTTCAAGCTTTGGACAAATTTCGCCACTTCCCCCGTCATTCCCGGATGGCCTCTCCGTTGCTCAATACGGTCAACGATGGCTGATCCGACGATGATGCCGTCGACGAGCCTCGCGATTTGTGACACCTGGGTAGGCGTACTGATACCAAATCCAACGGCAATGGGCTTCTCAGTCAACCGCCGCAAGCGATTGAGGGACACTTCAAGGTTGGCTTGAACCGACTCCCTGGCGCCCGTTACCCCCTTTAACGAAACATAGTAAATGTATCCTTGAGAAGACTCCACGATCCGGGCGAGGCGAGCGTCGCTGCTCGTGGGCGCGGCCAGAAAGATCGTATGAATCGCAGAGTCTGCGCAGCAGTTCTGTAGGTCTTGGGCCTCCTCAGGGGGCAGGTCCGGCATGATGACCCCGTCCACCCCGGCGCCACTCGCCCGAGCGACGAACTCGCGTACCCCCATGCGAAGGATCGGATTCACATAACTCATGAGCACAATCGGCATTTGGGATCGGGCACGAATCTGCTCGACAATCCCGATGACGCCCTTTAAGGTGACCCCGTTTTCGAGCGCCCGTTGACTCGCGCGCTGAATGGTCGTCCCATCGGCCAGGGGATCGGAAAAGGGAACGCCGAGCTCCAGGAGATCTCCCCCCGCCTCTTCAAAAGCCCACCCCAGATCCCTGGTGGTCGTAAGGTCCGGGTCCCCCGCAGTGATGAAGGGGATCAAGACCTTCCCGTTGGCTGCGCGGAGTTCCGCAAAACAGTGGTCGATCCGATTCATCGCCCCCATCGAACCTGTACGTCTCTACTCCGTGGGTCGGCTATATCCCTCAATGATCTGCGCCACAAGTTCAACGTCTTTGTCCCCGCGGCCAGACAGGTTAATCAGTAGGACACCATTCCGTCCCATTTCAGGAGCCAGCGTCGTCGCATAGGCAACCGCGTGGGCACATTCGAGGGCCGGGATAATGCCTTCGTAGGCTGCTAGGAGCTGGAAGCCCCGAATGGCCTCTTCATCGGTGACCCACACATATGTGGCGCGGCCGACCTCCCGAAGGTACGTATGCTCCGGTCCCACGCCGGGATAGTCGAGCCCCGCCGACACCGAGTGGGTGGTCTGAATTTGGCCGTCGGCGTCTTGCAGGATGTAGCTCAGTGTCCCGTGAAGGACGCCTGGCGCGCCAGCGGCGAAGCGCGCCGCATGCTTGCCGGACTCGATCCCCAAGCCTCCTGCCTCTACGCCAATCATTCGGACGTCGACATCATCGATAAACGGGTAGAAGAGGCCAATAGCGTTCGAGCCGCCCCCCACGCACGCAAGCAAGACAT
Organism: uncultured bacterium; assembly: GCA_964558395.1. Taxonomy (GTDB): domain Bacteria; phylum Methylomirabilota; class Methylomirabilia; order Methylomirabilales; family CSP1-5; genus CSP1-5. The sequence continues at coordinate 66,342 of CAZLDS010000006.1, read as the reverse complement.
CGGGAAGCCGGCCCTCCGCTTCGAGAATGTCTGCGCGGGCCTCCCGCCCAATGACTGATTGGAAATCACGGACCATCATGGGAAACGGATGACCCCCCAGGGCAGAGCCGAGAACATAGTGCGTATCATCAACATTTGTGACCCAGTCCCGCATCGCCTCATTGATCGCGTCTTTCAGCGTTCGGCTCCCGGCATCCACCGGCGTCACCTTGGCCCCCAAGAGTCGCATCCGAAACACGTTGAGGGCTTGCCGCCGCATATCCTCTGTGCCCATGTAAACTTCACACTCAAGGCCGAAGAGGGCCGCCGCGGTGGCCGTGGCCACTCCATGTTGTCCTGCCCCGGTTTCTGCGATGACCCTCCGCTTCCCCATGCGGCGGGTCAGCAGCACCTGTCCCAAGGTATTATTGATCTTGTGGGCCCCCGTATGACAGAGATCTTCTCGCTTGAGATAGATCCTTGCTCCACCGAGCTTGTCAGTAAGACGCTGGGCAAAATAGAGGGGGGTCGGTCTCCCGGCGTATCTATGCAAGTAATAATCCAGTTCCGCTTGAAACCCGGGGTCTTGTCTCGCTTCGAGAAACACCCGTTCGAGTTCCTGCAGCGCGGTCATCAGCGTCTCGGGGACATACTGTCCTCCATATCGCCCAAAATGACCCCCTCGATTTGGAAAATCCCAGGTCACGCTGCTCCCCTCACCGCCCCCAAGAAGTCATGCAGCTTGAGGGGGTCCTTCCGACCCGGCTTCGCTTCCACACCGCTCGACACATCCACCCCGTACGGCTGCACTGCATTAATCACCTGAGCCACATTCTCCGGGGTCAGTCCTCCCGCGATGATCACCCGCCCAAAGCTCTTAGCACGCGATGCCAGCTCGAGCGGAAAAGTGTTGCCCGTCCCACCCAATTTCCCCTCAACGAAGCTATCGAGGAGATAGGCGTGCACGCGGTAGGCCCCCAGTTGCGGAAAGACTCGCTCACGCCCCACGCGAAAGGCTTTGATCACGGATGCTGTGATCTCCTCACAATATGCTGGAGCCTCGGACCCATGAAGCTGGGCCGTGCGAAGTCCACACCGCGCCATGATTTGATCAACCTCTGCGACAGGGTGATCGGCAAAGACTCCCACGGGAGTGATAAAGGGTGGCAGATCGTGAATGATCCCGCGGGCCGTCTCTAGGTCAATATATCGCGGCGTCCGCGGAACGAAGATGAAGCCGAGCGCATCGACACCGGCGTCAGCCGCCAACTCCGCGTCCTTTGCGTTTGTGATCCCACAGACCTTAACGCGAACCGTCATGCCCCATCCCCAAAGAGGTCTCGGACCTTTTGTTCCACGTCCTGAGCCCGAAGCAGCCCCTCTCCCACCAGAATGGCATCCACCCCGGCCGCCTCCAGACGGGCAACCTCTGCGCGATCGGTTATTCCGCTTTCACTGACCACGATCCGCTCTGGTGGAATCTCTGCAAGCAAGGAAAACGTCGTTTCCAGGGACACCTGGAAACTTTTCAGATCCCGGTTGTTTATCCCCACGATGGGAGCTTTCACACCGAGGGCTGTCTGCAGCTCTTCTCGGGTGTGGACCTCTGTCAGGGGATACAGGCCTACCTCGTGTGAGAGTGCCAGGAGGTCCTGCAAGAATTGCCTCTCCAAGGCAGCAATAATCAGGAGGACCGCATCGCCCCCGGATGCCCGCGTCTCGTACACTTGATAGGGATCAACAATGAAGTCCTTTCGGAGGACCGGAACCGAGACGCTCGCCTGCACCCGAGCCAGGTCATCAAGGCTCCCTTGAAAAAAAGGTTTATCGGTCAGAACCGAAATCGCCGCCGCTCCTGCCGCGACGTAGGCGTGGGTCACCTGGTCGAGGTCGAATGGCTCCCGGATCACTCCTTGCGAAGGAGATGCCCGCTTCACCTCAGCAATGAGCCGAATTCTTCCCCCGTGCCACCGACGGTCTAGGGCTCGGTGGAAGTCTCGCGGGGATGGCAGATCTCGAATTCGAGCCTTCAGGTCTCGAAGGGGAACTCCCATTTTCCGGGCAGTGACTTCCTCTCGCTTCGTCTGCACGATTTTGTCCAAGATCATTTTTCGCCTTCAGTTCACCGCGGGCCGCCGACGATGACTCCCTATTGTTTACACCAGGCCAGCACCTTCTCCAATTTTTCCCATGCCGTCCCGCTCTCGATCGAGCGCTCCGCCGCCGCCATTGCATCCTGGATATGTTGGGCGCCTTTGCTGGCCACTATGGCGGCACTCGCGTTTACCAGCACGATGTCCCGCGGCGGACCCTTGGTCCCCTGAAGGATCTGCCGGATCATCTCGGCATTGGCGACCGCGTCGCCCCCCTTCAACTCAGTTAAGGTCGTTTGGGACACGCCGAAATCCTCTGGGTGAGCAAAATAGGTGCGTACGTTTCCCTCGCGAACCTCCGAGATCTTCGTCTCGCCGATCGTAGAGATCTCATCGAGGCCATCCATGCCATGCACGACAAAGGCGCGATGGCATCCCAACCGGTTTAAGGCGCGGGCCAAGACTTCGGTCAAGGCCCCATCATACACCCCGATCACCTGGGCCGAAGCGCGCGCAGGGTTGACCAGAGGACCCAGCAGATTGAAGAGTGTCCGGAGTCGGATCTGGCGACGGGCCGGAGCCACGTGCATCATCGCCGGATGAAGGAGGGGCGCGAAGAGAAAACCGATCCCGACTTCGTCGATGCACCGGCCCACCCGCTCAGGGGGGAGATCGAGAGGAATCCCGAGCGCCTCGATGACGTCTGCGCTGCCGCACATTCCGGACGCAGAACGGTTACCATGTTTCGCCACCGGAACGCCCGCCCCCGCCACCACAAACGCGGCTGCCGTGGAGATATTAAAGGTCCCCTGCGCATCTCCCCCCGTCCCGCACGTATCCACCAGCATGCTTTGTCCGGGGCGGGAAATCAGCGCATGCTGGGTGGGAACGACGGCTGCCTTCTCCCGCATGACCGTGGCAAAGCCACACAGCTCTTCCACCGTTTCGCCTTTCAGCCGCATGGCGGTTAGAAAGGCCCCGATTTGCGCATCGGTGGCCTGGCCAGACATGAGAATTTCCATGACTCGCGACGCTTCTTGCCGACTGAGATCCTGCCCTTCGACCACCTTGGAAAGGGCCTCGACGATCACCCGTTCCCCTCCTCATTTGTCCTCAAGAGCCACTGCGCATACTGACAGCGATGGTGTTATTGTGTGAGGAAATTCCTCAGAAGGTCCTTCCCCACCACGGTCAGAATCGACTCCGGGTGAAACTGGACGCCTTCCACCGCATAGTCCCGGTGCCGGAGACCCATGATTTCTCCATCGTCCGTCTGTGCCGATACCTCGAGACAGGCGGGCAAACTCTCTCGCTCGACCAAGAGACTGTGATAGCGAGTTGCCTCAAAAGGATTCGGCAAATCTCGAAAGAGGGTGTGGCCGTCATGCTGGATCAGTGACGTTTTCCCATGCATGAGCCGTCCGGCTCGAACAATCCTCCCGCCGAACGCGGCTCCGATACACTGGTGCCCCAGACAGACCCCCAAAATGGGAATGCCACCAGCGAACTGGGAGATCAGATCACACGAGATCCCTGCTTCTCTGGGTGTGCACGGGCCCGGCGAAATGACAATCCGCGCCGGTTCCAAGGTTTCCACCTCTCCCAGCGTAATCTTGTCATTTCGCGCCACCTGGACCTCTTCGCCGAGCTCCGCGAGGTATTGGACAAGGTTGTAGGTAAAAGAGTCGTAATTGTCGATGACCAGCACCATCGTAATTCACCATTCACGGGACTCAAAATTTCGAATTTCGAAATTCGAATTTCGAAATTGGTTGCCGGCCGGTCATGGGCGAATCGGCAACTTTTCGAGGCCCCTCGCGGTTATTTCGATGGCCCGGAGCATGGCTGCCGCCTTGCTCAGGGTTTCCTGATACTCTCGGTCGGGGTCCGAGTCCACTACGATCCCCGCTCCCACCTGCACCCAGGCCCGCTCCTTGGCGAACAGAATGGTTCGAATGGTGATGCACGTGTCCATATTGCCCGAGAAGCTGACGTAGCCGATCGCTCCCGCATATGGACCGCGCTTGGCCGGTTCCAACTCTTCGATAATCTCCATCGCCCGGATCTTCGGCGCCCCACTGACGGTCCCAGCCGGGAACGTCGCCCGGAGGAGATCAAAGGCGTCTCGTCCTTCCTGAAGTCGTCCCCGCACATTCGAGACGATGTGCATCACGTGTGAGTAACGCTCGATCACCATGAGCTCATTCACTTCTACACTCCCCGGCGTGGCGACCCGCCCGACATCATTCCGACCGAGATCGACAAGCATGATGTGCTCGGCCCGCTCCTTCGGGTCATCCAAGAGTTCCATTGCGAGCGCGCGGTCTTCTATCTCATTTCGGCCCCGGGGCCTGGTGCCGGCGATAGGCCGGAGGTCGATCTGTCCTTCTTCTAATCGTACCAGGACCTCCGGAGAACTCCCAGCCAGCGAGAGATCTCCCAACCGAAGGAAAAACATATACGGGGATGGGTTAATGATCCTGAGGGCTCGGTATACATTAAAGGGATCGGCGCCCGTCTTGAGCTCGAGCCGCTGCGAAAGCACTGCTTGGATAATATCACCCGCTGCCACATAGTCCTTACACGCCAGGACCGCTCGACAGAACCCCTCACGAGAAAAGGTTGACTTCACCTCGGACGGGCAGGAGGGGAGTGGAGCGACCCCCGGTGGATCCAACGGCTTGTACAGCTCGGCGACGACGGCCTCGATCTTTGACACAGCAAGATCATAGGCGGCCTTCATTGCGCGTTCGGTCGTGTCAGGGACAAAAGCATTGGAGACCACCTGGATCCGCTGGCTCAGGTTGTCAAAAATGAGCAGCGTATCGGTGAGCAGAAACACGGCGTCGGGCAGTCCGAGATCGTCCTCGGTCTGGTTTGGCAAGGTCTCGAAAAAGCGGACAGCGTCATAGGACAAGTACCCGACCATGCCGCCAAAAAAGCGCGGCAAGCCCTCTACTTTCACCGGTCGATATACACTGAGCGCTTCCCTGACTACGTGCAGGGGATCGGTAATTCGGCGTCGTTCCGGCGGTGCGCCCGATCGGAAGAGCTCGGCCTCCCTTCCCTTGGTCCGGATTACCAATGAAGGATTGCGCCCCAAGAAGCTGTAGCGGGCCCATTTCTCCCCTCCCTGAACGCTTTCCAGCAGAAAGGCGTAGTCCCCTCCCCCAATCTTCAAGAAGGCCGAGACCGCCGTCTCGGTATCGGCCAGCACTTCGCGGTAGACAGGGATCAGGTTCCCGAGACGGGTCTTCGCTTTAAACACTTCACGGGACGGGTAATACATGAAAGACCTCTAGAAATAGAGACGATAACCTAGCATGAACAAACGAGAAGGTCAAGGAACCTCGTCTGACCTTTCAGGGGAGTGACGGGAGTGTATACCGAAACCAGGGAGAAGCGCGAACGCGGCAGGCCGGTCTGCGACTCACCTGAGGAAGGGGGTCCTAGTCGAGGTAGGGACCGAGCTTGGATTGGATAACACCCCGGGGAACCGCCCCAATCACCTGATCTACCCGCTCCCCCCCCTTGAAGAAGAGGAGCGTGGGGATACTCCGAATGCCAAAACGGGCCGCCGCCTGAGGATTCTCATCCACATTGAGCTTGGCGACCGTCACCTTTCCCGCATATTCCTGGGCCAACTCTTCCAGGATAGGCGCAATCACGCGGCAGGGAGCGCACCACTCTGCCCAGAAATCCACGATGGTCAGTCCCTGGCCGTTGATGACCTTTTGATCGAAATCGGCATCGCTCACCTGGACAATGTGCTCCGCAGCCATGTCCTCCCCTTGCGTCGGTATTCAGGTTTCAGGATATTTCATGCTACCCGCGCCCTTCTTCTCTGTCAAGTCCCCCAAGTCGTCTCGCGCCGTGTGCCCACATAAATGTCTCCTGTCCCCAGCACGAGAGGTCGTATACTATGAGATACATCATTCGACCACATGGAACGAATTTTGCTCCTCAGGAGGACACAACGCCCGTGCGGCAGCGCAGGAAAGTGCCAGAGAAGGATGCGTGGCTCAGGGAGAGTGAGCAGAAGCTCGGCCATCGCTTCCGCAACCGGGCCCTGCTTCGGGCAGCGCTCACGCACCCTTCGGCTGGAGGAGAGGAGCAGGCGTTTGAACGATTGGCCTTTTTGGGTGACGCAATCCTCACCCTCCTCATGAGCCTGCATATGTATCACAGGTACCCCAATTTTTCCCCCGGCGGACTCACTCGCCTGCGCGCCAGCATGGTCAATCGCACGACGTTAGCCGAGGCCGCAACTCGACTGGGCTTCTACACCATGCTGCGGTTGGGAAAGAGCGTGGAGCCGGGCGGTCGGGGGCGGCCTGCGCTCCTTGCGGAAAGTTTTGAGGCGGTCGTCGCCGCTCTTTTTCTCGATCGCGACCTCGGTTCTGTGACGAAGTTTCTCGAGCGACATCTCGCGCCGCTGTTCGACCCTGACGTATCGCTTGATCCAAAATCTCAACTTCAAAATCTGCTCCAGGGGGCGCTCAAGGCGTCCCCACGTTACCGTCTCGTCCAGCAGTGGGGCCCCGCTCATGCGCGGCGGTTCGAGGTAGAAGTGATGGTAAAAGGAGAGATACTCGGACGGGCCGAGGGAGAAAGCCGACGTGCCGCCGAACAGGCCGCAGCCCGGGTTGCCCTCGCCTACTGGGAGGACAACCACAACATTTTGAGTTCCTCTCGGGCGTAACCACACTATTTTGCGGATTTCCCTTGACAGGGGTTTTGCCCTATGGTAGCCTCCCCACAATTTGTAAAGGTTTGCCCGAAGTCCAGCCTCCAACTTATTATGTCTAAAGGACTTTCCGTCTGGACATCGGGGCTCGAACTCAGAGGAGATACATGTACCTCAGCAATCTGACCCTCTTCGGGTTTAAGTCCTTCATTGATCGGTTACATATCGACTTCCAACCAGGGATGACCGCCGTTGTGGGCCCCAACGGCTGCGGCAAGAGCAATATCCTCGACGCCATCCGGTGGGTGTTGGGGGAGCAGAGCGCGAAGGCCCTCCGAGGCGACCGTATGGAAGACATGATCTTCGCGGGAAACACCCATCGGAAAGGGGTGGGTATGGCTGAAGTCTCCCTCACCCTCTCGGATGTTAACGGCCAACTGGCGGTCCCCTATGAGGAAGTGACTATTACCCGCCGCCTCTACCGATCTGGCGAGAGCGAGTATCTCCTGAATCATACCCCCTGTCGCCTCAAGGACATCACCCGCCTCTTCCTCGATACCGGGCTTGGCCGAGAGCCCTACGCGCTGATCGAGCAAGGGAGGGTCGGATCCCTGTTGAATTCAAAACCCGCCGACCGCCGGGCCCTCCTGGAGGAGGCGGCAGGGATCATGTCGTACAAGGTGAATCGAAATACCGCCCTGTCGCGGCTCCAAGCTGCGGAGCATAATCTGCTCAGGGTCAGGGATGTCCTCGCCGAGATCGAGCGGCAACGCAACTCCCTCCATCGCCAGGCCAAGAAGGCGGAACGCTACCAGCGTCTGACCCGCCGATTGAAAGAGATCCAGGCGCTGCTCCTCCTTCAGGAAGACGGCCGTCTCCAGGAGGAACTCCATCGAGTCACCGACCAGGCAAGGCAAATCACGGAGGCTTACGAAATCTGCCAGCTCCGTGTTTCAAAAGAAGAAACTGCCTTGGAGACCGGCCGCCTTCAGGACCTGGACCTGGAGAAACGGATCACGGCGGCCCAAGAGCTTCTGTATACGTTGCGAAGCCAACGGGAGCGTGAGGAGACCGAGGTGCGCTCTCGGGAGAGCCAGCTCCACGACCTGCGGCGGCGTAATGAAGAACAAGAACAAGAGCTGACCGTAACCGCGGACCGGCTCGATCGCCTCCAGCAAGACTGCGACGCCGATACGAAGATGCGGGATCTGACCGGTGAGGAACTCGCTGAGGTCTCCCGGCGGCTTCGGGACGCCAATGAAGCTGTGATAAGCCTGGAGGGGGAACTCCGGCAAAGTGAGGAACTCCTTCAGCAACAGAAGCAAGAGATCCTGGGCCTCACCGAGCGACTGGTAAGCCGCCGGAATGAGGTGGCCTCTCTGATGGAACGACATCGGCTCCTTGAGCAAGAGCGGGAGACCCTCAATCGCCAGCTCACCGCGTCCTGGACAGAATCGGAAGCCGTCGGAACCCGCGGACGGGAACTGACGGACCGCTTACAAGAACTGCAATTCAAGATGAAGAATCTCGACGAGGAACGGGACACCATCGCTGAGGAACTCACCGCGCTGCAGGGCCGCCAAGAAACGCTGGCCGACCGGCGAACGGCGCTGCGTGCAGAACTGAGTGGGCTCGAGAGTCGTCTTGACTCCCTGCGAGAACTCGAGGCAAGTCTGGCAGGCCTCAATGAAGGGCAGCAGTTCCTTCTCAACGGCAAGGCGGCTGGGGTGGCAGCCTGTCAGGCAATCGAAGGTCCTCTCTCTAGCCTGATTCGGGTTGAGGCGACCTGGGAGAAGGCAGTCGAAGCCCTTCTTGGCGACCTCCAGCAGGGACTTCTCACCCCGACCGCCGCCGATGCTCTTTCCCTGATCCACTGTCTAGAGCAGGGCGGGACTGGATGGGCCACCCTGCTGCCTCGCAAGCGGGCATGGCTTGCCGGAGATCGAAAGGTATCTTCGCTTGATGAGGCGTTGCACGCGGTGCAAGCCTCGCTCGACCCCAAGGTCGCCGAGCGGATCGTCGGTCCAGCTGTGCGACTTGTGAAGGCACCCAAGGACCTCCAACCGTTGCTTCATGCCCTCTTGGAGGATGCCCTGATCGTCCAAGATCTCCCGACCGCCCTGGTCCTCCTTGAGCGGATCCCGTCTCCGATCCGCGTGGCCACTGCCTCTGGCACCGTCCTTAGCTCCCGCGGCCCCATCCAAGGGGGAAATACCACCTCTCTCAGCTTGCTGAGTCGACGGAGGGAACTTGAGGAGTTTCCTCAGGTCATTGCTCGGACAACCGAACAGCTTCAGGAGGTCGACACCGAATGGGAGAGACTTCAGGAGATACTCGCCGACCGTCGACAGGCCTTAACCGTGCAAGAGCATACCCTCAAGGAGACAGAAGCGGCTTGCCATGAGATCGAGCGTTCTCTCGCCGAGGTACACACCGTGGCCTCCCGGATCGGCACCCATGTCACATTCCTCACCGCTGAGCGGGCGCGCGTCGAACAGGAACTCGACGAACTAGGGGTGGCGCTCAAGAGCGCGCAGAGCGACGTGGAGATATGGGGTCGGGAGGAGGATACCCTCAGGGAAGAGGCCGCCGGGTGTGACCGCCAGGTGAGCCTGCTCCGGGCCCGGCAGCAGGAGCTTCACGGAGAAGTCGCGGAGCTCCGGATCCGATCGACCTCCCTCCAGGAACGAAGGGAGGCCTTAACGCGCTCCATAGAGCGCCTAGAGGCTGATAGAGCGAGAGAGCGCATCCGCGAGGCGGAGATTCGCCAGGAGACAGCAGAGGGACGCTCCCGAGAAGCGAAGCTCAACCAAGAGATCGCTGGTCTCCACGACTCCCTTGGAGCCATAAGTCAGCAAGAGACCCAGGAGGCCCAGGCGGTCCAGAAACTTCACCGAGAGCGGGATGACCTCCGGCAAAGCGTCCTCGCCCGAGAGGAGGCTCTCAAGGCGAGCAGAAAAGAGCTCACCGACATTCAGCAGCAGCAGGCTTCGGCCACCACGAGGCAGGCCACGCTCAACACAGAACGTGCGTTACTGCAGAAGCGGTTGCAGGAGGAGTTTCCCGACAGCGACAGACTCCCGGAGGCGCTGGACGGGGAAGATCCCTCCCAGGCCCCCGAGGTGCTCGCGCACGAAAGCGAAGAGATTCGCCAAAAGATCGCAACGATGGGTCCGATCAATATGGCGGCGCTCGAGGAGTACGAAGCCCTCTCGGAGCGGTATCGCTTCCTGACGGATCAGGCGGAAGATCTCAAGGCTTCTGTCACCTCGCTGAGGGCCACAATTGCCGAGATCAACCGGACGATCAAAACCCTCTTCGCTGAAACCCTCACTGCCGTCAACGAGCAGTTGAACCGCTTTTGGCAGCGCCTCTTTGGTGGCGGTGAGGCAGAGCTTGTGCCGACCGAGGGAGGAGACACCGAAGAGCCCGGAGTCGAGATCCGCGTGCGGATTCCGGGAAAGCGGACCACCACGCTGTCACTCCTCTCCGGCGGTGAGAAAACTCTCGGGGCCATCTCACTCCTCATGGCGCTGTGGGCCACAAGACCGAGCCCGTTTGTCGTACTCGACGAGGTCGATGCGGCCCTGGACGATATCAACGTCGATCGTTTTTCCTCTTTGCTCCGCGAGCTCGCCACCACCTCCCAGTTCATTCTGGTCACGCACCATCCTCGGACCATCGAAATGGCCGATCTGCTCTACGGAGTCACGATGGAGGAGCCGGGCGTCTCGCGTATGATCTCGGTTCGGTTCGGCCAACAGGTAGAGCAAGCGGCCACCACAACCGCTTCCTGATCGCGACTGCGCAATCGGACGATGGTAGACCCCATCCCCTTCTCTCTTCTCGGCACCGGGCTCCAGAAGACTCGAGAGACATTTTTCGACCGGATAACGCGGCTCCTGACCCGCCCCCGCGTGGACGCGAATCTCCGCGAGGAACTGGAGGAGATCCTGATTACCGCTGACGTGGGAATGCCGACCACCCGCCTGCTCTTAGATGCCCTCTCTCCCGGAGGAAGTGAGCCCGAGAAGGTTCTGGAGGCCCTCAAACGCCAAATCACCGCCATCCTTTCCGGTCCCCAGGAAACCATTCCGGAGGTACGTCCCCACGTGGCTTTGGTCCTCGGGGCAAACGGGGTCGGGAAGACGACCACCATCGGCAAGCTCGCCTTTCGAGCAACCCGCCAGAGGAAACGGGTCCTCCTCGCCGCTGCCGACACGTTTCGGGCCGCCGCCATCGAACAGCTCCAGGTCTGGGGGCAAAGAGCGGGAGCAGAGGTCATCGCGCATCAGCAAGGGGGTGATCCGGCTGCGGTGGTCTTCGATGCACTCCAGGCGGCACAGGCTCGGGAGGTAGATCTCGTCTTCATCGACACGGCGGGTCGCCTGCACACGAAAAAAAATCTAATGGAGGAGCTGAAGAAAATCCGCCGCGTGGTAGGGCGCAACATTCCGGGTGCCCCCCACGAAACCCTCCTGATCCTGGACGGGACGACCGGTCTCAACGCGGCGCTGCAGGCGCGAGAGTTCCATGAAGCCATCGGAATTTCTGGGCTGATCATCACGAAACTCGACGGAACGGCCAAGGGGGGCTCCGTCGTGGGGATTGTGGCTGAACTCCAACTTCCAGTGCGGTACGTGGGGCTGGGGGAAGGCATTGGGGATCTTCAGTCCTTTTCCGCCGCGGCATTCGCCGCGGCCCTTTTCACGAGAGAAGTCTGACGCCTGCCAAGGCCTCTCATGACACCAATTGACCTTGACACCTTTCAGTCCGGGTGATAGCTTGGGCGGAAAGTTATTGAGAAATAAGGCTCCAACGGAGCAACAGGATGATCGAGGGCGACCGGACATACATGGAGCGGGCCTTACATCTCGCCGCTCAAGGCAGGGGGCGGACCAGCCCGAACCCGCTGGTGGGAGCCGTACTCGCTCAGCAAGGAACGGTCGTTGGCGAAGGATATCACGCGTCTGCAGGCGGGGATCATGCCGAAGTAGTCGCTCTCAAAGCGGCAGGGGGATCAGCACCGGGAGCCGCCTGTTACGTCACCCTCGAGCCATGTGTGCATTATGGGAGAACCCCTCCGTGTGTGGATGCACTTATCGAGGCCGGAATCAGCAAGGTGGTCGTCGCCGCGTACGACCCTAATCCGGTCGTGGCAGGGAGGGGGGTGCACCGCCTCCGGAAGGCGGGGATTGCCGTCGAGGTAGGCCTCCTTGAAGAGGAGGTGGTTCGGCTGAACGAGCCCTATTTTAAGTATATTCGAACCGGAGAACCCTACGTCCTCCTCAAGGCTGCTTTAAGTCTGGACGGCAAGTTGGCTACGCGGACCGGCGATTCACAATGGATTACGGGCGATCTGGCCCGGCACCGGGTCCACGAGATGCGCGATTCATTAGACGCGGTTATGGTCGGCATCGGAACGGTCCTGAAAGATGACCCCATGCTCACCACCCGCTTGCGCGGAACGGAGGCCCGTGACCCGTTGCGCGTGGTGGTGGACACACGGGGCCGGCTTCCGGCGAGCGCACGGCTCTTACGGAGCGGGTCCCAGTCGCCGCTCGTCGCCGTCGGACCGCGGGTCTCTCAGGCTCGGCTCCGACAACTCCGAGAGCGGGTAACCGATGTGATCGTGCTTCCCGAAGGTGCAGGCGGGGTTTCTCTCCCCCATCTGATCCGCGAGCTAGGGCGCCGCGCGATCACCTCCGTCATGATTGAAGGAGGAGGAAGATTGGCAACGGCCGCGCTCCAGGCGGGCATTGTGGACAAGCTCGTCCTGATGTTCGCCCCCATCCTGATCGGAGGAAAGAAGGCCCCAACGCTCCTCCAGGGGGAGGGTGTGGAAAAGCTCATAGAAGCACTCCACGTTAAGCAACTCAAGGTCGAGGACATCGGCGATGACCTTTTGCTCGAAGGGTACGTGACTGAGCCTGTCAGCCCCTGGACGCCATCGGGAGACGCCTAAGGAGATGTTTACTGGTATTGTTGAAGAGCAGGGAGCCGTCCTCACCCTGACGCGAGGTCAAGGGGGTGCCCAGTTGGCCATCCAGGGGGGGACTCATATGTCAGATCTGAGCATTGGACAGAGCATTGCTGTTGATGGGGTCTGTCTCACGGTTGTCCACGGGAACGCAACAACCTTCACCACCGACCTGTCCGCCGAGACTCTCCAGCGAACCACGCTCGGCAACCTGAAACCTCAGGCGCGAGTCAATCTGGAGCGCCCACTGAAAGTTGGTGATCGCTTTGGGGGACATTTTGTCACCGGGCATGTGGACGGCGTAGGCCGGATTATCGGACTCGAATCTACAGGGAACTCTACAGAGATGTGGATCGACTTTCCCGTTTTTCTGGCAAACCACATGGTACCCAAGGGCTCCATCGCCGTCGACGGGGTCAGTCTCACCCTCGTCGACGTCTCAAAGGAAGCCTTTTCCGTCTGCCTCATACCCCACACCCTGGCGAGTACCACGCTAGGCTGGAAAGGGCACGGCAGTTTCGTGAATCTAGAAGTGGATCTCTTGAGCCGCTATCTCGAACGACTCCTTGGCGAGCAAAGGACGCGCGGCACCAAGCCCCTCACAGGCGAACTCCTCCACGAGCAAGGGTTCGCCTAACCAGAGGATAACGACAAGAGGCAGGAGGCGTAATGCCCTTCGAAAGCATCGAAGATGCCATCAAGGAAATCCGAGACGGAAGGATGCTTATCGTCGTCGATGACGAGGACCGAGAAAACGAGGGCGATCTGACCATGGCCGCCGAGCGCGTGACGCCAGAGGCCGTCAACTTTATGGCGAAGCACGGGCGAGGGCTCATCTGCGTCTCCCTGCCAGGCCAGCGGTGCGATGCGCTCCAAATACCCATGATGGTTTCAGAGAACACCTCCCCATATGAGACCGCCTTCTGCGTTTCGGTCGAGGCACGACACGGGGTCACGACCGGCATATCGACCCAAGACCGGGCTACAACCATTCAAGCGCTTGTGGACCCCAAGACGAAACCGGAAGACCTCATGCGTCCCGGCCACATCTTTCCGCTCCGAGCCAAGGAAGGCGGGACCCTCGCCCGGGCGGGCCAGACCGAAGCAGCCCTCGACCTCAGCCGCCTTGCGGGTCTATACCCGGCCGGGGTGATCTGCGAGGTTATGGACGAGGACGGGCGTATGGCCCGGGTTCCCCAGCTCGTCGAGTTTGCGAGGCGCCACAATCTTCGCATTATCACCGTCAAGGATTTAATTACGTTCCGGATGCGCCGCGAGAAGTTGGTCCGCCGTGTTGCGGAGGCCACTATCCCTACCCGCCACGGGACGTTCCGGGCGTTACTCTACCAGAGTCGCGTTGGCAGCGACCAGCACTTAGCCCTCACCCTTGGGGATATCACGCCAGCCGACGAGGTGTTGGTCCGCGTGCATTCCGAGTGTCTGACGGGTGACGTGTTTGGTTCCTTCCGCTGTGATTGCGGGCTCCAAATGGATCGGGCCCTTGCTTTAATTGCCGAGGAAGGCAGGGGGGTGCTTCTCTACATGCGGCAGGAGGGACGGGGCATCGGCCTCGTCGACAAGTTCCGGGCCTACGAACTGCAGGACGAGGGCTATGATACGGTGGAGGCAAACGAAAAGCTCGGGTTCAAGGCCGATCTCCGCGACTACGGGATTGGCGCTCAAGTCCTCGTCGATTTGGGGCTGAGCAGGATGCGCCTCCTCACCAACAATCCTCGAAAAATCGTGGGCCTTGAGGGGTACGGGCTCCGAATCGTCGGGCGTGTTCCGCTTGAGATCCAGCCCCTCCCAGAGAACCGAGGCTACTTGGCGACGAAACAAGAAAAACTCGGGCACCTGTTGCACGGGATCAGCGAGGGGCACAGGTAACGACGGAGGAACTATGCCCCAGTATCGCGAAGGACACATGTCGGCCCAGGGGTTTTCGTTCGCCATCGTCCTCAGCCGTTTCAATGAGTTCATAACGACAAAACTGCTCGAGGGCGCCTTGGATGCCCTCATCCGCCACGGAGCAGACCCGGACAAAGTCGAGGTCGTCAAAGTGCCGGGTGCCTTTGAGATCCCCGTAACCGCGGACCGGCTGGCCTCGAGTCACCGCTATGATGCGGTGATCTGCTTGGGGACCGTCATCCGGGGGGCAACCCCTCACTTCGACTACGTCGCGGGAGAAGCCGCCAGGGGGGTTGCCGCAACGGCCCTCAAGACCGGTGTCCCAACGATCTTCGGCGTTGTGGCGGCTGAGACGATTGAGCAAGCCATTGAGCGGGCTGGGACCAAGCTGGGGAACAAAGGGTTCGAGGCAGCCTTGGCCGCTATCGAAATGGCCCACCTGTTTTCCCAACTGGACAAGAAGCACGGAAACGATCCAGGCAGCCGAAGGACGCGGCATGGGTAAACGCCGGCGCGCCCGCGAAGCGGCCTTAAGTATTCTCTATCAGCTCGAGTTTCACGCGGGCAAACTCGAAGAGGTCTTCCGCGCGTTCTGGGCGGATCACCCCCTTCCACCCGAGGTGCAGGCCTTTGCTGAGGACCTGGTGGCGGGAACGGTCGCACATCGGGAAGAAATTGACGCCCTCATCACCCGTCATACAGAGCACTGGCGCTTCACCCGTATCGCCCTCGTTGACCGGAATATCCTTCGGCTAGCGACGTACGAGTTCCTCTTCCATAGGGAGATTCCTGAGAAGGTCATTATCAACGAGGCGATCGAGATCGCCAAGCAGTACGGGAGTGAGGATTCCGGTCGCTTCGTGAACGGCATCCTCGATAAGGTTCGAACCATCACCCGCCCGCCCCTTTTTGAACCTGCGGAACGATAATCTTTCCTGTACCCCCGCCGTGAGAAACAGCTCCGCGAGTGAAGGTCACGCAAGGATGATCAAAAAGAAAAAACCCACGCAGATCGCGTGATGTCGGGTGGGACAGAGGATGCGCAATATCTCTATCCGCTGTAGCGGCGAAAGACCGTCGTGGCGTTGGTTCCCCCGAAGCCAAAGGAGTTGTTTAGCGCAATCTGGATCGGGACCTCCCTCGCCGTGTTCGGAACATAGTCCAAGTCACACTCGGGGTCGGGATATTCATAGTTGATCGTCGGGGGCACGATACCATGTTTCAGCGACAAAACGGTAGCCGCTGCCTCGATTGCCCCCGCAGCCCCTAGTGTATGGCCCACCATCGACTTGATGGAGCTTACCATCAGACGATACGCATGGTCGCCAAAGATGCGTTTGATGGCCCACGTCTCATTCGCATCATTGTACGGAGTAGAGGTCCCGTGTGCATTGATGTAATCGACCATCTCCGGGCGGAGGCCGGCCTCTCGAAGCGCTTCCTGCATGGACTGGGCAGCCCCCTCCCCTTCGGGAGCCGGTGCAGTGATGTGATAGGCATCGCCACTCATTCCGTAGCCGATCATTTCGGCATAGATCGTCGCCCCACGATCCAGGGCATGCTCCAACGCCTCTAAGATGAGAACCGCCGCCCCATCACCCATGACGAAGCCGTCTCGCTCCTTATCGAAGGGGCGACTGGCCCGTTCCGGTTCGTGGTTCCGCAGAGAGAGGGCCTTGCAGTTAGTAAAACCGGCGATACATAAGGGAGCAATGACTGCCTCAGTTCCTCCGGCCAGCATAATGTCCGCTTCTCCCCGCTGAATGATGTGAAACGAATCCCCGATGGCGTGATTCCCCGTGGCGCAAGCGGTGGAGACACACGAGTTCGGACCTTTGGCGCCGAGGAGCATAGAGATGCGTCCGGATGCCATGTTCGGAATGATCCCAGGGATGAAGAACGGGCTCACCCGATCCGGCCCCTTTTCCAAGAGCACTGTGTGCTGCTCTACGAGCATTGGGATTCCACCCATCCCCGTCCCCACGAGAACTCCAACCCGATCCCGCCTCCCATCAGTCACCTTCAATTGTGCATCCTCAACTGCCAGGATGCCGGCTGCCAAAGCGTACTGCACGAACGTGTCCATTTTGCGGATTTCTTTCTTGTCGATCCAACACATGGGATCAAAACCCTTGACTTCCGCCGCGATCTGGCAGTCGTGACCCGTCGGGTCATAGCGCGTGATCCGTGCGGCCCCCGGGGTCCCGCTCACGAGGGCCTTCCAAAACAGATCAACGCCAATACCGATAGGGGAAACGACCCCTAATCCCGTTATGACCACACGCCTCATGAGATCTCCCTACGAGCTGGGTCCCTTTCCCCAGGCTCAGATACGATCCTTGATATATTGAACAGCATCTTTCACGTGAACGATCTTCTCCG
Organism: uncultured bacterium; assembly: GCA_964558395.1. Classification (GTDB taxonomy): domain Bacteria; phylum Methylomirabilota; class Methylomirabilia; order Methylomirabilales; family CSP1-5; genus CSP1-5. Next base: position 49,313 of record CAZLDS010000006.1, on the reverse strand, counting down.
CATCCTCATCCGGGATCTCAATGCCGAACTCCTCCTCCAGAACCATGATTAACTCCACGGTATCCAGCGAGTCGGCTCCCAGATCCTCGACGAAGGAAGCATCGGGCGTCACCTCCCCTTCGTCAACTCCGAGCTGTTCAATGATAATCTTCTTTACCTTCGTTTCGACATCCACCGTCTCGCCCACCTCCCACCTCCCAGTGAAAATGAGCACACGCTGCGTGTCACATCCATAAGCCCCCATTGATATGGATAACTTGGCCCGTGATGTAGGCCGCTCGATCCGAAGCGAGGAACACCACGAGTTCCGCCACTTCTTCGGGGGTTGCGAATCTCCCCAGAGGAATCTGGGAACGTATCCGCTCCTGAATTTCCGGGTCCAAAGCGTGCGTCATATCTGTTTCGACGAAGCCGGGGGCCACGGTATTGACGGTAATACCCCGCGAGGCCACCTCCTTTGCAGTCGCCTTGGTCAAGCCAATGATTCCGGCCTTCGCGGCCGCATAGTTGGCTTGCCCGAGATTCCCCATGACTCCTATTACTGAGGTGAGATTGATGATGCGCCCTCCTCGCTGCTTGAACATGGGTCGCAAGGCAGCCCGGGTACAGTGAAAAACTCCCTTCAGGTTCGTATCCAACACCGCGTCCCACTCTTCGTCCTTCATCCGAAGCAACAAATTGTCCCGTGTGATTCCGGCATTGTTGATTAAGATATTGAGCGCCCCAAACCGGTCAAGACACGCCTCGACCACTCGCTCGACCTCAGAGGTTTGTGTCACATCGGCCTTGACGATCAAAACCTGAGCCCCTGAGGATTCAAGTTCTGCTGCAACCTTCTCCAGGGCTACACGATCCCGAGCACACAGGGTTAAACCCGCCCCCTCTCGGACCAATGCTGAGGCCACCGCGTGGCCGATCCCCCGAGATCCTCCAGTGACGACGGCCACCTTTCCCTGCAAGCTCATGCCTTTGCTGCCGCGGCGAGGGTCTCTTCCAGGCTCTTCCGGTCCTCCACGTGGTAGACTTGCACTTTCCCATCGATCCGCTTGATCAAGCCCGAGAGGACCTTCCCGGGCCCCAACTCGATAAAGATCTTCGCCCCATCCCCAATAAGGTACTGAATGACCTCGACCCAGCGCACGGGATGGTCAAGCTGCTCGATGAGGCTCTGGATGACGTCGGCCGCGGTCCATTTGGGTTCCGCATCACGGTTGGCAATGAACGGAACGTGGGGATCACGGATTTCGAGGCCCCTGAGGACGCCTGTAAATTCCTCGGCGATGGGTCGCATGAGACTCGAATGAAAGGGCGCACTCACAGAGAGTAGCTGGACTCTCTTTGCACCCCTGGCCCGTGCGGCCGCGGCCGCCCCATTCACAGCGGCCACGTGCCCTGACACCACGGTCTGCATTGGCGCATTCAGGTTCGCCACCTGTACCACCTCACCCTGGGCGGCTTCCCGGCATATTTCTTCCACCGCTTCAGGACTGAGACCAAGGATGGCCGCCATCGCTCCGGCACCGACGGCGACCGCTTCCTGCATCAACTCCCCACGGCGCCGAACCGCGCGCAGCGCATCTGCATAGGTGAGCGATCCGGCGGCCACGAGGGCCGTGTACTCTCCTAGACTGTGCCCCGCAACAAAGTCTGGATGGATTCCATGCGCGTGTACAACGACCCATGCCATGGCACCTACAGTGAGCACCGCGGCTTGCGTGTTAGCAGTGAGGCTGAGATCCCCCTCTGGTCCAGAGAAGCAAAGCCGCTCTAAGTTGAGCCCGAGAACCTCACTTCCCTGCGCCATAAGGGCCTTGGCTGACGGAAAGGTCTCCGCCAGCTCCCACCCCATGCCAACATACTGCGACCCCTGTCCCGGGAAAACAAATGCGGTCTTTCCCTGCATCAACCCCTACGTGCTGTGAGTGCTCGGCCTCTTTTCTCCCGGTGACCTGCGGAGGTCCTCTCTCACCACCGGACCACCGCGGATCCCCAAGTGAGACCACCTCCAAACGCCACGAGCAGGACCAAATTCCCTTCGTAAATTTTTCCCATGCGCACTGCCTCATCGAGGGCAAGCGGAACGGAGGCGGCCGAGGTATTCCCGTACCGAGCAATATTGGCGATAACCTTCTCTGGCGGAATGGAAAGACGATGGGTAAGTGCCTGGATGATCCGCGCATTTGCCTGATGAGGGACCAGTACATCGACTTCGGCGACCTCAAGATGATTCTGTTTCAAGGACGCGACACACGCGTCCTCCATCGCCCGGACGGCAATACGAAAGACCTCATTGCCATTCGCCATCTTGATCTTATTCAGACGCTTCTCGAGAACCTCGGGGGTCACGGGACAGCGGGCTCCTCCCCCTGGCGCCATGAGCAGCTCCCATTGTGATCCATCTGAGTACAGGTGGGTCGAGAGAATCCCCCGTTCCCCTTCCTGACTCTGTAAGACCACCGCCCCTGCCCCGTCGGCAAAGAGAACGCAGGTGTTCCGGTCATTCCAATCCGTCAGAATAGAGAGAGTTTCGGACCCGACTAGAAGAATGTTCCGATACATTCCTGTCCGGATAAAATTATCCGCTACAGCGAGACCATAAATAAATCCCGAACACGCAGCAGAGACATCCAATGCCGCCGCTCGTCGGGCATCTAGGCGCTCTTGGAGTAAACAGGCGGTAGCCGGAAAAGGTAGCGAGGGCGTGATTGTTGCCACGAGAATGAGATCCAGGTCCATCGGATCGAGCCTCGCAGCCTCCAAAGCCTGGAGTGAAGCTTTCTCCGCCAATGTGGCGGTATCTTCCCCCACACTACAGATGCGGCGCTCAGAAATTCCCGTCCGCGTCGTCACCCACTCATCGCTCGTGTCAACCAACTTTTCCAGGTCTGCATTGGTCATAATCCGAGCTGGCACCGCCGACCCAGTGCCAATGATTCGGCTCCGTTGCATGACTTCCCCCTACCTAGCCTTGGGCGATCCCGTCTCGGATGCTCTCGATCACCCGATTCGTGACGCATTCCGCTGCTACCCGAACCCCGTTCTTGATGGCCTTGGCCGTGGATCGCCCGTGGCCAATCACGACCACCCCATTGACACCCAGCAGCGGTGCTCCTCCATACTCTGTGTAATCGATCCGTCGCTGGAAACGTTCCAGCGATCTTCGAAGCAGCAACAGGCCTGCCCTCCCCGCCATACCTCGGGTTAGTTCCTCTTTGAAGAGGGTGAGGACAGTCCACGCCGCGCTCTCGCCGATCTTGAGGGCGATATTGCCCGTGAATCCGTCACAAACCACCACGTCGGCCTTCCCGTTGAAGACATCCACTCCCTCCACATTCCCGATGAAGTCCACTCCGGCGACATCTTCCAACGCGCGGAAAGCCTCCTTCGTCAACTCGTTCCCCTTGCTTTCTTCTTCTCCGATGCTCAGGAGGCCGACGCGGGGCCCTGGTTTTCCTAAGATCTTTCGGGCATACACCGTTCCCATAATGGCAAATTGAACCAGGTGGCGAGGCTTACAATCCACGTTCGCCCCTACATCCACGAGAATCGCATAGTCACGCAGGGTCGGCACCTGCGCCGCAATGGCGGGACGCTCCACCCCGGCTATAGAACCAAGGTTGACTAACCCGGTGGCCATGACCGCTCCCGTATTTCCCGCACTGACCATGGCATCCGCTTCTCCCTCCCTGACCAGGTCTACGGCCACGCGAATCGATGAGTCTTTCTTCTTCCGGAGCGCCACCGAAGGGGATTCATCCATTTCTACGACCTCCGGAGCATGGCGGATCCGGACGTCCAGCCCCCCCGTGTCAAACTGGGAAAGTTCTCGAACGATCTCCTCTTCGATCCCAACTAGGACGACCGAATGCCCCACGTCCCGGCTCGCCGCAACTGCTCCCGCCACGGTGACGCGAACTCCGCCGTCCCCGCCCATGGCATCAAGGGCTACAGTCACTCGATCGGGATGGGACAGCCATAAGGGTGTCTTTTCCATCCTCCCTGGCCGTCCAGGAGGGCGACGGCCCCTTTCCTACTTTTCTTCCCGCTTTACCACCTCGCGACCCCGGTAATAGCCACACCCGGGGCAGGCCCTATGAGGGAGCATCTTCTCCCGACATTGAGGGCAAACCGCCAATGCAGGCAGCTCAAGGGCATCATGTGTCCTTCGCTTTCGGGTTCGCGCATTCGAATGACGACGTTTCGGAAGCCCCACGATTCCTCTTTTCCCCTACAACAAGGACTCTAATTTTTTCCAGCGAGGATCGTGGCCAGTGGAGGAACAGCGACATGTCCCGCCGTTCCAGTTGACCCCGCAACGCGGACAGAGTCCCCGACATCCCTTATTACACAGTGGTTGGACCGGTAATGCCAGCAAGAGATTTTCTCGGACGAGCCCCCCCACGTTGATTGTCACCCCGTTGAGGAAGCTTACATCGAGTTCGTCGCGTCCCAGCTCGTGCTCCTCCTCCACGCTCTCCCCCAGAGGGCCACGGTATCTCACCTCAAAACCCTCGCTTACCGGGAGGTGAAAGAGTTCAGAGCATCGACTGCAGTGGAGCTGGAGGTCAGAGGAGATCTGCCCCCGCACCCAGACCCCGGTCGGAGTCCGACAGAAATTCAGGGTGGCCTCAACCGGCCGGAGAAGATGAACCCTCTGCCCTGAGGGATCCAGAAAATCCTCCCCAACACGAAACTGGAGGTCCAGACCCTCTGCAGGGATCAGGGCTATGTCAACGAACATTCAACCCCACCTTACGAAAGTTGGCGGATTATACTGAGGGGACCTCGGGATGTCAAGCAAAAACCGGACCAATTGGTGGATAAACCCGCAATGGAACAGCATTCCACATCGTGCCCCGCCTTAGCTTGGTGGTCTAGTCAGCAGAACGATCCACTCGAATGTAATCAAAAGTCTCACCCTCTGTGAAGAAATAGGGTACCTCGAAGGCAGCAGACTCTGCCGAGTCGGAGCCGTGGACGGCGTTGTGTTCAATACTCGTACCGAGGTCTCGCCGAATGCTCCCCGGACCCGCTTGGGCTGGGTCCGTCGCCCCCATGATGGCGCGTACGGTCTCAATAACTGCGTCCCCTTCCAAGACCATAACCACTGAGGGGCCGGAGCTCATAAAGGTGATCAAGCTTTCGAAAAAAGGACGTTCCCGGTGGACATGGTAAAATTTTGCCGCCTCATTTTTCTCGAGACGGATCATGCGGAGGCCCGAGACACGGATCCCTGCCTCCTCGAAACGGCGGATGATTTCGCCGATCTTACCGCGGGCCACGGCGTCCGGCTTTACAATAGCCAATGTGCGCTGCATGCCTGCCCCCCCTTGTGAAACAAAGACCACCTGGGGCGCAGGTGGCCTCATCCGGGAGCGTCGCAACCTTCACGGCTGAGCCCCACGACATCTCTTACCTGACAAGTGCTTCGATTCGCAAATACGATCACGTATTCCTGCGAATCCTATCCAAGAATACATGATATGTTCTCACTCAGTACTGAATCCTGAGGGGTTGGTTTATCGCCGAACCTGTACACAAAGGACTAGCGACGCCGAAGGACGCTTTCGACGTTCATCCCCATCTCCGCCGGGGACCGACACACGTGCATCCCCGCCGCGTCCATCGCCCTCACCTTTTCAGCCGCCGTCCCCTTGCCCCCCGCGATGATCGCCCCGGCATGTCCCATTCGTCGCCCCGGCGGGGCCGTCATACCCGCCACATACCCGACGACCGGCTTTTTCATGTGGGCTTTGGCGAACGCCGCCCCATCTTCCTCGGCAGTTCCCCCAATCTCTCCAATGAGAAGAATCGCTTCGGTCCCTGAATCCTTTTCGAAAAGGTCCAGGCAGTCGACAAAGCTTGTTCCAATGATCGGATCGCCCCCAATCCCGACACACGTCGATTGTCCGATTCCGCGCTGCGTCAGCTGTCCGACGGCCTCATAAGTCAGGGTGCCACTCCGGGAGACCACGCCGACTGGCCCTGGCATGTGGATGTGGCCGGGCATGATCCCTACTTTGGCCTTGCCGGGGGAGATCACGCCCGGACAGTTCGGGCCGATCAAACGTGAGGGTTGCCCCTGCAAAACGCGTGAGACCCTTACCATATCCAATGCGGGAATGCCTTCAGTAATACACACGATCAGCCCGATGCCCGCATCAGCCGCCTCGAGAATGGCGTCACCGGCAAATGCAGGCGGCACAAATATCAGGGAGGTATTAACAGCGGCCTCCGTAACCGCATGCGCAACCGTATTGAAGACGGGAATTCCGTCGTGGAGTATCCCTCCTTTCCCAGGAGTGACTCCCGCTACCACCTTGGTCCCATATTCCAGACACCCTTTGGCGTGGAAACTCCCCTCTCTCCCCGTAATTCCCTGCACGACAACCCGCGTCTGCTCATCGACGAAAATACTCATGCCCCACTTTCTCGTTCATGGTGTATGGTTCATGGAAAAACATCCGCTGACATTTCTGTCCTGAACCCTGAACTACGAACCCTCAACTCCTTTGGCGGCTTGGGCGGCCAACGCCGCGGCATCAGCCATGGTTTCCGCATTTGCAAAGTTCAACCCGGACTCCTTGAGCATTTGCCTCCCGATCTCCACGTTAGTCCCCTCCATCCGTATCACGATGGGGAGGGTGACACCGAGGGTCCTGACGGCTTTGATGACCCCCTCTGCCAATCGGTCACACCGCAGGATCCCGCCGAAGATGTTGATCAGGACAACCTTGACATTCCGGTCCGAGATGAGGATACGGAAGGCGTTCTCGATCTGCTCGGCGCTGGCGCCACCCCCGACATCCAGAAAGTTGGCTGGTTCGCCCCCAGCCAACTTGATGATGTCCATGGTGGCCATTGCCAGACCAGCCCCGTTGACCATACACCCAACGTTCCCATCCAGCTTGATGTAGCTCAGATTGTGTTTTGATGCCTCCACCTCCAGGGGTGACTCCTCGTCTACATCCCGAAGTGCCAGCACTGTCGGGTGCCGGGAGATCGCGTTGTCGTCGAAAGTCATTTTCGCATCCAAGGCGAGCAGGCGGCCATCGCCCGTAATTACCAGCGGGTTAATCTCGGCCAGGGAGCAGTCTTTGGCCTCAAAGGCGTGGTAGAGCTTGATCACGAAATCGCCCATCCCCTTGAGCGTCTCCCCCATGAGGCCAAGCCCAAACCCCAACTTGCGGGTGTGGTAACCCTGAACACCTGCGGCCGGGTCCACATGGACCTTTGTGATAGCCTCTGGTCGGGTCCGGGCTACCTCTTCAATGTCCATCCCCCCGGCGCTGGAAGCCATAATTACTGGCAGGTCGACCGAGCGGTCAATCACGATCCCGAGGTATAGCTCCTGGCGGATATCCATGGCCTCCTCGACCAGCACGCGCTTCACCCGCTGGCCTTCCGGCCCAGTCTGATGTGTTTTGAGCATCATCCCCAGAATGTGAGATGCAACCTGCGTCGCCTCCTCCGGAGACTTCGCGAGCTTCACACCGCCCCCCTTGCCTCGGCCGCCGGCATGGATCTGTGCCTTGACCACCACGGTCCCGCCGAGCTCTCGTGCGATGTCGCCGGCCTCGCCAGGCGTTCCGGCCACGCGGCCCCGCGGCACCGGCACGCCGAACTCGGCGAGGACTGTCTTTGCCTGAAACTCGTGAATCTTCATTGAGCGACCCGCAGTCGGCGGTCAGCACCAGGAAAAGGTCTATCCCCGTCCTGATCCATTTCGACTGAACAATTTGGCCTTTAGGTAATCCCGATTCATCCGCGCAATAAAATCGATGCTGATCCCCTTCGGGCAGACAGCTTCACACTCTCCATAATTGGTGCAGCTCCCAAATTTCTCCTCTTCCATTCTGGCGACCATCTGCATAGCTCGCTGCCCCCGCTCGGACTGTCCTTGTGGGAGGAGCCCGAGGTGGGAAATCTTCGCCGCGGTGAAAAGCTGGGCCGCCCCGTTCGGACACTGGGCTACGCAAGCACCGCACCCGATGCACGCGGCGGAATCAAAGGCAAGGTCGGCGACTGCCTTCGGAATCAGAATCTCGTTCGCTTCGGGAGCACTCCCCGTGTCTACCGAGATGAAACCTCCGGCTTGGATAATTCGGTCGAAGGCACTGCGGTCCACGATGAGGTCCTTGAGAACCGGAAACGCTTTCGCGCGCCAGGGTTCGATCGTGATCGTTTCGCCGTCGTTGAAGACCCGCATATGCAGCTGGCAGGCGGTCGTGCGGGGGAGAGGTCCGTGGGCCCTTCCGTTAATAATGATTCCGCAGGTCCCACATATCCCCTCGCGACAATCGTGATCGAAGGCGACAGGGTCTTCGCCTTTTTCGATGAGTCGCTCGTTGAGGACATCCAGCATGTCCAGAAACGAGATGTCCGGACTGATGTCCGTCACTTCGTACCTGACGATCCGTCCCTGTGCACGCGCGTTTGACTGGCGCCAAATCCGTAGTGTGAAATTCACTACTTGTAGCTCCTGTGGGCCAATTGGACCCTCTCGAAGTTCAACGGCTCCCGGTGGAGGACTGGCGCCTCGCCAATTCCCTTAAATTCCCACGCTGCCACATATGCGAAGTGGTCGTCGTCACGTCGCGCCTCCCCCTCCGGTGTCTGGAACTCGACCCGGAAGTGCGTCCCGCATGATTCTTTTCTGTGGAGCGCGTCGTGGACCATCGCCTCGGCGAGTTCAAAGAAATCGGCCACCCGTCCCGCCTTCTCCAATGATTGGTTCAATTCCTCATTCCCACCAATGACCTTCACGTTCCTCCAAAACTCTTCGCGTAAGGCCAGCAATAGGTCCAGGGCTTTCTTGAGCCGCTCTGCACTGCGCGACATGCCGCAGTACTCCCAACAGATGCGGCCCAGCTCTCGATGGAAGGAATCCACCGTCCGCGTGCCTTGAACCGCCAGGAGGCGCCGGATCCGGTCGGCGACCTCGGACTCCACCTGTTTGAACACCGGATGGTCAATATCAACTTTGGGTTGGCCGAGAAATCGCGCGAGGTAGTCGCCGATGGTGACGGGAAGGATAAAGTATCCATCCGCCAGACACTGCATGAGGGCACTGGCCCCCAGCCGGTTGGCTCCGTGATCAGAGAAGTTCGCCTCGCCAATCACGTAGACTCCGGGGATCGTACTCATCAGATTGTAATCGACCCACAGTCCACCCATCGTGTAATGCGGCGCCGGGTAGATCCGCATCGGAAGTTCGCGGGGGTTCTCCCCGGTGATTTTTTCATACATATCTAACAGGTTGCCGTAGCGTTCCTCGATGACTTTGCCTCCGAGGCGTCGAATCGCATCCGTGAGATCGAGGTAGACGCCGATCCCGGTCGGTCCCACGCCCCGTCCCTCGTCCACGACCTCCTTGGCGTTCCGTGACGCGACGTCGCGTGGTGTCAGGTTTCCAAAAGCCGGGTACTTGCGCTCAAGAAAGTAGTCGCGCTCTTCTTCCGGAATCTGGGTTGGGGGGCGGTTGTCTCCTTTGTGCTTCGGAACCCAGATACGGCCGTCGTTCCGCAGCGATTCACTCATCAGGGTGAGCTTGGACTGGTACTCCTCGCTCGGAGGAATGCTGGTCGGATGGATCTGGGTAAAGCACGGATTCGCGAAAAACGCCCCTCGACGGTGGGCGCGCCAGATAGCGGTGACGTTGCAGCCCATGGCGTTCGTGGACAGGAAGAAAACGTTGCTGTAGCCACCCGTGGCCAGCACGACCGCATCCGCGGCGTGCGACCGGATTGTACCCGTGCCCATGTCGCGAGTCACGATGCCCCGTGCGTGCCCGTCCACCACGACCAGGTCCAGCATCTCGGTCCGCGAGTACATCTTGACCTTGCCGAGGGCAATCTGCCGAGAAAGCGCCTGGTAGACCCCGAGCAGCAACTGCTGGCCCGTCTGACCCTGCGCGTAAAAGGTTCGAGCCACCTGCGCTCCTCCAAAGGACCGCGTCGTGAGGAGACCACTATACTCTCGCGCAAAGGGAACTCCCTGCGCCACGCACTGGTCGATGAGATTGAGACTCAGCTGGGCCAGGCGATAGACGTTTGCTTCCCGCGAGCGAAAATCGCCCCCCTTGATGGTGTCGTAAAAGAGCCGCTCGATACTGTCGCCGTCGTTCCGATAGTTCTTGGGCGCATTGATCCCGCCCTGGGCCGCGATGCTGTGGGCTCGCCGTGGTGTGTCTTGGTAGCAGAAGCAGTCGACGTTATATCCGAGTTCGGCCAGGGTAGCGGCCGCAGCCCCCCCCGCCAGCCCCGAACCCACCACGATCACCCTGAATTTCGGTTTGTTTGCCGGACTGACCAGCTTCAGTGCAAACTCGTGATTTTTCCACTTGTCCTTGAGGACCCCAGCAGGGATTCTGGCATTCAGCTCCATATTGAGCTACCCCCTAAAATACCCAGCCGGTCAGCACCGCCAGCGGGAAAGAAATGTTCCCGACCGCAATAATCCACGCGAAGGCGATCGCGAAATTGCGGCGCCAACTGTTGAATTTGGGGTGGTTCCAGCCCAGGGATTGGAAAAGGCTCCAGAGGCCGTGATAGAGGTGAAGACCGAGGAACACCTGCGTCAGGATGTAAAAGGCTGCAACCCACCACACCCGGAAGCTCGCCACGACGTTGTGATAGACATCATTCGGGACGAAACTCGGGTTTGCCGTCCCCCACGTCAGGTCCAACAGGTGGTATATGATGAACAGCCCGATGATCACCCCGCCCCAGCGCATGGTGCGCGAGGCATACGTCGCTGCAACGAATTGTTTCTCCTCGTAACCCGTTGGCCTGGCCTGCCAATTCATCCAGGTCAGCTGGACAGCAGCGAGGATATGCAAGCCGACCGAAATCAGCAAAATAAACCGAGCGATCCAGAGCACCGTGCCGTGCGGGAAAAAGGGTTCGCCCATGACCCTGAGGAACTCCGCGTAGTGGTTCAGACTCTCCCTGCCCAGGTAGAGTTTCAAGTTCCCCAACATGTGCACCAGGACGTACCCGTAAAGCACGATGCCGGTCACCGCCATGACAACTTTCTTCCCCACGGCGGACCGATAAAACTCAAGAAAGAATGCCATGCCTTTTCCTCGCGCAACGAGGGATGGTACACAGATTCAACCTATCCAGCAGTTCGCGAACCATGGGGTCGTCGCGGACGTAGAGTTGGCCACCTCTGGACTGAATCCGACGACCCGTCAGTGCCTTACCCACGACGCCCTCCTTCTCACTTATTCGTGACGGATTAAGAAAAGAAACGTGGACTGTTCATTGAACGAGCAGTGCCACTTGGGGATTTATACGGCAGAATTTCCACATGGATATACCATGACGCGGTGCACCTGTCAAGGTCGGCCCCTGCAGTGGCCGTCCCGGCGGGAACGCCCTCCCCGAAAGCGCAGGCGGATCGGGTTTCCTTCAAATCCGTAGTGCTCCCGAAACCGATTCACCAGGTACCGGCCATAGGACGGGGAAATACCTTTGGGGGCATTCGTGAAGAGAGCAAAGACAGGAGACTGGCATCGCAGCTGGGTCGCGTAGCGAATCTTTATCTGCCGCCCCTTGGGCGACGGGGGCGGGTGTTGTGTGACAACCTTCTCGAGAAAGCGGTTGAGTTCCTTGGACGGAATGCGGCGATTCCGCTCCTTCAACACACGCTCTACAGCGCCGAAGATCTTGAAGACGCGCTGCCCAGTGCGGGCCGAGACGAACAAGACCGGGGCATAGTCGAGATGTCCCAGTTTTTCTCGAAGGCGGACGATGTACTGGTCGGCCACCCGTGTCTCCTTCTCTACCAGGTCCCATTTGTTTATGACCAGGATGGAGGCACATCCTGCCTCGTGGGTAATGCCGGCGATGCGGGCGTCCTGACGCACCACATCACTCGTCGCATCGAGGAGCACGAGGGCTACATCGCAACGTTCGACGCTCTTAATCGCCCGCAGGACGCTGTAGTACTCAAATCGATAGCTCATCCGCCTTTTGGCCCGGATTCCCGCGGTGTCCACCAGAACATACTGTTGCCCTTGGTACGTAAATGGCGTATCGATGGCATCTCGAGTCGTGCCGGGCTCGGGACTGACGATGAGCCGGCGCTCACCGAGGATCCGGTTCACCAGTGACGACTTTCCTACATTGGGCCGCCCCACCACGGCGATCGTCACAGCGTCCAACGGGGCTTGCTCTTCCTCCCGGGTAGGAAGAAGCCCCAGCACGTCATCCAGGAGTTCTCCAACTCCAGTCCCATGCTCCGCCGAAATGGGCACGACTTTGGAAAACCCTAGACGGTAAAACTCCATACCATGGGAAATCCTCTTCTCTGTATCCACTTTGTTGGCGACGAGGAGAACCCGCTTCTCTGTTCTCTGGCGAAGGAGCAGCGCAATCTCCTCATCCAAAGGTGTCAGTCCTTCCCGCGTGTCTACCAGAAAGAGAATAAGGTCTGCGTCCTCCATCGCCAAGTGGGCTTGCTCAACCACCCGCTCAGCAATCGGTGTGGGCCTTTTCGGCTCAAACCCACCGGTATCCACGAGGAGGAAGGACCGCCCCTGCCACGCGACGGTTCCATAGTTGCGATCCCTGGTGATCCCTGGGGTCGCCTCGACGATGGCACGGCGCCCGCCGACCAGCCGGTTAAACAGCGTCGATTTTCCAACGTTGGGACGACCGACAATGGCAACCGTAGCCAAGTTTTTCATCGCCATATGCTCCTATTATCCTTCCCCCGAACACACGACAAGCATACTGTATCGGCAAGAAGCACGCAACGAGAGGAAAAGGACCGGCACTGACAGGGAGGCCCCTGCGCGAAGACAAAAGCAGACAGGCGAGGCAAAGAGCGGATCGAAGGGGCTGCTTTTTGTCGGCAGGTCAGGCAGGCGAGGCGTTCCGCGAGCCGAAGATCAACTCAACTGCCCCCCGGTACATGTAGTCGAGTCCAGACAGGATGGTCACGGCTGCTGTCCCCCACACGAGAAGTACCAGCAGGAGATCCCCGCCTCCAACCATCATGGCCGCCACAACTGTGAGGATCTGGAGCAGCGTGGCAAGCTTTCCCATCGCTGAGGGCGGATAACCGAGGCGGCCACTCACGGCATAGAGAAGGCAAGACCCCAGGACCAAAATGACGTCACGGCCCACGGCAATGAGAACAAGCCACAAGGGGAGATGACCTAGGAAGCCTAAGGTAACGAGAGTCGAGCACAAAAGGATCTTGTCGGCGATCGGGTCAAGGACCCGCCCGACCTCTGTTCGCTCGCGCAAGGATCGGGCGAAGTATCCGTCAAGGCCATCCGTGATGCCGGCCAGGAGAAAGATGATCAGGGCCGACGTGTGTGCGTCGTTGACGAGAAGCACGACGATCAACGGCGCCAGAATTAAGCGAAGGAACGTCAACCCATTAGGGACATTGAAGACCACCGTCCCTGCTCCTTACGCCCGAGGCATGCCATGATAATTCCCAACTACCTGGGCTTCACTCTTCCGTCATCCCTGAAATGGCTTCTATTTCGCCAACTTGCATGGACTCGACAGAACCATCTGCCGGAGGCTGCGGCCCGATCGATCCACGCTGACACCCGTTCGCTGGCCTCTCGTTGCCGCTTCGCCTCCGGCCACAGATACCGCTCCGTGGTGCGGAGGTTGGCATGCCCAAGAATATCACGGATGGTCACCAGATCAACCCCGCTTTCAAGCGCCCGGGTGCCGAAGGTACGCCGGAGATCGTGCACCCATAGCCCGGCCACCCCTCCTCGCTTACAGCCCCCCCCAGGCCCGAGAGAAGTCCCGCACGGGTCGGCCATCCGGGTGCCGCCAGAGCGGGGCAGAAGAAACGCCCTTCGCGGCCCTGCGGACGGCCTTTTCGATGTGATAAGGACTGAGGGGGTCCAGGCGCCGTCGGTCATGAGGAGGAGGATGTCGCGGGGCTTCAGGGTCAGGTTAAAGGTGAATGGTTGGACCTTGCCGCTACCGAGCCTGGACTTATCGGTAGGGGTGGTTAGAAACTCAAAGCCGCCCTCAGCGCCGACCAGATACGCCTGCGAGTCGCCGGCCGAGACACCGACAACTTGATTACCCGCTACGGCGGCTGCCAGGAACGTGCTTTCTGAACCTCCGAGTAATGCTGAGTCCAGCTTTTTGACTCAGCTGACCCACGTCTTGGGGGCAAGGATCTGACCGAGAGTGGCCTCGCGGACCCATAACTCGAAGAGCCTCAGTACTCTTTTGGCAACTTGCTCGGCGGCCCCCGCGCCGTCACAGACCGCTGCAACCGCAGTCCCCTCTCGCACTATCAGAAAGGCGTCCTCGTTCGCCGTCCGCCCCTCCTGCGGCCTCGTCGCCCCATAACACTCAAGCTTCATCTCACAACAGCAGCCTGTCTCCCTTTTGAAGGGTGGGGAATATCACAATTCACGACCCGACCTCTCCCCGGGTGGCTATTTTTTGGCACTTTTTGCATGGGTTATTACTTCAGCTCGTCCACTTAAAGCTGTTCCATGCAGTTTTCCTTCACCTTCGTCGAGTTCTAGCTGGTAGAAAGAACCCGTCACACTATTGAAGGTGAGGACTTGGTTTTCTATCTTCAGATTTGCAACAGGACCCTCGAAGCTAAAAGTCGTGCCAGTCGTGTCTAGAATTTCACCCGCTAACTCTCCCTTTGTGATCTCAAACTTGACTGTTAGCTTACCCTGCTTATTGTGTAAGTACCAATAGCCAGAGAAAGGAGAATGCGTTGTAAGATATTCGGCCATCTCCTGTGAAGCATTGTCGACGTTTTTGTATACGCTACCCGCCTCAACAACCATTGCCCCGATTGCAAGGTATCCAAGAAGCATCCCAGACACAACTTTGCAAAAACAATGTTTCACCCCAAAACCCCCTTTATTAGACATCGGGTGATCTGCCCCTCTTTACAAGACAAAAATATCAGCGTCTCACTCTATTCCTGTCTCTGACCCCGTACACGTGACATTTTCGCAATTCCGAAAACGTAGGGGGTAGTGGACGACGACGAGCGACGATCTCGTCTCCACGCCACCATCGCTGAAGGGGAAATGTCAAGATTCAAGGTCCAACGTGTATCTGTTCTAGTTTCTTGATGTAATCTGGCGGAAGATGCCAGAATTTTGCCCCCCCGACAATAAGTTTCTTGTATGCCGCGTTCGGGGGGGGGAGGGTTATCCTGTTGCACTGCAATATAAATTGAAACCGCCAAAGGTTTTCCCTCTTCGCCATCGGCATACACGTGACGTTCTTCTCTGTTGTACGGATTTCGCGATCTGCCGAGTGTGAAACCCTCTGTCTGGTCTAGCCGTCCGACGTCGCGTTCATCTATTTCATAGACGACACGCCACTCTTCATCACCAGGCTCTGAAACGGCATCCGCAACTCCGCCGCCTCTGGTTTCGGATTTACGTGTGAAAGCGAGGCGATGGTCCTTCAATTTAGCCACACAAAGAAATCGTGCAGAGGGACATCGTCCGCGCATCTGCTTCCAGTGCATATTTGAGGCATATGCGAAGTAAAGCATCCTATTCCACCTTTGTCTATTCGACGCAAAACGGCCTTGATGGGCCTAGCTGCGCCCAAGAAGGAGTCAATTGTGTCAGCGGGAAGCAAGATTTAACCCCTGCCACACCGGTAGGGATTGCGAGGGGAATGATAACTCGGTAACCGCACGTGGAGCCTCAGCGGACGCTTAAGCAGTATTCTTTCTCCGCTTCCTGCGACAGAATGCCTCCTTCGCGGTTTCCCTTAGACCAAGTATGCGCCGCCATGCGTGCGCGTACTGCCTTCCATCCCTGATCATCATTCCGCGTGAAATTTGTAAGACCACGATACTTTCGAAGAAACGGTCTTATATGTGTGGAGGGGCCGTCGGCATCGAAGGACCAAACCTGACCAGCGGCAACAAGATCGAGGGTTGGTTCCCGGTCTCTGAAGACGAGCTCGGTGTGGGGGCGAGCGCTGGCATCTTTGTAGGTGAGTTCAACACAGGTGGATCCGTGCCACTGCACGTCCACAATGGCAGCCGGACCGTCTGGGCGGAGGCCGTGGACCTGTGCGCCTCGTGTTAGGTCTTCAAGACGAGCCATTGCCTATGCCCCACAAAACCAAAAAGCACCGGGGGGCGGATGGGCCCAGCCTATTAGCTGCTTTCGATTATCCCTTTATCCTTCAGTTCTTGAAGAACCTTGACCAACTGCGCAACATACTTTTTTTGATTCCCTTGTGCGGGAAACGGGACAGCATGAAAAGGAACAGATCCAAGTCCGGCACTTGGGGCTGATCGCGCAACTTCGTCTCTGATCGCCGACATCACAACGACGATAGCCTCAGGCCTGTTCTCGTAAATTCGGCCCGCGAGAATCGGGACACCTTCATCGCGTTTACGCTGACGCGCAATCTTCGCTAGGTGGTTGACTGGCTCGAGGCACAGGTCGTCAAGGTAGCACCCACGATTCTTGAAAAAATTCAGAAGGTCCTCCCCAGCATCGCATGCACAGTCGAAGACTGAGAGAAAGGCTTCCCGAGTGTAGCGGTAAAGATTCGAGTTCGCCTTGTAGAAGAAGGTGCCGTCAGCTGGCGGGGATTCGCCGACGAAGAGGACCTTGATCTTGTCGGGCTTGAACCTCACCCGTAGTTGCTCTAGATCTGGGGTAGACACGAGGCGCTTGAGTTCGGTGACGACCCGATCCAGCTCCACGACCATGGGACTCGATCCCGCCTCTTGAAAGGCCGCGACTAGCTTCTCATAGTACCAAAGGATGTCCTCCCTTGGCGCGTTGAACCGATTCCAGACCGCGTCTCCCATGGTTCGGAAATCAGTGAGGATCGCGCGTACATTGTGAAGCTTATCGGCGATAGATACGCGCCGCACGCCTGCGGGCTCGTGCCGGATGCGCGCGAGGTACCCTTCCTTGCGCTCACGCCACGGCGGCTTGGGTATCGTGTCGCTGTCGCTACACGACTCCACAATCAGGGCTACGCGTGCACCAAATCGCTTACGAATTTCCGTCAAGGTTGCCTGCCCGCCTTGGTCCTCTACGGCGTCGTGCAATAGGGCCGCAATCGCCTCATCTTCGTCCCCTCCCTCTTCCAGGACCAGCGCGGTTACACCCAGGAGATGCGCAACATAGGGGATCTTGGTGCCCTTCCTAGGTTGGTCCCTGTGTAGATCGCTCGCGTACTGCAGTGCCTCGTCAAACTTATGCGTCAGTTTGAGCATCCTAGTACCAAGTGAGCGGGCCTTATCTCAAGGCCGGGGGGGATAAGGGGCACAAAACCAAAAAGCACCGGGGGCCCTACGCCCCTTCCGGTGCCTCATTGATGTTCGGCACTATGATGTCGCTGACCGATGACCGACGACCGCCCACCACGACCTCAATTCCGATAGTCGAGCCCTTCGACAAGCTTAGGACAAGCGGAGGGGGCAGAGTTGAGGGATTAGGGCCCTCCGACAGCCAACATCACCATTATGTATATGGACTCGCCAGAGCCGCCCATTCGGGGCGAAGCCCATGGCGCTCTCGCTCAGGGTAGGCCCATTCGGCTGGGCTCAGGGCAGGTCGACTGGGATGTAAGTCGGCGGCGCAAAGGCCATTCCACAGACGGTTCAGGGTACCTCAGGGCCTGCGCTTACGCTCGCCCCTAGAAATAAAAAACCGGGGAGCAATACTGGCTCTCCCCGTGCCCCCTATCTGGTAGGTCCAAAGATCCTAATAACTTCGCCCAGAATCTAGCTTTTTTCGCCCGTCTTTGTCAATGCCAATCGGAATCACGGGGTGGGGCCGTGAGACATTCTTCGAAGTAGGTCGAGGCAGGAGCAAGATCTAATGGAGGGTACATCGCTCAGCAGGCGGGCCCTTTTGGCGGCCTTGGGCGGGGTAATGCCGGTAGCAGCGTGGTAGCAGGACCTTGGAAGGGCATGATGTTCTTGGAATTTTTGAGACGATCCTGATAGGTAATCAGCAGGTCACGGGTTCTGCGCCCGAGTAGTAAGGTTCACACAGATCCTTGCGGGTGATAGATAGTCCTCGGTATACTCAGGCGGGACCTGGGTCCGCCCTGAACATCTTGCCCGAAGGTGTAAGGTGCTTATGTCGAAAAAACCACATAAGAGACGGGGTGTTTACACCTTTCCCGTTGCAAAGGTATTTCCATCTTCTGATCCATTGGCAGTCGATCTCTTGCGACTAATGGCTGGGTATAACGACCTAGCCTATATAGTCGCCTGGGCAGACACGCACAAACGGATACCCGTCAACCCCGCGGCCCTGACACTGGCTGCCGGGCGGTGGTTTTTGCAGCTTCGCTTAATGGCAGCTATTTTACACGAGATTTTGGATGTTCTGGATTCTATAGAGAAGCTGAGCGGCTTTCGGGACCTTGAGGGTTCGCTTGATCGTGAGGCTCAGGCGGCACTCGATCACCGGTTGTGACGTCTCAGCCCCGGCCCCTCGCTTCGGAGCGAGCCCGCGCCTCGTCGAGGGTGTTCAGGCTCTCTGCAATGGCAGTCTTAAGCTCCGTCAGTCCTGCACCGGTCCTCGCTGACGTCACCACCGATTGGGGCCTCCGGGAAAGAAATGTCACCCCCTCCGGGTAGGGGAGTTTATCCACCTTGTTGTGAACGTTGATCAGTGGCTTTGTCGCAACTCCCAGCTCCTCCAAAACCGCGATCACCCCTTGCTCCTGGCTTTGCCACTGGGGATGGGAAATATCGATCACGTGGAGCAGGAGGTCCGCGTTCCGGACCTCTTCCAAGGTCGCTTTGAATGCCGCCACCAGCTGATGGGGAAGTTTTTTGATAAACCCGACGGTATCGGACAAGAGAACCACCCGGCCGCCGGGGAGGATTACCTTCCGCAAGGTGGGATCCACGGTGGCAAAGAACTTGTCGGCCACCGGAAGCGTAGCGTGGGTCAGCGCATTCAAGAGTGACGACTTGCCTGCATTGGTGTAGCCCACGAGGGCTACCGTCGCGAGGGCCTGTTTCTGTCGATGTCGACGCAACAGCGCCCGATGGCGGCGGACCCCCTCGAGTTCCCCTTCAATCTTGACGATGCGGCGTCGAATCCGGCGACGGTCCACTTCGAGTTGGGTCTCGCCTGGACCCCGCGTTCCAATTCCACCGCCAAGCCGCGATAGGTCACTGCCATGGCCCGTGAGGCGCGGAAGCAGATATTTGAGCTGGGCGAGCTCGACCTGAAGCTTTCCCTCCTTTGACCGGGCCCGCTGCGCAAAGATATCCAGGATGAGCCCCGTCCGGTCGATGACCTTTCGCTGCAGTGTCGCCTCAAGATTCCGCTGTTGGGAACCGGTCAGGTCATCATCAAAGATGACCAGATCGACCCCCTCTTCACAAACTTCTCTGACCTCCTGAGCTTTCCCCGGACCGATCAGGGTACGAGGATTGGGCATGGCTCGCTCTTGGACGACGCAGAAGGCAGGATCGGCCCCTGCGGAGACCGACAGTTGAACGAGCTCCTCCAAGGAATCTTCCACCTCCCAACGAGACTGATAAGGTCGTCTGAGTCCCACGAGGAGCGCCACCTCACGCCGAGAAAAGGGCATTGCCTTCACCGAACCGGTGGGGAGCCTGCCGAACCAAGTTGCTCACGCACCTCCTTAGCCCGCTGAAACTCCTGGACCAAACAGGCTCCGTCCTCTGTTTCAATCATCTCCTCAATCTGCCCAAGGACCGCGCGGAATCTGGCGATGGATTTCAGCACCTCGCCGCGATTTCGGATCAGGATATCGCGCCACATGATCGGATGAGAGGCCGCGATCCGGGTAAAATCCCGAAGCCCTCCAGCGCTGAACCGCAAGAGCTCCTCCCCGCCGTCCTCATGGTTCAGAATCGTTCCGACGAGCGCGTAGGCGACCACATGCGGCAGGTGGCTCACAAGGGCGAAGATATAATCGTGCCGAAAAGGGTCCATCAGGACCACATGTGACCCCACCTTTTCCCACAGACGAACAATTTTTTTGACCGCGGCCTCCGCGTTCCGCGAGGTAGGTGTGAGAACACACAAGCTGCCCTGAAAGAGGGTAGATACGGCGGCTCCGGGCCCAGAGTGTTCGGTACCCGCGATGGGATGACCGGGGACAAACTCCCGACCGGGCGGGATCCCGGCCTCTACCTCGGTGACGAGAGCCCCCTTCACGCTTCCCACGTCGGTCACGATACACCCACCCGCCAGGTGCGGCCCCACAGCACGGACCACATCCACAACGGCTCCGACCGGGACCGCGACGACAACGAGATCGGCCCCCTCGACCCCGCCAGGAAAGTCGCCCACGTCATCCACGAGACCAAGGGCAACCGCCTGTTTCAAGTGCTCCTGATCAACATCGAGGCCAATGACTCGACGGGCGATCCCGCCCCGGCACGCCTGAGCCAGACTGCCACCGATCAGGCCTACGCCGATTACCGCCATCCGTTCAAAGATCGGTTCACCGTTCATAGTGCACTGTCCATCGTTCGATGACCGAAGTCCGATGAGGGTCTGAATTGGGCGATCGGTTGTCGGAGGTTTCTCATCGTATTTACAGGGTCCGTCCCACGATGGGCGCCAAGGCCCGTATCTGTTGCATGAGCACCGTGAACCGTTCGGGGAGCAGGGCCTGGGGTCCATCCGACAAGGCCTCCCCCGGTTGTGGATGCACCTCGATCATCAGGCCATCGGCACCGGCGGCGATGGCCCCCAAGGCAAGCGGGGCGACCAGATCCCACTTCCCCGCGGCGTGACTCGGGTCGACGATGACTGGAAGGTGAGAGAGCTGCTTGAGGGACGGCACCGCGGATAGATCCAGGGTGTTCCGCGTGTAGTCCTCGAATGTCCGGATGCCCCTCTCGCACAGGACAATGTTGTAGTTTCCCTCCGACATGATGTACTCGGCCGACATGAGGAGCTCGCTGATCGTGGAGCTCATTCCTCGTTTTAAGAAGACCGGCTTGCGATGGATACCCACCTCTTTGAGGAGTCGAAAGTTTTGCATGTTCCTGGCGCCAATCTGGATCATGTCGGCATACTTCATGACGAGCTCTGCGTCCCGAGGGTCCATCAGTTCAGTGACCACCGGCAGTCCGGTGACCTCCCGAACTTCAGCTAGATACTTGAGGGCCTCCTCTCCTAGCCCTTGAAACGAATAGGGGGACGTCCTCGGTTTAAAAGCCCCGCCCCTCAGCAGCGTGCCCCCCGCCTCCTTGACCACTCGTGCCATATCCAACAGCATCTGACGCCCCTCCACCGAGCAGGGGCCGCCAATCACGGCCAGTCGCTTCCCTCCTATGGCCACGCCATTGACTTCGACCACGCTTGGCTCGGCTTTAAAATCTCGGCTGGCAAGCTTGAAGGGTTTCAGGATGGGAAGAACTTCTTCGACCCCGGGCAATGCTTGGAACGGGACATTGCGCAGGACCCGTTCATCTCCAATGGCCCCGATAATCGTCCGTTCCACGCCTGTCGAGATATGAGGCTTTAATCCGTGCTGCGCAATGCGCTCCACGACCTGGTCAATGTCTGCCTGAGTGGCGCCGGATCGCATGACGATGATCATGGTTCACTCCCCGTCCCTGTGGAACCCCATGACCTCACCGCTGTCTCGCCTCGTCGAGCGCGTCGGCGAGCGCCTTGATCGCGCGCGTATTCTCCTGCGGTATCCCCACCGTTATCCGAATATGTGTGGGGAAACCATACCCTTCCATAGACCGAACAATAACTCCCTTACGAAGGAGGCTGTGGGACAACACCTTGCCCTCAACGCCGACGTCGACGAGAATGAAGTTGGTCACACTCGGAGCGTACGAAAGTCCCATCTCGTCCAAGTGGCCCTGGAGGCTTCTTCGGCCTACTTCAGTGATTCGCAATGTCTCCTCGAGGTGGGCAGTATCATCAAGCGCAGCCAAGGCCGCCTGCTGGGCTAAGGCATTGACATTGAAGGGTTGTCGCACCCGGTTCAGAATTTCTACCATCTCGGCAGGCCCAATTCCGTAGCCGATCCGAAGTCCCGCGAGACCATACGCTTTCGAAAAGGTCCGCAGCGTGAGGAGATAACGTCCATCCCGGATGTACCCAAGAAGGTCTGGTTGGAGATCCAGCGGCACATACTCCCGGTATGCCTCATCCACAACGAGGATAACATGCCCGGGAAGCGCTTCCAGAAACGCATACAACTGCGTCGGCGCGACACACGTTCCCGTAGGATTATTCGGGTTTCCCAGAAAGACGAGCTTCGTCCGAGCAGTGACCGCCTGCAACATCCCACGCAAATCGTGCGTATAATCTTTGAGCGGGATCTCTCGGATCTTGGATCCGACAGCCTGACATACATGCCGATACACCACAAAGGCCGGATCCCCCATGACCGCCTCATCCTCCGGTCCCAAAAAGGCGCGGGTAACGAGCTCCAAGAGCTCGTTGCTTCCGTTTCCGAAGCAGAGCTCTTCCGGTCTCACGTCCAGGTGCTGACTCAGCCGCTGCCGTAGGCTGTGACAGCCTCCATGCGGATACCGGTGAAGCCCTTGAAGCGCCTCCCGAATGGCCTGTACGGCGAATGGGGAGGGTCCCAGGGGATTTTCGTTGGAGGCAAGCTTGACCACTTCGTCAAGGCCGAGCTCTCGCTTCACTTCCTCAATCGGTCTCCCCGGGCCATATGGGATCAGCCCGAGAACATGGGGCTGTGCCAACTCTGCAAGCGATTTGTCCTTACGCTTCACCGTTTCATCCTTCGTCGTCCACCGCCGATGAGACCCAGCGAGGACGCGTCGCTGTGGGCCGCGTCAGCTCTTGGCCCGAAGCGGCTCCCTGGCATACGAGCCCAGGACCTTGAGAAAGAGACATTCCTCCCGGAGCCGCTCCAGCGCAGCCTTCACCGGCGTTTCCCCGGCGTGTCCCTCAAAATCCACATAGAAGATATACTCCCAGACGCGGTAGCGCGAGGGGCGCGATTCGATCTTGGTCAAGTTGATTTGGTGATGGGCAAAGGGCTCAAGCATCCGGAAGAGCGCCCCGACCCGGTCCCGGATCGCAAAGAGGATGGAGGTTTTGTCATTCCCCGTCATGGGGCTCGATGTCTGTCCGATGATGAGGAACCGCGTAAAATTATACGGGCTATCTTCAATCCGGGATGCCACCATTTTCAGGTCGTACAGGCGACTCGCCAGCTCCGACGCGATGGCCGCTGCTGTCTCGTCCTTCGCCGCGATCTCCGCTGCTGCGGCCGTAGAGGGAACTTCGAAGAGCGCGACTCGTGCCATATTCGCGTCCAGCCAATTTCGGGACTGGGCGATTGCGTGGGGGTGGGAGTAGATCTTCGCGATCCGCCCCTTCTCTCCGTGCTTGGACAGGAGGTGGTGCGACACCTCCATAAGGATCTCGCCGCAAATGTTCAAGTCGGAATCAACAAACATATCAAGGGTGTGACTCACCATCCCCTCGGTCGAGTTCTCGACCGGCACGACCCCATAGTCTGCCTTTCCCTTTTCCACCTCTTTGAAGACGTCCCCAATCCCTCGCAGGGGGATATATTCGGCCAACTGGCCAAATCGCTTCATGCAGGCCATATGGGTGAAGGTTGCCTGAGGTCCAAGGTAGCCCACCTTGAGAGTCTGCTCCAAAGAGAGGCACGCAGACAGGATCTCCCGGTAGACCCCTCTGACTGCCCTGCTGGGGAACGGTCCCCGGTTCTCCCGCGTCAGGCGACCGATGATTTCCTCCTCCCGCTCAGGGGAGTGGTAGGCAATATTCCCCTTGCTTTTCTCCTCCCCGATCTTTCCCACGATTTCGGCCCGGCGATTTAGCAGCTCAAGGACTTCGCTATCAAGGGCATCGATCTGTCGACGGAGTTCTTCGATTCCCATGGCTTCTTTCACCTGCTGTTTGTCTGCGGTCACAGCGCCAAGAACGCCACATTATAGCCACAGTCAAGAGGTCACACCTGGGTTAAGAATCTTCTCTCTCCGCCCTCATGGTCTCATCTGTGTCCTGTCGCGGCGGGATGAGGGCTTCGATCTCCTGAGTGGAGGGAAGCTCGGTAATATCGTGGAAACCAAAATATTCTAAAAATTTTCGCGTGGTTCCGTAGAGAAGCGGCCTGCCGACCTCCCGCTTTCGCCCGAGGACCCGGATAAGATCTCGCTCCATGAGAGTCTTGAGGACCCCGTCCACCAAGACGCCGCGGACGGCCTCAATTTCAGTCTTCGTGATCGGTTGCCGGTAGGCAATGATGGCTAGCGTTTCAAGGGCCGGTCGCGAAAGCCGCGCGGGGCGCGTCCTGGCCAGCCGACCGAGCCACGGGTGGAGATCAGGGCGCGTCGACATCCGAAAGCCACCGGCGACCTGAACGATCGTGAGCCCTGAACCATTCTTTTCATACGCTTCCTGAAGAGAACTGAGGCGACTGACTACCCTCTCTTTCTCTACGTCGCCCAGGATTACCTGGAGGTGCTCGATCGAGAGAGGATCAGGAGAGGCAAATAATAGCGCTTCCAAAATTGCCATCTGATCTTGGCTCATGCCAGGGCTCGCATGACGACAATCTCGCCGAAGTCGAGCCGCTGCTGGACACGGATCGATCCCTGCCGCAGAAGCTCCAAGAGGGCCAGGAAGGTTATGATCACGGTGCGCCGATCCGCGCCTGGTGGAAACAGCGATCCGAAGCTGACGGAAGCTTCCACTGCAACCCTATCTAGGATCGCCACCATCCGCTCGCCCGTGGTCACCGGCCGAGCAACGATGTCCAGGACCGGCTGATCCTTGGCACGCTCGAGCACTTCCCGAAACGCCGCAAGGAGGTCAAAAAGATTCACCTCAAGTGTCTCTCCCCCCGCAGGAACTTCCAGGGGGATCGAACGAAAGAAAAACTGTCGTTGCTGATCCTCTCGCCCCGACAACGTTTCGGCCGCCGCTCGAAAGCGCTGATACTCCAAAAGCATATCGACCAATGGGGTCCGGGGGTCCTCTGCGAGTGGCTCCTCGGGTGCAGATGGGTCAGCCGGTAACAGCATTTTCGACTTGATATACACCAAGGTGGCTGCCATAACGAGGAATTCTCCCGCGACGTCAAGATCCAACTCTTGGAGCAAGGCAAGGTATTGGAAGTACTCATCGGTAATCCGTGCGATCGGAATATCGTAGATGTCGACTTCGTCGACCCGGATGAGATGGAGTAGCAAGTCCAACGGCCCCTCAAATGCTGGAAGCTTCACTTGGTAGACCATCGCGCCTCCTCTTCCAGGGTCAAATACGGGCGCATCTTCTGCAGCCGCTTGGCGCCGATCCCCGGCACCTCTCGAAGATCGCCGAGGCGCCCGAAAGGGCCGTGTACCTCTCGAAACTGTACAATCGTCTCGGCCAGGGCTGGCCCCACTCCCGGTAGAGCGGTCAAGTCTTGCGCATCGGCCCGATTGGGATTCACCCGAAGACCCTCGAGGACTGATCCGTCACGTTGCAGATCCGGTTCGGGCTTTACCTCAGATCGGACAGTAAAACCTGGCTCCTCCACCATCGTGGGTGCCCTGAAGGTGAAGAGAACGAGGATCAGCAAGAGCAGTGTGGCGAAGGCCACATCGGCGGGCGCCAAGGAACGAATATTCATCTGTCCCCCGTCGGCTGGCCTGCCAACTCAAACGCATCATGGAGGACCCGCACCGCGAGCTCTGTGTACTTCGCCTCGATCACGCATGACACCTTAATCTCTGAGGTGCTAATCATCATGATATTGATACTTTCTTTTGCCAACGCAGCAAACATCCTCGCGGCCACGCCCGAATGGGTCCGCATGCCTACCCCCACCATGGACACCTTGGCAATCCGGTCGTCTCCAAGGACCTGGTCCGCTCCGATCTCTCTCGCCAACCCATCGACGAGCTCCATCGCCTTGCGAAAGTCGGCCCTCGGAACCGTAAAAGAGATATCGGTATGACCGTCCTGGCTGATGTTTTGGACGATCATGTCTACCACAATCCCGGCCTCCGCTACTTTGCCAAAAAGCTTGGCGGCGATTCCGGGACGATCGACCACACGAGTGATCGTGATCTTCGCCTCATCCTTGTTATAGGCAATTCCCGAGACCACAACCTTCTCCATGGCTTGATCCTCCCGGACCAGCAGGGTTCCTGGATTCTTGGTGAAGCTCGAACGTACATGAATCGACACGTTGTAGTTCTTGGCATACTCGACGGCCCGTGTCTGGAGTACCTTGGTCCCCAGGCTCGCGATCTCGATCATCTCCTCGTACGTGACCTGGGCAAGTTTCCGCGCCGTAGGAACCAGAGTGGGGTCGGCCGTATACACTCCCTCGACATCGGTATAGATCTCGCAGACGTGGGCCTGTAAGGCGGCGGCCAAGGCAACAGCCGTGAGATCTGACCCTCCCCGGCCGAGGGTCGTCACCTCTTCCTCGGCGTTGACCCCCTGAAACCCAGCCACAATGGCAATTTCCCCTTCCTCGAGCGCTTGCCGGATCCGCTCGACGTCGATATTGAGAATCCGGGCCCTGGTATGCACGTTATCCGTGAGAATCCGCACCTGCGTTCCGGTAAAGGAGCGCGCCTTGGCCCCACAGCCCTGGATAGCTAAGGAGAGGAGCCCGATGGCCACCTGTTCTCCCGTCGCCAGGATAACATCCAGCTCACGGGAATCAGGATGTTCGGTGACCTGATGAGCAAGCTGCAGAAGCCGATCCGTCTCTCCGGCGATGGCCGACACGACGACCACCACCTCATTTCCGGCCCCTCTCGCCTCCACGATCCGTCTGGCGACATGCTTCAGCCGCTCGAGGTCTCCTACTGACGTTCCCCCGTACTTCTGGACGATCAGACCCAACTCAATCCCCTTTGGATTGGACCGTTACTCCAAGGCCGAGCTGTCGCCAAAAGCGCACAAAATAGTCGATCCCGGAGGCAACGCTCAAGACGAGCGCCACGCCGAGCGCCAACCCTCCAAGGGTAAGAGCGAGACCGATAACCCGTGAGACCCCGGGATCGAGGATGAGCAGAATCACGGCAATCACCTCCGCCCCCATCTTGTACTTTCCCAGCTGCGAGGCGGAAATGATGAGCCCCTGGGACGCGGCAATGCTGCGGAGTCCGGTGATCGCAATATCTCGCCCAATGATAACTGTGGCCACCCAGGCCGCCACCCGCCGGATCTCTACCAGAGAGATAAGCGCCGCCGCAATCAACAGCTTGTCGGCGATGGGATCTAACAGCTGCCCAAGTGTGGTGACCTGCCTGCGGCTCCGAGCGATCCGACCGTCCAGCCAATCGGTAAAGACCGCCGCAACAAAGATGCCCGCCGCCAAATAATTCCGGGGTTCAGCGGTGGCGATCAGGAAAACGACAAGAAAGGGGACAAGGAAGATTCGAACCAGGCTAAGCGTATTCGGCAGATTCAATGGAGGCCACCTGGCATCATGTGAGCGAGCGGACCACGTCCTTAACCGAGGGCATCCTCCAAGACGGCACCTTGCCTCTGATCAAGGAAATCTGGTGCCCGGAGAGTCCAACCTAACACAGCTCACCATCCCTTATCGCGAGGACCCTCGGATCTTTGCTATACGGGCCCTCACGTCCCGGATTCGTACGCGAATGTCTCGAAACTTCGGCGCCTCGCTATGGATGGTCGTCAGAGTCTCAAGCGCCTTTCTTAGGTCCCCGAATGCCTCATACGCCGTGCCGAGATCATAGAGGATCGCCCACCGTTCCTCGGTGCCCCTCTGTGCCACCGCAAGCCCCTTGAGGAATTCCTGTACCGACTGTTCAGGCTCCCCCTTGGCTAAATAGCAGAGACCGATAAGGCTTGCGCACCGAATCCGATGGGCAGCGTCCTTGGCGGCCAGCCGAAATTCTTCAATGGCCTTCTCGTAGAGTTCCAAGTCCCTATAAGCCAGTCCTAAGTTATAATGTGTCTCATAGTCCGCGACGTCGAGTTGGTCGCGGATCCCTTGATCGAGTTGGTACAACAGATCCTGCACTTCGGGCTCGAGATCTGCCGACGAAGACGACTCCGCCAGACCCAGATCAGCATTCAACTCGCCGGCAAGGTCCACAAACTCCCCCTCAGGAGCTTTCGCGTCAGTCACCCGAAAGAGTGACGGCTTTTTCACATCCGGCCGAGGACTTTCCTCACTCGTCGGCGTTGGTGTTACTCCCTCGATTTCCGCCAAGCGCTGTTTAGCCAGCTGGTGTTCCGGATCCTGTAGGAGAATCCGCTGGAAGATGGCCCGGGCCTCCTGGAGCATCCCCTGCTGCATGAAAAAGTTCGCCTCTTGTAGCTCCTCTTCCAGCGTCTGTGGCTCCACCCCTCGTCTAGTTTCTGACGGTTCTGCTGCAATGGGGACCAGCTCTGCGGATTCCCTTGAGGGATCCAGCTCGATAGCCGCGGGCTCCATCCGCCCAAAGGATTCGGTCCTTGCGTCGATGGAGATATCGACCTCCACCGCATCCTCCACGGAGAGGCCTTTATCATGAAGGGATGCCGTGTCCTCGAGATCGGGCTGCAATCTTTCCCCAATCGTCTCGGGCGCCTCCAGAGCCGATACCCCTTCCTCTTCGAGAAGCGACTCTGGGAAGATCTGCAGGGGGGAAGTTTCCTCCGCGAGTATTCGCTCCGCGTCCAGGTTAATTCCTTCCCCGGGAGAAAGGGCCGCTGTTGCATCCTCGAGTCCCGCCCCAGGAGAACCCAGAGCATCGAGCCCCTGCGCGAAGCGTACCGCATCCGCCTCCCGCCCTTGAGATCGCAAGAGCTCCACTGCCTTTTCGAAAATCTGTCCAGCATCTTCTACCTGTCCGGCTCCGACGAGACGTTCGCCCAAACCATTGAGGTTGTTCAAGGCCTCCTCTACCCGCCCGGGTCTCACGAGGATCCCCGCAAGCTTATGCAAAGTTGGGCGGTGTCCCGGATCTATTCGGATCATCTTTTCATACATCCCCACCACGCCATTCATATTACCCCGCCTCAGGTAATGGTCGGCCAGCCCCTGGAATTGCAGCTTGGCTTCCGCGACCAGCCCCTGCTCGGCGTACAGCTCCCCACAGGCCAGCGAGGCTTCCGCGTTCAAGGGGTCAAGCTTCAGCATTTTCTTGTAAACAGCCACGGCGCGTACATACAAGCCGTCAATTCGATAGGCTTCGGCCAGGCGTGAGAAATATCGGATGGCGTCCGCCTTACTCCCCGTCCGGGCACACAGATCTCCCAGCGCGTTCAGCACACTGGAGTCGTTGGGATCACCCCGGAGGATCGCCTCGTATTCAGCAATCGCTCGATCCAGCTTTCCCTGCTGAACGTAGCTCAAAGCGCTCTCGAGGTGTTGTCGCTTCGTCTCCATATGGACCTAACCCTGGATCAGCCCTCTCTAGGGCTCAGAAAATCATACATTTTCCGTGTTTAGCGTACCAGAGCTCCGTTTTACTGTCAAGGTGCCAACTCCGTGCCAACCACACCAAAGAAGATCGTTAGCGGAGGGGTTTTTAGCGGCGAGAAGTCCATTCGGTGGTTCCGTACCGGCTGGCCACCAGCCCCTCCACCAAGGATCGCTCTCGGAGGGTCAGTTCCCCCGGCTCGAGGGAAACTTTGGCTCCCTCCTCAAATCCCCCCCGCAGGGCTTGCACGAGCTCTTCCCAATCGGGCGATCGCCCCAGCAGACTCTTGAGCGCCGTTGCCCGTGCTCTCAGCTCTCTCGCCTGGGGGAAGAGGGTCGTCCAGGCGGACTGATCTATATCGATCAAGAGGGATCCGTGCTGCAGGAGGGCACCGCTGAACCGCCGTTGCGCTGATCCCAAAACTTTCCGCCCATTCACGGTCAACTCATACCGCGATCTCGAGAGAAAACACATACCACCGGCCTCATCCGTTATCCGAGTTCCTCGGCTCAACGCCGCCACCACCCCTAACCTTTTCAAGGCGAGGAGCAAGCAGTGGCTGATCCAGCGGTAATCTTGGAGAACACCCCGGTTGCCGTACGGAATCGGGACGGCAAGGCTGTACGTCAGCTCGTGGTGGTGCAGGAGTGCCCGGCCCCCCGTCGGCCGGCGGACCAGAGGAATCCCTTGCTCGACGCAGAGATCATGGTTTATCTCGCCGCGCATGGGCTGGTTGTACCCCAGCGAGACGGTCGGGACGGCCCAGCGGTACAGACGCAGGCTGGGCGAACTCCAGCCGCGCGCACACGCGAGCCCCAGCACCTCGTCGATGGCCATGTTCGTGGGGCCATCGCGCGGCTCGTCGAGCAAAAGGCGCCATCGACCAGCGTAGTGTGCTTTCCCTGGGATGCTTGCAATTTCGGGCATTCAATTATTCTTTTTCGATATCGCGATGGCGCACCCCCACTTCCAGGCCCTTCGCCTGAAACTGGCGGCTCAGGCACTCGGCGACGCACACCGATCGGTGTCGACCGCCAGTGCAGCCAAAGGCAACGATCAGATAGGCCCTTCCCTCGCGCAGATAGTAAGGGATTGTGACATGGAGAAACTCCCACAGCTGGTCCAGATAGGATGTCACGTTCAGATCTTCCAAGAGAAACTTCGCAACGGCGGGATGCTGCCCTGTCAGGGGCCGCAACTCCTCCTGAAAATGAGGATTGGGAAGACAACGGAGGTCGAAGACGAGGTCCGCCTCGGACGGGAGGCCGTGCCGATATCCGAAGGAAACAAAGCTAATCGTCGTCTTGCTCCCCGGTCGATGATCGCGGAAGGTATTGACCAACAGCCTTCGAAGGTCATGGATAGTAAGACCGCTTGTGTCGATGACCCTGTCCGCCTCACTCTTCAGTTGGGTCATCCGTTGTCGCTCCAGACCAATCCCCCCAAGAATTGCACCCTGCGGGGCAAGCGGATGGGGCCGACGGCTTTCACTGAACCGCCGGACGAGAACCTGATCATCCGCGTCAAGAAAGATGACATGGACTGCATGTCCGCGCTCCCTCAAAGTCGCCAAGACCTTCTGAAGAGGACGAAGGAACTCTCCCTCCCGAACATCGATAACAAAGGCAACTCGATCGATCCGCTGTTCTGAATGGGCGCAGAGATCCGCGACTGTTGGGATCAAAGAAGCGGGAAGATTGTCAACGCAAAAGACACCAAGATCTTCCAGCGTCTTGATCGCCTGGCTCTTGCCAGCACCTGACATTCCCGTGACGATAATAAACTCCATATACGCTCCGGTGTGCTGAGCCCTGACGTCCCCTAGGTCTCGGGCTCGATCAGGCCATAGGTATCTTCGCGGCGTCGGTACACCACATTGACTTCATCGGTCTGGGCGTTGCGAAAGACATAAAAGGCGTGGCCCAATAAGTCCATCTGCAGAATGGCTTCATCAAGGGACATTGGTTTCATGGCAAACCGTTTGGCCTTTACCATCCGGGACCCCTCGTGCGCCTCTCCGGACACCAGTGGACCTTGTGACCTTCCACTCCGATTGGTATGGCCCAGGATCTTTCCTTTGTACCGTTGTAGCTGGCGCTCCAGTTTCTCGACTACCAAGTCGATAGAAGAATACAAATCAACGGTGCTCTCTTCCCCGCGAATGGTCAGGTCCCTCACCCGCAGCGTCACTTCTGCGATTTGCCGATATTTCTGGACGGACAGGACGATGTGGGCCGATGTAATCTTTTCCAAGTACCTTTGTAGCCTTCCCACCTTGTCTTCTGCGTAACGCCTGAGGGCTTCAGTGACTTCCAGATTGCGTCCAGTGAGAAAAATCTGCATATCACACCTCCTCAGGAAAGGGGAGGGGAGGGAGGGGCGCCACCGTGTGCAGCAAGTAGGGTCGATGAACGAGTGGGAACGGCACTAGTATCTGCGACGTTGACTCGAGGAAGGGATCCGGAGCTGTCCGCGATACTTGGCAACAGTCCGGCGGGCGATCTCGATCCCTTGCTGCTTGAGGACCTCTACGATCTTTTGGTCTGAGAGGGGTTTGCCTATATCTTCTCCGGTCAGCAGCCTCCGGACCAACTCTTTGACCGTGAGGGAGGACACCGCCTCACCATCGGTCGCTTGAACCCCACGATGGAAGAAATACTTGAGCTCAAAGAGGCCCTCCGGAGTATGCACATACTTGTTGGTGGTGACACGACTCACGGTCGATTCATGCATGCTAATCACTTCTGCGACCTCCTTGAGGGTCAGGGGCCGCATAGCGGTGATTCCTTTCTCCAGAAACTCCCGCTGAAACTTCACAATGGCTTCAGTCACCTTGAATAGCGTGCGCTGGCGCTGCTCGATGGAACGGATCAGCCAGAGGGCGGAGCGCATCTTCCCTTCAACGTACTCCCGGGTCTCTTTCGAGCTCGCTCTCCCCTTGCTTAACAAGCTCCGATAATAAGAACTGATCCGCAGGCGCGGAAGCCCGTCCTCGTTCAGAACAACAACAAATCGATCATCGACTTTCAGGACATAGACGTCAGGGGTGATATACCGAGGTTCCTCGGTGCTGAAAGTGCGCCCCGGCTTCGGCTCGAGAGAGCAAATCAGGAGCACGGCATCTTGAATCGTCTTAAAGGAAACCTTTAACTTGTCGGCGACCCTCGTGAGATAGCGCCCTTCCAGCTCAGCCAGATGGTCAGCGACAAGGGTGCGGGCCACCGCGACCTGCTCTCCATCCTTCAGAGCCTCGAGCTGAAGCAGAAGGCACTCTCGAAGGTCCCGCGCCGCCACCCCGAGAGGATCGAAGCTCTGGACTAACCGGAGCGCTTTCTCGATCAGCTCCTGATCCGCTGATGTCTTCCCCCGGAGTTCTTCAGGGTCCATCGCCAGATACCCGTTCTCATCGAGATTCCCGATGATTTCCGTGGCCCACTGAATGAGGCCAGGATCCGAGGTGGAGAGATGCAGTTGAAAGAGAAGATGGTCGCTCAGGGAGCGAGGTCGCGTCAGTCGTTCCTCGGGGGACCAGCGCTCCACTTCCTCCCGCGGAAACTCCCGACGATAGTCCGAGCTATCTTCGAGATAACTTTCCCAGTCAAAATCGGCGAGGCGATCCTCTCCCTGTTGACCCTCATCATCCCCGGACGCATCCCCAGAGGCCTCGCCCGCCAGTCGGGGCTCCTCCAGAATTTCTTCATCGAGCATCGGATTTTCTTCCAACTCCTGCCGAACCGCTTGGATGAGCTCCAACCGAGAGAGTTGCAAGAGGCCGATGGCCTGTTGCAGCGATTGCGTCATGATCATCCGCTGGGCTTGGCGGAGGCTGAGGCGCATTTCCATGGACATGGCTCTTCAGCTCGGAGTTACCGACATCGGGTTCGACCAATCATGAATCTCAAGGATCATCGTTAACCTCTAAGTCCCCGTCTTATAAGGTAAAGCGCTCCCCGAGGTAGATCTCACGCGCCTTTTGGTCGGCGGCGAGTTCAGACGCCGTCCCAGACAGTAAAAGCTCTCCGTTATGCAAGATATAGGCCCGATCGACAATTTGCAACGTTTCTCGCACGTTATGGTCGGTAACGAGGAGGCCAATCCCCCTGCTCTTGAGCTGCATGAGCATGGCCTGGATATCGTACACGGCAATGGGATCGATCCCCGCAAAGGGTTCATCCAAGAGGATAAACGTAGGAGACGTCGCAAGCGAGCGGGCGATCTCAGCCCGCCGCCGCTCGCCCCCAGAGAGGCCATAGGCCGGTGTCGCGGCCAGATGAGCAATCGTGAGTTCGTGGAGAAGGTCATCCAATTGCTTCACTCGCTCCGCCTCACTCAGGGGAAGCGTCTCGAGCACGGCCATTAAATTCTCTCGGACCGTGAGGCGACGGAACACTGATGGCTCCTGTGGGAGAAATCCTATGCCACGCCGGGCTCGCTGGTAGACGGCGAGCGTCGTGATCTCTTCGCCATTCAGGAACACGCGACCATCGTCGGGTCGGACAAGGCCCAGGATCATATAGAAGGTGGTCGTTTTCCCGGCGCCGTTCGGTCCCAAGAGCCCTACCACCTCCCCCGGCCTGATGGCTATGCTTACCCTCGAAACAACCCTTCTGCCCCGGTAGGCCTTGACCAGCCCCTGAGCCCGAAGACCATCTTCCTGAATGTTTACCTCTAACCGAATGCTCGATTCTTGATTCACCAGCCCAGGTTCACCTCATCTGCCCAGGTTGCTGTTTGGGAGTGATGATTGCTGTGACCCGTTCGTTCTCATTGCCCTCGACGACCTGACGGTCCTCTTTGAGAAACAGGGTTATCCGCGTCCCGCTCACCGTGTTTCCCTGTCCCCACGCCTTGGCGTGCCCCTCGAGGATCACCTTGTCCTCCACCACGTAATAGGTCGCCCGCTCTGCAGCCGCGTTGTGTCCCTCAGTGTGGGAGATATGAACATTTCCGACTGCATCCATCCGTTCGACGACTTCCATCTTTTCATCGAAGTCAAATTCCATCCGGTTGGCGGTGACCGTCAGGTCCGTCGTCTTGGCGACGACTTTGCCGCTGTAGATCGCCCGCCGATCCTTCAGACTCACCTCGAGACGATCGGCGGTCACCGTCGTAGGCCGCTGTGACTCTTTTCCTTTCGAGGGCGAAGTCTGGGCCGCCAGCGCGACGCTGCCGCACATGCACAGTAGAAAAAACCATACACCTCTCCATGACCGGCTCATCGCCCCGGCTCCCGTTGTCGAGACAGCGTGACCTGAGAGGCAATCCGCTCGCGGACGGTCACCTGCTCCAAAACGGTATCCGCGACCATCCCCTTTCCCCGGATTTGATATCCTTCCTTTTCAATCATGACGGGGGCATCGGTGCTGATCTGTCGCTTCCCTGCGGACCAGCTCACGAACTCGGTGAACATTCTTGTGCCCTGGCTGGATTCAGATCGAACACTACCGATGAGCTCGAGATCCTTCGTTTTGAGGTCCACGATGACCTTCCCCGCAAATGAGGTTAACGTTTCCCCGGAATTGTAAATGACGATGCGCACCGGATCGGCCACTTGGGTGAGGACTGCTTTCCCTTGATCGTCAAAAACCTCTGCACGATCTGCTTCAACTTCCCACACTTGTTTTCCCTTTTGGGTCTCTGTCATCCGAATCCGCTCAATGGCGGTGTCCGGCCCCTGGGGCGATGCCGGGGAGACGGCGGGGCGCGTTTGCTCTGCTCCGACCCCTGGGACCCGGGCCCCGAGAAAACCCATCCCGGTGAGCGCACCCGTCACCATGATGATGCGGAACGTGACTCGCATGGTGGCTTTTCATACCATACCCATCGGACAAAGTAAAGGGGGGAAACCGGGAGGATGCGTATTCCACCAGGGTTTGCAAGTCGCGCGGGAGAAGCAAAATGGGGGAAGATCAGGCAAAGGCGCTCAGGCTGGTGATGTCCCGCCCGAGGATAAGCGTGTGAATATCGTGTGTCCCCTCATAGGTGGAGAGGGTCTCGAGATTCAGCATGTGGCGAATCACTGGATACTCGTCCACAATGCCAGCCGCCCCCAAAAGCTCTCGGGCCAGGCGGGCGATTTCCCTGGCTTTCTCCACATTGTTCATCTTGGCGAGCGAGATCTGCGCATGGTGGATACTTCTCGCCTGTTTCAACTGGCCTAGTCGATAACAGAGGAGTTGGGCCTTGGTAATCTCGGTGAGCATATAGACGAGCTTTTGCTGCACGAGTTGGAACCCGGCAATGGGCCGGCCAAATTGGCTCCGCGTCTTGGCGTATTGGAGCGCAACATCGTAGCATGCCAGAGCGGCGCCCACAGCCCCCCAGGCAATTCCATACCTCGCCTGACTGAGACATGCGAACGCTGCCTTTAATCCCTTTTCGGTTCCGGGTAATAGATTCTCGTGCGGGACGCAGCAATTTTGAAAGATCAGCTCGGACGTAATGGAGGCACGCAGGGAGAATTTTCCGTGGATCTCCCGTGTCGCAAACCCCGGCGTTCCCTTCTCCACCAAGAAGCCGCGAATCCCCTCATCGGTCCGGGCCCAGACGACTGCCACATCCGAAATCGTCCCGTTGGTAATCCAGAGCTTGCTACCATTCAGAATATAGTGGTCGCCTCGTCGCATCGCCTTGCTCGCCATGCTTCCAGGATCGGATCCATGATCCGGCTCGGTGAGCCCGAAACATCCGATCTTTTCGCCTCGAGCGAGGCGCGGCAGCCATTCGGTCTTTTGCGCCTCCGTGCCGAAGGTGTAGATGGGGTACATGACCAGCGCTCCCTGAACCGAGGCAAAGCTCCTGAGCGCGCTATCTCCCCGCTCAAGCTCCTGCATAATGAGCCCATAGGCCACCTCAGTCACCCCCGGACAACCGTGCCCCTGTAGATTAGCGCCCAAAACGCCCAACGCCCCCAGGTGCGGGATAAGGTCCACGGGAAAGGTCCCCTGGCGATGATGTGTCTCGATGACCGGAAGCACTTCGGCATCGACGAAGTCTCGGACCGTATCTCGGACCAAGCGCTCTTCATCCGAATACAATTCATCCACGCGGTAGTAGTCGAGAGCTGCAAAAGATTCCATATCGATCTCGAGTCAAACAGGAGAATGAGATACCTGGAGAGAAAGATACCATGGCCGCTCAGGGAAGACAAGTAAGGGGCTCATTCCTTGAGGGAAAGGAAGACTCTCGCTGTGTGATGCTCAGGACGCTGGCAACGCTATTGCCCTCATCCCGCGCCGTCTACCATGCGACGACTTGTAATGTTCCAACCTCCTTCACACCAGAAGATAGGAATATAAGTACGGCTGGGGGACAGTCCCCCAGCCAGGCAGCATTCTTATTTCTTTTTCTTCTTGCCACCTGCTTTCTTCGTGGTCTTCTTGGCTGCTTTCCTCTTCTTGGCCATCCAGTCTCACCCCCTTTCCTCCAGAGTATTCATCACGAGCCAGTTGGCACTCTCCCTATTTCCGTTTCTTTTTTCTCTTGGGAGCTGCCTTCTTGGTAGCCTTCTTCTTCCCACCTTTTCGCTTAGCCATCCAGTCTCACCCCCTTTCCTCGTAGGTCATCCCCCGCGACACTGTCCGGGGGACGGGTCGTACGCTATAACAGACGCGTCTGACGGTCTTTCGCATAGACGCGCTTGGCCACGACACGGACGAGTTGCTCCGCAATATTCAGCGTCGCTTCCAGTTCGTACAAGGAAATCGGGCGGTCGGCTGCCTCTAAGAAATACTGGCCCTTCTTCCGAACTTGCTCAAGATCTTCTACCATAGAAGGCTCTTCCTCGCCGACAAGACTCACCGTCATCTGCAGGAGCGTCCGGGCCTGATCGCGTCCTCGAGGACGGAGGCCTTCCGCCAGCGTCAAGGCCCGCCCCGCGCGCAGTATGGCGTGCGCGGCAACGACGTACGCCCACTCGGCATCGGTCCCCACCATGGCTTGTGCCGTCTTCAGATCCTTTTCCGCCCGTGCCATAAAACGGTTTGCGCGCTGCAAGTTAGGTGCCACGACCTCCAGTAAGCCTTTCGCTTTGAGTTGTTCACAGATCATTGAACGAGCCGATCAAGGGCGTCGTGCTTCCCTGCACGACCTCCTTCAAGAAAGGGTCCCCTTCCGCCTGCCGTCGCTGATACTCTCCTTCGTCAAACACCAGGTAATTGATATTGCGTCCGATCCGGAGCTCGAGGTCCGCCACGCGCCGATTCAATTGCGCCATACGCGGTCGCCCCACGACCAACAGGTCGATGCCCTCTCGGTCCGGTGCCTCACTCTCCCCGAAGATGACGGCCACCCGGATTCCGGGAATACTCCGAAGCGCCTCACCAATCGCCTGAGGAACCCCTCGCGTCTTATCGATGATTGCCTTGAGTTCGGGATAAAGAGGAAAACTTTTGTCGGCGGTGTAGTAACGAAGATTACCAACCTTGGTGCTTGTCAGCAGGCCTGCTTTTTCCAAATTGTCTAGCTCCCGTTTAATCCCTGAGATGTCTCGGTTGAGCTCGCGGACTATCTGTCGCACATAAAACCGATCTTCTGGATGCCTCAAAAAAAGATCCAGTAAATCTACCCGCGTCTCCGACGAAAAGAGCCTATCCAGCATCCATTTATCCCTTGATGAATTAAATACATCAAGGGATACTTTTTTGTCAACACTTTTTTTGCCTCTTTGGCCATCGCAGGATACCCGTCCTCGGTTGACAGGGTTCTTCAAGGGAACCGGGCAATCCCGCGCAGGGCAAGGGACCTTTCTCCCCTAGCTCTCCTCTTCGTGTGGTTCCTCGGGTCCTCCCTCAGGCGATTCCGGTTCTCCAAAAAAGAGCGGGCGTTGGAAGCTTCGGTGGAAGACGGTCCATCCCCCCCGGTGCGGATCGGGATGCTGCTTGACGAGCTTGAGAAAGAGGTTGACCTTCCCGTCCAAATTCTCCACCGCGTGTAGAATCAGGGCCTCCACGGTCTTCGGTCGCCGCGGCGAGCCCCACTCATATTGCCCGTGATGGCTCAAGATGTTGTGCAACAGCTCCATGCGAAGTCGCAGCGGGAAGTCGGGAATCTGTCCGATCTGCTCCTCAAC
Organism: uncultured bacterium; assembly: GCA_964558395.1. Lineage (GTDB taxonomy): Bacteria > Methylomirabilota > Methylomirabilia > Methylomirabilales > CSP1-5 > CSP1-5. Next base: position 10,882 of record CAZLDS010000006.1, on the reverse strand, counting down.
AAACATCGCCCCCTGTGTGATGTGACCGAGGAGCCGGCCCTCGTCGGAGTAATCAAAGCCACGGTTCCACGTCAACTCAAAGATCTTCCCCGCATCGTGAAGGATCGCGCTCGCAAGGAGGAGATCCAGATCGACGACTCCCCTGTAATGTGCCGCGATGTCTTTGCAGAGCTTCACGACCGAAACGGTGTGCTCGAGCAGCCCGCCGAGGTACGCGTGGTGAAGTCCCTTGGCCGCCGGAGCAGCGACAAAGGCCTGGCGAAAGCCTTCCTTTTCAAAGATACGACCGAGGAGTCGTTTGAGGGGATCGTTGCTGAACCCGTGAATCGTCTCCTGGAGAAAGGCGAGCATCGCGCCCACATCGCCCTCGGTGGCAGGAAGAAAATTTTCCAGGGCGGCCTCCCCTTCCCGCGCCAGCCGCAGGCGCTGAATCGTCAGTTGCATCTCGCCCTGGTAACTCCCGATAACACCGTGCACCTTCACCAGATCCCCTTCCTGGATCTGCGCTCCAATCCCTTCAAGATCTTCCCACATCACCGCAGGCAGCTCCCCAGTGTGATCGGTCAGGAGAACAGTGAAGAAAGGCTCCCCGGTCTTCCGGAGGCGGTGTTGGGGATTGCGCACCAGAAAGAAAGAGGTCACGGCATCATTGATTTTCAGATCCTTCACGGCTACCCGTTCCGCCGCCACGTGGCTTCCCTCCCTCATTCTCATCACGCCTTCGCGTCGGAGCCCAGGTGGTGCCGTAAGACCTTCCCGGAGATCGTTCTCGGTAAACCCTCACAAAACTCCACGTCTCGAGGAACCTTAAAGGACGCCGCGCGTGCACGCACGAAGCGCAGGAGTTCTTGTCTTGAGGCAGTCGCTCCCGGCTTCAGGACGATGTAGGCCTTCGGCACTTCGCCTCGCGTGGAGTCGGGAACACCAATCACGGCGACCTCCGCCACAGCCGGATGGGCCGTCAGGATGTCCTCGACTTCCCGTGGATAGACGTTCAAGCCCCCGACAATAATCAGGTCCTTTTTGCGGTTGACGATATAGAAATATCCATCGGCATCGCGTCGACCCAGATCGCCAGAGGAAAGCCACCCGTCCTTCAAGATCGCCGCGGTCTCCTCAGGCCGGTTTAGATAGCCTTGCATGATGTTCCCCCCTCGCGCAACAATCTCGCCCACCTCTCCCACCGGGACGTCTTGCCCCGCACCATCCACGACCCGAAGCTCGACTCCCGGCAGCGGCGGTCCCACTGAACCGATTTTCCTATGACCCAAAAGAGGATTTTCAGTCAAAACCGGGGCCGCCTCGGTCAGCCCATAGCCTTCGTAGATCGGGATCCCGTATCGGGCTTCAAATCGATAAAGAACTTCGATGGGGAGCGGTGCGCCTCCGGATACGGCAAACCGGGCCGCGGACAGGTCAAGGGTAAGAGGGGGAAGCTGCGTCCATACAGCAAACATGGAGGGGACAGCCGTCACGACCGTGACGTGTTTTTCCGCCATGCTCCGGAGGACTTGTTCGGGAACAAATCGGGGTTCTAACACAATGGTCCCCCCGATACTCAACGGAAAGAGCATGACGACGGTGGCGGCGAAGGAGTGAAACAGAGGAAGCACGCAGAGGAAGCGATCGTGTTCGTCACAGGGGGCGATTTGGTGAAATGACTCAATGTTGCTCAGCAGATTGTGGTGGGTGAGCAAAGCGCCCTTCGACCGCCCTGTGGTCCCTGAGGTGTACAGACACACGGCCACGTCTTCTCGGTTTCCGAGCAGTCGTTCCGGACCGGTGCTGGCCGCTACCCCAGGGCGCCCAGATTCCAGCGGATCAAAGCCGGCATCCAGTGCGATGGCGCACACCGGAAACGTAAGAGGCACCGCCGCTTCTTGTATATCCCGCAGAAAGATCTTGCTAGTGAGGATCCGTCGAATCGTCGCATCTTCGAGAATGTATCGGATTTCTTCAGGCTTATACAACGTATTAAACGGCACCACCGTGGCGCCAGCCGCTAGGATACCGAAGTATGCCTGAACGAAGGCCGGCATGTTGGGCAACATAAGACCGACCCGTTCCCCCGGGGTGACTTCCGAGTGGCGGAGGGCGGCGCCAAGCTGTATGACAGACTCCCAGAGCTCGTCGTAAGACATCAACCGATCGCCGGCGAGCAGGGCGGTCCGATCGCCGAACTTCTCTGCGGATCGCTGCAGGAGGTGGAGCAGACTCACGATGAGCACCTCGGGAACAAAATTCTTCGGGATGCTATCAGAGCCTCTATGGCAAGTCAAACAGCGTATGCGTGTGCGGTACGTGCGGGTGGTGATCGAGAAACAGCCATGGGGGCTATAGGGTTCCCGGAAGGGTCGGCTGTTGACTCTTTCCCTCGATCCCCTCCAGCTTCACTTCGACCCGGTTCAGCGCGCCAGCGGCCTCTTCGTACTTGCTCCGGGCGTTGGCCAGATGCTTACCTAGCACCTCAAAGCCCTCGCGGAACTTTTCGAGGTCTCCGCCCAGTCCGATCAGGCGCGCCTGGATCTCCCGGGCGTCACGCTCGATTTGCAGGCCGCGGAGCCCCAGCACGATCACGCGCAGGTACGCATAGAAGCTGTTGGGAGAGACCGGAATGACGCGACGGCCCGTGGCATACGTCGCCGTCGACTCCTCCTCGGTGGCCTCGTCCTTCACGATGATCTCGTAATAGACGTTTTCGGCGGGGATGTACATCAGAGCAAAGTCGAAGGTTCCCTCGTCGGGCACGATGTATTTCTTGGCGATCTCATCCACCCGGGCCTTTACATCACGAGCAAAGATTCGTCGCAATTGCCGCCGTTTCTCCTCATCGGACTCCTCGAGCATCCGGCGAAAGTTTTCCAGGGGGAACTTCGCATCTACCGGTACCAACCGGTCCCCAATCCTGACGACGGCATCCACGCGGTCGCCGGTCGAGAACGCATGCTGCAGCACATAGTGGTCGCGCGGGAGCATCTGAGCCAGGAGATTCTCGAGCAGAGTCTCCCCGAGGCCGCCGCGAACTTTGGGGGACTTGAGGATCTGCTCGAGCCCGGAGATGTCCTTGGCGATGTCAAAGACCCGCTGGGTCGCCTCGCCCAGTTTCCCCAGGCTGCCCTGCACCGCACCCACCGCGTGGCTCACATGACGAAGGTGTTCTTGGACCCCCGTTCCCACGACACCCATCTGGCCAGTCATCTCTGTCCTGAACTGGTGAAGTTCCTGCCGAACCGATGCCAGGGTCTCCGCTTGAATCTGCCGCGCCTCACCGCGGGAGGCTTGGATCTCGCCCTGGAGGAGGAGCAGCGCCGGGTCGGGCTGGCCCTTGGCGGCCTCAAGCTCCTGAAGGCGGCCGGCTGACCGCACCAACACCCACGCCATGAGGGCCATGGCCGTAGCAAGTACGATGAGTATAAGTATTGTCCAGGTCGGCAGCGCGTTCTCCTCAGTTCAGATAATCGTGTAGATGCCGCCTCTTTGCATAATCAAGGAGTCTCTTTTTTGCCTTCTCTTCCACCTGACGGATTCGCTCCCGCGACAACTTGAATCGTTTCCCGACCTCCTCAAGCGTCTTCGGTTCCTCCCCGTGAAGACCGTAGCGTAACTCGATGATGGCACGTTCCCGGGGAGTGAGTTCCTCGAGCAAGCGCTCGACCTCCTCTTCAAAGGACTTGCGCAGCAGTGCATCGTCGGCGGGTGGGACGCGCTCGCGGGCAGCAGGGGCCAGCCCCCGCTCTTCCTCCCGCCCCTGAATCTCCTCTAAAGACGCTTGAGGGATATTGGTTTGCAGCAACTCTTCGACCTCGGCTTGAGTCAAATGCAACTCCTCGGCGAGTTCCTCGTCCGTCAACTCCTTGCCTCCCTCTCGCATTCTCTCGGCTCGAAGGCTCCGCAGCTTACTGGCCAGGCGGATCTTTCGCACTGGAAAGCGCAAGGCCCCGCTCGTTCGGGCAAGTGCTTGCATGATCGACTGACGAACCCACCAAACGGCGTACGTGATAAATTTGACTTTGTACTCGGGGGAAAAGCGACGAGCAGCTTCCAGAAGCCCCAGATTTCCTTCATTGATCAAGTCCAGTAGGGAGAGACCATACCCTTGGTATTGCAACGCGACCTTCACCACAAAGCGCAGGTTGGCCTCTACGAGCTTTTTGACAGCCTTTTCATCCCCCTTTTGGATCCGCCTGGCAAGGCGGAGCTCTTCGGCTTTATCCAGGAGTGAAATATTGACGATACGGCGGAGATAGGCAGAGAACGCCTCGTCGCTAATCTCCTCGTAAAACTGGGGCGTCTTTCGTGCCATAGACCTCGGCACCTGCGATGGGGGGATTACTCCTTCGCCGAAGGCACGACAATAAATCGCGTGCTCTTGCCACGTTGGACCAACAGCAGCAAGTCCGTCTCAGGCCGTGATTCCTTGATGAGGTTCAAGAGATCCCTTCGGCTTTTGACCGGCTGGCGGTTGACTTCGAGGATGACATCCCCCCCACGGAGTCCACGGCGGAAGGCGGGACTGCCCGGCTCCACTGAGGAAACCAACACGCCCTCCTTCTCTACCTCGAGCTTTTTCCGGAGTTGTGGAGTCAGATCCTCGACCGAGAAACCATACCGCTCCAAGCCCTCGGGACGCGTAACGGCCGCCGCTTCTTCGCTCGGCATCTTCCCCACGGTCACGTGAAGGGTCAGGTCTTTCTCTTTGCGCTTTATCTTTACATCGACCTCCGCACCCGGTCTCACCTGAGCAACCAGGTGCTGAAGCTGACGAACATCGGTGACGGGTTTTCCCGCAAACGCGACGAGCACATCGCCGGTCTTCACTCCTCCCTTCGCCGCGGGCCCCCCTTCTATCACATCGGCTATCAAGACGCCTCCTCCCGGCTCGACCTGAAACTGTTGAGCCAGCTCTGGGGTCAGCGGCTGAATGACCACCCCCAACCAACCGCGGGTGACCTCGCCTTCTTTGATCAGTTGACTCATGATTTCCCTGGCCAGGTTGATCGGGATGGCAAAGCCGATCCCTTGCCCAGTGGCCACAATGGCCGTGTTAATCCCGATGACCTGCGCCTTAATGTTCAACAGGGGACCGCCGCTGTTTCCGGGATTGATCGAGGCATCGGTCTGGATGAAATCCTCATAGGCCGTGATCCCCACGCCGGCGCGCCCCGTCGCACTAACGACGCCGACCGTCACGGTGTGCGTCAACCCAAATGGATTGCCGATGGCGATGACAAAATCACCCGTCCGCATTTTATCGGAGTCTCCTAAAGGTGCCGGTTTGAGGGCAGTGGCTTTCTCGATCTGGATGACCGCCAGATCCGTCGTCGGGTCGGTTCCGACCACCTTCGCCTCAAAGGTGCGTTCATCATCCAGCGTGACCTGGATCTCATTCGCCCGCTCCACCACATGATTATTGGTCAGGATGTAACCCTTGGCGTCCACGATGACGCCGGACCCGAGACTCCGGCGCTCAAATTCCCGAGGCAACCTGAAGAACCGCTCGAAGAATTCCTCCCCGAAGAACTCTCGGAAAAATGGGTCAACCTGGCGGCGGGAGGTTCGGACCTTCTGCGTCGTGTTGATATTTACCACCGAGGGCTTCATCTGTTCCGCCACGTCCCCGAACACCCGCTGCATGCGCTCGACGAGGGCCCTGGGTTCTTCCTTGGTATCGGCAGGCGAGGCACAGAGGACGATTATCACGAGCGTCAAGCACACTATGCTGATCGCCCGCGATCCCCCTAGAAGCATATGGGCAGGTCGCTGGTCCATGGTCTCCCCGTGTGCTGTGTTGAAACTTTTTCACGCTAGCATAGTGCCCCGAGACTGTCAATCAGGGCGCGAGGAGGGAGAAATGTGCAGGTCGTCAGGAGTCCCGGTTCGGCCGTCCGGCCCGCGGCTTGTCAACTGGTAGCTCGATTCCCGCCGTTCATACGTCCATGACCGGCCCCAGGGGTCGTGTAGCTCACCACCCCACAGTCCCTCAACCTGGAGGCTCTTCAGAGTCTCTGGATACTCCCCACGCTGCAGAAGGTATAAGTCCAAGGCCCGAGAGAGCTGCCGTCCCTGGATACCGGCATGTGCAGGGAGGCTATCGGAGGATTGCAGGTAGAGGGGATCGTGTCCGAGTGAAACCTGATAGTGGAGAGAGACCACTGTGACGGCCACGCCCGCGACGGCAAACAACCAGGCAGGGATCCGTCTTGGAAGCCGTACTCGCCGGACCGCCGCCTGTGCGGCCTGGGCCCGCTGCTGTTCGAGCTGCAGCACCCCTGCCCCCAGCAGGTCGGCGATCCCCTTGTACGCATCAAATTCGCCGAAGTCGCACAGTTCTGCGATCTCCCGCGCCGTGCGTTGGCCATCGACACGTTCAAGGGCCGCGAGCCCTTCTGAGGAAACCTTTTCCTGATAGAGTGGCCGACTGGTTCGCTGAACGACCAGATCCAAAGAGGGAAGTCGTTTCTCGATCAGCGGCCACTCATCTATCTGACGGACCGCTTCTAGAAGGATGATCTCCGTCCCGACGGGAGAAATCTGACCGCGACTCATGTCCACGTGCTCTTGGGCAACAAACGTGTATCTTCCGTCCCGCCACCGGAGCGCCCGGTAGAGCGCCTCAAGTACTTGGCGCTTTACCAGCCGCTCGAGATCGGGTCGGGAGATCCACTGCCCTTCAAAAAGGAAGGGGATCAGGCGTTGTCCCTTTCGGAGTTGCCAGGCCTCCTCCCACCGAGTCCGGGTGATCAACCCCCGAGCGACCAGAATCCGTCCCAAGTTTGCCTCGAACTGATCATCCGCGGGGGCCGCCCAGATGACCATCCCATCTTGGACCAAAACCGTGATTGTCTCGTCCTTCCGAGAAAGAGTGAGGCTCCCCGTCTTTCGCTGCATTCCGATCAGTTGGAGAATATCGACCAGCGCGAAATCTTGTAGGGTTCCTTCTAGCGCCATCGCGCCCCCTTTGCTCGGTTGCGGTGGCTCCCGCTGTCAATCATTGCACTCACCAGATACAGGCAGACGAGCAGGAGGACACTGGCAGACGCCTGATACGGCAGAGACGCGCCGGGGAGGTATGTCACCGGGGCGAGGAACGCTCCGAGGATTGGCGAAACAGCAAAGAGCGACGCCGTCAGCAACAAAAACCCCCAAAGGATCCGGCCCCGGTAGAGCCCCTCAATCCCCGGAACGAGCCTCAGAGCCCATCCGACCCATTTCGGCTCCCCTCGGGTCTCTTCACCAAGGATCGTTCTAATGCTCCGTGGCATTTCCCCTCCCCGTACCTTCGCAATAATCGCGCATCGGGTACAGAGGCGGATCTCACCTAGCACTTGCTGACAACGGGGGCAGAACACCTTGCCGCATTCCTCGCACGCCCGGGCAAGCCGTCCACGTCTCCGAAGCCAGAAGATCCCCCAAAAGGTCACCAAATACCCTCCGGTCGCCCAGGGAAGTTTGGCGAGAGATATGCCCAGAAACGTGCCGCCCCAAAGCACCTCCGCCATCTCCCGGGAGGGGGAACCGAGAAAAAACATCTGGTGCCAGAGTACGGTCACTGCCATCGGTGCGTCGAGGATGACACGTTTTCTTCCATCGGCTATGGCTTGGTTCATGCGCCCTTCGAGGGCCGGATTCTGTTGGATCGCGCGGACATATTCCTGCTCGGCCTGCTCAAGCAGGAGCTGTTCCGTCAGAAGCTGGCTGAGGTTGAAGCGCGCATAGGAGAGGTTGGGACTGAAAGCGATGGCCTTGAGATAAGCCTTCTGTGCTTGCGGTAAGTCTCCCGCGAGGAAGGCTAAGTTTCCACGGTTGGTCCAACTCGCCGCCTCCTGCACGCCGGTGGCTTGGACTTTGGAGTACGTGGCGATTCCCTGCTCGAACTCGCCACGGAAACGTTGGACCCGTCCAAGGTAAAACCGCGGTGTGGGGTTACGCGGAGCCGCTTCCACCCACTGAAGGAGCGTCGCTTCCGTGTCTCTGCTGCGGTTTCCTTCCTCGGCCCCGACCAAAGCGACAAATCGAGGCGACGCGGTGGTCGTGATCATCCTGGCAAGGAGATGGTAGCCTTTGGGCAGCACAACGAGTGAAAGAATCAGCCCCGCCCAGAGGAGCCGCTCCCGAGCCTTCAAGTAGATACCGAACGACACGAGGCAAAGCAAGACAGACGGGAGCAGGCCGAAACCGAGGATGAGGGGGAGGACGTAGAGGGCAATGGGGAGAGAGGCTTGGGTGCCGGGAGAAGGTCTCTGTCGCCTCCACTCTGCGAGGTCATGTCCGAACAGGGGGGTGACGCGCGCGAGGAAGACGAGTCCCACCAGCAAGAGAATCAGAGGAACGGCGAATAGGATGGAAGCGAGGATATTCGCCCAGAGGCTGAATCCATGAAAAGGCGACGTGAGGCTGATCCACCACCCCTTCACCAAGGGAACCAGCCCTCGCGGGGAGCCACCGTCCAGGAGGATCCGGGCGTGGGCAAAGAGCACTGCCGGGGTGCCCGGGTCGAATTCTGCCGCGAGGGCTAGCGCCTCTTCCGCTTCCACGTACTTGCCGCGTTCGGCGAGCGCCTCGGCCGAATGTGCTAGGTACAGCCCTAAATAGGCGATGCGGTCGAGGCCTAAGCGGTCCCGAATTTCCCGAATCTGTCGGAGCTCCTGATCCGCCGCCTCCGCCTCACCGAGGCCGAGAAACGCTGTGTGAAGCAGCCATCGGACGGCCACACGGTCCCCCGCCAAGCGAGACGCTTTGCCCACCTCCGCCTGCACGGATCCCCCCTTCGTGATGGCAAAGAGGGCGGCCCTGGCCAGGGGGAGAAAGGGATTCATCGCTTCCGGCTGGCTCAGGACCTCTACGGTCTCCTGGAGCGCCGAGATATATTCCTCGCGAGGCGGCCTGCCGTCTCGCACGAATTGCTCGAGGGCCGGCAGCTCTCCAAAGACGCGATGCCACTGGTCGACGGCATCTCGGATTTCGTGGAAGCCTGCCGTCTCTCCACGACCCGGAATCGCCACGCACAAAAAGAGCAGTAGCCCGATTCTTCTGAACCTCGACACCCGCCTCTCCACCGGTGAAAAGCCTGAAATTCGCCTGGTTGTGCAGAGGGTGCACGAACCATGCCAGGCCGCTAAACCCGTTGACCGCCGTCACACCTCTGATATAATGCGCCCCCGACACGGCAGAGAGGGGGCCTCGTGCGATTTAGCCGTCGGCTCGCGTGTCTGGTGATAGGGATCTTTGGGCTCAGCGTGGTCATTGCCCCCCTAGTCAAGATGGGGGTCGAATGGCTGCAGCACTCCTTTCCCCAGACCGTCGCCCTTTTCCGGTTTGACTCGACGGCGCCCTCCTACAACTTCGGCCGGGTCTACCGCCGCCTCCTTCTGTTTCTCACCGTCGCGCTCTGCTATCTCGGGAGAAGATGGCTCGGACCGATCTCGCTCAAGGGGATTGCGCGTCGGACCCATCCGGGACGCCATCTGGCAAGCGGCCTCCTGCTCGGCTGCTTTTCTTTGAGCCTCTTTCTCGCCATCCTGATCCTGCTCGGCAAGCGTTCCGTCGCCCCGAATATCGCGGTCCACTGGCCAGTGCGCGTCGCCCTCGCCCTGGCGACTGGTCTGCTCGTGGGCGTCATCGAAGAAACGATCTTCCGTGGTTTTCTCTTGGGGGGACTCCTTCAGGATTGGACGCGATTCGTGGCCGTGCTGATCAGCAGCGGTCTGTTTGCTGCCACGCATTTCCTGCGAGGGACTGTCGATGTGACGTCCGGACTCGATGTCGGCATCGGCGTTCGCGCCCTCCTCGCCCACCTCCACCCACTCACCCAGCCGACGGTCGTGTTTCCCTTCGTCGGCCTCTTGCTCGTCGGGGTCGTCCTGGCCTATGCGTATCTCTGGACCGATTCGCTCCCTTTTGCCATCGGCCTGCACGCCGGCTGGGTCTTTCTGGTGAAGATCGACGGTTTGCTCCTGCAGGAACAGACGGGGATCGGGTGGCTTTATGGAAAGGAGGGGATTCTGGGGGGAACCTTGGGATGGACTTTTCTTGTGATCATGATTCCGTTGCTGCGCCTGTGGATCTCTCTGCCCTCAGCCTTGACCAAGCCCCGTCGGTCTTAGAGCGCGTCCTTTCCCCTTCGTCTCTTTTCTCCCGCCACGCGAACGGCCGTTCCCCGCTCGGCCTTCAGGACGCGTGCCGCACTTCCACGACTGGCAAAGACCTCGAGATACCCTGCACTCCCCAGAATGGCTCCGACCTTTCCTGTCTTGAGACTTTCATAGCTCGACGCCAGGGCTTGGATGGCTCGACGCTTGATCGAGACCGTGATCCCCCTTTCCGGATCAAGGGACGCGATCTCGCGGCTCGAGATATTCGTGATGAGATTTCCGAACCGATCCACATGAAGGACGACCCCCTCGAGAGCCCTTTCCCCTTTTTTCCTCGGCACAGGCAGGGAAAGGCGGGTGAAAGTGCGCGTGCGTCTTCCGAAGGATTCAATCGTGGCACGCCGCGACAGATGCGCGGCCACCGGGGCAAAGATATCCCGACCGTGAAACGTGTGGCTCACCGGATGGAGAAAGTATCGCTCGCCGGTGATCTCGACCACCCGCCGGATCTCACCCGAGGCAAAGAGACAGCTTAACACCCCATTGTCCGGGGCGAGGTAATACCCGTGGCCTCCGGCGGCCAGGAGCGGCCGGCGCCTCCCTCCGACGCCGGGATCGACGACCACGATATGAATGGTGTCCTTGGGAAAGTAGCCGTAGGAACAGTGCAGAAGAAAGGCAGCCTCCATAACATTCTGCGGGGCCACCCCGTGACACAGATCGACGACGTGCACTCGCGGGTTGATCCCGAGGATGACCCCCTTCATGATCCCCACGAAGGGATCGGCACT
>CAZLDS010000005.1:42603-85585 GCA_964558395.1 uncultured bacterium | reverse complement strand
TGATCCGCCGATATCCGTATCTCCCGTATTGTGTGGCCAATGTAACGATCGCCGCCGTCAACGCGTTCTCGTCCGACTTGACCACCGCCACGTGTCGCTAGGTCGAGCGATATTGCCCTAGAACCTTGCAGGCACGTTGCTCGGATATCTTCAGCCCCTCACACACGGCCTGCACGCAGGCCCGGCGGCGGGAGGGGCTCAGAAGTTTCCCTTGACCGCCTCTTTCAGGATCATCTTGTCCAAGGTCAGATCGGAGACCGCCTTCCGAAGCCGCTCATTCTCCTTCTCCAGCTCCCTGGGGCGCTTGGCCTGGGAAACCGACATTCCCCCGTACTCCTGTCGCCAGCGGTAATAGGTGACATCGGTGACGCCAAGGGCCTTGATGACGTCCACCACCTTCTTGCCCTGGCTGAGCAGGACTCACGTAGTTTGCCGATGATCTCTTCGGGACGGTATCGCTTCTTCGACATGCTAGCCTCCTCCTCGAATCGGTCTGAAAAGCATTACCACATCTCGGACCGATTTGAGGAGGGCAGGTCAGTTAGCTGGGCAAGCACGAAGGCCTACTGTTCCAGTTTCTTCTACCTCGGCTTCCCCAAATACCGCCAATGCCAATGGGAAGCGGACTTCGGTCCATGCCGACAAGTTCAGCTAAGTTCCATCCTGTGTTCGAAGGGTCTTGACGATCTCAAAATAGTCCTAGGTTGGCATCCCGTGGAAGAAGAGGCCGCGGTCAGGCTCTTGGCCCTGGCGTATATCCTCGGAGGGGTGCCATTGACGGAAGGTGTCAAGTAAGTTGAGCACCGTTATCACCGAACTGCTAAATGCGTTAAGCACCTACGAACGTCCCTTCACGCAGAGAGCTCACACACAGCGGGTCAGCATTTCTTTAGAATAGGGAAGATCGAACACCTCACCTTTTGGCCCTCCCCGCTGTATCGCTCTGGCACCCCGCTTGCCATGGTGTCGTTTGCGAAACCGTTGGTCACGCATCGCACGCTGAGAAGGCTGCTTCGGCATAGGACAGTTCGGGAGGGATCGTGCTATTCACAGGCGCGCAAAGGGCGCGGCGAGCAATCCAGTCACGGGACAGCGGGAGGACGCGAAAACTCTGTATGCCAGCGTTCACGTGTCGGGGCTGCTGATCGCCGTGGGTCCATCGCTCTCAGGAGGTGTGTTGTGTGAAAAAGATGATGAGACGTGCGTAACCTTTTAACCCGCACAGCAGGACTGGACCCGGAACACCACACCATAGGGAGGTCTGTGATGAAACGCGTATTCGGACTTGTCGCAGCATTGTGTTTGCTAGGGGCGAACGGCGCCCTCGCCGGCGGCACGGTCAGGGTAATGACCCGCAACCTGTACGTGGGGACCGACGTGGACGCCGTGCTAGAGGCCTCGCGTAGCGAGTTGCCCTTTGCGGTGGCCCAGGCGTACGTCACCTTCCTATCGACGCAATTCGAGGCCCGCATGGCCGCCATCGCGGCTGAGATCGACGAAACAAGACCGGACCTGGTCGGGCTGCAGGAGGTGACGAAGCTCTACATCCAGTCGCCGGGCGACAGCTTGAACCCGCCCCCCGGGTCGACATCGGTTGATGAGACGGATGAGACGCTGGTGGCTGACTTCCTCGCCACCCTGCTCGACAAACTCGAGAAGGACCAGCAGCTTGTGTACAAACCGGTTATTAAGACCCGGAACGTCGACATTGAGTTGCCGATGGCGACCGAGGACGGCTATGCTGATCTCAGGCTCATCGACTACGACGTGATCCTCGCGCGGGACGGCGTCCAGATTAAGGAAGCCGTCGGCGGCAACTACAGCCCCGCCGTGCACGTCCAAACCGCCACCATCACGCGAGGCTGGGTGTACGTTGACGCCGACATCAACGGCGACGACAAAAGTGAAGTGCGCTTCGCCAGCACCCACATTGAGGACATCGATACCGTGCGTTACGCCCAAACCGTCGAGCTCATCCGTGCCCTCGCGCGGACGTCTCTCCCGCTCATCCTCGTGGGAGACTTCAACAGCAAAACGTCCGACGACTTGGCCCACCGGGCGCTCGTCGCCGCGGGCTACACGGACCAGTGGGGCGGCACCGACCCAGATGGTTACACCTGCTGCTATGACGCCGAACTCACGAATCAGGATCCCGTTATGCAGCTCTACGAGCGCGATGACATCATCTTCACGCGCGATGCCGAGGCGACAGTTGCCTCGACCCTGATCGGCAACGCGGGAGGTCAGTTACCGGGCACCGGCACCGACGCCGACCACCCCGCCCTCTACTGGCCTTCGGACCACATGGGGGTGTGGGCGGAGCTGGACATCCCATCGCAGGGGCAATAGCAGGCGCGGCGGAGACTGAACACATCGAGACGGTGGAGCAGGCAGAGGCCGTCTTTCCGAAGGTCGTCGGGGAGTTGAGGGTGCAGGAATTGCTGCGGGACCGCCTGCTTCAAGTGGCGCGCCAGGAGACGGCGACGGAGGAAGTAGCCAGGATCACGCCGGAAGCATCCCATGGGCGTCGGGGGCATCCTCGGCGCCTTTTTTTCTCTGGGCAGGAAATGAGCTATGATGCCGGGAGACAAACAGTTCCCGTTCCGGCTCGAGCGACTCGATCGGAGAATCATTCAACAAAAGACTGAAGCCCTTATACGTCGTTTTTTCGGCCGCTACGGTACAGCAAAATAACTTGCCCTACCCCGGACAGCGGGCATTGCGTGGAAACGAAGCAGAATGGACGATGGATGCGGATGGCAATGCGGAATCTATCCATCCTGGGTGTCCTAGGATTTGCCGAATAGGGTGAGGATGTGGGTGCAGCGGTAATTCACGTCGCAGGTATCATCGATCAGGCGGAAGCCGATATGCTCGTGGAGTGTGGTATCAAGTACCTCGGCTTTCCCTTCAGGCTTGCCAAACACAAGGAAGACCTTCCGGAAGAAGAGGCGGCGAAGATTATCGGGTCGCTCAAATCTGGTATAACGGCTTTGCTTATAACTTATCTGTCGAATGCGGAAGCGATCGTGAAGCTCTGTAGGAAGCTAGGCGTGTCATACGTGCAGCTGCATGGCGAGATTGCAACCGAGGAACTTGTGAGACTGACTACGCTGCGGCCGAAGCTTAAGATCATGAAGAGCCTGGTCGTTCGGGAAAACAACCTCGCGGAACTTGGGAAGCAAATTGACGCTACAGCGCTTTATGTTGACCAATACATCACCGACACCTTTGACCCAGGGACCGGGACCAGTGGCGCGACAGGCAAAACCCATGACTGGACGGTGAGCCGGAGGCTGGTGGCGATCTCACCGCATCCGGTGATCCTGGCGGGTGGGCTCGACCCAGGGAACGTTCGAGAGGCAATCCGGCAGGTTCGGCCAGCGGGCATAGACGTGCACACCGGAATCGAAGGGCCAGATGGCCGGAAGGATCGAGCCCTGACGCTGAAATTCGTCGCAGAGGTGAAAGCTAGTTTTGAAGAGCTTATGTGAACGATAGCACACCAGTCAGGGGGGACGTAGGGGTCAGGCTTTGATATCTATCCGGCTGACTGTTACCCCGATTCCATGAGGGGAGCCTAACACAGCTAGGCTCCTGATTCAAAACGGTTTCCCCTTGACAGGCCATGCCTACTTGGATATTAGTGTGGTACCGCGAGGCGACCCTTGAGTTGTCGCGTGGCAGAGTGATTAACTGACCGAGGGAAGTAGTAAGATGAAAACGGGGTGACCATACCAGTCCCGTCGCCCACGGCAGGCATTTTAGACGGCATACCAAGCATTCAGACGCCCTCACGGGTGGGGTATGGCCCGGGAGGGCGTTTTGTTCCCAACGCTCCATACCGCTAGAGCGATACCACAATGGAATTAGTGGGTGCGCTCATCGGATTGATAGTTGCCGCCGGGGTAGGTTATTTCCTGATCCTCCGTCCGTGGAATCACACCCGTAGAAATTTTCAGTCCCTCCAACCCGATGTGCGGATCGCGCGGAGCAGCATTGATAGGGCATTGCAAAGCAGCGTGATTCGTATCAAGCTCCACAACCATGGAAAGACTGCAGCCTACGATGTGAAGGTGACCCTCGACGGGTGGCCGGACCACGTCACGTTTCCGTTCATCCACCCTGTGCGCGACAGACAAAGAGGGTACTGTGATTACGAGATCTCCATACCGCTCAAGGAGCTACCTCCTATCCACAATACGGGCGGCCGTCTCTGGTTACGCTACCGAGATCGTTGGCATTATGGGTATGAACTGTCATATCCGGTGTATCAGAAGTACGGCATCCGAATGCAACTGGAACAGCCATTCGTGCGTAGGCCGCGGGTGAGGTTTTTCGAGATGCACAAGCACCTCCGTGAGATGGCACGATCACAAGCCCTGCGGTCAGAACACAATTCGGGGTCGGGTCTTGAATTGTGACATTCCTGCGGGCGCGAGGGGACAGAAACGTAACAAGTAGGCATCACGGCGAGGAGCATCTAGGGGTGGCGGGGCAATCTCGGCGCCCTTCCTTTTTCAGAAAGCAGCAATGACAGGACAGTATACACCAATATGCTTGACCTTAGCGTCGGCAACCAATAGCGTCGGAGCATGGCTCGCCTCGCTGGCATCATCGCAACGAAGCTTCCCCATCATGTGATTCAACGTGGCCAGCAGCGATGAAGTATACTGTCCCCATCGATATCCGGATCGCTCTCCTTGCGCTTACTCCCGCCATCTTCTGAGTAGGACTACGGGGACTTCGGAGGGAAAAGTTATCATCCCCAAACCGCGTCTTTTTAGGCTAGGTGGAATATTTACCCCTGTCAAACCCGTCCCTAGATTGATGGGCGATCTTGCCCTGATATGATCGATCTCGGGAGGTGCACAATGCGGACCAAGAAGGGTGGGCTTCTCCTGATCCTGATCTTCTTCGCGGCGGCGACCGCAGGGGGGAGCACCTTAACCTTCCCCACAAATCTGCTTCAAGGCGAGCAGGGGCACTCCCTGCGTGAGGTAGTGAGGGGCTCCACCCTCGAACACCAGATGAGCGGCCTCCGCTTGTATGGGGATCAGGCGGTTTTTGAGTATCTCTCAACCCACCCCGACTTTGCCGCGAGGCTCGCGCAAGCGGCAGGGGTGTTAAAGTATACCGTCGAGCGTCGGGGAGAAGAGCGGTACTGGGCGAATGACCATGGCGGGCTTACGGCTGATTTCACGATTCTGCGCGCGGAACCGGGACAACTGGTCGTCTATGCCAAGGGGACATATAAGTACGGGATCTTTCGTATCCCTGGACGTGTCGCAGTCGTGATATTGTATACCGCAGAAAGCGCTGGGAAGCCCCCGTATCTGAAAAACACCGTGACAGCCTTCGTCCGGTTGGACGCTGGCTTCTTTGCTTTCTTGGCCCGCCTCTTTCGACCGGCGGTGGAGCGCAGGATGGACAACCGGGTGACCTGGTTCTTGGGAAAAGCCAACCAGCTCATGGCGCGGTTGCACGACGATCCCGAATCCGTGCTGCAAAAGCTCCCCCCCGAAGCCTACCGGGAGGAGGTGCAGCACCTCAGAATGTTTCTCGCCCCTTCGCCTCCCTCGCATACCCAAACCCGCATTGACCTCCGAAAAAGTTCTGTGACAAAAGCCCGGCGTAGGCTTTGATATTGTGACTATTTTGCGGATCGGATGCGAGCGCCGGAAACACCCTAGGGGTGGTGGGGGCAACCTCGGCGCTCGTGGTGTTTGTGGGAGCCATGTTAGCCGCGCGCAGACCCGCCTCTTCGCAGGCCTTGCACAATCCCGAGAGCCACCGGCCCTTTTCCATAAGTGCGCTCACCCATCCTCTAGGCCAAACGCCCGCACATTTCGCACCCATAGGTCAAGCGCGGGATCGTCCTGGGTGGCCCGCTTGGTATTCACGGAAGCCTCGAGTTCGTCTGGGTTCTCTAAGAGGGCCAGTGCAGCCTTCAGGATTTGCGTCTGCCGCCATGCCTGCCCCCGACAAGCCGCATTGCAGAAACGCCGCCGCCAAGCGCCTCTTTGCTCAATGGGTATCCCACAGGCCTCACAGGGCATCTTCGTGCCTGTGGAGAGCGTTGAACGCTCTCTATACAAATTTTCTTGCCCCATCCTAGCCTACCTCGCTTCCCGGAGTCCACATTTTGGGCATCTCACCTCCCCCTGCCTCGTTGTCCGTCCCGCCTCAAAACACTGTTCCCTGAAACAGACGGATCATTAAGCAATGCCCCCGTGCAAGCCATGGTAGTTTCCCCGATAAGAAAAAAGGGGCTGTCCCGATTGACCGGCGCACGATATCCACCGATTATAGTAAATGGCGGTGGCTGGCCCGCCTCCGCCGGCGAAGACAAGCCTGCCCCGTGCCTGGGATGCGGGGGGGCGCTTGCACACCGGCACGGGCTATGGCGTCTTCACGGGCCGTGGCGGGTCGCTCACCAGCCGAGGGATCTGGTCCGGCGAACATGCCCTCAAAGATGAAACAATGAATGGTTAAGCGGTTTTTTTCCAAGGTTGTCCGTAGATCGTGCAGGTCTTCCGAATTTCCTGGCATTTCCCTTGCGCTGATCAACTCGGGCGCTCTAGTACCGGTCCAGAAAACAAGGACAGTTATGTCCCATGTGATTCTCGTAATCGTCGTGCTTTATCTCGGGGTGTTCTACATCGAGTTGATATTCCTGTCGAATGGCCACGAGGGAGCTCACTCTAAGCGGTTCATCGCGGCGAAAGACGAGGTTGACCCAGGTAGGCGCGAACCTTCCCGCTTAAATCTTTCAGAACAAACTCCTTCGCCTCAACCTTATACGCCCTGACCTATCATTTCCGGTTGCGTATAGGTTGCGGATTCGCGTTACGATTTGCGCTGTCTTGCGTCCTCCTGCATCCCTAACTTCGCTAAGCTCCTGTCTTATCCACATCGCCCGCTCAACTGGATTTTGACGTTGACGTTGAGAAAGGCTCGATGGGGTCTCCGGCGATCCAACATGCCGAAAAATCCCAAAAATCCCTTGACAAGATGGAAGCAGGAAGGTAGCGTTTGTTTACTAAATTTCGACCAGTTGGAACGCGCCTTGCAACAGTTTGTTGAGCGATCGTGATTTGTCTGCCGCATGGAGAGGGAGCGCACGATGAAGGCGCAGGTTCTCGTTGCCGATGATAGTGTGACGATTCAGAAGGTTGTTGGCCTGACCCTAAGCCGGTCTGGGGTAGAGGTGATCCAGGCTTGCAGCGGTGAGGAGGCACTGCGGAAGGCCAGGGAGTCCAAACCCGACCTGATACTCATCGATCATTCGATGGGCGACCGCACCGGCGCGCAACTGTGTGCCGAGGTCCGCCAGGATCCGCGGCTCAAGGATGTGCCGATTATCCTGATGGCGGCAGCCTTGGAGCCCCTCGACGAGGCGGCAGCGCGGGGAGCCGGGGCGAGTGATGTCGTCACCAAGCCATTTGAATCTCAGGTCTTGATCGATAAGGTTAAACAGTTGCTCGCATCCCCTATGGCGCCCGCAGCCGCCCCGCAGCCAGGCATGATTGAGGAGGAGCAGGTTGGGATCGGGGCGGAGATGTCACCCGGAGAAACGCCCTTTGTCCTCGAAGCCCCGGAGGAGTTGGGAGAAGAGATCAAGCTTCCTGCCGATGTAATGGAACCTCAGCTCGAAGCGGTGATCCAAGAGGAGGAATCTGTACCCACCTATGAGCTCTCTACGACCGAGATGGAGGATCTTTCGCTGACGGAGGCGATCAGCGGCGATGTGGCGACTCGCGAGGTCGTAGGACGGGAGATCGAGGGTGTGGCAGCCGCCGCGGGAATCGAGACGTCCGGCGCCCTGGCGGCTCCGGAGGAGCGCGAAGCAGGGGCTCTGCCGGCAGGAGGGGCCCAGGTCTTGGCAGCTTCGCCTGAAATGGTCGAGACGCTGGCCCGCGAAGTGGCCGAGCGCGTAGCCGCCCACATCGTCCAGGAACTCAGAAATGACCTCCTCGAGCGAGTTGATCGGATCCTCTGGGAGGTCGTTCCCGACCTTGCCGAGCAATTGCTTACCCAAGAGATCCAACGGATCCGAGACCTCGTCGAAGGCAAACAGTAAGAAGTCCAACCGTCTCCGGGGTGGTGAGGGTATAATTGCCCAACACCCCGAATCTTTTCTCTGCGACACCCATGGTCGAGCGGAGTTGGCACGGCTACGATCCTCGCGATGTAGAGTCCCACTGGTATTCAACGTGGGACCAGGCGGGCTTCTTCCACGCTTCTACTGAATCCTCCCAATCTCCGTATGCCATTGTTATCCCTCCGCCGAACATTACTGGCTCCCTTCATATGGGGCATGCCCTCAACAATACCCTCCAGGATGTGCTGATCCGGTGGCGAAGGATGGTCGGTGACAATGCGTTGTGGATGCCAGGGACCGACCACGCGGGCATCGCCACGCAGAATGTCGTGGAGCGTCAGCTCTTGGCCGAGGGGCAGACGCGACAGCAGATCGGCCGAGAGGAATTCGTGGCCCGGGTATGGCAGTGGCGCGAGCAGTCGGGGAGAACCATCATCGAGCAGCTGAAGAAACTGGGGGCGTCCTGTGATTGGGTTCGGGAAGCCTTTACTATGGACGTGCCGCGCGGGCGGGCAGTCCTGGAGGCCTTTGTTCGCTTCTGGAAGGATGGATTACTGTACCGTGAGGAGCGGCTGGTGAACTGGTGCCCACGATGCGAAACCGCCCTGGCCGATATCGAGGTCGTGCATGAAGAGCACGATGGCCACATGTGGCATATTCGATATCCATTTGCGGAGAATCCCAACGACGGCCTGGTGGTGGCAACGACGCGGCCTGAGACGATGCTGGCAGATACCGCGGTTGCCGTACACCCAGAAGACCCCCGGTACGCAAAAGCCGTCGGCCGCCATGTGATCCTCCCGCTAGTCGGGCGCTGGATCCCAGTCATTGGTGACCCGTATGTATCCCGGGAGTTCGGGACCGGTGCGCTTAAGATCACCCCCGGCCATGACTTCAACGACTTCGAGATCGGCCATCGTCACGACCTGCAGACGATCGCGACGTTCCAACCGAACGGGACGGTCAATGAAGCCTTTTACCAAGATGCCAGTGAAGAGGTGCGAAGTCGCGTCACCCGATATCTCGGACAAGACCGGTTCAAAGTGCGGCAGTTGGTTGTTGAAGACCTTCGTCAGCAAGGTGTTTTGGTCAAGGAGGAGCCGTATCGGTACGCGTTGGGCCGGTGCTATCGGTGTCAAACCCCGGTTGAGCCCTTCCTCACCCCGCAATGGTTTGTGCGCACGAAGCCGTTAGCGGAGGCGGCGATCAGGGCGGTGGAGGAGGGTCAGGTGCGCATCACCCCTCCCCAGTGGGAGAAGAGCTACTTCGAGTGGATGCACAACATTCGGGACTGGTGCGTCTCTCGGCAGATCTGGTGGGGGCATCAGATTCCCGCGTGGTACTGCCTGGAGTGCGATGCGGAGAACTTCATCAAGACAGGGCATGCGGTTGCTGCAACACGCGAGGGAGGTCCGGCACCGGAGAACACGAGCTGGACGTATACCATCCTGCCGGGCGCACAACCAATTGTGGCGCGGAAAAAGCCACACGCCTGCCCGCAGTGCGGAGGCGTGGACCTGATTCAAGATCCGGATGTGCTCGACACTTGGTTCAGTTCCGCCCTCTGGCCCTTTTCCACCCTTGGCTGGCCGGACCAGACCAAGGAGCTTGCGATCTTTTACCCCACGACCGTCTTGGTCACCGCCTTTGACATCCTGTTCTTTTGGGTCGCACGGATGATTATGATGGGATTGAAGTGTATGGGCGATGTCCCCTTCCACCAGGTGTATATCCACGCCTTGGTCCGCGATCCGGAGGGGCAGAAGATGTCGAAGTCGAAAGGGAATGTCATTGATCCCCTCGAGGTGATCGAGCGGTTCGGAGCCGATGCCTTGCGCTGTACCCTCAGCGCCCTCGTCGCCGCGGGGCGAGATATCAGACTCTCCGAAGAGCGAATCGAAGGCTATCGGAACTTCTGCAACAAAATCTGGAATGCGTATCGTTTTGTCAGTCTGCACCTTACGGATGTGGACAAGCTGAGTGCTCACCTTAGAGACGAGATTCCACATCCGCCGCCGGACCTCGCGGATCGGTGGATCCTGAGCCGCCTGCAGGAGCTGATCGCGGCGGTGACCGAGGCGCTCGAGAACTTTCGGTTCAGCGACGCTGTCTCCCACCTGTACCAGTTTCTCTGGCATGAGTACTGCGACTGGTACTTGGAGGTCGTAAAAATCCGGTTCACCACGAACGGCAATGAGAGTGCGCTCAGGACTGGCCGTCTCCTTTTGGCCCATGGACTGGAAGTGACCATGCGGCTTCTGCACCCCTTCATGCCCTTTATCACGGAAGAAATCTGGCGGCGCCTTCCCCTCGCCAATGGGCGTCCTCCCAGCATTATGGTGGCCGAGTGGCCCGTTCCCGATTCATCCCGCGTTGATTCGGACGCCGTGCGTGACATGGAGCGAATCATGGGACTGATCCGGGGCATCAGGAACATCCGCTCTGAGGTGCGGATTCCACCCGGTGCGTGGCTCACGGTCCTGGTGAAGGTTGAGGGAGCGGAAGAAGAGTCCCTCCTCGAGAGCAGCCAAGCGTACATTCGACACCTCGCGCGGGTGAAGGAGCTGCGGCACAACCGGACCCTTGAGCGGCCCCCGCATTCCGCCGTGGCCGTGACTGCCGGTATGGAGATGTACGTCCCCTTAGAGGGGCTGATCGATATCGCGTCGGAAGCGCGGCGTGTCGACCGGGAGCTCCTGAAGGTCGACCGCGAGCTCGGCAGGGTAAGCCGGAAGCTCACCAACGCGGACTTTCTCGCCCGGGCTCCGGCCGACGTGGTCTCAAAAGAGCGAGAGAGCCAGGAGGCTCTCCGAGAGACCCGGGAGAAACTCCAAAGACACCTGAGCATGCTGCGAGATGAGCGTTGAGAGTCAGCCACTGGGCGGAAAGGTCCTGACGGCAGAGGATATTTCCCGAGGCCTGAGGACCCGGTTGGTGGGACGGCGGATTCTTGCCTACCCCGAGCTCGCATCAACGAATGCGACCGCTTCGGAGCTGGGAGACCGAGGCGAGCCCGAGGGAACCGTCGTGGTGGCTGAGACCCAGACGGCTGGCCGCGGGCGTCTGGGAAGGGCGTGGTCCTCGGCACCGCATCTCGGCCTCTGGACTTCTATTCTCGTTCGGCCATGCATCCACCCCGGCGAGGCCTCGTTGTTGAGTCTGCTCGCCGCGGTAAGCCTAGCCGAGGCCGTGACTGCGATGGACCCGGGCATCGCCCCGCGGATCAAATGGCCCAATGATCTCCTGTTGGGGGAGAAGAAAGTAGCCGGAATCCTCGTGGAGGCCAAGATAGAGGGAGAACGGATCGATTACGCGGTCGTGGGCATCGGGCTCAACTGCAACCATACCCTCGCTGATTTTCCCGATTTGCTGCGGGGCTCAGCTACATCCCTGGCTCTGGCCGTGGGCAAGCCGGTCTCCCGACTGCGGGTGGCTCAGGCCTTGTACCGGCATATGGAGACCTGGTACCTTCGCTTCAAGGAAGGATCGCGCGAGCCGATTCTGCACCGCGTGTGCGCACTCTCTGAGACAGTCGGAAGATCGGTGCGGGTTGAGACGGGTTTAGAACAATATGAGGCCTTTGCCGAGACGATCAACCCGGATGGGTCCCTGCGAGTTCGCCTGCCAGAGGGGGAGCCGCGAGACCTCGTTTCAGGTGAAGTCAGCATCCGATGACCGATGATCGACAGCCATGAGTTCGAGCGATGGCCGACGGGGTGTGTCGGTTTTGAGCTCCCCGACTCGGTCGACGAGCACCTTCGGCCGCTCGCTCCGGGCCTCTCGCGGCGACCCTGTTCGGCGGCTTACGGCCTGGGCCCCTCCGTGTTCACGCTCCGTGCAACAGCCATGAGCACGGATCGTGCCTCGGTATCCCAGGCCGTCGCTGGCCGAGGGACCCCGCCGCTTCCGGCATGTCGCTCGAGGCCTGCAGGTGCTGGTGCTTGGGGAGGAAGGATCTGCTTCCCTCTCCGGTTCACATTTCGCGTCGCCGGCAGCCAGATGTCGAACATCGGACTATGGACTGTAAACTGTCAACTCTCAACACTCAGCCATGCTCTTAGCGATCGACATTGGAAACACGAACATCGTACTCGGACTCCTCCACGGCGAGGAGCTCGTGCACCATTGGCGCGTCGGGACACGGCGTGACGGGACAGCCGATGAGTACGGGATCCTTCTGAAAAACCTCTTTGAGGTGGCGGGGACCCCTACGTCCGCGGTGGCTGGCGTGATCATCGCCTCGGTGGTCCCGCCACTTGAGCCCATTTTTGAAGAGATGATCAGAGACTACCTCCAGCTGACTCCCTTGGTGGTCGGTCCTGGGATCAAAACCGGGATGCCTATCCTCTACGATAATCCGCGGGAGGTCGGGGCGGACCGCATCGTCAACGCGGTCGCAGCGTATGAGGCGTACGGCGGACCCGCCATCGTGGTCGATCTCGGAACCGCCACGACCTTTGATGCCGTCTCTGCGCGGGGAGAGTACCTTGGCGGGGTGATCGCGCCGGGGATCGGGATATCGGCTGAGATCCTCCACGAACGGGCGGCCAAGTTGCCTCGGGTCGATATCGCTCGGCCCAAAGTCGTCATTGGAAAAAATACCGTAGGGAGCATGCAGGCCGGTCTCTTTTATGGATATATGGGGCTCGTCGATGGCATTGTACACCGAATGATCAAGGAGATGGGGCGGGAGCCGACGGTCATCGGTACCGGCGGCTTGGCGCATCTGATACTGGCCGAATCGGAGACGGTAAAGCAGATCGATCCCCTACTGAGCCTCAAGGGGCTCCAGATCCTCTACGAGCGAAACCGCTGACGGGACGGATTCAAAATTAGTTCAATCGTCGGTAGTTCACGGTACATCACACCCAATTCTCCCGAAAAGAAGGGTAACATCATGGGGAAGGTAATTTGCTCCAACAAAGTGAATTCGAGTGGCGATTGTAACCACGTGATCCGCGGCAAGACTGAAGGACAGATACTGCAACAGGCGAAAGTGCATGGATTAGAGCCGACCCCGGAGCTGCTTGAAATGGTCAAGGCCCACATCGAGGATGAATAGGCTGCGTCTCCAGAGAGCCGCGTAGACCAGGCAAGCATTCGGTTGACAGGAAAAAAAAAGGTGCTAGAATACCGCGACTAACCAAGGATGGAGGGAGTAATTCTCATGATGGGGACGCGCACCTATAGCGCCAAGCCGGGAGAGGTGGAGCGACGCTGGTATGTTGTGGATGCGGGGGGGAAGGTCCTCGGGCGGCTTGCCAGTGAGGTGGCGATGGTCCTTCGGGGCAAGCGAAAGCCCCAATTTACACCTCACGTGGATACCGGTGACTTTGTCATCGTGGTCAACGCCGAGAAAGTGCGTCTGACCGGGAAGAAACTGCAGCAGAAAATCTATTACCGCGCCTCGGGGTACCCCGGGGGGCTCAAGGCGGCGGCTGCAGGGGCCTTGTTGAAGAGCCGTCCCGAACGGGTGGTTCAACATGCCGTCCGAGGAATGCTTCCTAAGAATAAGCTGGGTGATGCCCTCTATCGCAAGCTCAAAGTCTACGCCGGGGACAAGCATCCCCACCGGGCCCAGAAACCGGTTCCCTTAGAGGTTGGGTGAAATCGATGGCAACTGTCCCAGGCCATTACGGTACAGGAAGGCGCAAGGCGGCCGTGGCCCGTGTCCGACTCAAGCCAGGGGAGGGACGCATCGTGGTCAATCGTCGGCCGCTGGAAGATTATTTTGGCCGGGCCACCCTCCGCATGGTGATTTCCCAGCCCTTGAAACTCACCGGGGTCGAGGGCAAGTATGATGTGATCGCGAATGTCCGGGGGGGCGGCAGTTCGGGGCAAGCCGAGGCGATTCGGCACGGAATCTCCCGGGCGCTCCTGGGAGTCGATGAAGGGCTCCGTCCTTCCCTGCGGAGGGCGGGCCTCCTGACCAGGGATCCTCGGGTCAAAGAGCGGAAGAAGTACGGACAGCGGGGGGCCCGGGCGCGATTCCAGTTCTCCAAGCGGTAAAAGGCACGTACGTGGCGTGTGGAGTGAAGGAGGGTCACCCGGGTGACCCTCCTTTTTTATCTCCTGATCGAGAAGGGGACAAACTTTCATGACGAAGCGAAAGGTGGCCGTCGCCGGGGCGAGCGGTTATACGGGTGCGGAACTCCTTCGCCTCCTGATCCACCACCCGGCCGTTGAGATCGTTGCGGTGACGTCCGAGACGTCCGCGGGCAAGCCGCTGACGGCGGCCTTGCCCGGTCTCTTCGGGGTGTTGGATCTCATCTTCGAACCATTAGACCCGGGCAAGTTGGCATCCGTCGCCGACATCGTCTTCCTGGCCTTACCGCATACGACGTCGGCTCCGCCAGCCGCAGCGCTGCACAAGGCCGGGTGTCGGGTCATCGATCTCAGCGCGGACTTTCGCCTGCGGAACCCCGGAGTCTACGAACGGTGGTATCGGGTGACGCACCCCGTTCCCCACCTTCTCGACACAGCGGTCTATGGTCTGCCGGAGTTCTACCGAGAGGCGATCCGACCAGCTGATTTGGTGGCGGTCCCGGGGTGCTATCCGACAGGAGCCCTCCTGGGACTGGTGCCGCTGGTGCGTGCGGCACGCATCACCCTGGATTCGATCATTGTGAATGCCGCTTCGGGAACCTCGGGGGCCGGACGCAAGCTCGATCTCGCCTTTCACTTCTCCGAGGCGAACGAAAACTTCAAGGCCTATGCCGTCGTCTCCCACCGCCATACCCCCGAGATAGAGCAGGAACTATCGCGGCTCGTGGGACAGGAGGTTGCCATTTCTTTTACCCCCCATTTGGTCCCTATGACCCGGGGGATCCTCAGCACGATATACACGAGGCTGACGACCCCAACCGCCGTGGAGACGCTCCATGACCTCTTTTACCAATCGTATAAGGGGGAACCGTTCGTTCGCGTTCTGCCCCTTGGGACCTTTCCTGAAACGAAGCAGGTGTGGGGCTCGAACTACTGCGACATCGGAGTGGCCGTTGATTCGCGCACTGGCAGGGCTATTGTCATTACGGCCCTCGACAATCTGGCCAAGGGGGCGGCGGGCCAGGCCGTTCACGCGATGAACCTTATGGCCGGCCTCGAGGAGACCCTCGGGCTCACAGCTCCGCCTCTTTTCCCGTGATCCGAATGACCGACGAACGGTTCATAGTTCGTGGTTGATGGTTCATGGAAGCGTGCGGAAGGCAATCTTTTGACTTTGAACACTGGACCCTGAACGCTGAACTATGAGCGCTGAACCATTCGTACAACTGCAGGGGGGAATCACAGCCGTCCGTGGGGTGTGGGCGGCAGGGATCCACTGCGGGATCAAAAAGACGAAGCCTGATCTCGCCCTGATCAGGGCAGCGGGGCCAAGCCCCGTGGCAGGGGTCTTTACCACGAGCCATGTCAAGGCCGCACCGGTCCATTGGTGTCAGCGCCGGATACAGGGGAGACGCCTTTCGGCTGTGGTGGTAAACAGTGGCAACGCTAATGCCTGCACCGGGGTTCAGGGCCTCCGGGATGCCGAGACGATGGCCAGCCTCGCCGCCGCCGCCGTGGGTTGTCCGGTGGAGGAGACCTTCGTGTGTTCGACAGGGGTCATCGGTCAGTACCTTCCGATGGACAGAATCGCCGAGGGGATTCAGAAGGCAGCCGTTAGACTTCGGGAGGACGCGGGACCTGAGGCTGCCCGGGCGATCCTGACGACTGATACCGTCCCGAAGGAGGTGGCGGTTGGCGTGGAGGTGCACGGACATCGCATTCACGTGGGTGGCATGGCGAAAGGGGCCGGGATGATCGCCCCCCGGATGGCCACGATGCTGGCCTTTCTCGCCACGGATGCTCTTGTTGGGGCTCGGGACCTTCAGCCGCTGCTTGCAGAGGCGGTTGAGCAGTCCTTTCACCGCATCACCGTGGACGGAGACACGAGCACCAACGACACGGTCCTCTGCTTTGCAACCGGCCACGCTGGAGGGACCTCCCTTCACCCGGGAACACCAGGATGGGGCCCGTTTCGGGCCGCCCTTTTTGAGATCACCCAGGCCTTGGCCAAGAAGATCGTGGCCGATGGAGAGGGAGCCACCAAGCTCGTGACAATCCAGGTATCGGGGGCTCGCTCCACCGAGGCGGCGGAGCGGATTGCGTTTCGCGTGGCGAACTCCCCGCTTGTCAAGACGGCATTTTTTGCCCAGGACTGCAATTGGGGACGGATCATGGCCGCCATAGGGTCATCTGGGGTGGAGGTGGATCCAGATCGGGTGGATATCCGAATCGGTGAGGTCCCCGTCGTTGCGGGGGGAATCGGCCTCGGGGCTGATGTCGAGGAGGCCGCCCAGCGGGTCATGGCGCTCCAGGAATTTAGCGTGTTCGTTGGGCTGAACCTGGGGGCGGAAGAGGCGGTTGTCTGGACCACAGACTTGAGCTACGACTACATTCGGGCGAATGTCGCCTACCGAAGCTAATACTGCAGGTGGGGTGCAAGGGGTTAGGTCTTAGGTTTTGGGTATCAAAGGTCAGTCGCCGGGAACGAGCTGGCAGTACCCATTACCCAACACCTAAAACCCAAAACCCAAGATCGTCAGCTTGTCAGAAGGGCTATCAATGTGATATGAAAGGAAAGTTTGGGACGGGTGATAAATTCGCACGCCTTCGGATCTCCCGGCCGGTGTTCGCCATGGGCGGAAGGCTTGGGAGAGATGAGGAGGGCGGAGGGTCAACCAACGAGGGGGAGGGGACATGCAGGCTATCACGATGAAAGAGCTTTTGGAAGCAGGGGTCCACTTTGGACACCAGACTAAGCGCTGGAACCCGAAGATGAAGAGGTATCTCTTTGGGGAGCGGAACGGCATTTATATCATTGATCTGCAAAAGACCATGGAGATGTTTGAGGAGGCCTGCCAGTTTCTCAAGGACGTATCCGAGCGGGGAGAATCCGTCCTGTTTGTCGGCACCAAGCGGCAGGCGGCGGACACGGTGAAGGAAGAGGCAGAGCGCAGTGGCATATTTTACGTGAATCATCGCTGGCTCGGTGGGACGTTGACGAATTTCCAAACGATTCGAAAGAGTATCAATAGACTGAAGCAGCTGGAGCGGATGCAGTCGGATGGCAGCTTTGAGGGTATGTCGAAAAAGGAGGCATTAGGTCTCACCCGCGAGATCGAAAAGTTGAACCGCGCCCTGGTCGGGATTAAGGACATGGATCGGCTGCCCGGGGCGGTCGTGGTCGTCGATACGAAACGGGAGCGAATCGCGGTTCGGGAGGCTCGCCGCCTTGGCATCCCCGTGGTAGCCCTCGTGGATACCAACTGCGATCCGGATGAGATTGACTTTCCCATTCCCGGCAATGATGACGCTATCCGCGCCATCAAACTGATCGTTTCCCGGTTGGCCGATATGGTCCCGGTAGGGCCTGCTTCTCGGGCGCTGGAACAGGAGATGCTTGAGCGGGCCGAGATGGTGGAGGAGCCCGAGGAAGAAGGGCCGCCCGCGGATGAGGTGGAAATGGAAGAAGTCCTGCAAGACGCCGAACGGGAACAATGAATCGTTCTCACTGAAATTAGGAGCCTCGGATGTCCTACATCGTCCCAGCAACAGACGTGAAAGCCCTCCGCCTGGCGACCGGGGCGGGAATCATGGAATGCAAGTCGGCGTTGGAAGAAGCCCAGGGGGACATGGAGCGGGCGGTCGCCGTCCTGCGAGAACGAGGGATTGCAAAAGCGGACCGGAAGGCTGGGCGAGCTGCCGCTGAGGGGCTGGTCGTTGCCTACATCCATCCCGGTGGCCGGATCGGGGTGCTCCTCGAGTTGAACTGTGAGAGCGATTTTGTGGCCAGGAACGAGCAATTTCAAGCTTTGGCCAAGGATCTGGCGATGCATGTGGCCGCCATGAATCCGCTGTACCTTCGACCAGAAGATGTTCTCGAGGCCGTACTCGAAGAGGAACGGCGAATCTTACGCGTCCAGATGGCTGATAGTGGAAAGCCGCCCCAAGTCGTCGCGCGGATCGTGGAGGGGCGACTACAGAAATTCTTCTCTGAAGTCTGTCTCATGAATCAGCCATTTGTGAAGGACCCAGAACAGACGGTTGAGCAGGTGGTCAAGAGTACGATCAGTACCATGGGCGAAAACATCGTGGTGCGGCGCTTTGCCCGCTACCAGTTGGGTGAAGCGTCCGAAGTCTAGAGTCCGAAGTCCGATGTCCGATGACAAGGATATAATCGCCACGCGGGACACAAGACCTCGGACGTCGGACCTCGGACAGGCGGACATGGATATGGACCTCAAGTACAAACGGATTGTCCTCAAGGTAAGCGGTGAGGTGCTGGGGGGAGGTCAGGGATACGGGATCGACCCCGAGGTGATGCGCTTCATCGCCGCTGAGATAGAGGCAGTCCACGCCTTGGGAGTCCAGGTGGCCGTGGTCGTGGGCGGAGGCAACATCTTCCGCGGCTTGGCCGCGACCGCGGCCGGCATGGATCGGGCGATCGCGGACTATATGGGGATGCTGGCGACGGTCATCAACGGTCTGGCCTTACAGGATGCCCTGGAGAAGCGGTGCGTTGACACGCGGGTGCAGTCGGCCCTTGAGGTGCGGCAGGTGGCGGAACCCTACATCCGCCGTCGGGCTATCCGCCACGTGGAAAAAGGCCGGGTAGTGATTTTTGTTGGCGGAACGGGTAACCCCTACTTCTCTACGGATACGGCTGCGGCGCTCAGGGCGATCGAAATTGGGGCAGAGGTCGTCTTCAAGGCCACCAAGGTCGACGGGGTATATACGGCGGACCCGCTCAAGGATGCCACCGCCCAGAAGTTCGAGGAACTGAGCTATATCGAGGTCCTCAGTCAGGAGCTCAAGGTAATGGATTCGACGGCCATCTCGCTCTGTATGGACAACCGCTTTCCCATCGTGGTTTTCAACCTGCACGAGCAAGGACGGTTGAAAGGGTTGGTCTTGGGGGAGCGGGTAGGAACCATCGTCAAGGGGCAGTGATTCATGTCCACCGACGTCTTGAACCGGGCGGGGACGTCCATGAAAAAGGCGGTGGAAGCTGCGGTGCGGGAGTTCGCCGGAGTCCGAACCGGCCGCGCCTCAGCGGCCTTAGTCCAGGGGATTACCGTGGAGTGTTATGGCAGCTCTTCCCCCCTTCAGCAAGTGGCGACTGTGGCGATTCCAGAGACCCGTCTCCTTACCATCCAACCGTGGGATCAGAGTTTGGTCCCGGCGATCGAAAAAGCGATCCTGAAATCGGAACTGGGAATTACTCCCTCAAGCGACGGTCGGATTGTCCGGATCGCCATTCCCCCCCTCACCGAACAGCGGCGGAAAGAGTTGGTTCGAATCGTGCGGCGGATGTCGGAAGACGGGCGGATCGCCATCCGGAATGTCCGTCGCGACGCCAATGAAAAGCTCAAGGATCTCGAGAAACAGAAGAAGATTTCTGAGGATGAACTCAAGAAAAGTACCGAGACGGTGCAGAAACTCACCGATAAGTACATCAAGGAAATCGACACCGCCCTGACCACCAAAGAGAAGGAGATCCTTGAGTTCTGACAGGCCTTCTCTCGCAGCCAGGCGTGGTTCTTCAAGGCCTTCCGGCTATCCTCCCACGTGTCGCCCTTTTTCGCCTCCCTTCCCGCATGCTCAATATATTTCATGGAACGCTGGTGTGGTCAACACGTCTGACAAGGTGATCTGGCTGTGCACGGTAGAAGGCTCCTGAGCGCTCTGGTCCTCGTCGCTCTCGTTCTCCTCGTAATTCTTTATGGAGGAGAAGCGGGCTTTGCCCTGATGGGGATGGGGATTACGGCGATCGGCGTGTGGGAGTTCACCCGGCTCCCGGGATCCCTTCAAAACTTCCCCAGGATGTTCGCCTTGCTTGGCGCGGTGTCACTTGTGGTGGCGACCTCTGTGGGTGGAGTGGAGTGGTTTGCGATTGGCCTGATGCTTTTTCTTTTGCTGCAGCTTTCGTGGGTCGTGAGGAGCGGTGGTGAAGTGGAGGTCAACCTTCGACAGATGACGGTCTGCTTGCTGGGGCTCTTGTACGTGGCCGGTCCCATGAGTCTCGCTGTGGCCCTTCGGGTGGTCCCGGGAGGGGAGCTCTACATTCTGTTCGCCTGTGGGATTGTCTGGGTCGGGGATACCGGCGCCTTTTACATTGGGTCGAGCCTGGGACGCCACCCGGTGGCCCCGCAGATAAGCCCCAACAAGTCTGTAGAAGGGAGTGTGGGTGGCATGATCGGTAGCATGGCGGCAGCCTGGGTGCTCGCCAGAGCCTTGGGCATCCCGCTGACCGTCTTTTCGAGTCTCCTGGTGGGGGCTGTGATCGGCGGGGCGGGACAGATAGGAGATCTGATAGAGTCCATGATTAAGCGAGCCTTCCACGTGAAAGATACCGGTCA
Organism: uncultured bacterium; assembly: GCA_964558395.1. Classification (GTDB taxonomy): domain Bacteria; phylum Methylomirabilota; class Methylomirabilia; order Methylomirabilales; family CSP1-5; genus CSP1-5. The sequence continues at coordinate 65,080 of CAZLDS010000005.1, read as the reverse complement.
CCTCATCCCCGGCCATGGGGGGGTGCTGGACCGAATAGACAGCCTCCTCTTTGCGATCCCTGTCTTGTATCTCTGGGTCCGAACGGGATGGATCTAGGCAGGGGATGAGTCGATTGTGCGTCCCAGGATGGTGTAGATGCGACAGGCCAAGACGACTGGAAAGACGGGGGCCCGTCTCTGGATGGGTTCGGCGCTCTTCCGATCGGGGTTGGCGGTTCTCAGCGGCGTGCTTCTCGCCCTCAGTTTTCCCGGATTTCACCTGGCGCCTCTTGCTTTCGTGGGCCTCGTCCCTCTTTTGATTGCACTCCACGCGGTGTCTATCCGCGAGGGCATTTGTCTGGGAATAATTGCCGGCCTCGTCTTGTACCTCATGACCATTCCGTGGGTCGTGCACACGATGATCACGTATGGCGGACTTCCTCTCCCCCTCAGCCTCCTCCTCCTTTTTGCCCTCGCGCTTTATCTTGCCCTGTATATCGCTGTTTTTACGTATGGGGTTGCGCGACTGTCCACCAGGGGATCGGTCGAGTATCTCGTGGGGACTGCGGCCCTCTGGGTGGGCCTAGAATGCCTGCGGACCTTCTTGTTGAGCGGCTTTCCCTGGAATCTCCTGGGCTATACGCAATACCGGAACCTTTCGGTCATTCAGATCGCATCCATCACCGGCGTGTACGGAGTCTCTTTCCTTTTGGTCCTTGTCAATGCCGCAATGGCGCTTACGGTTCTCTGCTTTCGACCGGGCAGACCGCGCCCCTTGTTGCCGGTCTCCGGTGTGGGACTCTTGCTCATAGGGGTCGCCTTGTTTGGCAAGGGACAGATGGTTTCGGCCGAGACCCGCCGACGGGAGATCCGGGTCTCGGTCGTCCAAGGGAATATTGAGCAGGACGTCAAGTGGGATCCCGGACTCCGCGAACGGACACTTAATATCTATCGTCGTCTCACCCTCAACGGAACACGGGGATCGAACCTGATCGTCTGGCCCGAGTCCGCCGTCCCCTTTTTCCTCCGTGAGGGCGGGGCGTTAACTCAGCAGGTCCTCGACCTCGCCCAGGCCGTACAGTCGTATCTCTTGGTGGGAAGCCCTGATCGGGTGAGCAACAGTGGAACCCATCATTACAACAGCGCCTTTCTGATCTCACCCGAGGGGAAAATAATTCAAAAATATGATAAAATTCACCTTGTCCCGTTTGGTGAGTATGTTCCCTTAAAATCGGTCCTCTTCTTCGTGCACAAGATGGCCACCGGGATCGGGGATTTCAGCCCGGGGCAGGCCTTTACGGTTTTTGACATGCCCGAGGCCCGCTTTGGGGTTTTAATCTGCTTCGAGGGCATTTTCCCTGACCAGGTCCGTCGGTACGTCCTGGAGGGCGCTAACTTCCTCGTGAATATCACGAATGATGCCTGGTTTGGAGAGTCGGCCGCCCCGTATCAGCATCTGAGTATGGCGGCCCTGCGTGCGGTCGAGAACCGCGTCTACCTGGTGCGGGCCGCCAATACCGGGATCTCTGCGCTCGTCACCCCAACGGGCCAGATCCTGAAGCAGTCAGATCTTTTTGTCGAGACGGTTTTCTCAGGGACGGTGAGTCCCCGATCGGCGGGGACCCTGTATACGCGATACGGGGACTGGTTTGCCTGGGTATGTGGCTTCATAAGTGTTGTCGTCCTGGTTCCGCGAAGAGGGCGGGGACGCAGGGAAGGGAGGAAACCATGACAGGAGAACTCGGGAAGCGATTGGAGGCCCTCGAGGTGAAGCTCCAAAACCTCGGGGGGTATCTTTGACCTGCCAGTGAAGGCAAAGCGGGCCGAAGAGCTAGAAGGGGCAGCCCAGGCTCCGGATTTTTGGAAAGAGCCGGAACGCGCTCAGCGCATTCTAAAGGAGCTCGGGGATTTGAAAGAGCAGCTTTCGGTCGACGCGACGCTCCGGCGCGAAATCGAGGATCAACAGACGCTCCTCGAGCTAGCGCGCGACGCGGAGGATGAGGAAACGTTGCGAGAGGTCGAGCGGACCGTCAAAGTGCTGGAGCAGCGGATCGGCGATCTCGAGATCCGGCTCATCCTCTCGGGCCCTCATGATCGCGGCAATGCCATTCTCTCGATCAACCCCGGAGCGGGCGGGACCGAATCCCAGGACTGGGCCCAGATGCTTCTACGGATGTACGTGCGTTGGTGTGAAAGTAGAGGCTTTAAAGCGCAAATCCTTGATCTGCAGCCGGGAGACGAGGCAGGGATCAAGGGGGCGGTTGTTTCTGTGGTCGGTCTCTACGCGTACGGCTATCTCAAGGCAGAGGTGGGTGTCCACCGGTTAGTCAGGATTTCTCCCTTTGATTCCAGTCACCGTCGGCACACCTCCTTTGCCTCAGTCGCGGTTTTGCCAGAGATTGAGGAGGTTGAGGTCGTCATCAATGAGAAGGATTTGAAAATAGACACCTTTCGGGCGAGCGGTCATGGGGGGCAGCATGTCAATGTGACCGATTCGGCCGTCCGGATTACGCACACCCCGACTGGAATCGTCGTTTCCTGTCAAAACGAGCGGTCCCAGCATAAGAACAAGGCGCTTGCCATGAAAGTGCTCCGGTCCCGACTCTACGAGCACTTCCGGGAAGAACAGGAGAAGGAGATCCAAGCCTTGACGGGGGAGAAGAAAGAGATTGCATGGGGGTCGCAGATCCGATCCTATGTCCTGGCGCCATACCAGCTCGTCAAGGACCATCGCACAGCCGTGGAAACTGGGAATGTCGACGCCGTGCTGAACGGAGCGATCGATTCCTTTGTGGAGGCGTATCTCTTTGCGGGGCGCGGCGTTTCGCCTTGACAGATTTTAAAAACCTCCTTTAGAGTCTGACAAGGATCACGAACGGTGGGAGGCGGCGTGGAGGAGAACAACCCACTCATCCGAGAACGGCGAGGAAAGCTCGAGGAGCTCCGGCGGATGGGGATCGACCCGTACGGCTCTCGGTGGGACGTTACCGCGCTGGCGGGTGAACTCCAGGAACGGTATCGTGAAACGCCGCACGACGTGCTTGAATCAGAAACTGTCTCGGTCAGCCTTGCCGGTCGGATCATGACGCTGCGTGATCATGGCAAGACGGCTTTTGCCCACGTGCGAGACCGCACCGGCCAAATGCAAATCTATCTGCGCGAAGATACGTTGGGGCGCGATGCATACGACCTCCTGAAATACATCGACCTGGGTGACTTTCTGGGCATCACCGGCCACCTCTTTCGGACTCGGACCGGCGAGCTGACGGTGATGGTGTCAGGATTTCGTCCCCTGGCGAAGTCTCTTCGGCCCTTGCCAGAAAAGTGGCACGGTCTCGTCGATGTGGAAACCCGGTACCGCCAGCGATATCTCGACCTCATAGCGAACTCTGAGGTGGCCACCCTCTTTTACCGCCGCTTCCAGCTTATCCGTGTGATCCGCGAGTTCTTCGACCAACGAGGTTTCCTCGAGGTCGAGACCCCGATGATGCAGGGGGTGGCGGGTGGGGCAGCCGCGCGCCCCTTTACGACGCACCACAAGGCGTTAGGTATCGATCTCTTTCTGAGGATTGCGCCCGAACTCTACCTCAAGCGGCTCCTCGTGGGTGGACTTGACCGGGTGTACGAAATCAACCGCAACTTTCGCAACGAGGGGATCGATACCCAACATAATCCCGAATTCACCATGCTCGAATTTTATCAAGCGTATGCCGACTACAACGATTTGATGGTCCTCACCGAGGAACTCGTTCCCCATCTATGCCGCGCGGTTCTCGGGGGGGAGGAGCTCACGTATCAGGGGACACGGATCAGCTTGTCCCCCCCGTGGCCCCGATTGACGGTCGCGGAGGTCCTAAGAAAGGTCGGGGGAGTGGGCGAAGAGGATCAACAGGATGAGGACAAGCTTCGCGCGGTGGCCGAGCGGCGGGGGATTCCAGTCCACGCACGATGGGGCCGTGCTAAGCTCCTCACCGAGTTGATGGCGCATGTGGTAGAGCCTCAGTTGATACAGCCGACGTTTCTACTCGATTTCCCCCTCGAGCTTTCTCCGTTGGCCAAGCAGAAGAGCGACGACTCCCGTCTGGCCGAGCGGTTCGAGTTGTTCGTCGCGGGGATGGAGCTCGCCAACGCGTATACCGAGTTGAATGATCCCGGGGAACAGCGTCAGCGCTTTCAGGAACAGCTGTGCGCGAGAGAACTCGGCGATGATGAGGCCCACCGAATGGATGATGATTTTGTGCGCGCACTCGAGTATGGGATGCCTCCGGCAGCGGGAGAAGGGATCGGGATAGACCGTCTAGTGATGCTCTTCACCGATTCGGCCTCCATTCGGGATGTCATTCTGTTCCCGCAGCTCCGTCCGAAGGAAGGGAGCTGAGGTTCCACGATGCCGTATGAAACCCTCATCGGCCTCAGGTACCTGCGATCGAAACGACGGGGGGCTGTGGTCTCCTTGATCACCCTGATTTCGAGTGGGGGGGTGGCGCTGGGTGTGATGGCCCTGATCATCGTCTTGTCGGTCATGAGCGGATTTGAGCGCGACCTCCGAGACAAGATTCTGGGGACCACGGCGCATGTCGTGCTCCTACAATTCGGTGAGGAGGGCGTGACCCAGGCGGAGGCACTCCTGCCGCGGGTCGGTCAGCTGCCGCATGTCACGGGGGCAGCCCCCTTCACCCTGCATCAGGTCATGCTGACCTCCCGCCGCGGGGTGAGGGGTGCCGTGCTGCGGGGCATCGATCCCAAACGGGAGGGGCAGGTCACCGACCTGGCACGAAACATGAAACAAGGGTCCTTGGATGCCCTCCAAAGCGCCAACGCGGGGATCATCCTTGGCAAATCCTTGGCGGCAGCCGTGGGGGTCGGCGTCGGGGATTCCGTCAATGTTGTCTCGCCCGTCGGGGGCGGCGTAACCCCTCTCGGGATGGCCCCCCGCGTCAAGCAGTTCACGGTCGTTGGACTGTTTGAGGCTGGAATGTACGAATATGATGCTGGCCTCGCGTATATCACGATCCCCGCGGCCCAGGCGTTCTTTCGGATGGGCACATCAGTAAGCGGGATCGAGATCAAGCTCGACGACATTTACGAGGCTCGACAGGTTGGCCGCCAGCTGCAGGAGGAGCTCGGGTTTCCCTTCTATACTCAGACCTGGATGGAGATGAATAAGAACCTCTTTTCCGCGTTGAAGTTGGAAAAGACCGTCATGTTTGTGATCCTGGTGATGATCGTTCTGGTAGCCGCCTTTGGCATCATTAGTACGCTGACGATGGTGGTGATGGAGAAGACAAGGGAGATCGCGATCCTGAAGTCGATGGGAGCCACGGCGGGCGGTATCATGCGGATCTTCATGGTGGATGGGATTGTGATCGGAGCGGTGGGGACCCTTCTCGGTGTGCTCGGCGGCTTGCTCGTCACCATCAACCTGGATGGAATCGTTAGCTTTGCGGAACAGACGTTTGGGATCAACGCCTTTCCCGGCGACGTCTACTTTCTGGATAAGTTGCCGCACCAGATCAACACCCCGGATATCGTCGCCGTGGTGGTCGTGAGCCTCGTCATCAGCTTTCTGGCCACTCTCTATCCCTCCTGGCAAGCCTCGCGGCTAAACCCGGTCGAGGCCCTCAGGTATGAGTAAATTCATCCACGCCCGGGATCTTCGGAAGTCCTTCTGGATGGGAGGCGAAGAGCTCCACATCCTGAAAGGGGTGAATCTCACGGTCCACCGGGGGGAATTCATGGCCATCGTGGGCCCCTCGGGGGCGGGGAAGAGTACCTTACTACATATCCTGGGGGGACTGGACCGCCCCGCGGCCGGCGAGATATACTATAAGGGTGTGGAAATATCCCGCTTGCCCGAGGGGGAACTGGCAGCCTTCCGCAACCAGACGGTCGGTTTTGTCTTCCAGTTTCACCACCTCTTGCCGGAATTCTCGGCCCTGGAGAACGTCATGATGCCGGCTCTGATTGGTCGGCAGTCGCTGCGGAGCGCCGAGGAGAAGGCCAAGGGGATCCTCCAACGTGTCGGGCTGGAAGACCGATTGGGACACCGGCCCGGGGAACTGTCTGGTGGCGAACAGCAACGGGTGGCGATGGCGCGGGCGTTGGTACTGTACCCCACCGTGCTCCTGGCCGACGAGCCCACGGGGAATCTGGATTCGAAAGCCGGTGAGACGATTTTTGAGCTGCTGCGACAACTCAATCAGGACCAGGGTTTGACAGTCATCCTGGTCACCCACAACGAGTGGTTTGCGCGGCGGACGGATCGGGTGCTCCGCATGGCAGATGGTCAGTGCTGGGAGGCGGGAGCACCGCACGGCCCAGGACCCTAAGAATCTTTCCTTTGATTTGCTGAAAAAACCTGCTAGACTGTTTACACTGTAGATAAAGGGGCGAAACATGTTCGAGCGTTTTACGGAACGGGCGCGTAAGGTCATTATCCTGGCCCGCGAAGAGGCCATTCGCCTGGGGCATAACTTTGTCGGGACCGAGCACTTGCTCCTTGGCCTTGTCCGGGAGGGGGATGGTCTGGCCGTCGCCATCCTGAAAAAGCTCAACGTCAACCTCACGACCCTCAAGGGTGAGATTGAAAAGATCGTCTCTGTAGGCTCCCAGGGGAGCCCCGCGGGCGAGGTTCCCTTCACTCCCCAGGCCAAAAAGGTCCTCGAATATGCGATCTCCGAAGCCCGTTCCATGGGGCACAACTACATCGGAACGGAACACCTCCTCCTCGGGCTCATCCGCGAAGGAGAGGGGATCGCCTCGTTGGTGCTTCGGGACGTTGGCGTGACGATTCCGGCCGCGAAGGCGCAAGCGCAAGAGCTGCTGGGCGAACAGGCGAGCAAGGCGCCCGCCGCCGGTCGGACCCCGGCGCTTGACGAGTTTGGATTGGACCTGACCGGTATGGCACGTCAGGGCAAGCTGGATCCGGTGATCGGTCGGGGCGCAGAGATCGAACGCGTAATTCAGATCTTGTCCCGGCGCACGAAGAACAATCCGGTACTAATCGGTGAGGCCGGGGTGGGCAAGACTGCGATCGTAGAGGGATTGGCCCAGCGGATCGTGAGTTCCGACGTTCCGGAGACCCTGCTCCGCAAGCGTGTCGTCCAGCTCGATCTGCCCGGGATGGTGGCAGGCACGAAGTACCGGGGCCAGTTCGAAGAACGCCTCAAGGCGGTCATCAAAGAAATCCAACAGGCAGCGAATGTTATCCTTTTCATTGATGAACTGCACACGCTGGTCGGAGCCGGAGCCGCCGAGGGGGCGATCGATGCCTCAAATATGCTCAAGCCTGCCTTGGCTCGGGGAGAAATCCAGGTGATCGGCGCTACCACTATGGATGAGTACCGCAAGCATGTGGAGAAAGACCGGGCGCTTGAGCGGCGGTTCCAGACGATCTTTGTCGGTCAGCCAAGTGTCGAAGAGACCATACAGATCCTGCTAGAGATCAAGGATCGCTACGAGGCCCATCACTCCGCCATCATTACCGAAGGGGCTGTGTCGGCTGCGGCCCGGCTGTCGCAGCGATACATTGCGGACCGGTTCCTGCCGGATAAGGCTATAGATGTGATGGACGAGGCAGGCTCCCGAGCCCGACTCAAGTCTCTGATGCTGCCCGATGACCTCCGTGAAATGGAGAACGAAGCAGAGCGACTCCGGCAGCAGAAGGAGGATGCGATCAGGACGCAGGCTTTTGAGGTGGCTGCCCGGATGCGCGATGGGGAACGAAGACTTCGAGCAGAACTTGAAGAAAGAAGGAATAAGTGGAAGGAATTTAAGTCAAAAGAGAAAATTGTAGTCACCGACGAGGATATCGCTTACATCGTGTCCAAGTGGACTGGTATCCCGCTGTACCAGATCGAAGAAGCGGAATCCCGCAAGCTGCTCCGGATGGAGCAAGAGATAAGCAAGCGCGTCGTCGGACAAGACGAGGCCATCCGGGCGGTGACACGGGCCATTCGGCGGTCCCGGTCTGGTCTCAAGAACCCCAGCCGCCCGGTGGGATCCTTCATTTTCTTGGGACCGACGGGCGTCGGCAAAACGGAACTGGCCAAGGCGTTGGCGGAGTTCCTCTTTGGGACCGAAGAGGCCATCGTTCGCGTTGATATGTCGGAGTACATGGAGCGTTTCTCCATCTCGCGGCTCATCGGGGCTCCTCCAGGCTATATTGGCTACGATGACAGCGGCCAGCTCACAGAAAAGGTGCGGCGCCGACCCTTCTCGGTAGTCTTGTTAGACGAGATCGAAAAAGCCCACCCCGAGGTGTTCAATCTCCTCCTGCAGATCTTTGAAGATGGCCACTTGACCGACAGCTATGGCCGAAAGGTGGATTTCAAGAACACAATCTTGATTATGACCAGCAACATCGGGGCACGGCAGATCAGCGTGCAGGCGCCCATGGGATTCAGCAAGGGGAGTGAGGAACACACATACCAGAAGATGAAAGATACGGTGCTCGGCGAGTTGAAGAAAACTTTTAATCCGGAGTTCATGAACCGGATTGACGAGGTAATCGTCTTTCACGCCCTCGCCAGGGAGCACATGCGGCAGATCGTCGATCTCATGTTGGAGCGACTGCAGTTGCAGCTCGACGAAAAGCGGATCACCCTGAGTGTGTCCGATGATGCCAAGGCGTTCATCATCGACAAGGGGTATGATCCCCAGTTCGGAGCGAGACCACTCCGCCGGGCTATCCAGCGCTATGTGGAGGACCTCCTCGCCGAAGAGATGCTCCAGGGTAACGTGAGCGAAGGGAGGACCGTTCGCGTCGAGGCCGGGGAAGACAAGCTCGTAGCGGAGGAGGTGGCAGTCGCCAAGCAGCCGGAGACGACCGGCGCATCGGACGAGCCGCTTTCTATTAGCCAGTCTAGCTGACGAAGTCCTTGATTTCCAATCGAAAGGGCCCGAGAGGGCCCTAAATTTATTTACTTCCCCCCCGTCAAATGTTATAAGGCTCCGGGAATCTGTATAACGCCGTTTTGATTAGGACGTCCATTTCCGTCCTCCGAAAAAGGTTGCGACAGGTGGAGCGCGCCCCGCGGACCATCTTCATCGTGATTCTTGCCTTGCTTTGTGCCTCGATGTATCCCGCCGTTGCACAGGAACAGCAGGCGCCCATTGTCAAGCAGATCGATATCCAAGGAAACCAAAAGGTGGAAACAGCTGCGATCCGTCAACGCATCCAGACCCGGGTGGGCGATCCCTTTTCGCCCGACCAGATCCGGGAGGAGGTACGCGAGATTTTCAAGATGGGCTTCTTCGATGATGTTCTGGTCGAGGCGGAAGAACTGGAAGGGGGACTGCGGCTCATTTACGTCGTCAAGGAGAAACCGAGCATCGGGGCCATCCGGATTGAGGGGGCCGAAGAGCTCGACGAACAGGATATTCGCGACCGCATTGACGTGGTGGCGGGAGCGATCTTTGAACCCCAGGCGATCAGCCGGAATGTCGACAAAATCCGGGCGTTCTATGAGGAGGAAGGGTTTTACACGGCGGAGGTGACCGGGAAGACCGAGAAGGTCTCCGAGGCACAGGTAGACCTGATCTTCGAGATCCAGGAAGGGGAGAAGTTCTTTGTCAGGGATATCACCTTTGTCGGAAACGAAGGGATCAGTGATGGGAAGATCTCCGGGGTGATGGCCACGAAGACACGGTTTATCATCCCGCTGATCCGTTCCGGGGTCCTGAAGCGATCAGATCTCGACCAGGACGTGGAGCGGATTAAGGCGCTCTATCTCAATGAAGGATATCTGCAGGCCAAGGTGGCAGAACCGGAGATTCATGTCGATAAAGAGGCGAAGCGTCTCGAGATCACAGTGCGGATCGAAGAGGGACCCCGTTTCCGCTTAGGGAAGGTCCAGGTGGTGGGGAGCAAGATTTTCAGTCCCGAGGAACTGCTGGACACCCTCAGACTTCCCGACGAGGAGTTCTTTAATCGCGACGTCCTCCGAAAGGACCTGGCGGCGGTCACACTCAAGTATTCCGAGTTGGGATATGTCTTCGCGGACGTTGTCCCGGTCACGCGCGTGCGGAAGGGCGAGGCGGTTGTCGATGTGAACCTCGAGATCACCGAGGGAGTGAAGGCCTACGTCGAACGGATCGAAATCGAGGGGAATACGAAGACGCGGGACAAGGTCATCCGGAGGCGACTGGAGTTTGCCGAGGGGGATGTGTACAATGGAAAGCTGCTTCAGGAAGCGCGGAAAACACTGCAAGACCTCGGATATTTCGAAGGGGTGGAGATCAAGACGAGTCAAGGATCTGCCCCTGATCGGCTCAAGCTGACGATCGACGTCAAGGAAAAACCTACCGGCCGGGTCGGCCTGGGTGCCGGTTTCAGCACCTCGGGGGGACTACTCGGGTCTGTCTTTATAAACGAGGATAACCTCTTTGGAACGGGAAGGCGGCTTCGTCTGTCTGGAACGCTGGGCACTGTTAACAGTGCGCTGAACCTTCGCTACGAAGATCCCTTTTTTCTGGACTCCGACTATTCGATGAACTTGAGTATCTTCGGCACGTTCGGCAACTTCGACGATTTTAGTGAGGATCGGCGCGGTGCAGAGATCGTGTTTGGCCGTCGATTTCTCAAGTATAATACCGCCAGTCTGGGTTACATCTATGAGAGGGTCAACATCACCGACGTGAGCGGTGACGCGGCACAGGACATCAAAGATCAAGCGGGGGTCACAAGAACCAGCGCCATTAACTTTGGTGCCGCCCGGCAAGTGGCCGATGATCCCGTCAACCCCACGGTTGGGTACCGGGTCGGTTTGAATGGGCGGGTGGCGGGTGGTGTTCTGGGGGGAGATAATGATTTCTATAAATTCCTCTTGGACAGCCGATACACGCTGCTCCTCGTCGAAGATCTGGAACTTACCGGGACCCTCGCAGCACGAGGAGGGTACGTTGAACCCTTTGGGGATACCAGTGAGGTCCCGCTTCAGGAGCGGTTCTTCCTCGGGGGTCCCAACTCCTTTCGCGGCAGTAAATTCCGGGAGCTGGGCCCTAGAGACCCGGCGACCGGGGACAGGACCGGGGGCAACAAGTTTGTCAGCTTTACGGCGGAGCTGGAAATGCCCATCCACATCATCGAAATCGTAAAGACCAGTGGGGCGCTCTTCGTCGATCTGGCGCAAAACTATGGCCAGTCCGAAAGCTTCGATTTTTTGAACTTGGAAAGTGCCTTTGGCATTGGCCTCGGCGTCGTCACCCCCTTCGGTCCGGTCCGAGTCGATCTCGCGTACAACCCTAATCCCAGTGCAAGAACTGGGAATCAAACGTTCCTCTTCCATTTTAACTTTGGACGCCAATTCTAACTTCGGCAAGGGAGGCAGCGAACGGCTATGAGGATGCGGGGGCTTGCTAACAGGCTGATGGTGCTGGGACTGGCCGTAACTTTCGTGGGAGCCGATGCACCCGCCGTGGGGGCGCAGGCGCCTAAGATCGGTCTCGTTGACTTGCAGCGGGTCGCGGTGGAGTCGAAGACAGGGGCGGTCCTTCTGGACAAGGTACGGAGCGAACGAGCAGCAAAGCAGCGGGAGATTGATGCCGAGGATCAGAAGATCCGCAAGATGGAGACAGATCTAGAGAAGCAGGCCTCTGTGTTGAGCGAGGCCGCCAGGAAGGAGCGGGAGAAGAAAATTCAAAACCAGGCGCGGGATCTGCGTCGCAGGGTGGAAGATCTCAATCGTGAGTTTACGGAGAAGGAGCGGGAGCTTCGGAACCGCATGGTTCTGGAGATTGCCGAGGTGGTTCAGGCCTACGGCAAGGAGAACGATTTCCTCATGATTATGGAGGTCCGGGCGGGCGGGGTCATGTACCGGTCCCCGGCCGCCGACGTGACCAACGAGGTGATCGCTGCCTATGATGCGCGCAAGGGTTCAGGGAAAAAATAGCCAGGTCCGGGGATCGAAGTCCCCCTCGTATTTCCTTGATTCTGGAGCGTCTTCGTGGTAAGAAGGCAAAGTTATTGACTGACCCTCCACCCGGTCGGGGTTGCCGGCTGGGGTGTGGAGAGGTCATGCGATGGGAGAACAGGGCGTTGGACAAGGCCCCGATGGACATTCTCGAGATCCAGAAACACATCCCACATCGCTATCCGTTCCTCTTGGTGGATCGAATTCTAGAGTTGGAGAAAGGCCGCCGCGTTGTAGGGATCAAGAATGTGACCATGAACGAGCCCTTCTTTGCTGGGCACTTCCCCGGGCGGCCGATCATGCCGGGTGTCCTTGTCATCGAGGGGATGGCGCAGGTTGGCGGGGTGCTGTGGAGCGCCTCGATCGATCCACCGCGGGAAGACAGGCCTCGATTCTTTTATTTTGCCGGGATGGACAACGTGAAGTTTCGCCGGCCGATCTATCCCGGAGACCAGATTCGGTATGAGCTCCAGATCCTCAATCTGCGGCGTCGACTCTGCAAGATGCGTGGGCTTGCGTACGTGGATGGCCAACTCGTGGTCGAAGCGGATCTTATCGCGATGCTTGTGGAGGACGACCAATGAGCACGGTAGCCAAGAAGAAGGCGCGCGGTCGTTCTGCTTCGCGAGGCGGGAAATCAGTACACATTCATCCCACGGCGATCGTGGCCCCATCCGCCGAGCTTGGTGAAGGGGTGACGATCGGTCCGTACTCGGTCGTCGGTGAGTACGTGAGCATCAGCGATGGGACGAGCGTCGGGGCTCATGTAGTGATCGAGGGTTGGACGGAAATTGGTCAGTGTTGCCGGATCTTTTCTCATGCCGTCCTGGGTACAGAGCCGCAGGATCTGAAGTTTCAGGGAGAGAAGAGTCGGCTCATTATCGGTGATCACACGGTGATCCGGGAATTTGCCACCATCAACCGGGCCACAGTCCGGGGCGGGGGCAAGACAGTGGTTGGCAATGAAACTTTGATTATGGCGTATGCCCATGTCGCCCACGATTGCATCTTAGGTGACCACGTGATTCTGGCCAATGCCGCTACCTTGGGAGGCCACGTGACCATCGAAGATTACGCTATTGTTGGCGGCCTCTGTGGGGTGCATCAATTTTGTCGCATCGGTAAGTATGCGCTCGTGGGAGGCTGTTCTGGCGTCAATCAAGATATCCCACCCTTTATTAAGGCCCAGGGGAACCGACCCAAGTTGTACGGCCTCAACACCGTTGGGCTGAGGCGGCACAATGTCCCGAATGAGGTCATCCAAAGCCTGCGACGCGCCTACCGCCTTCTCTTTCAATCTGGGCTCAACACGTCCCAAGCCGTCGCTCGAATCCAAGAGGAGATCTGGGACTGCGAAGAGGTGCAACACCTGGTCCAGTTCATCAAGACCTCGGAACGGGGAGTGGCGCGGTGACGAGTGTTCCTAGCATCCGTATCCGATCTTCGATCTTCTCCCCCTACCGTCTGACTGGCCGGCGACTCCCTGTCGGGACCCGGTAAATCTATGTCTCGGATCGGGATCATTGCTGGTTCCGGTCCCCTCCCCATCCTGGCTGCTCGGGAGGCCAAGGCGTCTGGGCGGACGGTGGTTGTGGTCGCCATTCGGGAGGAGACGGATCCCCGTGTGGAGGCGGTGGCGGATCGCCTCCACTGGGTAGGCGTCGGTCAATTAGGTGGCCTCATTCGCGCCTTCAGGCAGGAAGGGGTGACGGAGGCCATCATGGTTGGCCAGGTCCGGATGAGTCACCTCTTTGCTCGGGTGTGGCCCGACGTCCGAGGGGCGCTCTTGTATATGCGCCTGAAGGATCGGCAGGGCGACTCGATCATGGAGGCGGTCGCCGAGGAGCTCCAGAGGGAGGGGGTTTCGCTACTCGACTGTACGCAATATCTGACCGGAGTCTTGGTGGAGCAAGGCGTTCTTACCCGGCGAAACCCGACCCCGGAGGAGTGGGAGGACATCCGGTTCGGCCAAGAAGTTGCGCGCACGATTGCCCAGTTGAAGATTGGGCAGACGGTGGTGGTAAAGCGTGGTACAGTGCTCGCCGTCGAGGCGATTGAGGGGACCGACGCTGCGGTGAGACGGGGAGCGGAACTGGGGCGGGAAGGAGTGGTCGTCGTGAAGGTCTGCCGCCCCGACCACGATTTCCGCTTTGATGTGCCGGTGGTAGGTCTGAGGACCATTTCGGTCCTCCACGAGGTTCGGGCAACAGTCCTGGCCATGGAGGCGAAGCGAACCTTGCTCCTCGATCGTGAACAGGCGCTCGCCCTCGCGGATGAGGTCGGCATCGCTGTCGTCGCCAACTAAGCGTTGATGTCCGAAGTCCGAAGTCCGATGTCCGAAGTCAAGAAAAGCCCTCGGACGTGCTTGGTGTAAGCTTCTGAACTTTAGGCCTCGGACCTCGGACGTCGGACCTCGGACGGTGAACTGTGACGGTTGAACGTAAAATTCGAGTGGGCGTCATTGGCGTGGGGCACGTCGGACACCACCACGCCCGGATTTATCGCGAACTTCCTGGCGTCGAGCTCGTCGGCATTGCAGACAGCAATCCCGCTCAGCTTCAGGAAGTTTGCGGATTGCTGGAGGTCCCGGCGTTTGCGAATTACCGAGAGCTCTTTGGCCACGTGGATGGTGTCAGTGTTGCCGTCCCGACACATCTACACACCAGCATTACGCGGGAGTGTTTGGCCCGGGGGATCGACGTCCTCGTTGAAAAGCCGTTGGCCGAGACATTGGCCGAGGCGGAACAGTTGACCCAGCTGGCAAAGGAGGGGGGGCGGGTTTTGCAGGTGGGTCATGTGGAACGCTTTAACGGGGCCGTGCGGGCCCTTCGCGGGATTGTCAAGACACCGGGCTTCATTGAGTGTCATCGTCTGAGCCCATTTCCCCAGCGGGGCACCGATGTGGACGTCATCCTCGATCTCATGATCCATGACATCGACGTGATCCTCAGCCTGGTGAAGTCTCCTGTTACCCAGGTGAATGCGGTTGGGGTACCCGTCCTGACCGATCGCACGGATATTGCCAACGCGAGGCTTGAATTTGCGTCCGGGTGTGTCGCCAACGTGACTGCAAGCCGGGTGAGTCTTGATCGCGTCCGCAAAATCCGCATCTTCGAACCGGACATTTATATTTCCCTGGACTACGCGAATCAAGAGATCGTCACCCATCGTCGACTGCCCGCCGACGATTTGTCCCACCCCGCCCAGCCTCCCCGGATCATCAGGGAGGAGGTGGCCGTGGAGAAGGAAGAACCCCTCCGCCTCCAGCTGGCGAGCTTCGTCGGTTCCGTTCGGGAACGGACGCGGCCACAGGTCTCGGGGGAGGAGGCGGTCGAGGCCCTCCGGGTCGCCTCCCAAATCCTGGCCAAGATATAAATCATGCCGAATGTCCGACGTCCAACGTCCGATGTCAGAAAGACAATAATAAGAAATCGAGGCGCCCTCGACTTCGGACCTCCACCCTCCGTAGTACTGCCCTGCCCGAACGCCGACGGCGGACGGGTACGGAGGGCGGGTCGGTCCAACTTCGGACGATGACGAAGAAGGTTTTCATCGTGGCCGGGGAGGCTTCTGGAGACCTCCACGGGGCAGATCTCACGCGGGCCGTCCTTACCCTTGACCCCGAGGTGACCCTTATGGGGATGGGGGGGGACCAGATGCGACAGGCCGGTGTGAAGCTCCTGGTAGATGCGGCGGAGTTAGCCGGACTGGGAGTCACCGAGACCTTGTATCGCCTCGCGGCGGGGGCGCGCGTTTTTCGGCAGCTCCGGACCGCCCTCGCGACTGAACATCCAGCCCTTCTCATCCTTATTGACTTCCCCGATTTCAACTTTTGGTTGGCCCGAGCGTCCCGGCGGATTGGGATTCCGGTCCTGTACTACATCAGTCCTCAGGTCTGGGCCTGGCGCCGCGGAAGAGTCCGGACTCTGAAGCGGTTGGTGCAAAAGATGGTGGTCATCTTTCCATTTGAGGAAGCCCTCTATCGTCAGGCGGGAGTTCCCGTGACCTTTGTGGGGCATCCCATGGTGGATCGCCTGCGGGACGTTCCGACTCGACAGGAGGCCCGTCGCCAATTAGGGTGCGATCCGTCGGATCTGATCGTTGGTCTCCTCCCGGGAAGCCGGGAAGGGGAGATCAAGTACCACCTTCCGGTAATGAAACAGGCGGTAACAGAGATTGCTCGCGCGGAACCCAGGGTTCGCTTTTTCCTCGCGGTGGCCGATGTCCTTCCTCCCCGTGTGGTTGAGATGCTCTTTCAGGAAAGCGATTCCCGGATTCGTGCGGTCCGGGGGGAGACGTACCGGGTGATGCGGGCGGCCGACCTCGTGATTACCGCGTCGGGAACGGCGACGCTCGAAACAGGGCTTCTCGGGACCCCCATGGTCGTTGTGTACCGCGTCTCACGCCTCACCTGGTGGGCGGGAAGGCTCTTGGTAGATGTTCCCTGCATCGGAATGGTAAACTTGGTTGCGGGCAGGCGTGTGGTTCCCGAGCTCCTTCAGTGGGATTTCACACCGGAGAGGCTCGCGCGGATCAGCCTGGAATTGCTTCAAAAACCTGAGGCCCTCGGTGCGATCCGTACAGCGCTCGCAGACGTGCGAGGGAAGCTCGGGGAGGAGGGGGCATCTTTGCGTGCCGCGCGAGAGGTCCTGAAAATGTTGCAGGAGACTGGGCCGAGAGGGTAAGCGATGGGGCGCAGCTGGAAGCGGTACCGGGCACATCCAGTGATGCTTGGGGTGCTCCCCCGTCTGGCTGCGGTGCTGCTCCGCGGTCTCTCACGCTCCCTACGGGTTGCCTATGTGGGGAAGGAGGGTCTCGATCGGCTCATCCAAGTAGAGGGGAGCAGAGTGATGGTGGCCTTCTGGCACGGGCGACTCTTGATGATGCCCTTCGGGCCCTTTGGCAATCCGCAGGTTCCGTGGGCTATTATGGTGAGCCGGCACCCGGATGGAGAGTATATCAGTCGGGTGGTAGAGCGCTTTGGCATTCATCCTGTTCGGGGTTCGGCGCGCCGGGGGGGTCCCTGGGCGTTCCTCGGGATGATCCGAGCCTCGCGGAGGGGATATCATCTCGCCATCACGCCCGATGGGCCTCTCGGTCCGAGAGAAGAAGTCAAGCCGGGAGCCATTGAACTCGCCCGGCTGGCGGGTACCCCGATCATTCCCACCGCTTTTGCGGCGTCGCGGGGAAAGTTCCTCCGAAGTTGGGATCGGTTGTTCATTCCATATCCGTTTGGGCGGGGCGTGTTTGTCTTCGGAGAACCGGTCCTGGTCTCTCCCAGTGCGGGGCCCGAAGAGGTAGACAAAGCGCGGGTCGTCTTGGAGGAGCGTCTGAGGCATGTCACGGCACTGGCGGATGCTCACTTTAAGGAGGCCGGATCACCACGTGGCGGCCAGCCGTCGGCGTATGGAGGTGGAAATCGCTTTTGAACCCATGAGAACGCTGTACAGCATTGGACTCTTTTTTGGGCTCCTTCCGCATCTGCCCCGCTACCTCCGCCGCATGAGCCGGAGTGGTTCCTTCGGTCTCGGGCTGACGGAGCGGCTGGCTCGCTACCCCGAGGCATTCAGCGAACGACTTCATGGAAAGCATCCCCTCTGGCTCCACTCGGTCTCGGTTGGCGAGACGGTGGTAGGAAGTATTCTGCTTTCGAAACTCTCCGCGCGGCATCCCGGGCTTCCGGTCGTCGCCTCTACCGTTACTCCGACAGGGCGAAAGGTTGCAGAGGAGCGGATCCCCCAAGCGGATGCGTATCTTTACTTCCCGCTGGACTTCCGCGGATCCGTGAGTCGAGCGATCACGGCCGTTGCGCCCAGGCTTGTCCTACTCACCGAGGGAGAGATATGGCCAAATTTCGTGGAGGCCTGCCATCTTCGAAAGATTCCGGTCCTTCTGATCAATGGTCGCGTATCGCGTCGGTCCTTTCATCACTACCAGATCGTCAAGCCATTGTTCCGGCGGGTGCTGGAGCAGATCTCCCTCTTTTGTATGCGGGGTAAGGAGGATGCCGAAAGGATCTTGGCGTTGGGAGCCGATCCGGACCGGGTCGTCGTGACCGGAAACATGAAGTACGATGACCAGACGCCAGATAACCAAATTCCCCGCCAGCTTGCCGCGGTCGGCGGTCTCATGAATGGTCGACCTGTCTGGGTTGCCGGGAGTACACACCGGGGAGAGGAGAGTCTGGTCCTCCACGCGTTCCGTGAGGTGAGAAAAGAAGTCCCCGAGTCGCTTCTCGTACTGGCGCCGCGTCATCCAGAACGCGTGCCTGAAGTGGAGGCCCTCCTTCGGGACATGGGATTGCCGTTTGTCCGCCGGAGCCAGCTGAGGGAAGGCGATTCCGAACTCCCGCCGGTCATTCTCGTCGATACGATAGGAGAACTGGGCCACCTCTATGGATTTGCGACTGTCGTTTTTGTGGGAGGCAGCCTGGTGCCGGCGGGGGGGCACAATATCCTCGAACCGGCCCGATATCGCCGCCCCATCTTGTTTGGTCGATATATGGATAACTTTGCCGAGGTGGCGGAGGCCTTTTTGGAAGAAGGGATGCCGCATCAGGTTCGTGACGCTCCCGAGATGGTGGCACGAGTCTTGACGCTGTTCCGAGACCCCGGCGCGGCGGAACAGATGGGTGAAGCCGCGTACCGGGTTCTGAGCAGAAACCGGGGAGCCGCGGATCAAACTGTCATCTTGGTCGAAAGGTATCTGTGAACCCACGTCTCCACCAATGTCATCGCCAGTGGATTGTCGGTGGCGGCCCCTGGGAAAGGCCGCTCCGTGGCCTCCTCCACGTGGCTTCCTGGGTCTACGGCCTGGGGGTCCTGGGGCGCCTGGGCCTCTACCGCGTGGGCGTGCTGAGGCGGATCCGCCTTTCCGGTCGGGTCATCAGCGTCGGGAATATCACAGCCGGAGGGACCGGCAAGACCTCCTTTGTTTTGCTCCTCGTCCAGGAGGTTAGAGCGCGCGGACTTCGGCCCGCGGTGGTCCTGCGCGGTTATGGGGCAAAGAAAGAGGGGGAGACGCTGGTGGTCTCCGATGGCAAAACGATCCCCATGGACTATCCGGAGGTCGGGGACGAAGCACTGCTCTTGGCGCGAAAGCTGCCGGGTGTTCCCGTCATCATGAGCCCGGATCGGGTCCGGGGATGCCAGGTGGCGTTCGGCGAGTTGGGGGCTCAGGTCGCCATCCTGGATGATGGCTTCCAACACCTGAGGATCGAGCGGGACCTGGACGTCCTTCTCCTCGATCGAGAGAATCCGTTCGGCTACGGTTATCTTCTTCCCCGCGGGCTCCTCCGCGAGCCCATGGGTGCGGTCCGACGGGCCGATCTCTTTGTGATGACAGGGGTGGGGGAGCCTTCGGAGCCTTTCGATGCCCCACCGAGGCTCCGGCGCACGGGACAGGCGCCTGTCCTTCAGGCGGTCTATACCCTGATCGGGTTGACGGACGTGAGGACTGGAGAACCCGTCGCTGAACAGGAACTACGCGATCAATATGTCGTTGCTTTCTCCGGCATCGCGAACCCGGCGGTCTTTGAGCGTACGCTCACATCCCTCGCGATCTTTCCCAAGGACCATGTCGTGTTTCCCGACCATCATCCATATGATGCGTCGGACCTGAGCCGGATTGCGCGGCGCATGGGGGAGGTGGGGGCGACGGTGGCACTGACGACCGAAAAGGACGCGGTTCGGCTCGAGAAGCTCCTCCCGCCGTTTCCGATCGTGACGCTGGGGGTCAGGCTCACCCTCACCGAGGGACAGGCAGAGCTCAAGCGATGTTTGGATGCGATACTCCCGTTGAGGTGAAGAGGTGAAAGCGCGGCCGCACTGGGGCGATCTCGTGGCCAGTACACTCGTCTTGGTCGTGGCGGTGCCCGTAGCCTACCTACCCCTCTGGATTTCATACCCCTTGGGCAGAGCGTTGGGTCGCCTGATTTTTTTTGTAGACCGCCGCCACCGGAGCGTGGCACTTGAAAATCTCCGCCGGGCCTTTGGCGGCGTCTGCAGGCCCGATGAGATTGTGGGGATGGCGCGGTCCACTTTTTGTTGCCTGGGCCAGACCTTCGTGGATATGTGCCGGCTCGTCCGACTCAGCCCTCAGGCCTTCGCGGAAGCCTTTGAAATCGAAGGCCCGGAAGTCCTGGAATCCCACAGGGCCAGAAGGCAGGGGATCATATATGTGACGGCCCACTTTGGCCCATGGGAGTATCTCCCGGCCTTCGCGACCTATGTTGTGGGGAGACCCCTGACTGTTGTGGCACGTCCCTTGGACAATCCGTATCTCGATCGACTCGTGAACGCTCTCCGGCGACGGCTGGGCAGTCGGATCGTGAGTAAGCGAAAGGCGATGGGCGCTGTCCTGGACGTCCTCCGTCAGGGCGAAAGAATCGGTGTCCTCATCGATCAACACGTCTCGCCAGAGAAAGGCGTCGTGGTGAACTTTTTCGGACATCCGGCCTGCACAACCTCCGCACCGGCCTTCTGGGCGCTTCGAAGCGGCGCGGCCGTCATCCCTGTCGTCATTGTCCGGGAGGGGAGGGGCAGATTCCGAGTCCTTCAGGGAAAGGAGATCAGCGTCCCCCCCACCGGAACGGTGAGGGAGGATGTCGTTGCGTTGACCGCCGCCATGACGGCCGCACTCGAGGAACTCATCCGCCACAGGCCAGAGCAGTGGTTGTGGATCCACCGGCGATGGAAATCCCTGGAAGAAGGAGCCCTTAGCGGTCCGCCGCCAGCCCTGAGTCAGGAACGTGAGACTGCTCACTCCTGATCGCTAATAGCATGGTTGGCCTGCATCGCCATGAAAGTGGTTACCCGAAAAGTGATTGATTCGGATCGGATTCAGCGGATTCTGATCCGGGGTGTAAACTGGGTGGGGGACGCGGTAATGACCACGCCGGCCATCGCCCAAGTCCGAAAGACCTTTCCCCACGCGAAGATCGTCCTGCTGGTGAAACCGCGGGTGGCAGGCGTCTTTGAGGGGAACCCTCACATCAACGAGATCCTTCTCTACGAGCAGGACGGCCGGCATAAGGGAGTGTTGGGCCTCCTCCGGCTCGCGCGACAGCTTCGGGACGCCCGCTTTGATCTCGCCATCCTGCTTCAGAATGCCATTGAGGCGGCCCTCATCGCGGTGCTGGCGCAAATCCCCTACCGCATTGGCTATAATACGCAAGGAAGGGGTTTCCTTCTCACTGATGTGGTGCTCCGAGATCGATGGACGGAAACGCTGCATCACGTTGACTACTATCAGGCGCTGGTTAGTGCAGTGGGGTGGGTGAAGGAGGAAGTGGCGCCCACGTTATACCTCAGCGAGGGAGCCGAGGAGAGGGCCGGCGCCCTTCTCGAAGGAGAAGGGGTGCGGTCGGAGGAAGCCATCGTTGCCCTGAACCCCGGCGCCACCTATGGTTCGGCCAAGCAGTGGCCGGCCGATCGGTATGCCGCCTTGGCCGATCGTCTGGTGGAGGATTTTGGGATGAAGGTTTTGCTGACCGGGGTTCAGGCCGATGGACCCGCGGCGCGGGTCGTTCGATCGAGCACGCGGTATCCGGAGCGGGTCATTGATCTGACAGGCCGTACGGATATCCAGGAGCTTGGTGCGGTGCTCAGACGGTGCGCCGTGTTTGTGACGAATGATACGGGGGCGATGCACGTCGGGGCAGCTGTCGGCGTTCCGGTTGTAGCGATCTTCGGGCCGACGGATCCCAAAACGACCTCGCCGGTGGGTCCGCATGTACTGTTGAGGCATCCGGTTCCATGTAGCCCGTGCCTGCTCCGAGAATGCCCGATTGATCACCGATGTATGACGGGTATTTCAGTTGAAGCAGTGTATTCTGAAGTATCAATTATATATAGAAGGAATAGTGAAGTAATACTTTAAGTGTATGGGTGCAGGATGAAGGGGACGCCAGCGATCTTTCTGGACCGCGATGGCACAATCAACGAAGATCCGGGGTACCTCACCGATCCTTCGGAGATCCGTCTCTTGCCCGGAGTCGGGCAAGGGCTCCGGCTCCTGCAGGAGCGAAACTTTCGTCTGGTGGTGGTGAGCAACCAGTCGGGTATCGCGCGCGGGATGTTGACCGAGGTGGCGCTGGAAGAAATCCAGAGCAGACTCGAGGCGATGCTCGAGGCAGAGGGAGTCACGCTGACCGGGACGTATTACTGCCCCCACTCCCCGGAAGGGACACCGCCCTATCGGCAGGTGTGCGATTGCCGAAAACCGAGTGGAGGACTGGTTCAGCGCGCTGTTCAGGAGCACAACATTGACTTGAGCCGATCCTACGTTGTCGGGGATAAGCTCATCGATATCGAACTGGGACGGCAGATGGGCATGCCTGCCATCCTCGTGCTGACCGGACAAGGGCGGCTCAGCGACGTCTCGGGATCCATTCAGCCAGACTACATCGCCCCCGACCTTCCGGCCGCGGCTCGATGGATCCTGAACAGGACCATTGCATAGTCCGAAGTCCTATGTCCGTCGGGCAAGGACCTCTTGGGAGCGGCTTCGGACCTTGGACTTCCACCCTCCGCAGGACTGCTACGGAGGACGGGTCGGACATCGGACTGGAGTGTCCCATGATACGG
>CAZLDS010000005.1:0-42593 GCA_964558395.1 uncultured bacterium | reverse complement strand
TCGTCCGACGTCGGGGAAGAAGTGGCTTCGGATAGGAGGGATGGATGATACGGCAACCAGCGGTGGCAGGCCTGTTTTACAGTGGGTCGGCCAGAGCGCTCCGACCTCAGGTGGAAGACCTCCTGCCCAAGGTAGAGGAGAAGGTCGACGCCGTCGGCGTCGTCGTCCCCCATGCGGGCTACATGTACTCCGGCGGTGTGGCAGGGGCGGTCTACGCCCGCCTGAGCCCTCCTCGCAGTTGTGTCATCTTGGGGCCCAACCATACCGGGCTGGGGGCTGGGGCGGCTATCATCACCTCAGGCACCTGGGAAACACCCTTAGGAGAAGTCACGATCGATACGGAGCTTGCGCGGGCCATCCTGGATCGATCCCGGGTGCTCGAGGAGGATGATCGGGCCCATCGGAAAGAACACTCGATCGAGGTCCAACTCCCGCTCCTTCAAGTCCGGTTTCCCGAGGTCTCTTTTGTCCCTATCTGTCTGTTGAGTCATGAGTATGGCGTGTGCCGCGATGTGGGGCAGGCTGTGGCCGAAGCGATCCGGGCTTCGGGGAAGCGGGTGCTGCTGGTCGCCAGTACCGATCTGAGTCACTACGTCTCTCAGGAGATGGCCGAAAGGAAAGACCGGATGGCTATCGAGGCGATGCTAGACTTGGACCCGGAACGCCTGCACATGACGGTCCTCCGGGAGCGGATCAGTATGTGTGGGTTTCACCCCGCGACCGCGATGTTGATCGCGGCCAAGATGCTAGGAACGAGGAAGGCCGAGCTGGTCCGCTACGCCACCTCGGGAGATGTGACCAAAGACTACGCCTCCGTCGTGGGATACGCCGGTGTGATCTTTTCAGACGCCCCTTGATAGAAAGGCGCGAAACGTGTAAAATACCGCGATGCTTGCATGGAGTGGGAGAGTCGGGATGGCTGTTTTGGATGTAGACGCGTTTCAAAAGACGCCGCTGAATCGAGATCCCTTTGAATTTGTGATCGTCCCGGGTTTTCTGAAGCGGGAAGCCAAGCCATCATTGGACGCGGATTATCCGCAAGTTTCTCAACCGGGGAGTTTCCCGGTGACCGAACGGCCCTATGGACTGGCCTTTGGGGCCCTCTTGGAAGAGTTGCGGGGACCGGAATTCGAGGCGGCGGTGTCGGGGAAATTTGGGATCGGTCTGTCGAACCGTCCGACCATGGTTACCGTCCGTGGACGCTGCCAGAGAAAGGATGGCCAGATTCATACGGATACGGCAACGAAGATCATCACGGTTCTGATCTATATGAATGAAGGGTGGGAACCCGAGGGCGGCCGGTTACGCTTGCTGCGGAGCAAAGATGACTTGGAAGACGCGGTTGCTGAGGTTCCGCCGGAATGGGGGACACTCCTCGCGTTCCGTCGCTCCGATAATTCGTTCCACGGGCATAAGTCCTTTGAAGGGGAACGCCGGGTGATTCAGCTGAACTGGGTCACCGACCAGCACGTCGTAGGCCGTGAATTGGCTCGCCACAGAAGGTCAGCACGGCTAAAAAAGTTTGGGCTCTTTCGCTGGCTCGGTAGCGATTGAGGAGCCGCTTCATGCGACACACTGAGGAGCACTGATGCGGATTGCGATCGTCCGACTAACCTCCCTCGGCGATTTAGTCCATACGCTATCTCTTGCCCACGCGATCCGGGTTCACAATCCGAAGAACTATATCGTCTGGATTGTCGAAGAACGGGAGCGAGGCCTGCTCCTGAACAATCCGGTTGTCGATGAAGTCGTGGTAGGCCCAACGCGTTTCTGGCGGCGCGAGCTTCGGACACCCGCCGGAGCAATCAAGGTGTTTCGCGAGCTGAAAGAGCTGAGCGGTCGACTGCGCGCCCTCCGGCTCGATGTGGCCATCGATGCCCAAGGGCTCTTGAAGAGCTCCATCTTTACCGTGCTGACGCATGCCCCGGTCCGCATTGGCTTTCGATGGCGCGCCGCACGAGAGCCGCTTTCCTCCCTATTCACAACCCATCGGGTGACCCCGCCCCCAGGGGCGGTTCATCTGGTCGAGCAGCATTTGAGCCTCCTAGAGCCGCTCGGGATCCCGGTCCGAGAGATCGGCTTTCCTCTCCCCGTCGTTCCAGAGGCCGAAGCAAAGGCAACAGCACTGCTCCAGAGGCAGGGGGTCACACCGCAGGATCGAATCGTGGCTCTGATCCCTGCGACCCGCCGGCTCCCGAAGCAGTGGCCACCGGCTTCTTTTCGCCAGTTGGCCGAGCGCTTGGCGGACGGCCCGAACGCGAGAATACTCCTCCTCGTGGGTCCCGGAGAAGAAGGGTTGTTGCAGGTTCTTACTCAAGGTCTTGACGGTCGGGCGATCGCCATTTCGACGACCTCCGTCCCTGAGCTGGCTGCGTTCCTCAGACGAACCCACCTCGTGGTTGGCAATGATACCGGCCCGCTCCATCTCGCTGCGGCCTTAGGCATTCCGACGATAGGCCTCTACGGGCCGACGCGTCCCGAGGTGAACGGGCCCTACGGCGCGCATGCCCGAGTCGTCCGGAGCCCGACTGAGCGGATTGAGGACATCACCGTCGATACAGTTCTCGATGCGGCCAAGGAATGGATGCGTTGAGGCAGCCCGTGTGCCGAGACGTGCCAACGTTCTCTTTACACATTTCTGACGGACCCTTGACAGCCTGCCCAGTCGCCGAATAGCTTGGAGCCGACCAGCAGAGGGATAGAAGAATGCCCCCAATCTCTTTATTTTCAAAGGATTGTATAGTGAAGGCGCCTGGCGGGCCTCTGCCCCCGGGCGTTCGCTGTTAAACCTGCCTGTTCGCTTCACGTGCCATGGAGGAGGGGTCAGTGGGGTTTCCTGTTATTAAAGGGGTTGCCTGCATCCTGGCCCACGTTCCTGACCTGGTCCCTTTTGGATCGAAACCCCTCCGAGAAATCCGGCGAGACGCAAATCTGCTCGGGGAACTGAGGCGACACATGAGAAGCTACGAGGAGGCGGTCGGATACGCCCCACACCAGGTCTTTATCGGTAATCTTCTCCCGGACGACCTCTGGAGCTTCCAGCACCCTTGGTACACACATGTGCTTCAGCAGGCGGCCCATACCGGTCCCTATGGGGAGATCATGCCGGAGGAGGAGTTCTACGGCCTGCTGAAAGTGGCCGATCAATTCAACCTGGTGCAACTTGACACAGGGTTTACGGAGGTCACACGAGAGAAACTCCAGACCCATCCCCTTTCACCTCCGGAGGATTTGAGTCGGCTAACGGGAGGGGTTCCTCTCCGTGAGATTCAAGCGAAAGTTGGACGGGATGAAGCCATTCCCCTTCTCAGCGGAGAGAAGATTGTTGGGTGTGTGCTGAGGGACCACGATGAGGATGAGGCCCTGACCGCTGCAATTCTCTTGGAAAATTTGGCGTGCAAGGCGACAGGGATCTTGGCCCTTCGTCACCTGCTTCGACAGCTCGCCGGGGAAGGAGGCCTTTCTCCACTGGAGATTGACTACATTATCGGAGGCTCAGAGGAGGCCGTAGGAGACCGCTACCAGCGGGGTGGGGGAAGCCTGGGCAAGGCTATCGGAGAGATGGCCGGCCTCAAGAAAGCGTCGGGCGCCGATGTGAAGGCTTTCTGTGCCTCCCCCATGCACGCGGCGATCGTCGCAGCAGCTCTTGTCCAGGCGGGGGTCTTTACGAACGTGGCCGTCGTGGGGGGAGGCTCTCTCGCCAAATTGGGGATGAAATGCAAGGGCCATCTCAAGAACCAGATGCCACTCTTGGAAGACGTGCTGGGGGGAGTCGCCTTCGTCGTGGGAATCGATGACGGTCGGAGCCCCATTCTCAGGACCGATGCTGTCGGCAAACACGACATCGGCACTGGTGCTTCCCAGCAAGCCCTCACTGAGGCGCTGGTTCTGAAGCCCTTGGAGAAGCTTGGACGGCGGTTGACCGATGTCACCAAATATGCAACGGAGATGCATAACCCTGAGATTACCGTCCCGGCCGGAGGCGGCAATGTTCCCCACACCAATTACCGGATGATTGGGGCGCTGGCTACGCTCCGGGGAGAGATTGGCCCGGAGGAGATAGAACTTTTCGTCCGGCGTCATGGGATGCCTGGCTATGCCCCCACGCAGGGTCACATTGCGTCGGCCATTTGCTTCCTCGGGCAGGCTCGGGACGGGCTGCGAGCCGGAAAGCTGCGGTGTACGATGCTCCTCGCCAAAGGAAGCCTCTTTCTGGGGAGGATGACGGAGTTGCCCGATGGAGTCTCTTTCCTCCTCGAGCCGAATCCGGGATGATGGGTAAGGAAAGGAGGGCAGGACTATGGCCGTGACCGGCAAGAAGGTGATCATCATTGGAGAGCGCGATGGCATTCCTGCTCCGGCCATTGGTGAGTGCCTGAAGAGTACTGGAGCGGAGATCATCTACGCCGCCACCGAATGCTTCGTGTGAACAGCGGCCGGGGCCATGGACTTGGAGAACCAGGCGCGCGTGAAGGAGCTAGCGGAGCGACACAACGTGCGCGACGTGGTGGTCGTCCTGGGAGCTACTGACGCAGAAAGCGTCAGGCTCCTCGCGGAGACAGTGACGCTGGGTGATCCAAGCTATGCCGGTGTCCTCGGAGGGGTCCAGTTGGGACTCCCGGTGTACCACATCCTTGAACCTGAACTGAAGGCGCAGGTTGATCCTGAGGTCTATCGGGAACAGGTAGGCATGATGGAGCTCGTGGTTGACGTCCCCAGACTTATCGAGCCCCTCAGGAAGATCCGTGAGATGGGAGGTTCCTGAGGGAGAAAGTACAAGGAGGTCGAAGCGGTGAAGCTGGAATTAGGTGTATGTCTCATCAGGGATATCCAGTTTGGGAAGACGACCTGCATCAGCGATCACGTCCTTTGTGTGAACAAGGAGGAGCTTCTCACACTCCTGCTCGGCGACCGCCGTCTCCAGAGTCTGGAGCTGGAAATCGCCCGTCCCAATCAAAAGGAACGCATCATCCATGTCCTCGATGTCATTGAACCACGGGTGAAGGTTGACGGATCTGGAGAGATCTTCCCCGGGATGGTCGGCAAACGCGGGCGTGTGGGGGAGGGGCGGACTCATGTGCTCAGAGGGGTCACGGTTGTGGAGACCGGCCAGATCCCAGCGGTCCCGGAAGCACTGCTTGATATGAGTGGTCCTGCGGCAGAGTTGGTTCCTTACGCCCGGACCTGCAACCTTGTCCTTATCCCGCAGTTTGCCGAGGGGCTGGAACGGGTCGAGTGTGCGCATGCCATCAAAATGGCGGGGCTGAAGGCAGCAACCTATCTGGCCGAGGCGAGCAAGGACCTTGAGCCTGATCAACGCGAAGTCTATGACCTCGTCCCGCTCCCCGAGTTGGATGACGAGGTGAAAAGCCTGCCGCGCATCGCCTATATCTACCAGCTCCAATCGCAGGCCGACCTCTGCGAGCCATTTGTCTACGGGGATAACGCCCGGAAGCTGCTGCCGACGCTGCTGCATCCGAACGAACTGATGGACGGGGGCATCGTGAGCGGCAACTACGAAATGCCCCCCTGCTTCAAGAACGTCACCTATACCCACCAGAACAACCCCGTTGTCCAAACACTCTATCGCCGGCACGGACGAGACGTCTGCTTTGTGGGCGTGATCGTGGCGAATGAACATCCGACGCTCCATGAGAAGGAGCGATCGGCCGTCATGGCCGCGAAGTTGGCCAAAGATATCCTGGGGGCGGATGGCGTCATCATCACGAAGGAAGGGGGAGGGCATGCCGATACGGATCTCATGCTCAACTGCCAGCGGTGTGAAGAGGCGGGAGTCAAGACAATCCTTGTCGTGGATGAGCCAGCTGGCCCGGATGGGACGGCGCCACCCCTTTCCGATGCCTCCTCGGATCGCGCGGATGCCTTCGTCAGCACCGGGAACAGTAACGAGGCGATGGCGCTTCCTACGGTGGACCGGGTCATAGGGGGGAAGGCCTTGGCAGGGATAAATGATCCCCCCCAGGCGGCTTTGACGGTCCCGGTGATGATGATTCCCTCCGCCACCAGCCAGGTTGGCTTCACGAGGTTAACCACCGTGGAAATATAAGAGGTGCAGGATGGAAAAACTACGGGTCGTTCATTTTTTGAATCAATTCTTTGGGGGAATCGGTGGCGAGGAGATGGCCCATGTTGCACCCCAGGCCAGAGAAGGCCCCATCGGGCCCGGGACGGTACTGCAAGCGGCCTTGGGTGGCCGAGGACAGGTGGTAGGCACGGTGATCTGTGGCGATAACTACTTTGCTGGAGATATGGAAAAAGCCGCCCAAGAGGTCCTTCGCCTCATTGAGCCGTACCGGCCCGACCTCCTCATCGCCGGGCCGGCATTTAACGCGGGTCGGTACGGCCCAGCCTGCGGCAAGGTCTGCCACATCGTGCGGGAGCAACTAGCGATCCCCGCCGTTACCGGCATGTACGAGGAGAATCCCGGGGTGGAGCTCTTCCGGCGGGCCGTGTATCTCGTCAAGACGGCGGCCAGCGCACAGGGGATGCCCGAGGCGATGGCAACGATGATACAGTTGGCCCTGAAGCTTCATGCTGGAGAGCCGCTGGGGACTCCGGAGGAGGAGGGGCTCATTCCAAGGGGCCTGAAAAAGAATCGCCTCGTCGAACAGCTCGCTTCAGAGCGGGCAGTGGATCTCCTTCTCAAGAAGATCAAGGGGGAGCCGTACCGGTCCGAGATGCACCTGCCCAAGTTCGAGAAGGTCCCTCCGGCCCCGCCGGTGCAAGAACTCTCGAAGGCCCTCATCGCCATCGTCGTCGAAGGGGGACTGGTGCCGCCGGGCAACCCGGATGGGATCGAGTCCGCCCGGGCCACCCGCTATGCCAAGTATCCGATTGCGGGGCAGGATGCCCTCGTGCAGGGAGATTTTGCTCCCGTAAGCGGCGGCTTCGAAAAAGCATTTGGTACTCAGAACCCGAACCGGATGTGTCCGGTCGACGTGCTCCGGGAGCTCGAGAAGCAGAAGCGCGTCGGAAAGCTCTACGACTACTTCTACACAACGACCGGCTTCGCCACGAGTCTAGCGAGCGCGACACAGATGGGGGAGGCAATCGCGAAAGAGCTCACGGAGGCCGACGTAGGTGCCGTCCTCTTGGTCTCCACCTGAGGGACGGGGACGCGCTGCGGGGCAGCGCTGACACGGGAGTTGGAGCGGACCGGGATTCCGACCGCGCAACTGTGTACGATTACGTCTATTGCAACCACGGTCGGGGCGAACCGTGTCGTCCCGGCCAACGGGATCCCCTATCCACTCGGCGATCCTAGCTTGTCTCCTGTGAAAGAGAGGCAGTTGAGGCGGGCATTGGTCGAAAAGGCCCTCGGGGCCCTGTGTGTGCAGCTGGAGGGACAAAAAATCTTTGCGGCGTGAGACCAACGACCGGCCTGCGATGAGAGAGAGCTTCGGCGCGCAGTCCAGTACACCTTCACGTTGCCCTGGCCTTCGGCTTGGTTGGTCGTGACATTGAGATTCTCCGCAGGCAAGAAGGACCCGTAGATCGACTTGTCGCCAGCCCCCCGCATGTCGATCTCCACGTTGTTCCCAATGACAATGACAAGTCCCACCCGCCGGGAGTTTCCGGTAATGCAGAGGCTCCCGTTTTTCACGATGGGGATGCCGGCCGCCGACGTGGCGCTCAAGGTGAGGGCCGGGGTGTTGCCGGTATACCCGTTCCGTCGACAACGACGATCTCGGGGTTTGCCTGTGTCCCGAGCGTCCCGCTGCTAATAGATGTTCCAAGGGGGTGGGTGGCCGTCCCCATGGGCATGATGTAGCTCGTTGGGGATGGGACCGGCCGGGGCCCAAGGGGATTCGGCACTGCCCCCGTGACACTGTCCTGTTGCTGGGCGGTCAGATTGTTCTTGACGCTCAGCTGCTGGGTAGCATCGGGTACTGCGACCCCGAACTTGGGGACGGGAATCGATCCACAGGAAGCGTTGTTCAAAGCTTCAGGCGCCGTGCCGTTGTCCGACGGAGGAATCCACTTGTTTCCATCGATAGTGAAGGCGTGACCGGCGAAGGAGATATTGGTACTGGCGCCGAGGGAGAGATACCGGTTCCGGAAATCGTCACAAAGGTAATCCCCAGAACAGTGAGGATGATCGTCGAGAGCAGGGCGATCACCAGCGCCGATCCCCGTTCCCCCAGAAGCAGTTTCACAGGGCACTGCTCGATACATGCATGGCTCCTCTTCTCCAATTCCCGGGCTCAGAGATTCCGCAACTCCATCTCCGATACGACCGCGAGCCACATCGGGGCCAGCATTAAATTCCCGCAGATCTACCTAGAGGCGTACCCTGGTTGGATTGATTGCCGGTAAATACATAAACGTCAATGCCTCCACGTTGCCGGCGATCATCTCATGGGAAGGGAGAGTGTTCCGAGTGTTCTGGCATTTCGTCTCAAATCGGGCCTAAGGTGGTCATTTTTCATACCCGTCGATTACAAGGTCCAAAGATGTCCCGGATCGAAAGACGTGAGGTCTCAGAAGTCGGTACCGGGTGGCACTTGCAATGCGCGAGTGCCCTTGATAATCTCAACTGGTCATGCTCAAAACCAGGATCTTCTCACACAGGGGGGTGCATTCATGAATAAGCGTTTGATCGCCACGGGACGTCTGCATGCGAAAATGACGTTTAACGAAAGGGTCTGGGCCCTCTGTGCCCGCGTGCCGCCCGGGAAGGTCACCACCTACGGCGAAATCGCCCACAAATTGGGCACCCGCGCCTACCGGGCGGTGGGCCACGCCTTACACAAGAATCCCTATGCGCCAACCGTCCCCTGCCACCGTGTCGTCGGCAGCACCGGCGACCTCACCGGCTTTGCATCAGGCTTACGCAAGAAACAACAGATGCTCGAGGCGGAAGGTATTATCGTCAAGAACGGACGCCTGAACCTACACAAACACCTCCATCGTTTGTGAAGCCATATACACTCTTTCCACTCGTCTTCGGAATCGAGCGCTGACAGTATGATGTACCCCTGTGGGGAGGAGCCCTGCGTTTGACCACCGAAACTGAGAAGTTCGACGGCAAAATCACGAATGAAACCCTGCCATCCTGGTTGAAGCTCGTTCAGGATGCCTTCCTCCTTTGGGTCCTCCTGGGCGCCTTGTGGGGATACGTGGCGCCTGAGACGGCCGCGCCTGGGAAAACCTGGATCCCCGAGGCCCTCGCGGCAATCATGCTGGGGATGGGACTCACCCTGACAAGCGAAGACCTGAACAGTCTGCGTACCGCGGGCAAACCGCTGATTCTTGGTGTTTTGTTGCAGTATACGGTCATGCCCATCGGTGCGTGGCTCGTCGCGATCGCCTTTGGATTGCCCCGATTGCTTGCTTTGGGCGTCATCCTGGTGGGTGCGTGTCCCGGCGGCACCGCTTCCAATGTTGTTGCTTTTCTGGCGCGGGGCGACGTGGCGCTTTCCGTCGGGATGACCACCGCCTCGACCCTGTTGAGCCCTCTGATGACCCCACTCTGGGTGTGGTTGCTGGCCTCCACATGGTTGCCGATTGACCCGGTACCGCTTTTTTGGACCGTGACACAGGTCGTGTTGATACCAGTGATTGTCGGCACAGTGATTCGTCGATTCTGGACTCCCGGTCCCTGGATTCTCGAGGGAGCACTTCCGCTGTTTTCCATGGCGGTGATTGCGGGGATCGTGGGAGTCATCGTCGCACTCGAGCGTGACCGTATTGGGTCGGCGGGTATTGTTCTCGCTGCGGTCATTATTCACAACGCATTGGGACTTTTGTTCGGGTACCTCGGTGCATGGCAGGCAAAAATCCCGCAGTCACGGCGCCGGACCGTTTCTATCGAGGTCGGCATGCAGAACTCGGGGCTCGCCGTTGCGCTCGCTATTGCCCATTTCGGTTCTCTGGCAGCCATTCCCGGTGCCCTTTTTAGCGTCTGGCACAACATCACTGGCCCCCTTCTCGCCGCCATCTGGCGGCGCCGGTAGCTTGCACTGGGATGGCGCCTTTGGTACTCTCCTCACAGGAAAGGGGGAACCGCATGAGAAGGAAATTATTGGCTGGTGTGTTCCTCCTCGTCCTCGGATGCCAGCAGGCCCCCACGTGGACAGAGTTCGAGTCCACCCAGGGTGGATTTGCCGTCCTGCTGCCCGGTACGCCGACTGAGCATAACCGGACTGCGAAGACTGCCTCTGGTTCGATTGATGCCCATATGTTCCTTGTCGACCATGGCGACGTCGCGTACATGGTGGCCTATTCCGACTATCCGGACACGATGCTTGAAGAGAGAACCCCGAAGCTGATATTGGACGGTGCCCGGGACGGCGCGGTGGCACACGCAAAGGGAAAACTTTTGAGCGAATCGATTGTTTCGATAAACGAACATCAGGGGCGCGAAGTGCACATTGAACGCGTTGGTGGAAAGGTGACTATTACGGCTCGGATCTTTCTCGTTGGCCGCAGACTCTATCAGGTGATGGTTCTGATGCCTAAAGATAAGGCTTCCTCGAAGGATGTGAAGAAATTCTTAGATTCGTTCAGAATTCAACCACAACCCCCACAGCCCGAAAGCTAAAATGCGCCTGCTGTTCGTTTGTGTCGGGAATATTTGCCGAAGCCCCATGGCTGCGGGTCTCGCGCAGAAGATGCTTCAGGGACACGCGCAGGTAGAAAGTGCGGGTATTGCTCCCTTTGGAGACAGTGCTGCGGACGGAACCCTGCGCGTGTTGCAGCAGGAAGGCATCGATCTTTCCGAACACAACCCGAGAGACGTTACGGAATTATCCCATCGCGATTATGACTGCATCGTCGCGTTGGATTCGCTGGTTTACCGATATTTGAATGAAAACTGTCGGGTCCCACGAATCAAACTTATCGCATGGGATATTGACGATCCGTACGGCCAGGATATTGACGCCTACAAGCGGTGTTTGGAGTCCGTGCGCCCCCATATCGAAGATCTCCTTGCTCAACTAGGATTACGGTCAGAAGAAGGCGGGTGACATTGAGGGGTGTCATGAGCAGCCCGGGCCGCTGTCTCACCGGCCGTGGAGGAGAGTAGTCCTGAGGGCATTCTACTTCGCGCTTGTCATCTTCATGTTCCTCGGGTGGACTGCTGTGCCGGTAATGGCCGGTGGGGCAGACGTGTTAGCCGTTGAAGTGACGCGGGCCGATGACGGGACGTACGCCTTTGCGGTGACTGTTCGCCATGACGATACCGGGTGGGACCATTACGCGGACCGGTGGGAGGTTCTCGGGCCCAATGGCAAGGTCCTGGCGACGCGAGTGCTCTTGCATCCGCATGTGGATGAACAACCGTTCACGCGACCCCTGACCGGAATAGCGATTCCTCGGAGCATCAGGCGGGTGCGCGTGCGTGCTCATGATAAGGTCCACGGCTATGGTGAGATGGAACAAGAGATCACCCTCCCACAGGAATAGGGGTTCAGTTACTGTAAAGCTTTTTTTCAAGGTACTTGACTATTTACTATTCATGTAGATTATGAGGGTAAATGCCTTTGCTTATTCACGGATGGATGGACGAGTATGACACGCGCGCTTGGAGAAAAGGCCGCGGCCGTATAGACTGGTCTATGGACGCGGAACGCAGAGAGGACTGATTCGCTTGCGCCCAAAGACATGGGCTTTCATCCTTGGTCTCTTTTGTGGTGTAGCACAAGTTATGTCCGTTGCCGCGTCCAACTCCGTCGTTATGCCGGGGTCGCGGGAGATCGAGGGGAAGATTACCGAATGGGCGGTGCCCACGCCGCGGTTTGCCCGAGACCCCGCGCCTGGCCCCGACGGCAACATCTACTTTGCCATCATGGCCGGGAACAAGATTGGACGTTTTGATGTTACCCAACAGACATTCACCGAGTGGGACCTGCTGCGCGGGGCCAAGCCCCATGGCCTCATCGTGGATCTGAGTGGCCAGGTCTGGTATGCGGGGAATGGCAACGGTACCATTGGCCTCCTCGCCCCCACGACCGGGAAGGTGGTCGAATACAAGCTCCCCTCGGGGGGTGACCCGCACACCCTGGTCTTGGACAAGTCGGGTTTCATCTGGTTCACCACTCAGAAGGCCAGCCGGATCGGTCGACTGGATACCCACACGGGAGAATTCACTGAGTACAAGGCCTCGGGGCAGCCCGACGGCATTGCCCTTGATCAAGAGGGCAATGTTTGGTTCTGCCAGCTTGATCCCGGTAGTCTCGGCAAGTTGGACCCGGCGACAGGCTCGATCACAGAATTGGCCCTCAATCCGGAGGCGCGGCCGCTGCGCATCGCCACGTCCCCTGACGGCTCGCTCTGGGTCACGCTCTTTGGCAGAGGGAGCCTGATCCGCGTGGATCCCGCTTCAGAGGCGGTGATCAAGGAGTACCCCTTGCCGGAAGGTCCCAGCGGGGGGCCCTACGCCGTGGCGGTGGACGGGGCAGGCATGGTCTGGGCCAATGAGTTCTACACCAACACGGTCGTGCGATTGAATCCACGGACGGAGGAGATCCAGGTGTTCACCCTGCCGTCCAAGGGTCTCGGGATCCGGAAGATGACCGTGGATGCCGAGGGACGCCTCTGGTACATGGGCAGCCATAACGGGCGTCTCGGCGTCATCGAATAATGGGTTGATTAGTACCCATTGTAGATTCAATAGGTTGCGGGGATTTTATGGGGCTGGTTGCGGATAGGTTGCAGGCGGTTGCGGCAGCCATCATATCTGACAAATGCCTATTCTCCTCCGGGATCACATGCGCGTATACGTCGAGGGTGATCTGGGCCGACGAATGCCCAAGCTGGCGACTGACGTATAGAATTGCGCCCGAGGTCGGAGCGTTCTGTAAGACCCACGTGGCCCACGAATGCCTAAAAGCATGCGTCATTACCCGCTCGTAACGGGGGATCTTCTCCAGGTCGAGTACGTGAAGCAACACCCTGCGGACCGACTGATACCAAATCGGCCGACCAGTGCGATCAGGGAAAACCCAGACTGAGAGTTCCCGACCATTTAACGCTGACTCCGCCTCTATCCTGCTCCGTCTGTCGGCCAATAACTGCACCAGCCGCTCAGCCATATCCACACGTCGGCCACGATTTCCCTTCGGTGAACCCTGTTCCCGTCCATGGACTGTGCGTCGAAGATGAATGACCCGTCGTTCGTGGGCTTCGCCAACGCGAAGGCCAGCCCAGGCCATCGTTGCAAATAGGTCGTACCACTGAGGGTAATCCTGCTTCGTGCGGCACAATATTCTTTGTTGTACCAGTATTTATACCCCGTGGCCATTTGCATGAGATTATGCCGACAACCCGCCTTAAATCCTTTATCTGTCTGTCGCCATCTCTTATTTCTGGCGTTCTTACATTCCCTGCATTTCCCACCCGGACGCCTTTCACTTACCTCGCACGTGTTCTCCTTGGTCCGTAGGTGACCGCATTTCTTCCATCGCCTAGGTTCCTCAAAGGACTTCACGGGAGACTTTCCTGTGGGGCTCCGCTTGGCGGGCTGTTTCTTCGTCATTTTTATCTCATCTTATCTTGCGTTGCCGTTAGCCGCTTATTTCTTGCGCTTCCGCTTCAAAAACTCCCTCACCGCCTGTCGGACCATCTCCGCCATAGTCACCCGGCGGCGTTGTCGGCGGCTTTCGTCCAGGGCCAGATCAAACAAGGCCTGGTGATCTTCGGGGTCAAGAAAGACCATCGTGCGTTTTAGCGTCATGGGTTCCATACCTCCAATATATGCCTAGTGCATATATCATGTCGAGGGTTATTTCAGCCCCCCATCCTCCCACCGCTGATGCCTCACCCAGTTCACAAAATCCTGACTGACCGGCACAGTAGGCGGGGCGGGCTCGTCAACAGGCTCCTTTGGTGGCTGTGTCCGCCCCCTGGTCTCTTCCCGAAGCCCCGTTTCCGCCCGCGCTGAGCATCGGATCGGAGTCTTACCCACCAAGCAGCTTTGCGGCATTTATCCTCGCAGTATTTCGCGTCGGCCCTAGCCGTAAAATCCCGCTGGCAGCGTTTACAAATATGCCGATTATCCATTTTTTAATTTATCCGTCAAAGACGAATAGCAATAAAAAGGGCTCACGTTCCCTCCCGATGCCCACAACTTGAGCAGCGGGGTTGTAGCTCGGGCGTTAAGTAACTCAGGCCACAATTCGGGCAAATCCGAAGCATGGGCTCTGCAAAGTCTAAGTCTCGCTTAGCCATTTCTCCTCCGACGTTCTGGCCTCCTTCTTCGGGCAGCAGCTTTCCCCCGCTTTATCTGCTTTCTCTCCGATCCCCACGGTCTCCAATCTGGAGCCTCGCCATGGGCCCCGCCCCTGAAACAAACAATCATTAAGCAATTCGCCCGATGCAAGCCATGGTAGTTTCGCCGATGAGAAAAAAGGGGCTGTACCGGATTGACGGGCGCACGATAATCCACCGATTATAGTAAATGGAGGACTCGCAATGACTGGCGGGGAGGTGGCACTGGCTGGGGTCACGATAATCACACTGAGCTTCTTTGTTGGCCTGATCGCCAAATCGTTGCCACCGAGATAGTAAGAAGACGACCGTTGCTGGAATCAAATGCTGAAAGAAATAGCGTTAGCGTTCTTTGGAATATTCATTGGCCTAGCACTCAGCTTGTGTGCTATCGTACGATACGTTCTACACCCCATGCGCGCGATTCTAGCCCCGATTATTCTACGTAGGACGCCATTTCAGGTCTGCTCCGAGAGGCATCCCGGACCTTTCGAGCCTCAGCAAGATCCAATGCACTCCTTCCCTTGCGGGCCGACTTGCCCTTGCGAAACAATGTCGGCGGGAGCTGCTCCTGAGAGCCTTCCCATGAGGAGTAGGGGCCAAGGGAGGAAAGGGGCTTGAAGCCTGCTCTCTGAAGCTGGGTCTGGTAACGCCGCGACTTGGTGTCCACGCGAACCCTGCCGTCGTCATGGTCAATGGTAATTGCGGTTTCGTTCACGGTCTTGGTTCCTGCCTCAAAATCGCCAATTGGGACTAACCCGATGCCGCGATGCCAGGCGCGACCCCACCCCCCGGCCTACCCCCCGACCCTCCGCTCGCCTCGAAGTTTCTCTCCGCCAAAAAATTTTCCGATCATCAGTCCTGGATCCGCTGGCACCAGACAGTAGCCCTCCGTAAACGTCCATGATGTCATCTCTGCAGAAGAGAGCTGGTCCCAATGCTCTGCTTCTGTCGGGATAGCGACCCAGAGTAAGAGACATGAGGGACAGCCCTTAAAGATTGCAATGTAGCCCATCCTCGCCAGCTCTTCCTCATAACCAAGCGCCGGATGGTCAGTGAGCCAAACAGAGGGCGGCTTGCAGGATGGACACGAATTGACGCTGTCGAATATCGTCATTTCTCGCTCTAACACGCAACCTATCTGCAACTAGGGTATGATGTTAATTGCCAACTAGTTGAAATCATTAGCTTTTCCCTTTATGTGTCAGTCAAGGGATCCTTGATTACACACGCTTTAGCCCCTCCATGACTTCGGTCAATACGCGGTCAACATCCTGGCCTTCGCGGAAGCGTTCGATCCAGGAATCGAACTCCTGGAGCCGGATCAGCACCTTTCCGTCCACCCGGAAGCGGAGGGAAGGGGGCACATGGGCTTGGAGCCAGCGCTTGCTGCACGAGGCGTAGATCGAGAGCCCGCGCCAGTCGAGATACGTCGGCCGCACAGCGCTAGGCTCAACGGCCTCTCTCTTATGCTCGAACCGGCTCAAGCCCTTGCCCCTCTGCCGTGGCGAGAGCGAGACTTACTATTCCTTGGAGCACAGCCCGGATAGAGCACGTGAGAGCTGGTCCGGTGTCCATAAAGACTTAGGGGTGCCTTTTTCTGCCTTCATCCTTCGCCCTCTTCACGGCAAAGAGCCAGTTGCGAATCATCTGGGGATCGCTAACCACAAACCTGCCCCACCTGACTGCGGGAAAATGCATGACGCGGGCGTACTTCCGCAAGGTCGAAGGGGCCTTCCGCGTGAAGCGACTAATTTCGGCCCAGCCGACAAGAAGCCCATCAGCGGGCAACCCCAGGCTCTGAAGGGTCGCCTTAGCACTCGTATGGCCGCCGGTATGGTTGTCGGTAAGGTGAACGAGTTTATCCACCTTTTTTTCGATCCGGTCCAGCCTGTCCATCAGATCTTGCGCCGTAACCTTTCGGTGCGGTGCTGGCATTATGCTTTGACCGCCTGCCGTTGATGGTGGCGACAATACCGGCTGCCAGGGAGCGGCAACAAAACACACTCTGACCGGTCCCTCCCGATACCAAGGCACAGACGCCGTTCATTCCCGTCTTGGCCATCGCTCTGGGGCACAGAAGCCCTCTCCCCATTCTCGCCTCTCTGTAGGCGCACTCAACATCGGAGGGGTCGTATCCTCTTCGGGCTAAATGCTCGATGCACCACGAAAGGGCCGGATGGCCCTGCTGCATGAATTGGAGAAGGTCCTGCCGTTGTTTATCCCTTCTTGCGGCGTCTTTGTCTTTTTGCTCTGAAAGGCCAGGCAATGACTTTGGAGCCTCTACTACTAAAGGCGGAGAAGCCGACGGCTGAGCCTGGCCGTATGGTTTTCCCCTCAGACTCCCCTTTCCAAATACCCTTTCTTTTTCCCTTTCCAAATACCCTTTCTGTGTCCCTGTGAGAGGAACAACTGGTTTGACCGCTTCAGGAACAACTAGTGGTGCTCCTTCAGGGACAACTGGCCTGATGAAACGTCGCCTATTGCCACTTTTAGATGTCCCTGCCATAGGTACATCTAGTAAGGCCTGTAATCGGCTTTGTGCTGCTGCATCGTAGGGCCTAAGGCGAAAAATAATCGAGCCTGGGACGTTATAGCCAGGCCCACGGAACCTGCCCACTCGCGTGAACACTCCTACTCTCTGAATTTCCTTAAAGGCGCGATAAATCGTTTGGCGTTTGTGGGGGGTGAGCCTTGCAATTTCTGCAGCCCTGGGTCATGCCTCGCCCTCGCTGTTCGTATGCGCCCCTAGCACGTAGAGCACATCCCTCGCCGATGGCGGAAGGAGGGTCAACACCCCTGCCCGAACCCACCTGGCTATAACTGCCAGAGGTGTCGCCTTTTCCGGGTGATTCTGACCGTCACCCCGCCACCCCATGTTTCGATGCCTGGCTTCCCGGTCGATACCCACGTCTGATAATTGCCTCCACGTCCTCCCGCCTTATCCTCACCGCCCTCTTTGTTGGCCGAACCACGGGGATAGCGCGAAGATAAATAAGCTTTCGTACCGTTGATGGGCGCAGGCCCAGCCGTTCTGCCACTTCGTCCACGCGGAGAAGTCTCTCCATCGTCCCCCTCCTTGAGATTGTGAGTGTCACACCACGGTCCCTCACTAATAGTGAGTGCGCGAATAAGGGGGGGGGTCTTATTTTCCAGCTTGGGGATATCAAGAGGACAGAGGGAAGACAGTAGGCGTGGAGGGGATTTTTACAGTTAATCCGCCCTTTTTTTGCGGCCTGTACGCCTGCCACCACCGGTTGTTGTGTGCACTTCATTTAAGTCGTACGATGGGACTCCGATGCTCAATTCTTTACCAGGCTGGACTCTCACTTCTTGATTTAACAGGCTCTCACCCGTGGGGCACAAATTTTCTCTCACAGAACAAGTGGAACACTTTTTAAGATGATCCAGAAGGCTCTCCCGTGGAACTTCTTCTTTCCGGTAACGTTTGCCCAGAATGTCTTGGAATGCTCGTTCTATTGCCCGCAGTGCCGTGTGACGGTCGATACCCTCACGCCGAGCTATCTTCCGAAGAGAGAGGCGGTCCTTGACTAACTGATCGTAGCAGCGAAGATATAGGTTATATTTGTCCTCCCGTGCCCTTTTCTTTTTCCCATAGACTTCACGCTGCCATCGTGCGATGGCCTTAAAATCGAGATCCTGCGCTCGGGTGTCCTCGTAGATCGGAATATAAATCTTCGCGGTATCAAATAAGCCTGCAGTATGGTATAGGCGCGCCATGTTGATCAAGTCCATGATACCAGGGCTCGTCTGTAATAGAAGACTCTCCACCTGTTCGAGAGAAAGACTTGGGCAGTATTTATCCCGGAGAAACTTGAGAAAGCTGATCCAGGGATCTGTAACTTGGGTGGGGCGAGCCGCCCTTAATGGCTCTGTCCAGAGGACCGCGAGAAAAGTGGTCGGGACAAAGCTCGTAACGCGGGGATAACGTTGCTGGATTCGAGCCTGAGCATTATTGACCGTTTGCTTTGCAATGCCGGTCACCATTGAATATTGATCACGTTCCGGCAGGATTCCGTCCACTCTGTAGTCGAGGGCTTTATGTGCTGCAATGAACCGGTCAAATTCATCACGGTTAGTCGGGATAAGGGCGAAATGCCTATCTCCATACCAGCGGACGAAGGGACTGCACAGGATATCCACCTCTTCCCTCGCCATGGGAGAAATAGACGATTTGAGTGATACCCCGTGCCGTTTTTTCTCCTGTATCCAATCCTTCCATTCTTGAGGGGTCAGAATTTTGTGGAGGAGGGGAACGCTTCGATAATACTCCACAACTTCCTCTTGGAAGGTGGGATTTCGGAGAAGGCATTGGAGTTCGTATTCCTCCTTGGTGATACCGGATGTGCCAGCTGGTTTTCCGGTTCGGTGGGCCATCGCTCCTCCCGCAGGAGCCCCCAAGGGAACCCCGACCAGGCCGTCGGGAACGGGCTTTTCGGGCTGCAGTCCGGCCGGGGATGTTCGAGGTATTCTACATAGTCATTTTACCTGCTTGGCCGCTCATTCGCTACCTTACCTTTGTAACGCAGTCAGACGACGATGTGACCGTACAACAGACATAACTCCAATCCTGTAGATGGTAGTGATTGGCTGTTCCATAAGCAAGGTCACCGCACTCG
This sequence comes from uncultured bacterium, assembly GCA_964558395.1. Taxonomy (GTDB): domain Bacteria; phylum Methylomirabilota; class Methylomirabilia; order Methylomirabilales; family CSP1-5; genus CSP1-5. The sequence continues at coordinate 23,721 of CAZLDS010000005.1, read as the reverse complement.
CTGATCGCAGAGGAATTCGAAAAGTAACTCGCTTCCACTCTCCCGCCGTAATACTCTTTCTCCGTTGTGTTGTCATAGGTAAGGTCAGAATAGACCCACACGTCCAATCCTTTAAGGCCATATGGAATGAAATCACTGTCGTAGCTGTCACATCCGGAAATGGTGGTAAGCCCTATCAGTACCACAACAATTGCGACCCCGAATATTCGACCTGATTTCCGCAACGTACTTACCCCTCCATCTAGTTTCCTTTCGTGTATGAAGCTACGGTGCGCTCCACATAACCTTCCCGGCCTTGTTGCGAACAGCAATAACCGGTCTAACGCCTGCCTCAACGGCGAGGTCGATTCGAGGTTTCCCCTCTAAGTCGTACAAACGCAAGTACGGTTCCTCAGTCGCTCCTACAAACATGATAGCGCGGACAATTCCGTGACGGTCGCGTAGTTGTAGGGCACCTGCCCCATAGCTCTTCCCCACTAATTCGGCAAATGCCTTCCCATCAACATCATAAAGGCGCAGGGTCGCGCCATCCGCCATCACTCCGAGCTGCGCTCGGGTCTTGCCGCTCTCGTCCCGGACAACGAAACTCTCCGCCTCCACCACCTTAGCCACCTTGTTCCCCGTGGCCTGCCCCATCACCACCACACCGGCGATTACGGCCAGGGCTGCCAGTCCCGCCCCCTTCAAGCACCGATTCTCCCGCCCCACTCGGTCCAGCCGTCGTGTTAGGGTTTCTGTCGTTGGCTTGTTCATCACTCTCTCCCGCTTTTGATTTTCGGTCGATAGAGATAGCCCATTCCTCACTCCTCCTTTTTGGGGGTCAACGCCTTGTCATGGTCGAGCCGCTTCTGCCCCCACTTGCGAAGAGGCTCGCGCCTCTACTGCTTTTCCTTGATTCTTTTAACGGCTCGCCGATGTTGACGTGCATATGTCATCACTCCCCCTCCCCATTTCCTCCTTCCGTCTCGTACTCAATGGTCTGAACCTTTGGAGTGACCTTTTCTTATCTGGTATTCTGGACCCCTCTTTCGCCGTTTATCTGTGTATGATTCTGTGTATGTACCCATTTCCTCTTTCTTGATCTCGTATACGAAAATAGAATAACCAATCTTTTCCACAGGCGTGAACTCACGAAGCCACGCAAAACATCGGGACTGCTTCTCCGTAAGGCCTACCAGGCGATTCACACTGACCGCAAGGATGCCTGCCTGCGGCGTGCAGGCCAATTCCTCGCACTCGATACCTCGATATGCACACGAGGCTGTTCCAAAAAACGCAAGCTTGATCTTCTTGAGCTTCCTCTCCTTCATGTAGAGGGACAACGCCTTTAGATCCTGCCCCCAGTCAATATTGGAATCAATCAGATACCGGTATCCCTGGCCCGGACCCCCAACAAGCTCGTTGAAATACGCGAGGTAGTGAGGCGCTATGGCCACGCTCGAGAGCCCGTACCACCCAACAAGCGCGCACACCGTCCCATATTTGACCCCGATGTTTGCTTTCCAGTTTATGAATTGGCTCACATAAACGAAGAGGAACGGGTAGATCGGTAATATGTGGCGAATCCCAATGTTTAGTCGGCTCATCATAGCCGCTCCAAGCATGACCGCCACTGGGATGATCAAGATGAGGTCCCTCATTACCGCCCCCGTGGGCTCATCGTTAATGTGACGGTATAACATCGTAACACCGCCAATTAATATGACAAGGGCGAGCGGCGTTTTAACCGCGAACGCGACGAGAAAATACTGAGGCCATCCCGTCATGGAATGCTCACCCATCAAGAACGCTGGATGTCCCCTTGCGTTGTGTCGAAACAGAAGAATTAATCCCTCGACGAAAACGGGAAACTCCATGATACCGTAGCTTAGAATGACAACCCCAAGGGCGATCGAAAACATTACAGTCAAGTCACTAAACAACCGACCAACCCCATACCCATCGTACGGTGCATCATCGAATGGCCTCGACCCACGTTCCTTGTATGCCAAGAATCCCCCCACGATTACAAAGCTTGGCATCAGGTACAGGGCTGAGAATTTGGCGGCAAGACTCGTCCCGAGGAAGATCCCCGTCAACCACAGGTAGCTCTTCTGGCGCCTGATGAAATATCTCCTAAGATAATAAATTGAAATGAACGAAAAACACGTTACACCGATATCCGTCGTCGCCAGCGTGGTGTGAGCAAGAATGTTTGGCGAAAAACAATACAGGACAAGCGCGAAATAGCCGGCCCGGACACCATAGAGCTCACGTGCGAAGAGAAAGACATACACGCCCAGTAAGATTCCGATGGCCATGATTGGTATTCGTGCCCAGAACACCAGCTGGTCTGCATTGTTGTTGGCACTATAAAGGAACTGGTCTCCGAAACTGTACATACTCTCGTACTCATCCCATCTCCATTCCCTCCATGAATAATGGTCCGTCGGTAGCGTGGGATTAAGAAAAAGCAAGGGCACCCCAGCTATCATCTTCATCAACGGTGGGTGGTCCCTGTTCATCCGATAATCATGTGTTCTCAGATACGAATATCCCGCCGCAATATACACGATCTCGTCCACAGTTACGGACTTCTGGACAATGCTATTGAGTCCCATCATTCCAAACAGCAACAACAACATAGCCACCAGAGTCCGCTGCAGCGTTACGGCCCCTCGTCTCACCCGACCCCCTTCCTTATCTACGATTCGACCAGCGGTCGCTTCAATACTCGCACCTGGGTCTAAAACGGTGCTCTCTTTGGTAAGCAAAACGCCCTCCCAGGCCGTGCTCCGCCTGCGAGGGCATCAGAATTTGTCGATACACCGTCAGTTGTGCCGGAAATGGGCTAGGGACTATGCCTACCCCGGTTCCATGGGGGGAGCCTACCACAGCTAGCCTACTGATTCAAAACGGTTTCCCATTGACAGGGCCATGCCCACTCGGATAAGAAAGAGGTACCTCGGGGTGACCCTGAGGGTTGTCGCGTCCGTAAGAGGTGAAGCCGGGGTGACCACAGCCCTTGGTGCCACCTCTGACAATTACAAGTGCTTCAGGGAAATTCTGACGCCCTCTCAGGCGGAGCTTGGCCCGGGAGGGCGTTTTACTTTTTGGCCCGCGTTCCCAACCCCATTGCGGCACACACTCGAAAGGAGGTAACCATGATAATAAGAAATCGTACCGGCAACTGGATCAGTCTGCGAATGTTTCATGGGAATGATGAAGCGCTGATGGCGTCATGCAGCCATGGAGCCGTCGACAAGGACAAGGACATAGACCTGAATGCCTGGTGGCCAACTAGAAGGATGATAGTCTACTTCGATCACTACAGCGACGCTGCGCTCGGATCGAAGGACTTCGCAGGAAACCTCGGAATAGGAGACAATACCCCTCACGACACAAGCCACCCATTCTCCAATTCCAACACAATCCTGATACGACGGCAGGGAAAAACAACAAAAGCCCATTTTGTCGACTGGACGTCGGTAGGAAACAAATATCAGGGGATGAATATAGCCGGAACGCCCGGCGACGCGAGTATGGGCGAAGGTGTGAAGCTAGCTGCCGGCATAATCACATCACTGGCAACCGGAGTCGCAGCTCTCGGGCCAGCGGGCGCCGTTCCGTCCGGGGCCTTGATGCTCAGCACGCTCCTGCTTTCGTAATCGGTCAAACTCAGTCTGATCCACAGCAAGTAGCCATGTTCGAAGAACTCCTCCGGACCAGCTCTCCTGAGTAGTCTGGTCTACTGCTTGCTAGGGGTCCGAAACGTGAAGAAGGGATATTCTGCATAATATGATCCCCCCGGTACTGGGGCCCAATTACTCCAATCAAAGCGTGACCATTCGGATACCTCCTCGCCGCGCCTGACCCGGACGGACCAGTAGTAAACCCGGTCCGGTTGGAGCGAGACTTCCAGGGTGTGCTCTGGCTGCTGCAGCCCTTCCCGATAATAGACCTTATTCCCGAGCACCTCGCCCTCGCTGCCGTAGCCCTCGAAGATCACGAAATCGTAGCGGGCGGTCGCGTCGGCCGCCGGCTTCCACCGAAAGGTCGGTTGCAACGCCTCGACGACAGGCGGCTTGCCAGTCCAAGAGGAGCGCCCAGCGCCTGGTGAGATTGGGGTGATGCCATGGACCGTGGTGTGCGAGCAGGCCACGAGTGCAAGCAGCGCGAATAACAGGAACGAAGTTATTTGTTTCATGGCTGCCTCTCCTAGATGAGATTCATTAAAAATAGAAACGCCCTCTCGGCCGTGCTCCGCCCGGAAGGCGTCTGCAATTGTTGTGCCCCATCAATTGTCGCGGAGGTGGGCTGGGGAGATGGTTACCCCCGGTTCCATCGCTGGAACTCCTCAAGCGGGCCTCAGTATCCCTCAGCGGGCAAGGAGCGTCAAGCATTTCCCCGGGTAGATAAGTCGCCAACCTATTTCCACTACAGCTCAGAGCATGGTGGAGATGTTGGTTGCGGAAAATGGCACAGGAAGTGACTACATGCGTCTCAAGAATAAAACAATCGGTGATGGCTTTGTGGTTTCACATTCGGCAATTGCACTGTCTGACCACACCATCGAAAGCGCATCCAAAACAAGCCTGCCTCAAGTCATAGTAAAGGCTGACCAGCGTCATTGAAGTTTCCCCTACCACGTTCGAAATTGGACGCAGGTGGTGCGAAAATGAAACCGGGATAACCATAATCCCGGCCCACCTGCGGCACTTTTGCTGGCGTACTAAACATCGAGATGCCTTCCGGGCGGAGCATGGCCCGGAGGGCGTTTTTTTTGAGTCCTTAGGGAGAAGGTGCAGTCACGGCTATGGAGAGGGTACAGGGACACAAAAGGTGCTGCATGCGGTGGCGGATCTGGGGGATGCGCGGACGGATCACCCCCGACCGTGAGGTCTCAGTGGTCGATATCAGCGATTGTGCGGCCCTGATCGAGCACCCGCACCCCGTCCAGGAGGGGACGATCCTCTTCCTGACGCTGCCGAGCGAAGAGCACCAGGCAGCCCTGAAATGCCGGGTGGCCCGAACACTTGAGCACTGCTACGAGGTCTGGCCCACGGGTGAGCACGAGCGCGTCTACCGGACCGGCCTGGAGTTTCTCGCGCCTTCTGAAGAGTCGAAGGCGCTGATCAATGAGTACATCATCGCCGGCATTCGTCAGCGCTAGAGGATCTCTGAGTTCTCGCTGCTCGACACTCACTGGGAGGTCCACAAATGAAACCGGGGTGACCATAGTCCCGCGCCCACCGCAAGGTACAATAGAAGGACGCACCAAACATTCAGACGCCCTCTCAGGCGAAACACGGCCTGGAGGGCGGTTTTGTTCTTGCGAAATGTCATCACTTTCACGAATTGTGAACTCCCCGATTGTAAGGGATAAAAGGAGATCATCATGAACCTCAATACTTACAAGCAAGTCTTGGCGGCTACTATGACAATAACTGCTCTAGCACTCCCTGGAGCGGTTCAGGAAGCGAAGGCGGCAGCGATCACTTTCCGCTTCACGGGGATAGTCACTACGGTTTGCTTTCCTCCCCCCGAATGCTTACCTGTCCCCGGACTTCCATTTTCAGTACAGGACTCGGTTAGCGGCTTCTACACCTTCGAGTCCACCACGCCAGATAGTAATCCAGCCCATCCAAACGCAGGTCTCTATCTTGGGGCCATTACGAATCTGCAATTCACGATAGGCACTTATTCCGCATCGGCAACAGGGGGGAACATCTCTGTTATTTTCAACCTCGGCCCGTTTAACCCCCCATTCACCCCTACCGATGAGTATAGACACTTTTCGAATACGTCTACGGGTATTTCTGGACCTAGCGTGGCAGGGCTTGAGCTGGACAACTTTCAGGTTAGATTACTTGGTGTTAATACAGGCGGTCTCACCTCTGATGCCCTCCCACTGACCCCGCCGAGTCTGGCGGCTTTTCCTACTCGAGATTTCGAGGCAGACTTCTTTACGCCCGGGGTGGGAGCCGGTTTCGTTAGCGGTCAATTAGTTTCTCTGTCGCTCATCCTACCCGTGTCCGTCGACATCAAGCCCCAAGGCTGTCCGAATCCTATTAACGTCAAGAGCCGCGGCGTATTGCCGGTTGCTATCTTGGGGACAGCCGATTTTGATGTAACAACCATCGATCCCGTTTCAATCAGACTGGAAGGTATCGCCCCGACTAGAAGTGCCCTGGAGGATGTAGCGACTCCCTTTGAGCCGCTTGACGGGTTTGTGAACGCATCCGACTGCACCGATCAAGGATCTGATGGCTTCACGGATCTCACCCTGAAGTTCGATACGCAGGAGATTGTGTCGGCTTTGGGCGGTGTGCAAGATGGTGACGTGCTGATCTTGACCCTGGTCGGCGAATTGTCGGACGGTACACCCATCCAGGGGGAGGATGTGGTCGTCATCAAGAAGAAGGGCAAGAAGTAAAACCAATCCACATTCCACGGGCGTCAGGGGCAACTCGGCGCTCGCGGTGTTTTTGGGGATTACCTTAGGTTGTCTCTCAAAGTCCTTGGGGTAGTCGTCAGATTCGAGAGAGCGATATAGCCCGGGCGCCCGATGTCCGGATCACCCCCACCCCCTCATCCGTGCTCCAGGTCTAGCCGGTTGCGTATAGGTTGCGGATTCGTGTTGCGATTTGCACTATTTTGCGTTACTCTGCACCCCTATCTTCGCTAAACTGCTGTGGTTCTTGCCTCACTCCCTCAATAATGGGTTGGTGCAAGACAACATCTCTCGGTCTCTGGAGCGGGTGATGGTCTACGAGACGGAACGTCGGGTGGCCGTAGAAGCCGTCCTCAAGGCAAGTCGTCTGTGCCAGGTGCTCCAAACGGCCCTCGCCTCCGAAGAGACCGCAGCAAAGACCGATAAGTCCCCCGTCACGGTCGCCGACTTCGGCTCCCAGGCCGTGATCACGCTGGATCTGCTCAGAGCCTTTCCGGATACGCCCATTGCTGCAGAGGAGAATGCGGCCCTTCTGCGGACTCCTGGGGGTGTAACCCTCAAAGAGCGAGTTGTCCACCATGTCAGCACGATGCTCCCTGGCGTGACCGATGAGCAGATTCTGAAGGCCATTGAGCGTGGAACCTGGAAGGGTGGGCGTACCGGTCGTCAATGGGCTCTTGATCCCATCGATGGCACCATGGGGTATCTGCGGGGTGACCAATATGCCGTCGCGCTGGCCCTGATCGAAGAGGGCGAAGTGGTTTTAGGAGTCCTCGGCTGCCCAAACCTCCCCATCGACGCGAGCCGTCCGGACGGGCCCATCGGGTGTCTCTTCATTGCCCAGAAGGGCCAGAGTGCGACAGTGCGACGGCTCGATAACTCGCGCGAGCAGAGAATCACCGTGGCGGAAATTGCCGATCCGAAAGGGGCGTCCTTCTGCGAATCCGTTGAGGCGAGTCATTCCTCGCACCGCCGTGCCGCACTGATCGGGGGGATCCTCGGCGTGACGGCTCCACCCGTGCGCATTGATAGTCAGTCGAAGTACGGGATACTCGCCCGCGGGGACGTTTCGATCTACCTCCGGCTACCCACGCGCGCCGATTACGAGGAGAAGATCTGGGACCACGCAGCTGGCTCGATCATCGTCAAGGAGGCGGGGGGAGAGGTCAGCGATGCCCGGGGCCAGCCCCTTGACTTCTCGCGCGGTCGGACGCTTTCCCATAACGTCGGCATCGTCGCGACCAATGGCAAGATCCACCGTCAGGTGATCGCCGCGGTCGAACAAGTCCTGGACTCCGAATGATCTCGTGTCCCGATTTTCTCCTTGACAGAATCTGGGAAGCGAGGGTAATGTCGGCCCGGTCAGGTAGTCAGATGTCTGACAGCCCATCCCCTTCATGCTGAAACCCGTCGAAAAAAGTTTCGTTATCCGGCAGGTCGTCGGAGCAATTCGTCGCTGATGAACGAGACCTCGCGCAGTGTGAGGTCACCTTGGAGAAGCTGACGACGGCCTTGCGAGCTCGGGATATTCCGACGGCGGTCATGGCGGATATTGCTTTTCATAATGCCGGTGCCGGGCGTACAAAGAATCCCGGCTCCTTGACGCTCATTGCCACGATCGAGCCGATCATCACGGAAGACCGGCGAGACGCGATTCAGTCCTTTGACAGCGAGGTCCTCGCGATTCCCCATCTCAAGATCTACGAAGCGATCAAGCGCCAGGATCCCGACGGAGCTGCCGTGGCGATGGAGCCGCATCTGAAAGAGCTGATGGAGTATCTCTTTCGGACTGAAAATAGCTGACCGTGGTTTTGCCTGCGGATCCACGTGGGTCGTATTGCCCGTTTATCAACCTACCGCCGCAATAGACGTCTCCTGATTTTCGTCCGCGTCCCGCCCTTCACACGGTTGGGCGCGGGTCCGTGCACCCATCGGCCCTTGTGGCTGGATCGAGGCTCACTCGTGCGACACTAACCTCAATAAAAGGAGGAGGCGATGAATCGACGGAAATTTTTGAAGACAGCAGGACTGGGGGCAGCAGCAACGACCCTGGCTGCCCCGAATGTCTGGGCGCAGCCGAAGTCCCATCGGTGGAAGATGGTCACCACCTGGCCGCCCGGGCTTCCCTTTTACCAGGTCGGCAATGGCAGCGCCGAAGGCATGGCCAAGCGCATTGAAGAGATGAGCGGGGGACGGATCAGGATCCGGGTCTATGCCGCGGGAGAGCTGGTCCCAGCCTTTGAAACCTTCGACGCGGTCTCCAAAGGCACGGTTGAGATGGGGCATGGCGTGGCCTATTACTGGGCCGGGAAGACCTTTGCCGCCCAGTACTTTGGAACAATACCCTTCGGGATGAATCCTGCGGGCGCCAACGCCTGGTATTACGAGGGTGGCGGTATCCCGCTCTGGGAGGAAGTCTACAAGCCGTTCAATCTGGTCCCCATGCCGTGTGGGAACACGGGGATCCAGATGACCGGGTGGTTCAACAAGGAGATCAATAGCCTGAACGATCTCAAGGGGCTCAAGATGCGGATCCCGGGACTGGCCGGCAAGGTTCTTGCGGCGGCCGGGGTGAACGTGGTCCTGCTTCCGGGCGGTGAGATCTTCCCCGCCCTTGAACGCGGTGTCATCGACGCGGCGGAGTGGGTTGGACCCTACCAGGACCGGCGCCTCGGGCTCTATCAGGCGGCCAAGTACTACTACCACAGCGGATGGCACGAGCCCTCGACAACGAGTGAGCTGATCATTAACCAGAAGGCGTGGGATTCCCTCGATAAGGACCTCCAGGCCATCGTGCGGGGCGCGGCGGTCGAGGCAAACTTGCGGAGCACCTCGTGGGCTGAGGCCAATAACACGGCGGCGCTCGACGACCTGATCAGGAACCACAACGTGAAGCTTAAGCTGCTGCCCGAGGAGGTCATTGAAAAGCTCCGCGTATTGACCGCGGAGGTGCTCGCGCAAGCGAACCAGGATCCCCAGAGCCGAAAGGTCTACGAGTCCTACAGAAGGTTCCAGGACAACTGGGCAGTGTGGGCGGGCATCTCCGAGGCGACGTATCATCAGTATATCCGCAAGAAGTAGCTTTCGTACCGTGTGGTGAAAGGGGCGGCGGGCTCACCACCGGCCGCCCCTTTCGTGCGTCGGGAGGCGCGTTCTGGGGGTCTGAGGGGGGAGAGTCTACGGCCAGATGCGTGGCGCGCGTACGCGAGGAGGAGATGCATGTCTTGGTTACAGCGGCTGAGTCACCGGATCGATACACTGAACATACGCGTGGGTCATGCCGTCTCATGGCTCTCGTTCGTGCTGGTCCTTGTGATCGCGTGGAATGTGTTCCTCCGGTACCTCTTTCACCGGGGTTCGGTGGCCATGCAGGAGCTCGAATGGCACCTCTTTGGTCCGCTTTTTATCCTGACGGCCGGTTACACGCTCGCACTCGATGAGCATGTACGCGTGGATATCTTCTACTCGCGGGTCTCGCGGAAGACAAGGGCCGTCGTGGACTTCGTCGGGTCACTCCTCTTCCTCACCCCGGTGGTTGCCCTCGTCATCTGGACCTCGTGGAGTTTTATCGCCGCGTCGTGGGGCGCGGGCGAAGGATCTCCCGACCCCGGTGGGCTACCCGCCCGATACATCCTGAAGGCTGTGATGCCCGTCGGGTTTATCTTGCTGGGACTGCAAGGCCTCTCGATGGCGATCCATAGCTTGTGCCGTCTGCTCGGGATAGAGAGGGACGAAGGTCCACACTCAGAGGAGACCCCCGTTGGCACTTGAGACCCTCGCTGTCTTGATGGTCGTCGGCCTCCTCGGCATGTTGATGATGGGCTACCCTGTGGCCTTTACGCTGGGGGCGGTGGGGTTTTTCTTTGGGATGCTGGGGTTCGGGTTGAACCTGTTCAACCTGCTCCCCCTCCGGATTTACGGCGTGATGACCAATTACACGCTCCTCGCGATCCCCCTCTTTGTCTTTATGGGCGTGATGCTCGAACGCTCCGGCGTGGCCCAGGACCTCCTCGAGACGATGGGCCTTCTTTTTGGTCGGGTCCGGGGGGGGATGGCGATTTCGGTCGTGGTCGTGGGAGCGTTACTTGGCGCATCGACGGGGATCGTGGGAGCGACTGTCGTCACGATGGGACTCCTGTCACTCCCAACTATGCTGCGCCGCCAGTACCTTCCTGAACTCGCCACTGGGACCATCTGCGCCTCTGGCACCCTCGGCCAGATAATCCCCCCGAGCCTGGTCCTCATCCTGTTGGCAGATATCTTAGGGCTGTCGGTAGGCGCCATTTTCGTCGCCGCCTTTATCCCTGGGTTCATGCTGGCCGGGATCTTTGTGGTGGCGATCGGCCTGACGGCCTTCTTTTTCCCGCGGATGGCACCGGCCATCCCGTTGGAAGAACGGAAGCGGGTCAGCTCAAGTGAGCTGTTCCTTCGCTCTCTCAAGGTGCTTGTGCCCGTGGGGTTTTTGATCGTTGCCGTGCTCGGCTCGATCTTCATGGGCATCGCCGCCCCCACGGAGGCTGCCTCCATGGGCTGTTTGGGGGCGATCCTGATCACGATGATGAACCGGCGGTTTACGTTCCAGGTGCTCCGGGAGGTCAATCGGCGGACTGCACGAATTACCTGCCTGGTCATGATCATCCTCGTGGGGGCGCAGGTCTTTAGCCTGGCGTTTCGCGGCCTGGATGGAGACATTCTGGTTGAAGACATGCTGTCGGCCATGCCGGGAGAAAAGGTGGGTGTCATCGCCTTCGTGATGGTCCTCCTCTTCTTTCTGGGGTTCTTTTTGGAGTGGATCGAAATTACCTACATCGTGGTTCCCATCATTGCCCCGGTGTTGGATAAGCTGGGGATCGACATCCTCTGGTTTTCAATTGTCATCTGTATGAACCTGCAGACCTCGTTTCTAACGCCTCCCTTTGGGTGGTCACTCTTTTTCCTGAAGGGGGTCGCGCCTCCCGAAGTGACGACCGGCCATATTTATCGTGGTATCATTCCTTTTGTGGCCTTGCAGCTGGTGGGGTTGGGCATCCTCCTGATGTTTCCCGAGATGGCCCTCTGGCTTCCCCGGCTGATTGGCTGGTACGAGTGATGAGTCCCGCTGCGCATCGTCCGACCGTCCTGGCCCCTCAGGGGATGGTGGTGACCCCGCATTATCTGGCCTCGGCTGCCGGCCTGCGGGTTCTTCAAGCGGGGGGAAACGCGATCGACGCCGCCATCGCCGCCGCCGCCGTCTGCTCGGTGGTCTACCCCCACATGTGCGGTATCGGCGGGGATAATTTCTGGTTGATCTATGATGCCAAGACGAGGACGGTCCGCGCGCTCAACGGGTCCGGGCGGGCGGGAGAACGATGTACCATTGATTTCTACCAGCGGATGGGCAACGCATCTGTCATCCCATCCCGGGGATTTCTGGCGGCCAATACGGTACCCGGTGCGGTGGATGGATGGGCGGCTGTCCATGAGTACGGCCGCTGGAATCTCGGGACGAAGGTCCTGTGGTCCTCCCTGTTCGGCGAGGCCATTGAATATGCGGAAGCAGGGTATCCCGTTACCCCCAGTCAGGCCGCGTGGACCGCGAAAGACATCGAGGACGAGTCAGACCCCCTGGCGGGGCTGCAACGATGGGAAGGATTCCGGCGCACGTTCCTCAAACCCGATGGCGGACCATACCAAGCGGGCGAAGTCATGCGACAGCCGGATCTCGCTCGCACCTTGAAGAGTATTGCCTTCGGGGGGGCCCGCTTTTTCTATGAAGGTGATATCACCCGGCGAATCGTTCGGTACCTCGACCGGCACGGCGGCGTGCTGACGGAGCAGGATTTCTCTGATCATCGCTCGGATTGGGTAGACCCCATCCGAATCGATTATCGGGGGTACACAGTCCATGGATTTCCGCCGAATACACAGGGGATGGCGGCCCTGTTGATCCTGAGTATTCTAAGCCATTTTGATCTGAAGAAAGTGGGGGAGGGGACCGCCGATTACTATCATCTACAGGTGGAGGCGACGAAACTGGCCTTCGCCGACCGCGATCGTTGGGTGACCGACCCGACCTGGATGCGCGCGCCTTTGGATCGACTGCTTTCTCGCCGCTACACGGAGGACCGCGCCCGCCTGATCCAGATGAACAGGAGTGTGGCACGCTACGAGCCCGGGCCCATGAAGGGGGGTACGGTATACATCGGTGCCGTTGATGCCGCCGGAAATGGGGTGTCAATGCTCCAAAGCCATTACTTTGATTTTGGGTCAGGGATCGTTGCGGGGGATACGGGAGTCCTGCTGGGGAATCGGGGGACCTTTTTCTCCCTCGATCCGACGCATGTCAACCATCTGGCGCCACGGAAACGGACGTTTCACACCCTCATTCCGGCTATGCTCCTCAAGGGGGACCGCCTCTTCCTGGTCTATGGGACCATGGGAGGGGAGGGCCAACCCCAGACGCAGTCGGCACTCGTGACCAGAATCGTTGATTTCGGATTCGGGCTTCAGGAAACGATCGAAGCTCCGCGCTGGCTGTACGGCCGCACATGGGGCATAACCAGTACCGATCTCTGTCTGGAAGCGCGGATTCCGGCGTCGGTGGTCGACGGCCTTCGACACCGGGGGCATCCTGTCCGGGTGGTCGGGGCGTGGGATGACGTCATGGGCCATGCCCAGGCCATTCTCATCCATCCCGAAACCGGGGTCCGGCATGGGGCGGCTGATCCCCGGGGAGACGGCCAGGCCCTGGGTTACTAATACGGACCCATCTTCACGACGGTCAAGGTGTTAATGACCCTCTGGATTCCTTTGACCCCCTGGGCCACGGCTTCGGCAGCACTCCGGTCTTCTGGGGTGAAAACGGTGCCACGGAGGGTTACGACCCCTCCATCAGCATCGGCTTCGATGTCGATGTGACTGGACTCTCGGTGCGATTTGAGTTCCGCGCGGACCCGGGCGCCGAGGGCGAGGTTTTGGACCATGGTGGTCCCTTCGGGTGTCGTGTGAAATTCCACGGAGGTGGCGAGCTTCGCTATCTGCTCGACGGCTGTCTCCACGGAGAGGCGGCCGGTGTTGAGACTGAGATCGTAAAGGAGCGGGTTCTCCCACTCAACGTCGAAGAATTGCTTAATCCGATACCGAACCCCTTCATCATTGCTGGCGATACGTCGACGGGCCTTGTCCTCCGTGATCTGCTCGCGCTCTGCGATGCGTTGAATCCGCTGGGTCAACGGTGCCAGGATCCGAACGCGCACGGCGTGGGGGACCCCGCGGAGTAGGATCGAGGACCAGCGACCCATGATGACCACGTTGTCCTTCAAGGCTTCCTCATAGACTTCGGTTGTAATGAAGATCTGGGATCGCCGGGCCGACTCACGGACCATCTCAAACAGGCCGGGCCGTGCCTCCACGGCCTCCTTCAACTTCTCTTCGACCACATGGAACTCATGCGCTGCCTCGCGGATGATGTCGTGACGAAGATACGCGTACCCGAGCTTCTCGGCGACAGCCCGGGCAATCGTGGAGCCCAGGGACCCCATTTCGTGCGTCATCGCGATGATGGCCATGACAGGAATCCTCTACGTTTACTTGGCGGCTGGTGCCGATCTCGGGGAAGACCGCTTTCGTATATAGTTTGTCAGCCCTGTCACCACCGGCCACAGGAAAAAGAACGCCGCAAGGACCAGCATGGATTTGGCAATCGTGCTTTCAAAGAAGATTGCAGGCGATCCCCCTGACATGATCAGGCTTTGCCGAAACGCCTCCTCGGTTTGCTCGCCCAACACCACCGCGATGACCATGGGCGCCAACGGGTAGTCAAGCCGCTTGAACAGGTAACCGACAATGCCGAAGATGTACACCAATCCGATCGTGAAGAGGGTGTTGTTTTCCGTGTAGCCTCCAATGTAGCACAGAAGCATGATCAGGGGGACCTGGACGGTGAACGGGATGCGGAGAATCGTCGTCCAGATCGGGATGCAGAAGATGTTGAGGATCGCCGAGATGAGCGTCGCGATGTACATGCTCGCGATGAACCCCCAGACGACATCCGGATTATCGATCATCAAGAGAGGGCCGGGATGGAGTCCCCAGATCATGAGGGCGCCGAGGACGACCGCAGCGGTCGGCGAACCCGGGACGCCGAGGGTGACGAGGGGGAGCATGGCGCCCACCTCTCCGGCGCTCGCAGCCGACTGGGGGGCGACCAACCCTTCCATCTCGCCGGTGCCAAACCGTTCCGGATGTTTGGAAAACCGTTTCGCCATTCCGTAGGCCATGAAGGAGGCCGGGGTCGCCCCGGTCCCGGGAAGCACCCCGACCCAAAACCCGACGAGGGTGGACCGGACGAAGCTGATTGCCATTCCGGCCATTTCCCGGAGGGCCTCCATGAGGTCCCGGAATCTGACCCAGGCCGACACGACCCCCTTCGTGTAGAGGCTCTCCTCGGCCGCTCGGATGAGTTCCCCGATGCCGAAGGCCCCGACGACGACCACGAGAAACCCGATGCCCGCCATCAGCTCGATGAGGCCGAAGGTCAGGCGTGGGCGACCGGTGACGGAGTCGAACCCGACCGTCGTAAAAATGAGTCCGAGGATGGTCGAGATCATGCTCTTGGAAAGGCTCTTGCCGCCGAGACCGATGATGGCTCCGTAGGCCACCAGCAGGACGGCGAAGAATTCCGGGGGGCCCCACGTCAGCGCAAATTCGGCAAGGGGCCGGGCGAACAGTGTGAAAAGAACCGTGCAAATCGTCCCGGCGACGAACGCCGCGACCGCCGACGCCGCGAGGGCGGCGGCGGCGCGTCCCTTCAGGGTCATGGGATACCCGTCGAAGGCCGACGCGACCGCCATGGGGGTACCCGGAATGTTGAACAGGATTGCGGTGGCCGAGCCGCCGTAGATCGCACCCATGTAGACCCCTGACAGGAAGATCAAGCCGGTTTGCGCTGGAAGAGTGAAGATGACGGGGATCAGCAGGGCGGCTCCCTGGGTCGGCCCAAGGGCGGGTATCACGCCGATGATGGTCCCCAACGTCACCCCGAGGATGCAGGAAAGAATGTTGCTCCATTGCAAGGCGACCTGGAAACCGAACAGCAGATCAGCCATGCCGTCGCTTCTCCTAGAACATGGACATGATGGCGCCGAACACGTCGTAGAGCCCTCGGGGCAACAGGATCCGCAACCAGCGCTCGAAGACGATGTAGCTCCCGACGGGAATCCCGATACTCAGCAGGATCGCCGAGTACCAGCGGTGGTTTCCCACCCAGCGCGTGTAAATGAGGATGTAAATGGCCGCCGCAGCGTAAAACCCTGCGAAATAGATCAAAGGAAGAAACAGGAGCGCCGTCCCGGAGACCTTCAAGACCGACCACATTCCCTCGCGATCGGCAAAGAACGGTTCGGTCGTGCGCTTCCAGCGCCAGAGGGTCTCAGCCAGGACGAGGAGGCACAAAGCAACGAGGGCGACGCCGAGCCAGTAAGGAATAAACCCCGACTCGGGCCGCCCTCGAAGCCATCCGGTGCCGACCGACTCCGCTTGGAGTATTACTCCGGCGCCGAAGGCGAGCAGGAGTAAGGCGACAAGGAGGTCAGCAATACGCACGGTCGGCGCCTATTTTTCCTACTTCTTTTTCGCCTTTACGCCAATGAGACCGCCCTCCGTCATGAGCTTCTTGTGCAGGGCTTCGGTCTCGGTCAGCCACGCCGTGAAATCCGGGCCGTTTGCCAGGAAGGCCCGCTTGAGGGCGTAATCATCAGTATACTTCTTCCATTCGGCCGTCTCGGAGACCTTCTTGAGGAAGCCGATATACCACTGAAGGGCCTCCTTGGGCATGTCGGGTGGTCCGAAGATGCCGCGGAGCATCAGATAGCTCATGTCCACGCCCGCGGCCTCTTTCATGGTGGGGATCGTCTTCCACCGCGGGAGATTGATCCGCTCCGAAGCGACGACCGCCAAGGGCCGGACGCGGTCGGCCTTCCAGTGTCCCAAGCACTCCGACGGATTGTTCACGGTCGAATCGATGTGCTTCCCCACGAGGTTCGCACACACCGTCCCGCCCCCCTTGAAGGGGACGTAGATGAACTTGAGCCCGAAATGCTCCTCCATCAGCAAGGTAATGATCTGGTCCTCCTGAGCACTCCCGGTCCCACCCATCTTGAATTTTCCAGGCTTTGCCTTGACAGCCTTAAAGTAATCGTTTGGCGTTTTGTACGGCGTCGAGGCATGCACCCACAGAATGAAGTGGTCGAGTGCGAGGCGGGCGATGGGGGTCAGATCCTTCCAGTTAAAGGGGACCCCGGTGGCGAGGGGGGTTGTGAACAGATTGGACAGGGTGATGATGATCACGTTGGGATCTCCCTTTTTGCCTTTGACATACAGGAAGCCCTCGGCTCCGGAGCCACCTTTCTTATTCACGACGAGCAAGGGCTGAGGGGAGAGTTTGTTTTTCTCCGCAATTCCCGCAAGAAAGCGGGCCATCAAGTCCGCGCCGCCCCCCTGTCCCGCGGGCACGACGAACTCGATGGGCTTCGTCGGCTCCCAGGCCTGGGCATCGTTGGCCGTGAGCAGCACAGTCCCTGGTCCGAGAAGCAGGGTAAACAATGCGAGAACTGCGAGTGTTACCCACCTCTTTCTACACATGGCACCTCTCCTTTCATCACCGTACTAGTAAGGGAAGGCTCCTGTTCGAACCTACTGTTCTGACTCCCACTCGGCTGCCTCGAGAGGAGTCGCTCCATGACAATCCCCGATCTCACCTCCTTTTATTTGTTTTATTCGCTCCCGGTGAGAAGATACTCTATCTCTCACGCGACAGCTTGGCGACTGCATGGAGAGTCTTGCTACCTCGCGTGAAAGCCTGCCTGCCCCGTCCCCCGCGGGCGGCACGTTCGATCATTACGATCGCTCGATTCAGTAGGCCGCAAACGCACTCAACCCCTAGACCCGGCACATCGACTAGATTTCTCCCATGGCCTTCAGGAGTTTCTTGTGTTTGGCCTCCTCCTCGGCAAAGAACGCGGAGAGTTTATCACCCGTGAGGAAGCCGAGGTTGCCGGTGCACTGGAGGGATTTCTTCTTGCAGTAGGTTTGCCACTCCTCGGACTTGGAGAGTTTCGTGAAGAGGTCCACGTACCACTCTTGCACCTCTTTGGGAATTCCACCGGGCGCGTTGATGCTGCGCTGCATGTAGTAGACGAGAGGTTTGCCGAGCTCCCCGAAGGTCGGCACGTTGGGAAACTGCGGCAGCCGCTCGGGGGTGAAGGCGGCCAGCGGGAGAGAGCGGCCGGCCTCGAACCACGAGATCTGCTCGGATGGGTTGTTGACGGTGGAATCAACGTGTCCCCCGATGAGCTCTTTCGCGACCTTGCCACCTCCCATGTAGGGGACGTACGTGACCGTGATGCCGTATGCGTCTTCGAGCATGCCGGTCACGAGCGAATCCTCTTGTCCCTTACCGGTTCCGCCCATCTTCCACTTGCCGCCAGCGGCCTTCACGGCCTTGACGTACTCGTCCACGTTCTTGATGGGCGACTTCGCGTTCACCCAGAGGATAAAGGTGTCCGTCGCCATCCTGGCAATTGGGGTGTAGTCCCGGTAACTCAGCCCCATATTGCCACGGAGAGGAGTGGTAAAGAAGCTGTTCAGGGTGACCAGGAGGACGTGCGGGTCGCCATGACTCTCCTTGAGGAAGCGGAGCGCCTCCGCGCCGCCCCCACCCGGTTTGTTGACGGGGATGAGAGGTTCGGGCGACCAGCCATGCGTTTGCACGATCTTGTGCATCAGCCGGGCGATCCGATCGGCACCCCCGCCCTTGCCGGCCATGATGACGAACGTGATCGGTTTCTTGGGTTGCCACTTCGCCGCCTCGGCGTCTGTGTCCGTGAGCAGGTTCGTCCCGGGTCCCACGACCACGAAAGTAAGGAGTAATCCCAGGACCACCACAGGGATCCACCGACTCTTTCGACGCATGGTGATCCGCTCTTATTCTTACGAGAACGTCTGGAAAGGAAAGCCTGGTCTTACGACCAGAATGTTTGCTGAGATACAGGTGTGTGTTTCCCTGACCCGATTTGCGAACCCCGTTATGCTGTGTGCTCTTTGGATAATTGCGTTCTTCTGCAAGTACACCATGTACTATGACGAGGTCTTTGTTCTCCGTTAGGCGGCACTCAGGTTAAAACCAAAACCCTGTTTTGTCAAGCTAATTCAGGATATTGAAACGCGTAACCCGATTGGCTCTTAGCTTGGGCAAACCCGGTTTCGGTCGTCATCATGGGCGGGCTGTGGGG
Source organism: uncultured bacterium (assembly GCA_964558395.1). GTDB lineage: Bacteria > Methylomirabilota > Methylomirabilia > Methylomirabilales > CSP1-5 > CSP1-5. The sequence goes on along the minus strand of CAZLDS010000005.1, from coordinate 5,019 downwards.
CTTTCGGGTTCACAGGGACCAATAACGACAAAGGCAGAGCCGCACCTAGGCGGCGTGGCTCCGCCTTTGTCGTTCTGCTTTACTGGTTGCCTTCGGCCGCGGCGACCTCTTGCTCGGCGCGGGCGAGCTGTTTGCGGATATCTTCGTTCATCTCGATGCAAACGGCGCCCGGGATGAGCCACCGATCCCACATGAGGTCCACCTTCTTCTGGAAGTACTCGATGTCTTCCTCGGTAAAGTGGGCGAACCGGCCCTGTCTGAGCAGATAATCCCGGACCGGTTTTCGTTTACGCCCCTGCGCGATACCCTTGGATTTGCCGTAGAATTTCAGCACCCCATCCTCGACCTCGAAAAGGGGCCAGACGCCGGTTTCGACGGCCAACTCCCCGAGTTCGTGGGACTGTATCGGGTCATAGTCCCAGCCCTTTGGGCAGGGGTCCAGGGAGTGAATAAACGTTGGGCCGCCGATCGTGAGCGCCTTTCGGATGCGGTTCATCATCTCGAGGGCGTAGGAAGCGTCCACGGTGGCGACGTACCGGCACTCAGGGTGCCCGGCGGCGAGCATCCCCGCCACGTTCTTCTTCCACCGCTTGTGGAGGATGCGCCGGGCCTTCCCCGGAGGGGAAAACGTCGTGTTGGCTCCATACGGCGTCATGCTCGAAAGCTGTATGTCGGTGTTGGCATAGGATTCGTTATCGTACATCAGGATCAGGAAGTTATACTCGGGATAGGTCAAAGCGGCCGAGATGGCACTGAGCCCCATGTCGGCTCCCCCTCCATCGCCGCAAAAGGCGATCACATTGATCGGCTCCTGCTTGATCCGGCTCTTGCGCATGAGGACCTTGAGTCCGGCCGCGGTTCCGACGGCGGCCGAGCCGGACGCCCCGAGCTGAGTGTGCATCCAGGGAACCACCCAGGACGTGGAGTAGTATGTGGTATTGGCCACGTACATGCATCCGGTGGCGCCTAGGACGACAGTCCGTGGCCCCGCTGCCTTGGCCATCAGTTTCATCACCAGCGCCGACTCGCACCCCTGACAGGTCCGGTGTCCCGAGGTGAAGTACTCCTCTAGGTCAATTTTCTTGACCCCCTTGTAGCTTTCCAGGTTCTGGGTCGGCAGAACGGTCAGTTCTGTTGCCATCGTCGTTACCCCCTTACCCCGATCCAGTAGTTGGGTTGCTCGAGTTTCTTCGTCTTCGCCACCTTGAGCAGGATCTCACTCATTTCAGTCACACTATCCAGGGTTACCTCCCGACCGCCGAGGCCGCAGACGAAGCTGATGACGTGGGGCCGCTTCGGCAGGTCGTAGAGGGCCGACCGCACCTCGTTATAAAGCACCGCCCCGTAGTTCGGTGAGCCGAACGAGTAGTCACGATCGATCACACCGACGGCCTTGGCGTTCCCGAGTGCCTCCTGTACTTCCGGCGTGGGGAACGGCCGCAGCCACCGCAGGCGCACAAAGCCGACCTTGTGTCCCTGCTCACGGAGCTTCCGGACGCCTACCTTGACCGGAAGGGACAGGGTTCCCTGGCCAAAGAGGATCACGTCCGCGTCTTCGGCCATGTACGATTCCACAAAGGGGTTCCCCCCTTGGCGGCCGAAGATCTTGTGGAAGTCCCGGCAAGCTTCCTGGATTACCCCGCGGGCGCGGCGCATCGCCTCATCGTTTTGCTTACGAATCTCCATCACCCAATCTTCATTCGCCTGGGGAGCGACCGTGATCGGGTTGTCAGGGTGGAGCAACTTGTCCCCTCGATCGTACTTTGGAAGGAACTGGTCCACCTTCTCTTTGCTGGGAACTTTGACGAGCGCTTCCGAGTGGGTGAGAAACGCGCCGTCTGCTCCGATGGCGCAGGGGAGGAAGACCCGGCGGTCTTCCGCCACGCGATATGCAATCAGCGCGGTATCGAGGGCCTCCTGCGCCGTATCCACCCAGGTGAGCATCCAGCCCAGGTCCCGGACGCAGAGGGCATCATTGTGCTCGCAGCCAAAGGCACCCGGGTCGTCCAGCGCCCGGTTTCCTACCAGGCAGAGCATCGGTAGCCGGAGGGCCGGCGTCACCGCGAGGGCCTCCATGGCGTACATCCATCCCACGCCGCTCGACCCGCAGAAGACCCGGGCGCCCACCGCGGAGGCATGCTTCACAATCTCGAACTGGTCATGCTCACTGGCGGCGACGATATACTCGGCGTCCAGCTCGCCGTTCGAGATCAGCTTGGCCACCGCCTGCATCACCGTGTCATACGGCCGAATGGGGTAGGCGGTCACTACGTCGAGGTCGGCCAGGCGCAAGGCCTGGGCGATAGCTCCACACCCGCTGATGAGCATATCCTGGTCGGGGATGGCCGCCGGTTTCGTTGCAACGCTCATTGCCTCACCTCCGTAATCGACGACGTACGTGAACTTCTCTGGAAACGCCTTTCAACCTCGGAACATTGGATCAGTAGACCGCAATGGAGCATCGTTCCAAAATTCATTAGGTTCAATTCAAATGTTCCACTGTTCTATTGCTCCATTGCTCCATTGCTCTAAAGGAAACGCACCGCGTTCTCTTTACCCTGGTCCTGCGCTCGGCTCCGTAGTGACGATGTCGACACCTCCGTGGGCCTCACCGGCTGCGCCGATCTGCGCAAGCTCGTCCTCGTATTGTCCCCGGTACTGGAACCCGTGAGACCGATGCGTCACCACCTTGTCCTCAATCTTCCCCGTGAGCCATGTCTTGTAGGCGCCCTTGTCTTTCTCGTACATCTCGAACTGGCTGGCGTTGTCGTGGAAGGCCGACTCGTTGACCATCGTAATACACTTTTCGACGGGACAGACCGCCTCACACACGCCACAACCGCAGCAGGCTTCCATGTGGGCATCGTAGTGGCCCGTGGGCGTGACGTCGAAGCAGGAATCGGGGCACTGCAACCAACACAGGGTGCACTTCGTACAGATCTCGAAGTCCACCACAGGGCGCATCGTGCGGGTGGAGAACTTCTTAAAGGTCGGATTACGGCCCGGCCGGTATCCCCCATCCCAGCCCTCGACTTCTTGTTGTACGGGGATCCCCGGAATCACCAATCCTTCCTTCATTTCCCACCACTTCGGCAGGCGAAACTCATATGGTTTCTCCGCATTCCCCTCATTGGTTCGGACCTTTCGGACCTCGACCCGCTCGTATGCCTTGCGGGCGGAGGCGACCTTGAGCTCGTCATTCCACTCATCGCGAATGGCCGCCTCGACTGATTCGAGCTTGACGACGTGAGGGGCGAGTTTGGCGATGGCCCCCAAGACCCGAACATCGGTATGATCGTCCTTATACACCCAGAGGCCGGAGAAGCTGGCCGTCGCCTTGATGATGGCCAGGTTCCAGTCCGTGTCCCTCTGGTGACAGTCCTTGAGGAGCTCGTCGGGGGACTGCATGGAGGTGGTCAGCACGGTGCCGCCCGGTCGGGTCAGCTTGTTAATTGGCTGCAGTCCGTACCAGGCCCAGGACTCCACCCCCTTGCACAGGGTATCGTCGACGGCAACGGTCACATCGTTGTCAGTCGGCTCGTAGCGGGAGAGATACGCCTGAAGGTCTTCTTCGTTATCCGCCACGACGGCAAAGCTCTTGGCCGGAATCCCATTCCGCTCTGGTGAATCCCCATATCGTCCGAAGGAGATGCCGACCTTTCCCTCTTTGACGGCCGCTAAGACGATTCCCCGGGTGATCCGCTGCCCCAGATGCTTCTGGAAGATGCCACGGTAGACAACTTCAACTGAACCGGTCATACGCGCCTCCTATTCTGACAATGACGGTGACAACTCCTCGGATGGTAGTTTCAGGACATTGTGCTCGATGGTTTCGAGATGGTGGAGCATGGCCTCTCGGGCCCTCGCTGGATCCTTGGAGCGAATGGCCTCCAGGATCTCGCGGTGGCCGGCCAGGGACCGGGTCGGGCGCCCCTGCGATCGCAAAGAGCGCACTCGGGTTTCTAGGAGGCTGTCCACGATCGCCTCGTCAAGCCGGACCAAGATCTCATTCTTCGCCGCGTGGGCCAGTGCATAGTGAAAACGCGTATCCGCTTCGACTCCCGTCTCCCCCTCGGCAATCTGTCTTTCTTGATCTGCCAGGATCGCTTCGAGTTTCGCCACCTCTTCGGGAGTGGCACGTTGCGCGGCGAGGGCAGCCGTCGCAGGCTCGAGAATCTTTCGCGCCTCGAAGACCGGAGTGAGCGGATCCCTCTGCTGCGCGAGGGCAGAGGCTACTGAGGTCAGGAGCGTTTCCACGCTGGATGCGATATAGGTCCCCTCGCCTTGTCGGATTTCGATCAACCCGATAGACTCAAGGGCCCGGATCGCTTCCCGGACCGAAGCCCGGCTTACCTGGAACATCTCGGAGAGCTCTCGCTCAGAGGGGAGCTGGTCGCCGGCCCGGAGCTTTCCGTCGGCTATGAGCAGCTTAATCTGGGCGACTATGTCCTCGTAAATCCTTGTCTTTTTTATAGCTTTGAGAATCATACCGGGCCACTCAGGTAAGGTCTTGAGGTCTGAAGGTCTATTGGTCAGACCATATAATATAAACCTTATTCCCTCTGTCAAGAGAAATCTTTGCAGAAATACGCGGGGGTGACATTGACGTGCCCGCTTCACGCTGAGCGCGAGGCCCTGCACCACGCGGTGGCCCGTGGCTGAACACGTGGGGGAAAACCGGCAGGCGGGAGGGAAAAGCGGGGAGATAAACCGCCGATAAGCCGCACGAGTCGTGCTGTAGCTGTAATTGAGGGTCGGTCACTTGGTCGAGGCAGTCTTGGCCTCCGGGAAGTAGGCCCGGATGCCGAACAGGACCAAGGCGGTGTTCAGGCTCGCCGCTTGGGTCTGGTCGTTGATCCGTATGTCCGCGTTGCCGAGCAGAAATTTCGTCTCAAAATCCAGCGAGATATTGTTGGCGACAAACCACGAGACGCCGGCGCCGATCGCGCCCACGACGGAGGTGCCTGTCCCCGAAATGGGGAAGTTCAGAGATTCCGGGGTCGCGTCGTTATATTCGGT
>CAZLDS010000004.1:13225-86710 GCA_964558395.1 uncultured bacterium | reverse complement strand
GAAGGCACGGAGCGGCCGTTTTCCAGCGCGCTCAACGACGAGAAACGGGTGGGTGTGTATGTCTGTGCCGGTTGCGGGCTGCCACTGTTCACGTCCCAAATGAAGTTCGACAGCAGAACCGGATGGCCGAGTTTCTTCACCCACATTCCCGGCCATGTCGGGACGAAGAGGGATTTCATACTGTTCCTGCCGCGGACGGAATACCATTGCATCCGCTGTCAGGGGCATCAGGGCCATGTGTTCAACGATGGCCCGGTGCCGACAGGCCAGCGCTGGTGCAACAACGGCGTGGCGCTGAGGTTCATTCCAAGGTAGCCCACAGGCTCGAGCGAATCGCTCACTTGAGGTCCGGCGGAACACGCGGCCTCCGCGAACCGAACGTTTCCGCCGTAATCAATGACTATGTCTCCAACGAAATCGAAACTGCTACCGTTGATTGTTGGACTGCTCATCGGCCTGTCAGCGTCTTCCGCGACAGCGGCTGATGAGTTGCGGGAAGCCTGCGCAATGGTCTTGCAGAGGCGTCAGGGGGAGAATTGTTGTACCCAACCGCGGACGGGGGGCGGGTTGCAGGGTTGGCGGGCCGATAGAGAAGCAGATGGACCTGATGGAACTTCGTTTCGTATTCAAAAGGGGAGGGTTTTTTGCAGAATCGAGGGGTGGTGGGATGGTGGAGACGTATCAATATTCGGTTACTTGCGCGAAAAATTAAAAACAATTACCTTGGCACGTACAGGTGATTGCTGCGTGATTCGTAACTCCTTCTGCATTTAGTTTCCCTCCGTTTTGGCCGCAAGAGCCTGACCTCCGGTCCGGGTCCATCCTTCTGCAATTATGGCGTGGGGGATTTTCCCCAGGCAAATCCAGAGATTTCCCTGATATAATAAACGTGTTGTCCCCCGATTACTGAATGAAGGGCCTTATAGTATAAAGGGATTACCGAATGGTCTTGACAAGGACGAGGATGAGAGTCATTAGTGAATAACATATGAATTTATTCTTGCATTTCGGATTAGACCGTCAAAAGACGTGTTATGAAAAGGTTGCATATTTACAGGGTATCCGGCTCGGATTATTTTTAAAACATAGTTCTGATTTTACAATGTGCGTAGAAGCGTAGAGGGGGAGCATCATGTCCCCTGTACCGGTCAGGTAGAATCGACGACGCACCACCGACGCAAACGCCCTTCCGGTCGGAGAACGGCCGGGGGCCCTTTTACTTCGAAGGATGCGCTCCCAGGATGTCCTGCCGGGGCGACTTACCTTACTGAACGGGTGTTTGAGTGGCTATAAGAGTTTGGCACTCTGGGTGGTACCGGATGGCGGTGGGCAGGGTGGGGACGGTGTTTTGCGAGGAGGGCGCTAGCTGAATGAAGCACCGTCGAGAGAAACCGATGGGCCCCCGCTGGCGGAAAGCCGATAGACCCCCGTCAGCGGAAGGATTACTTTGGGGCGGAGAGGAGTTCTACAAGGAAGTCGTTAATAACTTGGCTGAGGCCATTGCCATAAGCGTCGCTGCAAAGCGGGTCTTTGTAAACAAAGCGTTTCTAGAGCTTCACGGGCTTGACGACGAGTCCGAGGTTCTCGGAACACACCTGGACCAGTTTATCCTGTCCGAGGACAAGCAATTGGTCAGTAAGCGGATGCTGGCTTGTCAGCAGGCCCAGCCGGTGCCCGGCGTTTACGAATACAGGTTTCGGAGACGCAATGGGGAAGTGCGGGTGGTCGAGACTTCTGTCACACCCATCAGGTACGAGGGGCAGGCGGCCGAGCTCGCAGTTATGCGCGACGTAACCGAGCGCAAGAAAGTCGAGCAGCAGATCCGTGTGTACAGAGAGAAGCTCCAGGCTCTCACGATAGCGTTGTCTTTGGCCGAAGAGCGGGAGCGCCGGCGGATCGCGATGGGTCTGCATGATGATGTCGGGCAAGTCCTGGCCATCGCCAAGATTAAACTCAACGAGTTGTTGCAAGCGGAGGTTTCCGATGAAAGCACCGGGCTCACCAAAGAAATCCGCGCGCTGATCGATCATACGATCGAGACTATTCGCCTGCTCACGTTCGAGCTGAGCTCGCCCGTCCTCTACACCTTGGGCCTCGACGCTGCGCTCGAGCAGCTGACTGGGCAGCTGCAGAAACACACAGGTATTCGATGTCATTTCAAGTCTGACAAACAGCCGAGGCCGCAGTCCGATCAAATCAGCGTCGTGTTATATCGAATCGTACGCGAACTGATTCGGAACATCGAAAAGCATGCTCAAGCGCGTCAGGCAAAAGTGGAGATACACCGGGTTGGCGGTCAAGTACACATCATCGTCGAAGATGATGGGGTGGGAATCGACGCCTCTGCCGTCGGTCGAGGCGTCCCTACGACCTATCGGTTTGGTCTCTTCAGCATTCAGGAGCAATTGAAACAGCTGGGGGGGCGGCTCGAGCTGGAAGGCGTACCTGGCCGGGGGACCCGCGTGCTCGTGGTCGCGCCGCTTCAATGAAGCGGAACAAAACCCGATGCGGTGGGCCCTTGCAGTAGGGATCGTGGGGTATTTTGATTGAGGGGTTATCAGGCATGAAGGTCGGGATTGTGCTGGTCGACGACCATGTGATGTTCTTAAGCGGGCTGCGCGCTTTACTCGAAAAGCAAAGTGACCTCGAGGTCATCGCTGAGGCGCGGGACGGTCGGGACGCCGTGAAGGTTGCCCGTGAAAAGAAGCCTGACCTGGTTATCATGGACGTGTCGATGCCTGGAATGAACGGTATTGAGGCGACGCGCCAAATTACCGCCGAGCTGCCTAGGGTTCGGATCCTGTGTTTATCTATGCATGCTAGCGAGCAGTTTGTCGGAGATGCGTTCGAAGGCGGCGCCTCGGGATATTTGCTCAAGGAGTCCCCGTTTGAGGAGATGCTCACGGCCATCCGCGCCGTGATGGCCAACCAAACGTACCTTTCTCCGGCCGTCGCAGGTCCCATTCTAGAAGGCTACAGGACGCTCCGGTCCGGGCACACCTCTCCTTTGTCCTGTTTGACGGGGCGAGAGCGGGAGGTGCTTCAGCTAGTAGCCGAGGGTCATTCCACCAAGGATATTGCCGGGCAACTCCACCTGAGCATAAAAACTATAGACACCCACCGCCGGCGCATCATGGAAAAACTGAGTATCCCCAGCGTTGCCGGGCTCACGAAATATGCGATCAGGCATGGATTGACCGCCTCCTACTGATCTCCACCGGTAGGCCAAGCCCCTCCTTCCTCCAAAAGAACTTTTTTTTCATCCTTCGTTCGTTTTCGCACGCAAATTCGCCGCTTTCCCGGGGCGTAGTTCTCCACGCTCGGTGTTCATGCTCGGTCCGGCTTCCGTCGCGGAATCAGCTTTTCGGAACGCCAAATTCAGGAATTCGCCGATTGTTTTCTTGCGGCGAAATTGTCATAGATAGTTGACGACACATTGGCGGCTTGGCGGCAAGCCTGGGGCCGCAAGGTTGTGTATCGTCGCCCGACGCGACAAACGCTGTACTCATGGTGCACGGAAGACGTCTGAGCCACGAAATGATCACACGACTTGTCCTGGCCGACAACAAGACGGAATTCCGCCAGTGCCTCCGGTCCTTGCTTGACAAGGATTCCAGTCTGATTGTGATAGGTGAGGCCGAGAACGGCCAGGCCGCGATTCGGTTGTCCAGGGAGTTGGAGCCGGATGTCGTCATCATGGACGTGGCCATGCCCACTGTGAGTGGCATTGAGGCGACACGCCACATTGTTGCTTCTGCTCATCGCACCAAGGTACTCGCACTGTCTGTGCATGCCGACAAGCTATTCGTCGAGGCCATGCTCGATGCCGGGGCGTCGGGCTACGTACTAAAGGAAGATATGTTCACGGAACTGTTCCTCGCGATTCGGATGGTGGTCACGGGGCAGACCTATCTGAGCCCGGGCTTAGGAGTGGGCTTGGTTCCCTTGGAGGAACTGGCCCCCCCACACGAGGGAGGAAGAATGAATGAAGCTCGTGAGAATTAAGAGTACCGTGCTCACGGTATTGACGTTTTGCGTTCTCGCCGGGTCAACGGCCTGGGCTGAACGAGGGACCGCCGCCGGTGCGGATGAGGGGGGGGTTACACTCACCGAACAGTCTCTGGAGAGTCTACGACAAGAGGGGCTTCCTAACGAAATTGTAGAAAAGTTGGAAGCCCTCAAAGATCACAATTTTAATACAGAAGAAGAATTCTTGGAGGCTGTCAGAAAGGAAATAGGGAACGGTCGCACTGCGACCTATAGAGCGCAAATTCTGAAACATGCCGCGGATGGTATTTCGAAAATTAAACGTATCACCCAAATGCTCCAGGCACAGAATCGCGCCATCGAAGCGCTGCGGACACAGAATCGTGCGCTTGCGCAGCGAGTAGCTGAGCTCGAAGCGGCCCAACACACACGCGCGCAGACGCAGGAAGAAGCCGAGAATCAGCCCGGACGGGTCGAGGCCGAGAACGGGAACCAGAAACAGCTGGAGGAACGCGTCGAAGAGTTGGAAGCCGAGAAGGCTGCCCGGGAAGAAGCGACCCGTTCGATCATTCGACAAGCCCTTGCGACGGTGGGATCGAAGATCAACGAGTCTGTGACGTTCGGCGGTACGCTCGAGGTGCTCGCGGGATGGCAGGAGAATTTTTCCGGTCCGTCTGAGGGCGTGCTCACGTTGAATACAGCTGAGCTCGACTTTGAAGTCCAGGCAAACGATTGGACCTTGGGAAGTCTCATCCTCGAATTTCTTGACGGTACAGATGTGCTCTTTCCCACGACCGATGGTTTTAACACGGGGGTTGATCGAATCAGTATCGACACGGCTTTTATCCTCATTGGCGATCCGCAGAGATTCCCACCTTTCGTGACGGGGGGCCAAATTGTCTTGCCCTTCGGCATCTCGACGGGCGATCCCGTGGCAGATGTGCTGACCATTGAAGATCCACTGACCATAGAAGTGTTCGAGATGAAAAACGTCGCCATCGGGTTGGGCGTCGCGTTTCCGACTCCACCTCCGACTCCACCCGGTCCACCGATCACGCCGCCGCCGGTCAGGCCACTGGTGATCAATCCCCTCGTCAGCTCAGTCATGCGGGGCCTTGGCTATGATGCACCTCCGACACGGCCGCCGCCCCCAACTCCCTTCATTCCCACGCCAGCTCCTCCTCTTTTCAATGCGGGCGTCTATTTTTACAACGGTGATACCTTTGACGGGCTCGAAAAAACGGGGTGGGACCCTGGGCATCACATTGACGCCACGGTGGGTTTTCGCACCAAGGGGCATTGTGGTCGTTCTTACGATCAGCTCGGTGCCGGCAAGCGGCAGAGCTGGCTGGAATTCTTTTGTCCGTGGTCTGTCGATGTCGATGTCGATTTCAACACCTCGGTTTTCGACAGTCAGTTCCTGTCATCCGAATATCAGGCGTTTCTGGGCCAGATCGGTTTCGTGCCCGGGATGGCTGCAAGTGTCAAAGGAACCCTCGGTCCTGTATCACTCGTTGGTGAGTGGAATGGGGCCATCCAACGGGCAAGATTTGTCGATAATTCGGGGACTTCCGTCAACATCATGCCTGGTGCCTGGCAAATCTCACTCGGCTATCAATTCGATTGGAACCCGTGGGTTGAAGCGATTGGCGATCAAGGAACCTTTTTCGCCATCGGCTACTCGCAGAGCTACGATCTGGCGGGGGTAATGCAAGATGGGAACAGGGTCGGGTTCGTTCCCAGGAGGCGATTCCTCGTGAACGTGAGCGAGTGGGTCTTGGACGGTGTCAAGTTTTCGCTCGAGTATTCCCACGTCTGGGACTACTCGCAGAGTGCAGGCGGTACCGGCAACTCCGCGAACGGGTTCTTCTCGCAACTTACGTACGTGTGGTAACGCGGTCGGACGCCCCCGGCGGAGGACATGCCTGGCGTGAAAGGTCAAGAGACATTCGTGGCATTGGAAATAAACCAAACAGGTCACCATACTAAGGGAGGGCCCCAGTCATGATGCGTTGGATCGTTGGGTCGAGCTTGAAGCTTCGACTCGTCGTTGTTGCGTTCGCGGCATTGCTGATGGTTTTCGGTTTCACGCAGCTGCGCACCATGCCGGTGGACGCCTTGCCCGAGTTCTCACGCCCGTATGTGGAGATTCAAATTGAGGCCCTGGGACTTTCCGCCCAGGAAGTGGAGGCCATGATCACCACGCCCCTAGAGGCGGACATGCTCAACGGGACCCCATGGGCTGAGGAAATCCGTTCCGTGTCACTTCCCGGCCTGTCGTCGATCACGCTCATCTTTGAGAAAGGGACCGACATCATGCGGGCCCGGCAAGTGGCCCAGGAGCGCCTCATCGAGATATTTGCCCTGCCACAGGTGTCGAACCAGTTTACCATGATCAATCCCGTCTCCTCAGCCGGCAGGTTCATGGAGATCGGCTTGACCTCGGATAAGTTGTCCCTGATCGAAATGTCGGTGCTCGCGCGCTGGACGATTATGCCCCGCTTAATGGGATTGCCCGGCGTGGCCAATGTATCGATATGGGGCGAACGCCAGCGGCAGTTGCAGGTGCAAGTCGATCCCGAGCGGCTGCGGGCCGAAGGCCTGACGCTGATGCAACTCATCAAGACCGCCGGCAACTCGCTGTGGGCCTCGCCATTGAGCTTTTTGGAAGCCTCGACGCCCGGCACCGGCGGATGGATCGATACCCCCAATCAAAGGCTCAGCATCCGACATGTCCTGCCCATCACAGCGGCGGTGGACCTGGCCAAGGTGCCGATCGACGACGCCTCAGCGAAGCGTTTGGGAGACGTGGCCGAAGTGGTGGAGGACCATCAACCGCTCATCGGGGATGCTATCGTCAACCAGGCGCCTGCGCTCACGCTGGTCGTGGAGAAATTCCCCTGGGCCAATACGAAGGATGTAACAAAAGAAGTGGAAAAGGCGCTCACAGACTTGCGGCCTGCTGTCTCCGATATGCAGATGGATTCCACCCTCTTTCGGCCGGCGACCTACCTCGAGCTAGCGGTTGCCAATCTCTCCTCGGCGCTGCTCTTCGGCGCGGTGCTCATGATTGTGGCTTTCCTTGCCTTTTTCTTCGACTGGCGCACGGGGTTCATCAGTACCGTGGCGGTGTTGATGTCTGTGATCGCCGCCGGAACGGTGCTTTACATGAGGGGCGTCACGATCAATATGATGATCATCACCGGGCTGATGATCGCCCTTGGTGTCATCATCGACGACGCGATCGTCGACATAGAAAATATTGTGCGACGTCTTCGCCAGGCGCCTGAAGAAGGTCACGCCAAGTCGACGTCAACTATCATTTTCCATGCCGCCCTCGAGATGCGCAGCCCCCTCGTCTACGCGACGGCCATTATGGCACTGGCGGTGGTGCCGGCCTTCTTCCTGGAAGGTTTGTCCGGCGCGTTTTCTCGGCCAGTCGCCACGTCCTATATACTGGCGTTGCTCGCCTCCTTTGCGGTTGCGCTGACCGTCACGCCGGCGTTGAGTGTGTTCCTCTTGCGCAATGCCTCGCTCCGGGCCGGTGATTCTCCTGGGATGGGGATGCTGCGCGGCATCCACAGCGGTCTTTTGGGATGGGCTGCCCGCACACCAATCCCAGCATTTGTCGCTGTCTGTGCGCTCGTCGTTGTCGGCTTCGCGTTCGTTCCATTCCTCCGCCAGGAGTCTCTGCTGCCCGCTTTCAAAGAAACGGACCTGGTGGTTCGCATGGAAGGCAGCTCCAGCGCTTCCCATCCGGCCATGAGCCGCATCATCACGCTCGCCAGCCGCGAGCTGCGGTCGATTCCAGGCGTCCGCAATGTCAGCGCTCTTATGGGACGCGCCATCATGTCGGATAAGCGGACGAATATCAATTCCAGTGAGCTGTGGGTCAGCATCGATCCTTCAGCCGACTACGAAGCGACCGTCGCCAGGGTCAAGGAAGTGGTTGCCGGCTATCCTGGCCTGTCTCCTGAGGTGCTGACCTATCTGCAAAAAAAGGTCAGAGAGGAGTTGACGGGAACCGGTAAATCGCTCGTCGTGCGCGTGTACGGTGAGAATATGAATATGATCCGCAATAAGGCAGAGGAGGTTCAGAAGCTCCTGGCGGGGACCGACGGCATTGTTAATGCCAAAGTACAATATCCTCCAGAAATGCCCACTTTGGAAATCGAGGTCGATGTCGAAAGAGCCAAACGCTATAACCTCAAGCCTGGCGATGTCCGCCGCGCCGCGACCTCATTGGTGTCGGGCATTGTCGTCGGCGCGCTTTTCGAAGAACAGAAAGTGTTCGACGTTGTGGTATGGGGCACGCCCGAGACCCGCCACAGTGTTACCAATGTTCAAAATCTGCTAATCGACACCCCCTCGGGTAGCCATGTGCGCTTGAAAGACGTGGCGCATGTGCGCATCGTGCCCTCTGTCACCGAGATCCATCGAGATGCCGTGGCGCGTTACGTGGATGTGGCAGCCAACGTGCGTGGACGCGATCTCGGCGCCGTAGGGGACGAGGTCGAAGATCGTCTCGAGAAAGTCGCGTTTCCGCTTGAGTACCGCGCGGAGCTGCTCGGAGAGTACGTGGAACGCGATGCTGCCGAGCAGCGCGTGCTCGCTTATGCGATTGCCGCGGCCATTGGGGCTTTCCTGCTCTTGCAGGTGTTCTTCCGGAGCTGGCGCCTGGCGACGGCCGTCTTCCTAACCCTGCCCATGGCTCTGGTGGGCGGTGTGCTGGCTGTCTTCGTGACCAGCGGCGGCCTGCTCTCACTCGGTTCGATCGCGGGATTCATCGCGGTCTGGGGAATTGTCGTGCGGAACAGTATCACGTTGATTAGCCGTTACCGTACTCTCGAGCGTGAGGGTGAAAAGTTTGGCGCCGAGCTCGTTCAGCGTGCGACTCGGGAACGATCTGCCCCGATCTTGATGACGGCGGTCACCACCGCACTGGCTTTCCTACCCCTGGGGTTTTTCGGCAACATCGCCGGTCTCGAAATCGTGCATCCGACGGCCGTCGTCGTTCTCGGTAGCCTGGTGACGGCGACGATTTATTCCCTGGCCGGTGTCCCGGCATTGTACGTGCTCTTTGGAGCTGCCCGCGAAGCGGAGCTTGATCTTCAAGACGTTCCGGGCAGAGTCGTCACCGAAGATGAAATGCGAGAGGGTATGGTGCGAGCTTAACAAGTCCAAGAACCAGAAAGGGACAACCCGTATTAAGGATCAATAGGAGGGGAGCGATGCAGGACACTCATCGAGTGATGATTGCGGTGCTGATCATTGCGGGCCTGCCACTGGCAGCGTGCCAAAGACAAGCTGACACACAGCACGTCGAGCATCCGGCCGAAATCACGAAAATCGAGGGGTCGAATATGAGCCGTGTGACTCTGACCGAGCGGGCGATCGAACGGCTCGATCTGAAAACCGATCAGGTTCGTGAGGAGGGAGGGAAAAAGGTAGTTCCCTACTCTTCGCTGATCTATGACCCCGAAGGCCAAACCTGGGTATACACCAGCCCCCAACCCCGTGCCTTCGTCAGGCATAAAGTCGATGTTGACTACATTAAAGGTGATATTGCGGTCCTGAACGACGGCCCGCCGGTTGGTACGGTCGTCGCGGCAGTGGCAGTGGCGGAACTGTACGGCGCCGAGTTCAAGGTTGGACATTAGAAGACGGGAAGCGGAAACACGTTTTACGCCTTATAGGGCACATGCTACCTAACCGACTATAGACGGAGACTCTGCTATGTTTCGGTGGATCGTCGAAAAGAGCCTGAAGTTCAGGTACCTTGTTCTTGCCTGCGCGGTGGGACTGATGTACTTCGGCATCGAGCAAGTTCAAAAAATGCCGGTGGACGTCTTTCCCGAGTTCGCGCCGCCGATGGTGGAGATTCAGACCATCAGCCTCGGACTTTCTTCGGAAGAAGTGGAGTCCCTGGTCACGGCTCCGCTGGAGCAGGTGCTCGCCGGCGTGCCGGGGATGACCGCCATGCGCTCCAAGTCGGTTCCTGGTTTGTCGGCAATCAAGATGTATTTCAAGCCCGGCACGGATCTGCTGCTGGCGCGGCAGATGCTGAACGAGCGCATTATAACAGTCGTCCCGACGTTGCCAAGCTGGGCCAGCCCGCCCGTGATGCTGCCGCCCCTGTCGTCAACCAGCCGGATGATGAAGATCGGGATTTCGTCGAAAACCCGATCCGTAATGGACTTGTCGATGATCACCTATTGGACCATCCGGCAGCGCTTGTTGCGCGTCCCCGGTGTGGCCAATGTCGCCATGTGGGGCGAGCGGCTGCAAATGCTGAATGTCAACGTCGTACCGGAGTTGTTGCGCAAGCACAAGGTGACGCTGGAAGAGGTCATGGGGGCCACGGCCGACTCTTTGGACGTGGGTTTGTTCAAATTTTCAGAGGGACACCATATCGGCAGCGGCGGGTGGGTGGAGACCCCGAACCAAAGGCTGCAAATCCGGCACGTCCCCCCCGTGGTCCAGAAGTATGACCAGGTCACGACGGATCCCCTGGCCAATGTGCCCCTTGCCGTCAGGAATGGCAAACAGCTGCTGCTGAAAGACGTGGCCGAGGTGGTGATTGATCATCAACCGATGGTTGGCGAAGGTATCGTCAACGAGGGTCCCGGCCTGCTGCTCATCGTGGAAAAATTCCCCTGGGGCAACACGCTGCAAGTGTCTCGGGAAGTCGAAAAGGCGCTCGATGCCTTGCGGCCCGGTCTTCCCGATGTGGACATTGACACGACCATCTTCCGGCCGGCCACCTTCATCGAGGTGGCCGTCCACAATCTCAACAAGGCGCTTATCATCGCCGCGGTTCTCGTCGTGCTGGTTCTTTTTGTCTTTCTGTACGAGTGGCGTACCGCGTTGATCAGTTGTACGGCGATCCCCTTATCGCTGATGTCGGCAATGATGGTCCTCTACTTACGTGGGACAACCATCAATACCATGGTGTTGGCCGGGCTGGTGATTGCCCTGGGCGCCGTGGTGGATGATGCGATCGTCGATGTCGAAAACATCGTGCGACGCCTGCGCGAGTATCGTAAGGAGGGCAGCCAGGTACCGTTTGGGAGAGTCGTTCTCGAGGCCTCGTATGAGGTGCGCCACGCCATCGTCGTCGCATCGCTGATCGAAATCGCGGCACTGTTGCCGGTCTTCGTGATGGAGGGGTTGTCTGGTGCATTTTTCAGGCCCCTGGCGTTTTCTTATGCGATAGCGATTGCAGCGTCCATGGTGGTCGCACTGACTGTCACACCGGCAATGAGCTTTATTCTGTTGCGGAATGTCCCGCTCGAGCACCGCGAGTCCCCGCTCACGCGCTGGCTGCAACGCGGCTACGGCACGGTACTTTCGCGGATTGTCAAGACGCCCCTCCCGGCCTATCTGACCGTCGGCGTCATCATGCTGGCGGGCATCGTCGTGTGGCCGCTACTCGGGCATTCGCTGCTGCCTTCGTTCAAGGAGAGGGACTTCCTGATGCACTGGCTCACCAAGCCCGGCACCTCCTGGCCAGAGGAGGCCCGCATCACCGTTCAGGCCAGTAAGGAATTGCGGTCCATTCCCGGTGTCCGCAATTTCGGGGCCCACATCGGGCAAGCCCTGATCATGGATGAAGTGGTCGGTGTGTATTTCGGCGAAAATTGGATCAGCGTCGATCCTGCGGTGGACTATGACGAGACGCTCCGCAAAATCCAGGCGGCCGTTGACGGCTACCCCGGGGTCTATCGCGACGTGCAGACCTATCTCAAAGAGAGGATCCGCGAGGTGCTCACCGGAAGCTCCGATGCGATTGTGGTGCGGATCTATGGGCGTGATCTGGATGTCCTCAAGCAAAAGGCGACGGAAGTGAGAGATGCCCTGGCGAAGATTGACGGCATCATCGATCTGCACATGTCCTTTCAGGAAAAGATCCCCCAGATCGAAGTGAAGGTCGATCTAGCGAAGGCCCAAAAGTATGGCGTTAAACCAGGAGACGTGCGCCGAGCAACGACTACCTTGGTGGCCCTCGAGGAAGCCGGCGATATTCACATCGCCAACCGGACGTACGATGTGAATGTGTGGAGCATACCTTCGGCGCGCCATAGTCTGAGCGATATTAAGAACCTTTTAATTGACACGCCTGGCGGCGGTCACGCGCGTTTGGAGGAAGTGGCCGATGTGCGCATCGCGCCAACGCCGAATGTCGTCCAACGTGAGAACCTCAGTCGCCGCATGGACGTTGATGCCAACGTGCGTGGACGCCCTCTTGGCGCGGTCTATGCCGATGTGCAGGCCGCCCTCGCCAAGATCGAGTTCCCCCATGAGTACTATCCGGTGCTGCTGGGGGAATATACGGAGCGGCTGGCGGTTCAGCGCAAAATGCTCGCCTTCGCAATTGTCGGTCTGCTCGCGATTTTCCTCTTACTCCACACCTCCTTTAATAGTGCCCGCCTGGCGGTCATTTCCTTTGTGCTTCTCCCCTCGGCCCTAGTGGGCGGTGTGCTGGCGGCTTGGTTGGGTGACGGCGTCATCTCGCTCGGTTCGCTCGTGGGATTCCTCACCGTGTTGGGAATTGCGGCACGCAACGGTATTTTGATGATCAATCACTTTCAGCATCTGGAAGCGTATGAGGGGGAGACCTTTGGCCCCGCGCTCGTCCTGCGCGGGGCACGGGAACGGCTGGCGCCCATCTTGATGACCGCGACCACAACCGGGCTGGCCCTCGTGCCCCTGGTGATTGCGGGCTCGATTCCCGGCAACGAGATCGAACACCCGTTGGCCCTCGTGGTTCTGGGCGGCCTGGTCACCTCGACACTGCTCAACCTTTTCGTCGTCCCTAGCCTGTACCTGCGCTTTGCGCCCAGCCATTATGCGGGTACATCCAGCTTGGAACCTGCGTCAAGGTGAGGATCGAGGTGCGTGAAGCGCTGTTTCTAACTAACCCACAATGGAGCTAAGACGATGAAAGCAGTGTACGGTCTTCGTGTCGTCTCCGTGGCAACTGCGTCGCTGCTGGTGCTTTTGGCAACGGTGTATGGTGGTCAAACTGCTGAGAAAGAGTTCGAGGACTTTAACCCCAGCAATTTTGCTCGTTCTACCCAGATCGACAACGCATGGTTTCCGCTGAAACCGGGGACGCGATACGTGTACGAAGGGACCACCATCGAAGATGACGGCGCGACCGTGCCGCATCGGGTGGTGATCACCGTCACCGACACGACCAAGATGATCGGCGGCGTTCGCTCGGTCGTGACATGGGACCTGGATTACAGTGCCGATGAGTTGGAGGAGGCGGAGCTCGCCTTCTTTGCGCAGGACAACGACGGCACTGTCTGGCGCCTGGGTGAGTATCCTGAAGAATACGAAGACGGGAAGTTCGTGGCTGCCCCGACGTGGGTTCATGGAATCGAAGGCGCCAAGGCTGGAATCATGATGCCGGCAAAGCCGCAGACTGGCACGCCGAGTTTTGCCCAAGGGTGGGGGCCGGCCGTTGGCTTCAAAGACCGAGGACAAGTGGATCAAATGGGGCAGGAGACAACGGTACCCGCGGGCCGCTATAAGGACGTTCTGGTGATCGCCGAGACCAGCAAGGAGGAACCGAACGCTACCCAGCTCAAGTACTACGCGCAGGGCGTCGGCAATATTCGAGTTGGCTGGAGGGGCAAGGGGGAAAAAACAAAAGAGACCCTCGAGCTGATCAGAGTCGAGCAGCTCGGCCCCGAGGCCCTGGCGGAAGTCCGCGCGAAGGTGCTCGAGTTGGAAAATCACGCCTACGAGGTCAGTAAGGATGTCTACGCGCTCTCGAACCCGATCGAGCACCCGCTGATCAAGTTCACCGCACTGAAGAAATACCAGCGCAGGATCACGGCCCAGGCCAGTGCCAAGCGCCCGAGGATCAGCGAAGAAGAAGCCGTCAAGATCGCAGTGAAGGCAGTACCAGGCGAGGTCACGGACGTAGCCATTGAGAAGAAGCTCGGTGCAAACCGATACGTTGTAGAGGTGCTTTCGAAAGAAGACGGAGCCGAGACCGATGTCATCATCGACATGGAGACAGGGAAGGTGTTGGCTATGGAGAAATAATGGTGGCAGGAGAAGCCATGCCATGAGAGACGTGATTCGGGCTATCATAACTGTCGTGGCCGTGCTCCTCCTTGCCGGCAGCGCTCACGCACAGGCTCCGCCGGGTATGGGTACAGAGGAGTTTGGCCTCACACACGCGCAACTCGTCCAGGCCGTCGAGAAGGTTGAAACGTTGATCTCCAAGTGCATGCGTGACCAGGGATTCGAGTACGTCGCCGCTGACTACATCACGGTGCGCAAGGGAATGGCGGCCGATAAAAATCTGCCGGGACTCAGCGAGGAAGAATTCATCAACAAGTACGGGTTCGGCGTTTCGACGCTGTATACCGGTCAACCCCCACAGCTCGCCGAGGGTTACAGTCCGGCCAAGGTCGGCTTGGGGGAACGGAACGTGCAAATCTACAAGAACCTTTCACCTGCTGATCAGGTTGCGTACAACCGCACCCTCTTCGGCGAAAATATCGGCGCGACATTCGCGGTTGGGCTCGAGACAGAGAATTTCTCCCGGACTGGCGGGTGTACGCGCAAGGCCATCGAACAGGTATTCGACCCGGAACAATTGAAGGCGACCTACTACAACCCAAAGGATGCCCTCATCAACAAGGACCCGCGTATGAAAGCGGCTCTGCGGCAATACGGCGCCGCGATGCGCAAGGCCGGTTTCGAATACGATCATCCAGATGAGGTCGAGGACGATATGAGGGATCGGCTTGCCGCCCTCACAACCGGCGGGACGATCCGTGTCGAAGAGATGCCGCCTGAGCAACGGGCCGCCCTCAAGAAGCTCCAAGACTATGAGCGGAGGGTCGCCGCGAAAAACTTCAAGCTACAAGAGGAGATCTTCGACCCAGTTGAGGAGAAGATTGAGAAGGAATTGTTTGCCCGTGAAGTCAAATGAGCGGCGACGCTCCCTAGTGCCGTTCTAAGTATTGGGGCCAAAGGGAGTAACGCGGTGTGCTGAGTCCTGGGTGCCTGCCTCGCTTCCGGGTATTCTGTCCAACAAGTTGGAACGACACTAGACGTCACAGGGTGAACCCTGCGCCGAGACACAGGCGGGGCTTGCGCACAATCCAGCGTTCTGCGGAGACGCCGGGTGCTTGCGTGCACGCCCCATTTGTGGGTATGATCCTATGGAGCCGTCTGGTCGAGGTTGGCCAGTAGACAGAGGTGTTCTCGCAAAACTCGGTATACCGACATTGAACAGAAAACAAACCATTGTCCTGTACTGCGTCCTCGCGCTTGTGGCCGCTGCCGTGGTAGGAGGTTTCCTGGCAGCGACGTGGATCCAATCCCCAGCGGATGTCGCCGCACGAACAGCACCCCCCACACCATCGGCGATTCTCGTCCCGGTCGAAGAACGCGTGCTCAGTTCGACGGTCGTGACGCGCGGCACGGCCCGATTCGGATTGCCCCAACCGATCTCGATTGTGCCCTCCACCTTGAAGGCGAAGGCAGGGTTAATCACCACATTGCCTTTGCGAAACACCCAGCTGCGGGAAGGGGATGTCATACTCGCCGCTTCAGGGCGCCCAGTGTTCGTTCTCCGGGGGAAGATCACGGCATACCGGGATCTCGTCCCCGGGACGTCCGGAGATGATGTCCGCCAATTGGAGCAAGGACTCAAGCGACTCCGGTTTGATCCCGGTCCCATTGATGGAACGTACGACAAGCGGACGAGCGCTGCGGTGGCCCAATGGTACAATGCGGCGGGATTTGAGCCGTTTGGACCGACGCTCGACCAAATTGCGCATATCCGTGCCCTCGAGCGGGAGTGGGGTGCCGCGCAAAAAAACAAGGTGGCGACTGCTGCGGCTGCTGCCGCCGCACCCCGGGCCGTAGACGCCGCACGCGCCAAAGCGGAACACGCCAATAGGGCTGCTGCCGCCGAGATTCAGGCCATGATCGCCGAACGGGCTTTGATCGTGCTGGACCCGCGACAACCGGAAACAGCCCGAGCGGCCGCCGAGGCCAAACTCGAATTGGCTCGAGCCGCTGCCCGCAAAGCTCAGTTGGAAGGTGAAGTAGAGATCCAGGCCGCTCTTGACGCACAGAAGGCGGCTGTACGTGAGGCCAAGTTGGCGGCAGAGCGAGCCGATCGACTCGCTGCTGACTTGGACATTGCCAAACGGAAGCTTGGCGTGCAGGTGCCCGCCGATGAGATCGTGTTCATTCCCGCTCTCCCTGTCCGCGTCGAGGAGGTCACGTCCCTTGTCGGTCACGAGGCGAGGGGGCCCGTCATGTCGGTGACAGATAATCAATTAGTGATCGACGCAGCCCTCCCTCTGGACGCAGCGCCGCTTGTCAAGCCGGGTATGCAGGTCGCCATTGATGAACAGGCCCTGGGCATCAAAGCCACGGGTGTGGTCACAAGGGTGGCCGATACCCCTGGCACCCACGGAGTCGACGGATACCACATCTACTGCGAGATTCGCGTTGACAAGACGCCGACTCGGCTCGAGGGTTTCTCCCTGCGCCTCACGATCCCCATCGAATCAACCAAGGGAGTCGTCACCGTCGTCCCGCTCAGCGCACTCTCTCTCGCCGCCGACGGGACATCACGAGTCCAGGTAAAACGCGGTGATGCGCTCAAGTACATCGCGGTGAAACCGGGATTGTCCGCTGACGGTTTCGTCGAAGTGACTCCTGTTAAGGAGAAGCTCGCCGCAGGCGAACTCGTGGTCGTCGGATATGAGAATCCCAAGAATGAATAGGGGCCCGACCATGATTACGCATGAACTCGACACAACCCAGAGGGTGTTCGAGTTGCATAAGGTGAGCAGGCAATACGGAAGCGAACCGGCCGTGCACGCACTCGTCGATGTTGATCTTTTGTTGGCGCGTGGCGAGTGGCTAGCGATTACCGGTCCATCGGGCGCTGGAAAGTCGACCCTGCTGCACATCATCGGCTGCCTGGACCGCCCAACCAGCGGCACTTATTTCTTTGATGGCATAGACACCGCCAAGTTGCCCGACGAACAACGTGCCGGATTACGGAGTCAACGCATCGGGTTCGTGTTTCAATCATTCCATCTGCTACCGTACCGCACCGTATTGGAGAACGTGATGTTGGCGGAAGTGTACCGCAGGCAGTCCAATCACGGTCGGCGAGCGCGCGCACTGGCGGCGATCGAGCGCGTGGGGCTCAGTCACCGTGCCGATTTCCTGCCGGGGAAACTGTCGGGCGGTGAGAGGCAACGGGTTGCCATTGCCCGCGCCCTCGTTGGTTCTCCCAGCCTGCTGTTATGCGACGAACCGACCGGAAATCTGGATTCAAAGTCATCCACCGCCATCCTCGATCTCCTCGAGAAACTGAACCAAGAAGGTCTCACGCTGGTCGTGGTGACGCACAACGAAGAGGTGGCCAATCGGGCCGCACGCCGCGTGCACATGGTTGATGGTTCGCTGACACATGTCACCAATGGAGAGAATGAGGACAGGTCAAAGGGCTCTGCGCCAGCAACTGTGAATAAGACTGTATCGCGTTCGGGAATCACGATTCGTGATCTTCTGAATGAAGCGCTGGCGGGGATGTTCGCCAGGCCGATCCGGATGATGCTGACCGTGCTGGGGGTTGCCATTGGGCTGACGGCTGTCGTGGCGACGGTGGGCCTGACCCGCACCGCCGGCAACCGCATCATCAGCCAGTTCGACCAGGTCGCCGCGACCGAGCTTTTTATCACGGCGAAGCCTGGTAGAACAACGGGCATCGTCGATCCTAAAGCCATTCCATGGGATGCGTCGACGCGTCTTCGCCGTCTGAACGGCGTGGTTGCCGCGGGAACGATGAGTGAGGTTCATGTCGGAGGCGCGCTGGTGAGCTCGTCGCCGATGAAAGACCCTCGGAATCAGACCGCATTCAAGCTTTCGGTGTACGCCGCATCCCCCGATTTGTTCCGGGCGGTCAGAGCGGAGCTCAAGACCGGGCGTTTCCCGGATCTGGGCCATTCGAATCGGGCGGACCGGATCGCTGTTCTGGGTCCGGACGCTGCTCGCAGGCTCAATATCATGGGCCTTGAGCAAATTCCGGCCATCTCCATCGGCGATCATCTCTACCTGGTCGTTGGTATTCTGCGCGATGTCGCCCGCAGACCCGAGTTACTTAGCTCCGTTATTATCCCTGAAGGCACCGCACGCCATGATTTCGGGCTGGCGGGGCCTGGCAGGGTGGTCGTCGAGACAAAGATTGGCGCGGCGTACCTCATTGCCGATCAAGCACGATTGGCGCTGCGGCCCGATGATCCCCGGGTTTTGAAACTCGAGGTTCCCCAGGAGCCCAAGCGCCTGCGCGAGGAAGTCCAGACTGACCTGAGCGCCATGTTTCTCTTGCTCGGGGGATTATCCCTGGTTGTCGGCGCTATTGGCATTGCCAATATTACACTCGTGGGAGTGATGGAGCGGACTGGTGAGATCGGCCTGCGCCGAGCCATCGGAGCAACGCGCGGGCACATCGCCGCGCAGTTTTTGTTCGAGAGCGCCTCGATGGGCGTGATCGGGGGCATCATTGGGGCCAGCGTAGGAGTGCTCATTGTGGCTGCCGTCTCCGCCTACCAGGTCTGGACCCCGGTGCTGGACGTCGAGGCACCCTTGCTCGCGCCACTTGTCGGCGGCCTGATCGGGTTGCTGTCGGGCGCCTATCCCGCGTTGCGGGCTGCCCACCTGGAACCGGTTGAAGCGCTTCGGGACTGATCTCCGGACGGCCGGCCGTGGCATCCTCAATTCGCCAGCCTGGTCTTTTTCCCGTACCTAGTGAGGGATTCGAAATGACAAGACGAATGCAGATTCTGGCAGGGGTCACTCTCCTTCTGGGTTGTTATGGCCTGGCACTGGGGGCCGCTAAGGAGTCCACTTGGTCCGTGCCCTTTGACGTGGCGAGGATCTACCTGGAACAGAATGCGACGGACGGGGATGTGGAGGTCGTGTTCGAGGTCCAGGGCGGTAACGAGGGACTGGCGAAGCTCGCCGTGGTTTCTCCGGACGGCCGCACCGTCATCGACTTCACGGCTCCTGACACTTCTTTCCTAGGGATCCGGCAGTTCCGTTTCGAATCTCCGGAGCCGCGTGACGTTGAAAGCCTCAAATCGGCCTACCCGGAGGGAGTGTACACCTTCACCGGGAAGACCGCGTCCGGTGACACATTCCACGGCAAGTCAACTCTGATCCACAAGTTGCCGGCCGCGGCCTTTTTTGTTCGGCCCAGGGCGGGCGCCCAGAGCGTGGACGCCAAGGATCTGAAGGTCACCTGGACCCCGGTCAAGCATCTGGCTGCGTACATTATGAAAATTGAACAGGAAGAAATGGGCGCCAATCTCACGGCAAGACTGCCTGGGACCATGACCACGTTTTCCGTGCCCGACGGTTTTCTGCGTGCCGGTGTCAAATATGAGCTGAGTATCGGCACGGTGTCGCAGGAGGGCAACATTTCGTTTGTTGAGACTACCTTTACGACCGCTGGGAAGGAGTAAGGGCAGCGTGCCGTCCTCCATCACGGCCGGTGCCTTCGCGTTGGCCCTCGTGGGGGGACTGCTGGTTTCGTGCGCGACGGGCTGGTCTCCTAAGCCCGGGGGCCCGACGCCCCAGGCATCGCTCGACGACGTGGAGCTCCGGCTACTCCTTCTGGGAGATGCCGGATACGCGACCGAGGGCGATCCGGTGCTTGCGGCGGTGACGCGGGAGGCCAATCAGGCTCCCGACCGGATCGTCGTGGTCTTCCTCGGCGACAACGTCTATCCCGCCGGGCTGCCGGACTCCGGCCATCCGGACCGGAGCTCGGCCGAGGACGTCCTTGGCACCCAGCTCGCGGTCTCCCGAGCCAGCGGGGCCCGGGTCATATTCGTCCTCGGCAACCACGATTGGGATAACGGCGGCGACGACGGGTGGGCCGCGGTGAGACGCCAGACGCGATTCATCGAGCGCCACGGGGGACCTCGGGTTCACATCCTGCCCACCCATGGTTGTCCCGGACCCTCCATCCTGGATCTGGCCAGCCGGGTACGCCTGGTCGTTTTGGACACCCAATGGTGGCTCCACCGGGGGCCGAAGCCCTTGGACCCCGACTCGGACTGTTCCGCCGACTCGGAGGCCGAGATACTGGCAGGACTAGACGCTGCACTAAAGCAGGCCGGGGCTCGCCATGTGGTGGTTGCCACGCACCACCCGCTGGCGACCACGGGGCGCCACGGGGGATACTTCGACGCCAAGACCCACCTCTTTCCCCTCACGAATCTGGCACCGTGGCTCTGGATCCCCCTGCCTGTCATCGGCTCATCGTATCCCCTTGCACGAAACCTCGGCATCACCAACCAGGACCTGTCGGGGGCCCGAAACCAGCACATGCGCCGGTCCCTCGATTCCATTCTCGTACGGTACCGCCCGCTGCTCTATGCCGCGGGACACGACCACAATCTTCAGGTCATGGCCGGTCGGACTACCAAGTATGTGGTCGTGAGTGGAGCCTCGACAGTGGGACACTTCGAACCCGTCGGCAGTGACGAGACCACGCGCTATGCCCGGGGAGCGACAGGCTACGTTCGCGTGGATTTTCTCCGGAAGGGTAACGTCAGGCTCGGAGCCGTGGTCGTGGAAAACGGGACGCGGGAGGAGTTTGCTATGTGGCTGGTGCCTGGTACGTAGGTCCGAGGGGAAGCCCGAAAGCGGGAAGAGGAGGAATCCTCTTGGGCCAGTTAGCAGTGTTTCCGGCGGGCGGCGAGGAGAACGGCGATGAGGGTCATACTATCGACAATCTCGCCGGACAAGACCATCTGCAGGACGTCGCGAAAGGGAAAAGGACGAACCTCGATGAACTCCGTCTCATCACGGGGCGGTCGGTCGAGTTTGACCAACCCTTCTCCGATGTACAAGTGGGCCGTCTCGTCCATCACACTCTTACTCGTATGGTACGCACTGATGGGGATCAGGTGACCAGCGCGATAGCCAATCTCTTCCGCCAGCTCGCGTTGCGCCGCCTCCTCGGTCGACTCACCCGAATGGACCCCCCCTGTTGGCATCTCCCATGTTACCTGCCGTGCCACGTAGCGGTACTGCTGGATGAGTAGCACCGTGTCGGAATCGACGAAGGGGAGAACACCGACACAATCTCCACACGTCACCACGCCATAGATCGTGGTTCGCCCATCGGGGAGCTCTGCCACGTCTTCTCGGAGGGAGAGCCACCTATTGCTGTAAATCGGTTTGGTGGAGATGGTCTTCCAGGGGATTGCCGACCACTTCTTCATGGTGTATGCTCCTTGAGAAATTTTCGAGTATGACGGGCTGCATCCGCCCCTGCGCTTTGCAGGGAGGCGTGTAATCGCTCCAAATCTTCCGAGGTGTCCACATCAAACCAGAGGGGCAGGGTAGCCACCTTCAGTCCCCTCGCCTCGGCCCGCTGGATGGTCACTGGCATGACCTGGGCTGTACTCCATGCCATCTCTTCGAAGAGCTCACGGTAGACCCGCCGCAGCCCGATCAGGTAGTAGCCGCCGTCGTCGCTCGGGCCCAACACTAAATCAATCGTCGGCGTGGCGATGAGGTCGAGGGCTTGCTCGAGAAAATGGGTTGGCAAGGTAGGCGTGTCGCTATCGATAGCCATTGCACCCGCATATCCTCTTGCAAAAAGCTGATTGAAACTGTTGGCCAACCGGGCCCCCAGATCGGGACCGTGCTGGGGAATCAGGACAAAGCCGGGGGCCAGCTCCTCAAAATATGTTTTTCCCTCGGCCGGCGTGTACGAGATCGCCGGGCGTGCTGCGTCGAGGGTTCGCACCTGTTCTATCTTATCGAGAAGAAAACAGCGGTACAGCTCAGCTGCCTCGTCGGACGTAAAGGGAGGACAGAGTCTCGTTTTGACCTCGCCCGCCCGTGGGACTTTCGCCATAATCGTGACAGCCACTCGTCCCATCTCTTGGCCTCGTCGTCTCTGGGGGACGCTATCGTGTCCAGGCAAACCAACGGGTAAACAGATTCTTCACACCCGGAGTCAACCGGGTTCGGTTGTACGCATCTGCGACCTGCCGAATGGCTTCGGCTTGCGTGGGATAGGGATGGATCACGTTCGAGATCGTCTTCAGACCAAGCTTTCCGACCATGGCCAGAGTGATTTCACTGATCATCTCTCCCGCGTGTCGGGCGACGATGGTGGCCCCCAAGATCTGATCGGTCCCTTTCTTGACATGGACCTTGACCAATCCCTCTTCCTCACCGTCGGTAATAGCCCGATCCACATCCCGCAGGTATCTCACGAACGTTTCGACAGGGATTCCCTTCCGCAACGCATCCCGTTCATACATACCGACGTGCGCAATCTCCGGATCGGTGTACGTGCACCAGGGAATGATTAAGGAGCTCAACTTCTTCCGGCCGGCAAAGAGGGCGTTCTGGATGACAATGCGAGCGGTTGCATCGGCGGTGTGAGTGAATTTATATGGCAGACAGATATCCCCCGCAGCATAGATGCGAGGATTGGTCGTCTGGAGGTAGTCGTTCACCTGTACGCCGTCTGTGTTGTGCTCGACTCCGGCCGCGTCCAGGTTTAACCCTTCGACGTTCGGCGCGCGTCCGACGCCAACGAGAATGGCGTCAACCGGAAGGTCATTACAGGTCCCATTCCCCTCGAACTGAATGATTTTCTCTCGACCACGGCGCTCTACCTTTCGGATCGTGCAGCCGAGAACAAGGTTCACCCCGTCACGCACAAACGCCCGCTGGACGATCTCTGCCACGTCCCGATCCTCGCGTGTGAGAATTTGAGCCTGCGCTTCGAGAAGCCAAACCTCTGACCCGAGGCGACGGAAGGCTTGGGACATTTCGCAGCCGATCGGCCCGGCACCGATGACGGCCAACCGTTCGGGGCGTTCGGTCAAAGAGAAAACGGTCTCGTTGGTGAGGTAGCCCGCCTCGGCAAGGCCCGGAATTGGTGGGGCGGCGGCACGTGCCCCGGTCGCGATCACGGCCTTGCTGAACTGGAGTATCTTGCCATCCACCTCAATGGCGTTCCGGCCGGTGAATCGGCCTTCCCCGAGGAACACGTCCACGCCGAACTGCTGGAATCGGTCGACCGAGTCATGGTGGCTGATCCGGGCTCGCAGGCGGCGCATACGCTCCATGACGCCGGGAAAGTCGACTTGGGTACCCGTGGGGACGCGCACGCTCAGCTCCGGTCCTAGACGCACGTCTTCGATCACTCGTGAAGAACGGATCACGCATTTGGAGGGGACGCATCCTACGGTGAGGCAGTCCCCGCCGAGGAGATGTTTTTCAATGAGAGCGACCCTTCCCCCCAGAACAGCCGCCCCTGCGGCGCTCACCAGACCGGCCGTGCCTGCTCCGATCACGACAAGGTTGTATCGAGACGCCGGATCGGGATTCTTCCAGTCGGGAGGATGGACATGAGATACCAGCAGCGCATTGTGTTCATCTTTGGGAAATACGTCCGGCGCCTGCGTCATGGAAAGCTCCTCATTGCTTCTCATCCCTTTACTCTCATTTGGCCTTTCTTTCCTTCGCCTTCAGTGTGCGGCGTGCATGTCGAACTAGCAATGTTAAGATCAACGCTGTCGCGGCAAACGTACCGATCAGGAGCCAGGGGACCTGGCCTTGGGTGACGCCTTTGGTGAATGCGTCTGCCCCGACGACAAGAAGGATCGTCACAGGCAGCATGCAGAGCCAGGACCAGATGACATACGTCCAGAACGGGACTCGGGTGAGGCCGAAACCATAATTGA
Organism: uncultured bacterium; assembly: GCA_964558395.1. GTDB lineage: Bacteria > Methylomirabilota > Methylomirabilia > Methylomirabilales > CSP1-5 > CSP1-5. Next base: position 62,945 of record CAZLDS010000004.1, on the reverse strand, counting down.
GGAGATTGAAGGGGAAGACGGGTATAAGCCGGGTAAGGGCGACGATGATTGCCCCGTGTTCTTCGGTGAGGCGATCCAGTTTTTGGAATTTCTCGTTGCCGGCAAACGACCGGGCAACGGCGTCCCGGGCGAAGTACCGGGCAATCACGAACGCAAGGCCGGCCCCGAGTGTCGCCGCGTTGATCACCACGATGACCCCGAGCACGGACCCAAAGAGGGCTCCGGCTGCCACGGTCATGACCGAGCCGGGAACGGCCGCCACCGTGGCGGCGACGTAGAGGACGGTGAAGACGACCGGCCCCCAGGGACCCAAACTTTGAATCCAGTCCCTGAGATTGACCAGCCGTTCCCCAATACCAAGGGCCCGGGTCAAAGCGAGCGCCGCTAGAATCGCGGCCAAGAGCGCGACCGGCCGCCACCAATCACGCCGATTTTCCTGCGCGTTCTCGGCCGGCTGCGGGTGCGCTGGGGCCGATTCGTCCCTTGCGTTCGATGTCATCTCGCGACGGCTTCTCCGAATAGTTTCACTATAGATCGCGCACGCGGACAACCGCGACGTGGTCCTCGCTCTTCAGCGCGAGATACAGGAGTCCCGCTGTCGCGTTCAGGGCGACGTTGGACACATTCAACGGAATTTGCCTCGTCCCCCGAACCTCGAGGGAGGTTTCATCAATGATAGAAAGGCTGTTTTCTCGGTTATTTACAACATAGGCCCGGCCGGCCTTCTCATCAACGGCGATGCCGATGGGGTAGTTGCCCACACGAATGGTTTTCACCGGGTGCATGTGGCGGCCGTCCAGGACCGTGACGCTATTACCCCCCGAGTTGAGGACATATACGGTCCCGCTCTGTGGATTGACCCCCAGGTGGGTCGGGCCGCGACCAACCGGGATCTCGGCGAGTTTGTGCCCCCTGTGTCCGTCAACCACGACGACCCGGTCCGCCTTCACGCTGACGACGAAGACCCGCCCGGTGAGGCGGTCCGTAGCAATACCTCCCGGCCCTGGTCCGACCGGGAGCGTAAAGAGAACATGGCCCCTCCGGCCATCGAAGGCCGTGAGGGACCCCTCGCCTTCGTTGCCCACAAACACCCGGTGGGAAGCGCGATCGACCGCAATCCCGTGGGGTTCTTGCCCCACAGGGACACGGAAGCGCTCCTCAAGATTCCGGGTGTCGAACGCGGCAACAAAGGCGCTGCCTTCATTCGGCGCGTAGAGATGGCCGAGCTCGGGGTCTACTGCCAGATGTCGGGCCCTCGTCGTCAGAGAGATTGTCCCAACCTTCTTCCCGTCTGATTGCAACACGGTAACCGTGGCGCTCCCTTCATCGGCGACAAAGAGTCGGGCGGAGCCCGGGTCGAACACGACGTCATTGGGCCACTGACCGACCGGGATTGTCGTAATCCGGGGTACCTCACGGCTTTCAAGACATCCGGTCACTGTAACAGCGATCATCAGCAAGGTGAAGATACCCTTCATTTACGTTGCCAACTTTCCAGAGGGGAAGACTCCATCGTCGTCCTCAGGTTACGACGACGTGTCGTGAAGCAGGGGACGATACGATTTTCCCCCCACACGTTCAAGATATCCCAAGAGTTCTCTTTCCAGTTCGGCGGCAAGCTCCGGTTTCTCTTGCAGGAGGCTCTTTCGCTCCGCCGGATCCCTGGCGGTATTAAAAAGTTGCAAAAGATCGAAGTCGGCGGAATAGACCAATTTCCATTTCCAATTCCGGTAGAGGAAGTATCGCTGTGTGAAGGATGCCCTGCCAAGAATATCCCTGTGGAGATAGTGGGCCCGCTCCTTTCCGAGTAACAGGGGAACGAGCGAGATCCCCATGCGGGAGTCGTCGTAGGGCGGGTGGACCGCGTACCCCGCCAGCTCGGCTATGGTGGGGGCCATATCTGCCGCGAGGACCGGAACATCCTCCACTCGTCCACGAATCCCGTGGGCCAGCAGGATCAGGGGGATTCGGATCTCCTCTTCGTAAACGGTGTGACCGTGAAGGCTCGCCCCATGTTCCCAGAACTGCTCCCCATGATCCGAGGTCAGCAAGATCACCGTCCGATCGTAAATCCGTCGTTGCTTGAGCCAGCGCACGAATCTGCCGCACGCCCGGTCGATATATGAAAGATTATTATCATAGAGGTCCCGCGGCGTCTCGCCAAAGTCGAGTCCATCGGCCTTTTTCCATAGATCATTGTGCACGTCCATCAGATGGAGAAACGCGAGAAACCGCTGCCCGGTGGCGAGTTTCGCAATCGCATCCTGCGCCCAGCCGAACACTTCGTCGGCAGGGACAGAGCGTGGGTCGCTGTACGCTCCCGATCTGCCCAGCTCAGTCACAGGAAAGTCGGGCGGGAAAATAGCCCGGGGTCCGAAATCCTTTATCACCATCACTGTATCGATCCCCTCCGCTTGAGCAATCTTGAAATAGAGGTTCTCCTGATACAGACGCGGTCCATAGAGGTTAAAGCGGCTTCTTCCTGCAACCAGGAAGGGAAACGCGGCGAACGTTCCGCCCCCCTGGCTGTACGCCCGACGAAACGAAATCGCTTCCTCCTGGGCCCACCTATCCAAGAAGGGGGTAAGATTACGAGGATACCCGGCGGAGTGGAAGGCATCCCCCCGCAGGGCATCCACCACGAGCACCACAAGATTGAAGTCTTTGGGAAGGAAGGATGAGTGCGTTTTTTCGAGGGTCCAGGGAAGGGGCCATGGTCTTGCATCGGCGTGAGGTTTCGGGCCCTGCCCGAGGCGAACCCATCCTTCGAGTCCCACGAGGTCGGACAGCGCTCTCGCATAGGTAGCATCAACCATACTGGATTCGTTGAACTGTAAGATGGCCGCTTTGGTTTCCGGGTACCGCTCGAGAGACGCGAATGGGAGAAAGCCAAGAGGAACGATGCACGCGACCGCCATCCACCTCCTCCAAGCGTGAGGCGGATGCCTGAGCTCAGACGCGCGAATCTCCTGAACGATTAGAACCAGGATTCCCGCTGCGCTCACGGCCGTCATCTTCACGATGGCTCCCTTCAAATAGGAAAACACCGTAAACCAGGGATTGAAAAAGTTGCCATACACGATGTAAGACCCCAGGAACAGGCTTCCAAGCCCAGCGGCGGCCAAAAGCAATCGCCATGACCACCGCCCGGACCCCGGTCGGGTGAGAAACCAGATGAGGGGGAAGACCAGCGTCGCCCCCATCGACAGCGCCATGATCCCAATCAAATTCTGTGAACCAGCGCGACGCGCATGGGGCGCCAACCGGCGGAATGCGACATAGCTCAAGACACCACCCCCTCCACAGAGGAAGATGAACAGGGGGAGTAGGGCGCTTCTCAGCTGGAAAGAGTTGAGTTCCCACTCGATCCCGTATGCCAGTGAAGCGACTAATATCGCCGCGTAGAACCCTGAGATGAAAAGAAAAGGCATGAGTGCGCACCATTGTCGACGCCGCGCGTGGCTATCCAGCCTGATCCACAACGCTCTCAGGCTGTTCAAGATCACCAGCACCCCGATACCAAACCAGAGACCGATGACGCCCGAAAGGACGGCGGGAAGCACGTGACTCAAAGCAATCTCAAAATTAGAATCTAATTGCACGTATTCCTGCATGCGATGCCACGATGGATCGAGGACAGCGGGGATAGCGGCAAAGACAAAAAGGAACGAGAGGAACAGGGTACTGCTCTTTTCCTGCATGTCCAGAACCTGTACCGATTCATCCGGCGCGACCGGTCTGGAACGGCCCAAGGTTACATAGGCCTGAAGGAGGATGGACACTTGCAGTAAAGTGTGTCCCCAGGCCAAGAGGCCGTTCCGCTGAGCAGCGAGCGCATAGCCCAGCAGGCCAACGGCAACGAGTTCAGCTCCGACCAGCCCCATCATCTCGCGAAGCGAATCGTCGCGGGAGAATCGGATCGCGATATACTGCAGGCCGGCGGTGAGTAAGAGATAAGCCAGACCAGACCAGAGAAACTCGGTTGTATGATTCCTCATCCACTGTAAGAAAGGGCTTTCTCCCGGGGAGATAGAGCGCGCGAGTTCGCTTTGTGTTGCGGTAAAGAAAGAAATGAGAAGGAACGCCATGAGTGCGCCGAAAAGTTGGAGCCAGAAACTGATGGAGAGCAGACGCGAATGTACCAGGGTCGTCCAAGGAAGGCGTGTGCTTGAAAGAGGATCCTGAAACGGCTCACGTATGGGCCCGTAATCGTCCCGTGCCGCACGCATAATCAGCCGTCGCGTGCCACCGTGAGCAGCACGTGTACGTCATAATCCGGCAGGTTTCCCATCTCATCCATGCTGTCGGCAGGCGGGTACTTGGCAAGAATCGCAAGGGCGTAGGGTTGATCGAGACGGGAGATGAGGTCGGCGACGACACGATCGTTGTCAAACAAGGTGTGGTCGACGTCGAGGAAGGATACGAACCGGCGCGCAGTCATGGTGAATCTTCCCGTTTCTCCTGTACGCTTGCGGCCGCTGGTTGGAGGCTCAGCAGTTCGACCCACCGCTCCGGCGGGATGGCCAGGGCCACTTCCACGACCCGTGGGTCGAACTGTTTCCCTGCCTCTCGGCGCAGCTCCTCGAGCGCGTCAGAGGTGGAGCGCGGCCGCCGGTACGGTCGGTCGTGGGTCATGGCGTCGAGCGCATCCACGACGGAAAAGATCCGGGCCGTGAGGGGGATGTCTTCACCCTGTAACCGTTGGGGGTAGCCGGTCCCGTCGTACCGCTCGTGATGGGCGCCTACGACATCGATCGCAGGGGTGAGCAAGGGGACTGCCTCGATGATTTCCACGCCCCATACGGCATGTTGTTCGACGTGGCGGCGCTCCTCAGGGGTCAGGGGTCCGACTTTTTGCAGGACAGTCCGCGATACGCGCACGTCGCCGATATCGTGGAGCAGGGCACCCAACTCTAGGGCCTCGCGTTCGGTGGGTGAGAGATCCAGGTGATCCGCTACGACCAGTGCAGCAGTGGCGAGCCGCGGGAGTGAGCGGGCCTCTTCGTCTCGTGCCTGTAGCACCCGGACCAACACATCGACTACACTCCGGTGGGAGGCGTGGACGCGATCAACCATGAGGTGGAGGACGTTCCCGAGGAGGCCGATTTCATCCTGGCTCTTAATGCGCTCGGGTGGAGTCAAATCACCTTCAACGACTCGCCGGGCCATCGCAGAGAGCTGCGCGACCGGGCGGGTGATTTGCCGGGCCAGGAAGACGCCTACGCCCAGGGCAAGTAGTGCTCCGGCCAATGAATAGAAGAAGAGATTGCGCCGGATGTCTTCCAGTCGCTCGACGTAGAGGGCACCGACCTTGAAATCCACATCGAGGGCAGCCACGGTCTGACCTGCGGTGTTCTTGATTGGCGCAAATGCCGTGATCCAGACCCCGTGCTCGTTGCTGTAGATGCCCGTATATGCAGCCTTCCCTTGTTCCATCACCTGGCGAAGAATGGGCCGGATCTCCGGGGCCAGCAGATACTCTTTCCCAACTGGCTCATCACCCTGGCTAATCACACCGAATCGGGCGGCGTCCCCTTGAACGTCGTAAAGCGTATAGACCGGGTTCTCCAAGTCATTCGTTTCCTGGATCTGCCGCAGATGCGCGCGAATCGTTTCATAGGCTGCTGTGTCGCGGCTTCCCTGTTTGACCAGCTGGTCATGTAGGTCGCCGCTCACGAGCAAGGAACCGGTCCGCGCGACATTGAGGAGGACGACCCCAATCGCCTCGCGCAGCACCCGCTCCTCTGACCGATACTGGAGGTGGCCGGCCAGAAAGATGCCGACAGCGCTCACGAGGAGGAAGCTGGCGCCCAGGCGCACCGCGAGACGGCGCCAGAGCGGTAAACGGGCTTTTATGGGTTTCTCCGGTCCTTCGGTCATGTCGGCTCCTCTACTCCTTCTCTACCTTGAGCTCGGACACATCCCGTTCGAAGAACAGCTCGACGCTCCAGTCCAGGACCACCCGTAACCGCGCGGCCAGGGTTGGTAGCTTCAGCATATAGATCGTCCTCCACACGAACCAGGCCAAAAACCCGGTCAGCTTGATCCCCTTGAGGTCCGCGACGGCGGTGCTCCGGCTCAGGGGAACCAGTTCTCCCAGGACTTGGAACCGGAACGGTTTCTTCTCGCGGCCTGTGAGGTCCGCCTCAATCACCGCGGCGAGGGCTCGGGCCTGGCGAATGGCTACCTGGGCTGTTGCCACATAAGGGGCTTGTGTATGCGGATCGATCTGGGCGGCATTATCCCCGAGCGCGTATACGTCACGCACCCCCTCCACCTCGAAGAATTCGTTGACCCTCAGGCGGTCGTCCCGTGCCTTCGGAACGGAGAGGGCGGCCACCACCGGGCTCACCTGCGTCCCGGCGGTCCAGATAACACATTGGCTCGGGATGGTCCGCCCATCCTTGAGCTCCAGTCCTTCCGGTGTCACCGCGGCGGCACGGGTCGTCTCGTGCTCGATCCCTCGGGCGAGCAACTGTTCCTTCGCGTAGGCGGCGAGGTTGGTCGCTGTCTGCGGCAGGATGGTGCTCCCGACCAGGACGAGGCGCACGCTGTCCTGATATATGGACGGATAGTGCTTCAGGAGAATGCCCCGCGTGAGCTCCTCTAGAGCAGCCATCAGCTCTGTCCCCGCGTGACCCGCCCCCACCACGACGAACGTCAGTAAGCGGCGTTGCGTCCAGCGATCATCGGTCAAGGCCGCCGTTTCGAAGAGGTGGATCACGTGGTTGCGAATGCGGAAGGCGTCCGCCACCTCTTTGAACGGGAGGGCGTATTCAGCCGCCCCGGGAGCGATGGTCGCGAGCGGCGTGGCACCCAGGGCGACGACGAGCTTGTCGTAGTGCACGCGCTGGCGAACCTGGGATCTGCGATGGCGGGCGATCACACGGCGCCGGTCGAGGTCGATGGCCTCGACGATCATCTCTCCGAACTCGACACCCCATTCACCACACAGTGAGCGGATAGGATAGATGACGTGTCGGGTCTCGACGGCTCCCGTAGCGGCCTCGGCCAGCATCGGCGTGAAGAGAAAGGAATTCTGGTCGCTAATGAGGGTAATGCGAACGGGTAAGACCCCGGCACACCGCTTGCCCAACTCCAGGGCGGTGGTCACACCTGCAAAGCCCCCACCGAGGATCAGAATGCGCGGGGCCAGCGAGGTCGAGGGGCGGGCCAACACGCGGCCACCGATCGGAAGCGGGGCCGCTTGCGATACTTCCATCATTATTGAGTCCTCTTTCCCAACGCTTCAGCGGTGCACTTCAAGTGTGCCGCCCTCGATCTTCCCGCGACAGTCCTGGCCACGATACTGCCCGGTGAGCGTCGTCCCAGCGATTGTGATCGTTCCCTCCCCGTCCCCAAGACATGTCTTGGACAGCGGCTGCAAAGTGTAGGTGCCTTGATCTCCCTCGATCTTTCCCGTGAGGGAGCCTCGGACGCCACCCTGAATTCTCCAAATCCCTTGAAGCTCTGTCCCTCGCTGCACGAGGACGACGGTGATTTTGCCGGTGCCGCCAACATCCTGGTAAGTGCCGTACCACGTCCCCGAAAGCGGACCCTGGGATGATTGCACCTTCTTGCCGTCGTGAAAGGCATACGCCTTGCCGTCCATCGATGCCGTGTACAGGGTTCCGTCAGCCCCGAGGGCGGCTGAGGAGATCACGATCCCTTTGGTGGCGAACTTCCACAGAGAAGTCGCCCACTCTCCGGACGGGGGAGGCCGAGTAGCGTGGAGGGTTCCTTTCTCATCGCCGAGGTAGATCGTTCCGTCCGCCGCCAGCAGGGGCGACGACTGGATGCCCGGCCCCACATTATAGCGCCACAGGACCTGGGCGCCGGTCGAGAAAAGTCCTCGGCTTTCCCGCAGGGCGTAGAGCACGCCATTCTTTCCTCCAAAGTAGATGGTCTCCTCTGGCCCGACGGCAGCCGATGAGAAAATTGCAAAGGTTCGGTAGCCGGACTGGGCCACGCCGTCGAAGGTCCACTTCACACGTCCCGTCTTCACGTCGAGGGCATACAGGAGCCCGTTGTTGCCTCCGATGTACAGGGTGCCCGTATCATCGATCGCCGGGGCGTTCTCGAATCCCCCCTTGGCATCCCGGTCCCCCGAGGGAAAGGTCCAGCGGACTTTGACGGGCTGTCCCGCCTCCTTGGCCGGCTCAAGGGCATAGACGTTCCCATCCATCGAGGCGACGAACACCGTCCCGTCGGAGTCCACCGCCGGAGACGTGATGAGGGTCCCCTGGGTTTGAAAGCGCCACTTCAGTTTTGGCCCCGTGTTGTCTCGGGGTGGCGTGATCCCATAGTAGGCCCAGTCGTCGGCACCGATGACGAGTGTTCCATCCGGAGTGAACGTCGGCGAGGTCTGGATCGTGGTGCCGACGTCGAATGACCAGACGACCTCTCCCATGATCCCCGTGCGCGGAGCCCTCAGGGCATACACCGTTCCGTCCTTCGCCCCGAAATAGACAATTCCATCTTCGTCCACGAATGGACTCGAATAAATCGCAAAGGTATCGAATTGTGTTGGAAAGGCCCAGCGGATATCTCCGTTTTCGGGATCGAGGGCATACAGGATTCCGTTGTTCGCTCCGAAGTAGACAGTGCCGTCGGGACCGATCACAGGATCGGTCTCGATGCCTCCCTCCTTATCCCGGCGCCCCGTTGAAAAGGTCCACTTCAATGTGTCCGACGCGGGTCCAGTGTGGCGACTTCGGCCGGTATTCCTTGGATCACCACGGTACTTTGGCCACGGCGACTCGGCCAAGATGGAACGCGTTCGTTGAGCCGCGACCGCGCCGTGGCGAAAACCCGGGCCCGAAAGGATAAGGATACCGAGCATAAAGAGACCCAGCGGCCAAAGGGTCCTTCTCCTCATGCCCCGGCATGGGGTTTGCTTCATGCCACCGGCCTCCTTTCCAAGGGAACGGCCGCCGCCGTGACCCCCTCGCGCTCTTCCACCAGTCTCAACACCTGGGCCTCCAAAGCGTCATCACCTTCTTTGGGTTTCCTTTCTGGCTTGGGATGGATCACCGAGCCCCACAGGGTCTCCCACAAGCTCATCGTGGCGACGGTGGCGAATCCGACGGAGTAGAGGATGAGAAAGGGATCGATGAGGTACTTGCCCCGTTGAATGAAAAGGGAGACCCCATACAGACAGTAGAGGGCGAGGACGGCCTCGAACAGACTGAGCCATGGGATCGGGGGGCGATATCGCTTTTCCACCCACGTGTCCGACCTTTTTTCGATCCGGAATTTCGGCGTCCGAACAAAGGCCCCGTCCACCTTGAAGAAAGCCTCCAGAATGGCCTCGGTATTGTTGAGGGCGATCCCCGTCCCGAAGACGAGCAGGGACGGGAAGTATTTCAAGCGCCGTTTCCAGTCCGGATAGAGATGTTGTTGGGCGTAAAGATACATGCTCGAGGGTCCGAACGCCGCGATCGAAAAGACCGCCGCTGCCGCAAAGAGATGCTCCCGAAGCGCGAAGAATCCGTCGAACCAGAGGAGGAGAGGCGAGCTCAGGGCAACGACCAACATGAGGGGATGCACCATGTAGTTGGTCAGGTGAAAGACCGCTTGATACTTGGTGAAAAGCGGGACCTCGGCCCTCAGAATCTCGGGAACGAGTTTCATGGCGGTTTGAATCGATCCCTTCGCCCAGCGGTGCTGCTGGCTCTTTGCGGCGGCGATCTGGACCGGGACCTCGGCTGGGCAGACGACCTGCGGCAAGAATTTCATCCGCCACCCTTTCAGTTGCGCCCGATAGCTCAGATCCAAATCCTCCGTCAGGGTGTCCGCCTGCCACCCCCCGGCATCGTCGATCGCCTTCCTCCGCCAGATCCCGGCCGTCCCATTGAAGTTCATGAAGAGCCCGGACCAACATCGGGCTGCCTGCTCCACCCAAAAGTGGCCGTCGATCCCGAAGCTCTGGGCGAGCGTCAGGAGGGAATAATCCCGGTTGATGTGCCCCCAACGGGCCTGGACCATGGCGATGGCGGGATCGTGGAAGAAGGGAATGGTCTTCATAAGAAAGTCCGGTTTGGGCATAAAGTCGGCGTCAAAGATGGCGACGAACTCCCCCCGGGCGACTTCCAGCCCCTCCTTTAAGGCCCCGGCCTTATATCCGGTCCTTGTCACGCGATGAAGAAGGGTGATGTCGAAACCGGCCCGATGGTAGCGGTCAATGAGGGGGGCGGCGATGGCTGTTGTTTCGTCTGTGGAGTCGTCCAAGACTTGAATCTCGAGCCGGTCCTTTGGGTAGTCCAAGCGCACGACCGACTCGATCAGTCGCTGGATCACGTATCGCTCGTTGTAAATCGGCAGTTGCACAGTGACGTGGGGAAGGTCTCGCTTCGTGGTCTGCCACGCCGTCCAGACCGCTTCGTCGTGCTGATGGTTGCGCTCTTTCGCCCGGCGGTGAAGGAAGATCATGATGTAACAATTGATCCCGTAGAGAAACAGCAGGAAGAGCGCGCCGAAGTAAAGGAGGAGGAGCAGTGCTTCTGGAATGTTGGAGGATATCATTGCGGTTTCTCCATCATGAGCGTCATGGTTTCACGTGGACCGAGATGCAGGCGACGATGGCGGACGGCCTCGATGCTGAGCAACACGTACAGGGGGACGAACTCCACAAGTCGAATGCCGAGGGGGACAATGGGCCCCCCCTGGACATATTTCAGGTAGGAGAGTCCAATGGCCCCGCTGAGATAGAGCCATCCCCACGAGGGATAGAGACAGAGAAAAGGGAGAATCCAAATGAGGTACCACGGATGAAAACTCGTCGGCAGAAAAAGTAAATAGGCACTCACCATCAGGTATCCGTGCCACAGGAACGCTTCATCTTGTCTTTGACGGAGAATATACACGGCTACCGCGCTAAGAAGGGCCGTGACGAGGAGCATGGCGATGGGGCGAGGCGAGGGGGTGAGGGTCGCCAACGCGGAAGTGACAAAATAGCGGAGCCCGACGTTAAAGTCCTCCCAGGGGCCGAAGTAGGCTGGCAAGAATCCCAGTACGCGATCCCCGGCACCATAGAGGTATGGGAGGTATCCAAGCAGGATTGTCGCGCCAAAGGCCAGGGGAAACATCCTCTCTCGCCGCTTGTAGAGGGCCGGAAAGAGGACTGCCGGGTACAGTTTGATCAACGTGGCGACTCCAAGCGCCGTGCCGGCGAGGAGCGGCCTTTCGTCCATCCTGGCCAGGAGGGCGAGAAGGACGAACGGGAGCATCACGGCCTCGAGATGGCCGCTTCCGGCTACCTCAAAGATCACGAGGGGAGACCACGCGTAGAGCACGACCCGATCCGTCCGGATTCCGGTCTTTTTCAAGACACGAAGGATCAGGAAGATGGTCCCGATGTCGAACAAGATCATGATGAGTTTCAGACCCGTGACACTGTCTGGGAAGAAAACAGCGCTGGAGGCCAAGAGCATCTGCGCGCCGGGCGGATAAATGGTGGGGACATCCCGCCGATTGATGTGCGGAAAGATTTCCTCGTCTCGAAGCGGGGCCAGCTCTTGGGCCGACGGGGCATACAGGTACGGGCTGATCCCGGCCGTCTGAACCCGACCGTCCCAGACGTACCGGTACACATCGCTCGAGAGGGCCGGAGGGGAAACAAGGAGGGCGACCCGAAAGAGTAAAGCGAATCCGAGGATCACACCCACAGAGTGAGGCTCGGAGCGCTTTCGGAAGATGACGGCGACAGCAAGCAGGTACAGGGCAAAGAGCAGAAAAAACAGGATAGGATATACGGCAAGTGCATCTTGGTGGGGACCGATGAGCCCAAGATGTTGGACCAAAGGAATGATGTCAAAATTCAGGAGGTATAAAAACGCCGATGCGATCCCCCCACCGACCAGCAGAAGAAAGGAGGGGCTCCTCCAGGCCATGAGTACCTCCTTAGACAAGCCGAAGGAGTAGCTTTCCGAGTGCTGAGCGTCGGCGCTGAACTCGAGACAGCTGGTTCCAGAGCAGCCAGTCTATTCCCAGAGTGCGTCCCGCCCGGCTCTGGGCAAAGACCAAATGGGGGACGATGAGGAGAAACCAGATCCAGCCCCATTCGCCGGGTACCGAGTAGCTGCCCAGGGCGATGTTCAGCTGCCATAACGCCCCGCCGATACCCCCGAGCACCGTAAAGAGCCCAAAGAGGAACGAGAGCCCGAGTGCGACCTCCGTTAGAAAGCTCATGTAACCGAAGAAGGTGAAGTTCGGGAGGACGACCTTCTGCAGGAAGGCCTTATACCAGCCGAAGGTTGGGTGGTTGATCTCTTGCCAGATCCAGCCGTAGAGCCACCCGAACCGCTGCCCATCGTTGATCACCCAGGGAGCTTTTTGCCAGGCCGCGTGCAGGTAGAGGATGCCGAATCCCATGCGAAACAGTCCCAGGGACACCGAGGGACTGATATGCGTGGAACCTTCTTGTCCAAGGTTCATCCTTGCCTCCTTGGGCCTTAATAACTCCAGAGCAGTCCGCACCCGTGGCAGGGATCTGGAGGGACGTCGCTCTCGAACGTCTCTCTGAACTGCCGGTATTGTTCCCCGTTCCAGATGCGCGAAAAATCGTCCGTGAAGGCATTGCCCAAGAGGGCCCCCCGGTAGTTTTTCGCCGTCCAAGGGGCGAGGCAGCAGGGGAGCACGTTGCCGTTTGCCGTTACGTAGCTCAGCGTCCAGGGACGGTGGCAGCCGGACCAGGGCCGTTTACCGAGTTCCGTTCCTTGGAGACTTTCCATGGGCGTGGTCAAGCCTGAGGCCTTGAAGGCGATTTGGAAAGTCCGCGCTAACTCATCTGCCTCTGCGATCAACTTTTGCTCCCGCTCGTGCATCGCCCGGTGAAGCGACTGGTCGGCCACAGCGATCCCGTGGCCGTTATATACGAGGCGCTGGACGTAGACCTCCGGGACTCCAATCCTGGCGGCCAGTCGCACGAATGCCGGGAGCTCATGGAGATTGGCCTTCATGGCGGTAAACCAGAGGGAGACGCGGGGGGTCTCTCTCTTGAGCTTCCGCTGCAGGTCGAGCAGATGACTGACATTTCCCACGACCCGGTCGAACTGGTCAACGCCGCGAATTTTGTCATACGTTTCGCGGGTCGCCCCGTCCATGGAGACGCGCAATTCATCCAGGCGGCTGTCGATGAGCTGTTGGGCGCGCTTTGGGGTGAGGCTGATGGCATCGGAGTTGAACAGGACCGTTGCGCCCCGGGCCTTCACGTATGCGATCATTTCGAAAAGCTCTCGATTCAACAGCGGCTCGCCAACCCCGTGGAGAACGACCCGTTCCAAGACTGGGAATTGGTCCACGATGCTCTTCAGCTCGGCCAGGGTGAGGTCCTTGGGCGGCTCAAGGGTGAGAAAAGTCCGGACGCACGTCTGGCATTTCGAGTTACAGCGATTGGTCGTCTCCAGATAGAGGGTGCGGGGTAATTCGGCCGCGACCGGAAGACGCTTCGAGTGGTTCATCTCATCGCTCATCGCTCAGTCCTCATCGCTCGCGAAACGCCTCTACAGTGCTGACACGACCGTGGTGCAGGCGCTTCCCACCTTGGGGAGATCCTGCCCTGTTGCCTGCTCCCATTCGATCATGAGTCGATCACCCCTCACAAAGGGGCAGTAGGGATCAGATCCATGGAGGTTACCGAGCACGGCGCGCCTGCCCGCGCAGCCACCCCGACACGGACACCCCGCGCACGCTGGGGGAACCTGCCGGGCCTCGAGGAACTCCGGTGCCTGCACGATGTCTTCGCCGAGGGCTTTCAGGTCGGCAAGGGTCAGACGACTCTTCGGCCAGTACGTGCAGGGAAGGATTCGACCGTCGGGGGCCACCCGAACCGTGGAACGGCCACACGCCGGACCGTCGAACCCGTCCAGTCCCAGGACTCCGGCTAAGACAGGCTCGGTGGTGGCGACCAGGCGTGTGTCGCCCAAGAGGCGCCTGAATCCTTCCCAGAATTGCTCGTACCTCAGCGTAAACTGATCCGTCTTTGCGGGTTGATAGATGTTCACTCGGAGGTTGGCCCCGACCGAGGCGGCCACCTTGGCGAGATCGCCCAGTTTCTCGTAATTGATGCTCATCATGACCGAAGTCACCGTGACCGAGAGGCCGATGTCGGCACACCGCGCGATCGCCTCCATGACGCCGCGCCAGTTCCCTGTCCCCCGAAAGGCGTCGTGCTCCCGCTCGGTGGGGAAGTCCAGGGAAAACTCCACGCTATGAAAGCGCTTAACGTGCTTGTCCGAGAGTGCCTGAATACTGAGTCCGTTCGAGGTGATGGTCGTCTTGATGCCCTGCGTCCAGACATAATCGAGGATGGCTTGATATTCCGGGTGGAGTCCATTCTCTCCCACGCCGAGGTTCATCGATCGGATCGGAATGCTCTCGCAGACCTCCTGCACCTCCCGGAACGTGAGACGCTCGATCACCATATCGGGGCGGTAGCAATGGGGACATCGTAAATTGCATTCGTTCGTGAGACCGATGCCAACGGAGTATGCCATCGCGCTATCTCCTCCAGGCATATCGCACAGTGGTCGACAGTAGATGATAGCCCGCCAGGATGCTGCCTTTCATCGTCCCCGCCACCTTTGAGACGCCGATTCTCTTCCGACAGCTGACCGGAACATTCATAACGCGGTAGCCTTTCTTGGCTGCCTTAACGACCATCTCCACAGGCCATCCATAGGTCTTGTGCTCCATGCCGAGATCTCGCAGGACTGACGCCCGGATGGCTCGAAAGGGACCGATGTCAGTCAGGGTAATGCCGTACAGGAGTCGAACGACGCAGGTGACGAGTTGGTTCCCGAACCGCTGTTGCGACGTCAGCGCTCCTTTCTCGGTGAAGCCCGCCGTACGCGATCCGATGACCAGATCAGCTTGTCCGTCCAGAAGGGGAGCAAGAACAACCGGCATTTCTTGCGGATCGTCGCTCCGATCACCGTCCAAGAAGACGAGGATATCATTGTGAGCCGCCATCGCTCCTGCGAGACAGGCCGCCCCGTACCCTCGCATCGGCTCGCGAATCACCTTCGCGCCGGCCGCGCTGGCCATGTCCGCCGTCCGATCCGTGCTGCCGTTATCTACAACGATAATCTCACTCGCGAGGTCGCGGGGGACTTCGGTCACGACCGTGCCGATTGCCTCTTCTTCATTGAGTGCCGGAATAATAACCGTGATTCCCATCCGCAGTCCAACTGATTATCCGGTCCGCCTGCCCCAGAGATGGAAGTACCGAGCTACCTCTTTGAAGGGAGAACGAGTGGCGGCTTCTACTTCGAGGCGGAGCAGGGATTCGAAGTGAGAAGTGTCCTTGAGCACCGTGGATGGGAGATAATCTGCGAAGACCACGATGCCCTCATGACTGAGCACCTCGATCCCGACCGCCTCGAGTTGCGTGCACAATTCGTGGGTGACCATCCGCTTGCGAGGAATGCCGAAGAGGGAATCTGTGGGTTCTTCGGCCGCGAGGGCGTCCCTTGCCTGGTCGAATTTACGATCCCGGACGGCCAGGCGGATTGGCGCTTGCCAATCATTCAGGGTGACCAGGGAGAGGAATCCCCCTCGGTTGAGAAGGGAGCGAAACGGACCCAGGGCGCTCTCCGGATTTGGGAGGTATTCCACAACCGTGTGGCACAGGAGAAGATCGAAGGTTTGCTTTTCGAGCAGATCGGACGCCTCTTCGAGGGATCCGTGGAGAAAGCATGGCGCAATGGGCGGCGGTGCTTTCTCCCGTAGCTTGTCTTTGGCGAGATCCAGCATGGCCGCCACCGAGTCGAGGAGGGTGACCGCATGGCCCTGAGCAGCCAGGCGCAGAGCGACTTCTCCGGTCCCACAGCCGATGTCGAGAACCCGAACGGGCTCTCGGTTAGGTCCCCATGCCTTCGCCATGAAGGCCGACAATTGATGCCAGATAATCTCCAATCGGAGCCGCCCATGCGGGCTTTCAAGGTACTCCTGATACGCGGAGGCCCCTTTTGCAAAGGCTGAGATTGGACTATGCATGGTTACAGGCAGTTGCGCGAGGCTTGACGCCTGATTGAACTCCTAGGACTCATCGATTATTGGTGCCTCCACCCCGGACTGGGGGCAAGCGCAAGCGATTTCCCGGGGGGAGCGGGTTCGGGAAAAGTGCCCCCTTCATAGTAACCCCAACTGGCATTGTCAAGGTTTATTTCCGGTCCACAGACGCGTGTGCGGGTAGAACCCCTTCCACGCGAACCAAAAGACCTGGTGTCCTGGCAGTGGTGTGACGCGGGACCCTTTCAGTGGGCCAGCGATCGCTTCACCATTCAGTGCCCTCCATCTGGACCCAGTTAACGTATCCTCAATGAGCCATTTTCTTGCGGTTTGACGGAGACGCGCGAAGTCCAGGGTCTTTCCCCCGACATGACGAGATAGGGCGACTGCCGTAGCTTCCCGGGCGATGAACACCACGAGGACCGGTTCGCCAGCCACCGTGTCATGGACCAGCGGAGAGCGACGCAGATATTGAAGCGGGTAGGCCACCCTCTCGTCCTTGAACTTGAGGCCAAAGACGTGCTCCTTTCCAGGCAGGGTGTGGTCCGGATTGCGCGTCCCGAAGATCCCGAGCTGATTCGGGTCGGCCATATACCCGGCGTACACGTTATGGGGACCTCTGATACCCCCGAGCGTCGCTCTTTTCGACAGCACCTTGCTATTGGGATAGAGTTGCTTCCACTCCCCCCATGTTGTGTGAATCGCAGGGTAAGGTTTGAGCTCCGTCCCCCGGAGCGTCCCGTGGATGGCCCTGGCGTTAAAGTGGCTCCACAGGGTTTCGGTCTCCCGATCATACATGACGAGGGCGTCTTTCCAGAGCATCCCACTGACGCCGAAGGTGAGTGGTTTTCCCTGATATGTTGGTCGGACATACACGATGCCCGTGAAACAGAGGGGTCACCACGTAATGGCGAGTGGGAGATCTCCCACCTGGTCGTTGACAATTTCGTGGTGGTTTAGTTGCCAGAGGGAATAGGCCCGGGCCACCGTGCCTCGCCGTACCCCCAGAACCGGTTCGTCGTCCCGGAAGTCTGGACTGGGTTCCTGGACCGACATAAACTCCGGCCGGTTGGTGGCCGGGATGGCATCTTTGCCGAGGACGGTGATCACCGGGGCTCCGTCGATGATCAGACTGCCTTGATAAGGAAGGGGGCCAGCGAGAGTAGGAATTACCCACAAAAGTGCGAGGACTGACAGTTCAGCCGAGACATATTGCTTCATACCCAGAACCAACTCCCTTTTCTCCGTTGCCCTCCCTCAAGTGTCCTTCTTATATGCGTTCAACAGGGTGATGGTGCATGTTATTCCCTGATTTTGGCGAAAAGGCGCGTGAGGGGTCGGCGATCCGGTTGACAGCTGCGGGGGATTTGTTGAAGATGAAGGGGCATCTCTCTGGGAAAGGGAATATTCTCGGTGGTGGGGCTGTTCCCGTGAACGAGAATGGGGCCCTTTCCCCCTTCATCAGGAGCAGGTGATGGGGCCCGATCGCGGAGACCCAGGGCGGCAAGAATTTGAGGAGATTGCCCTGGTCCATATGCAGCGAATATACAACGCGGCCCTGCGGCTCACGCGAAATAAGAGCGAGGCGGAGGATCTTTTTCAAGAGACGTTCCTCAGGGCATACCGCTTCTTCCATCAGTTCCAACAGGGGACCGATTGTCGGGCTTGGCTCTTTGCCATCTTGCACAATCTCTTTGTTAATCGGATCCGGCAGGCCTCTGCGCAGGGAGTCGACTTTGACGAGGAGCGAGTCTACCGGGAGGCGGAGCGCGGGAGCGTGATGTCCCGGGCTCCCGAGGTCGATCTCATTCGCCGGTTGACGGGCGAGGAGATTCAGCGGGCCATCGCGGCCCTTCCGCCGAAGCTGCGCCTGACGGTGGTCCTGGCGGATCTCGAGGGCTGTAGCTATCGGGAGATCGCAGAGATCTCCCAGTGTCCCATCGGGACCGTGATGTCGCGGCTGTACCGTGGCCGGCAGGCGTTGCGAGACGCTCTTCAGGACTACACGAAGAGCGAATAGGTTAGAAGGAGGACGGATGAGGTGTCCTGAGGTTGCACGGTTTCTTCAAGCGTATTGCGACGGGGAACTTAACGCCTCGATGACGTTAGAGGTCGAAGGGCATCTTCAGGAGTGCCCTTCCTGCCAGCGGGCTGTCGAGGCGGAACACGCATTCCGGGAAGAACTCAGAAGGGCGGTTTCTCAGGAACCAGTTCCGCCCCATGTCGCGGAGAAGCTCCGAGCGAGGATTGGGGAGCTGGACGAGGGAGGGAAGCGGTCCGCTCGGACGTCGAGCTGGGGGTGGCGTGCGTCGTGGTTGGCGTTGGCCGCCTCGGTGCTTCTCATCTTCCTCGGGGGACTCCTCGGATATCTGATTGCGACGCCCCGCTTGCCGCCCGCACTTCACCCGCTCGTCGCTCAACTGGTCATGGAACACATGAAGTTCGCCCCCCTCGAAAACCCCACAGAGCTTTCCAGTGAGAACCTCCAGCAGGTGGCCGTCTGGGTTCAAGGGCGCACCGGGCATCGCGTCCGGGTGCCGGACTATAGCGCTGCGGGGATCCGGCTGCTCGGTAGCCGGGTCACGCGTCTGGCCGGTCATCGGGCGGCGTATATCCTGTACGAAAAGGGACGAAACATCATCTCACTCTTCGCCTTTCCGCGATATGGCGGTTCGCTGGAGGGCCTCGAGAAGGTGGAGCTATCGGGTATGGTCTTTTATAGCGCTGCGTATCAGGGAAAACACATCCTCCTTTGGGATAGCGGGGACATGACTTACGCGCTGGTGTCGGATGTAGGCTGGGACGAGCTCGTCGAGTGTGCCCTCGTCTTTTCCGAAGGCAGCCACCCTTGAGTCGACCTGGCACGCCGGTCCTCCGAAGGACACCTCCTCGCGACCCGAAAGTTACGGCGGCGTGGGGAGCCGCGGGCACCGAGGGATTGTGGGCATGCGGGGAAGCGAGGGGATGGGGGACCGTTGCCAAATGCCGTCCCGGCCGTTACTATGATCAGATGGAGAAAGAAACGCGGAGCGACGGAGGATTTTTCAAGAGATGAGCGCGGCGGCGCAAGTATCGGTCTTGGTAGCCATGGGGGCAGGTCTGCTCTCGTTCCTTTCGCCCTGTGTCTTTCCCCTCATCCCTTCCTACCTCGCTTTCGTAGGTGGTCTCTCCGTGGAGGAGGTGCAAGGCTCAGCTCCTCATGCCAAGAATCGACGCCTTCTCCTCTCGCATTCCGTGGCCTTTATTGTTGGATTCTCGAGCATATTCATCGCCTTCGGGGCCTCAGCAACCGCACTCGGCCAGGTCCTGTTTGATTATCAGCTCGTCATTCGCAAAATCGGTGGGCTGTTGGTTATTCTGTTTGGGCTGCACATCGCCGGATGGCTCAGCCTCCCGTTCCTGATGCGAGAAAGACACGTGGACTTGAAGGTCCAACCCGGTGGCTACCTGGGGGCCTTCCTGGTAGGCGTGACCTTTGCCGCCGGATGGATTCCGTGTGTGGGCCCCATTCTCGGTTCGATCCTGGTCATGGCAAGCACCTCCCAGACCGTCGGGCAGGGCATCCTCCTGCTCGTGGCCTACTCCGCGGGGCTCGCCATTCCTTTCTTTCTCAGCGCGCTGCTTTTTGAGCGGTTCCTCTACTTCTTCCGTCGGTTCACGCGCCTGCTCCCCTGGGTGAGTCGCGGGAGCGGTCTCTTGCTCATCCTAGTGGGCGTATTGCTTTTGACGGACTATTTCACCCTCCTCTCGACTTTCGCGCTGCACTTCACGCCTGAATGGCTCTTTCAGCGTCTCTAACACCTCCCGAGAGGATTTCCGGCTTTCTCTTCTCGCCCGCCCGGCCTAATATGGGTTAAGCGAAGCAACAGATTATGATTCCGTTGTCAGCGCAAGCGATGAGAACCCAAAGACGTTTCAAACCTTGGATTATCGTCACCACGCTGGGGATCGTATGGCTCTCGCTGGCGTGGGTAGAAGCATCACTGATCGGCCAGCGGGCCCCAGAGCTCACCAACCAGGTGTGGATCAATTCTGCACCGGTGCGCCTCGCCGATCTTCGCGGAAAGGTTATCCTTCTGGAATTTTGGACCTACGGGTGAATAAACTGTCGGAACACAATCCCCCAGTTGGTGGATTGGCATAAACGATTCGGGCCTCAGGGTCTCGCGATCATTGGCATCCACTCACCCGAGTTTGGTTGGGAAAAGCCGCTGGACAAGGTGACATCAGCCTGCAAAGAGCTGGGGATCTCGTATCCAGTCGCCCTCGACAACGACTTTGCCACATGGAACCGATACCGCACCCGATACTGGCCTACCCTTCACCTCATTGACAAGCAGGGGATCATCCGTTACACGCGTATCGGTGAGGGAGGATACGCCGAGATGGAGGCGATGATTGGACACCTCCTGGGTGAATAGGCTGGCTTTGCGCGTCCGGGTCTGCAACTTTCCTGCACGTAGGAGTGTACGTGTGTGGTTTTTCGTAATGTGTCAGCCGCCGATGCCCCCGTGGTTGACTCGGGGGTGGTGAAGGTGAAGCTCGGAGTCATGATTGCCCGGAATACCCAGGGAGACAACCGCCGGACAAGCATCTTCCTTCCAATGCTTGTGTGCTGAATCCCAGACAGGCCTTTCATGGGAATTTCCAAAGATCCGCAAGGCGGCAGCCACGTGTGGGTCAGCGAGATCGCTCGCTCGTCGGGCAGGGGCGAATGGATATATGATGAAGCGAGAAGTATCTGACTAGGTAGTGGGGGCGATTGCCCTCTTCGAGGATTTTCCTACGATTTCATTGGGTGCTCCCCGAGGTAAAGCACGGGATTTTCCCCGGGATGAAAAAAGGGTCGCGCCCCGATTCTCACCCGAACACCTCTTTCTTATAAGATAGATAGCCCCTCCTAATTGGATTGGAGGTTTCTATGAAGGCACCCCAGGTCCTGATCGTGGGAAGTTCCTCAGCGGCCGCGGAATATACGAAGCCGCTTCTCTCCTCGCCTTGGGTCACGAGGGTGGCGATTGCATCCTGGGCTGACGCACCTCAGCTCCTAAAGGAAAAGCAATTTTATGCCGTCTTCGTCGATCTGGACGAGACGTCCGCGGATGGACGGAAGTTCTTCACGACTATTCAGCGCCAGGCCCCGAATGCGGCCATCGTCGTCATCGCGGGAACGGCCGACAGCGCCTTGCTGGCTGAGTGCACGGCCGCCGGGGCCTTTGACGTCCTGAGTAAGCCATTTTCGCGTGCGTCGTTGCTGGCCGTCATGGAACGCGTGTTGACACGCAGCCACTTAAGTGCCGAGGGCGGTCCTGCGTTGGCCAAGCCTCATAAGAGCAATGAGGAATGGCTATTTGCGGATCAGATCGTCGGCAAATCCGACGCGATGCGCGAGGTGTATGGCTGGGTCATGAAAGTAGCTCACTCAGAGGCCAACGTCTGTATCTATGGGGAAAGTGGCACCGGGAAAGAGTTGGTGGCCCGGGCAATTCATGATAGTGGCCGCCGCGCAGGCCGCCCCTTCGTCGTGTTGGATTGTGCGGCGATTCCCGAAGGGCTCATGGAGAGCGAGATGTTTGGCCATGTCCGGGGGGCCTTCACGTCAGCAGTGGGGGATCGCGTAGGAGTCTTCCAACTCGGAGATACGGGGACGGTGTTCCTGGACGAGGTGGCGGAGTTGCCACTGCCGCTTCAGGCGAAGCTGTTGCGGGTGATTCATAATCGGGAGTTTCGACGGGTGGGACAGAGTCAGTCGACCCGGGTCGATGTGCGTATTATCGTGGCGACGAATCAAGACCTGAAGGGCCTCGTCAAGGCTGGCCGCTTCCGGGAAGACCTGTTCTATCGGCTCGATGTCATCAGCGTCACGATGCCCCCCTTGAGGGAGCGAAAAGATGATATCCCCCTGCTCGTTCATCACTTCATCCAGCAACTGAACTCAAACAATGACAAGCAGATTAGTGGGGTCACGCCCAGGACCCTCCGGCTGCTGCTGCAGTACGACTGGCCGGGAAACGTGCGCGAACTCCAGAATTACATCGAACACGCCGCGGTCATGACAGACGGCGACTTCATTGATATGACGCAGCTGCGTTAGGTTATGCACCCGGTCATTCAGGCGAGCGCGTCGCAGTGTCGCCCAGAAACTGCGACAAAAACTGGAGGATGAGCCCGAGAAGGCCCGCTTCATTCTCACGGTTCACGGCATCGGATACAAGTTCGTCACCTGCTAACCTCGGAAAATCCCGGCACCCATGGCGATTGATTTTACAGCATGATTCTGTTAGAACCCCTTCATGAGCGAAGGACAAAGGGTCCGGGTCAGGGTCCCCGCATCGAGCGCCAATTTGGGCTCAGGGTTCGACGTCTTGGGCTTGGCCCTCGGCCTCTACAACACCATCGAGATCGAGGCAACCTCTCGCGGCGTCGAGTTCACTGTTGAGGGTGAAGGAGCCGAGCGCCTCCGGAAGGTGGGGGACCGTTCTTTAGTGTTGCGTGCGGCTCGAGCTACCTTTAGCTATCTCGGAGTTAGTTCCCCCGGGCTCAAGGTCCACCTCAAAAATGAAATTCCTTTGAAGCGCGGCTTGGGCTCGAGTGCCACCTCGTGCCTTGGCGGCGTCATCGCTGCGGCTGCGCTTAGTCGACGGTCCCTCTCTCCGGACGAGGTTCTGAGACTCGCGCTCCCCCTGGAGGGCCACCCGGATAACCTGACACCCGCACTGGTGGGGGGACTCACCGCGACGACTCTGTCAGATACAGGCATCCGGTACGTCAAGATTCCAATCCCGGAAGTCATCAAGGTGGTCGCGGTCATTCCGGCGATGGAGCTGGGGACCGTAGAGGCCCGGCGGGCTCTCCCGGCGCAGGTCCCGCTTCCTGACGCGGTCCATAACGTCGGACGATCGGCTCTCTTCGTCGCAGCCATGGCCGCGGGGGATCTGAGCCTGCTGGATGAGGCGACCCGGGACCGGCTTCACCAACCGTATCGGGCCAAGCTGATTCCGGGAATGGAAGAAGTCCTCGCGGCGGCTCGTCGGGCTGGAGCCCTCGCTGCCTTTCTCAGCGGCGCGGGGTCCACGGTGGCCGCCCTGGTTGACCGGGACGCCGAAAAAGTCGGAGGAGAGATGGCGGAGGTCTGGGCAAGAAGGGCCATGCAGTCCCAGATCAAGGTACTCGCCGTCGAACACGAGGGGGCAAAGCTCTTATGACCGCGACTGCGCCATCCAAGTCGCCCTACTGTATGAGCTGCGGGGAGGAGGCCCCCACCACCTACAGCGTCGAAGATAGCGAGCAGGTAGAGCTTCGATGCACCTACTGTGGCTTCACCTTGCAGGAGCGAGCCGGGATCATTTTGGAGAAAACGCTCGAGTGTATCGTTCTGGCGGATGATGAACGACTCTTTCGCAGCCTGCTGAGCGACATCCTGATTGGAGAGCGGGTGGGTAAAGAGGTCATCACCTGCGAGGGCGGGGCTCAGCTCCTGACCGAGTGCGTCCGGCGCTTCCGGGATCATCGCCAAGTTTCGTTGGTCATCTTGGATATCTTGATGAAACCGATGGATGGGTCTGTCGCTGCCCTGGCGCTCCGCGCGCTGGAAAAGGGATTCGATCTTCCCACCCCGGTTCCGATTCTTTTTGTCTCGGCGGTTCGAGCGGACGAGTCTCTGCGTCGGCTGACCGAGGTGACTGCACCCGCGCTGTATCTGAACAAGGGGAAAGACGCCGCTCCGCCTCTGATCGCCCGCCGAATCAAGGAGCTCATCCCTCGCCTGTTGATGTCGCCGAGGTCTGCATGATCCCCAACGCGAGGGACCTGTGAGGCTACTTCAGCTCTCTCCCGGCATCTCGCGTCCAGAATTCTGGCAGGCCACGGCAGCCAATTTCCTCTTTTTCTTCAATATTAGCTCGTTCAATCTCCTCCCCCTGTACATCGCGGATCTGGGTGGTTCAGAAGCCCGTATCGGCTGGATCATGGGTGTCTACAGTCTTGCCGCGTTCATCTTCCTGCCGGTGGTCGGGAGGTGGCTTGAACGGGTCGGGATCAAGTTCTTTCAAGTGCTGGGCGGCGCGATGTGTCTGGTTGCCTCGGCGCCCTTCGCCTTCCTGACCGAGCTTAGCCCGCTCTTTTCCGTGCTTCGCTTTCTCCAGGGTTTCGGCTACTCCGCTTTTTTCGTGGCCAATCTGACGCTGATTGCCGAGATCGCCCCTCCCAGACATCGAGCCGAAACGGTTGGCGTCTTCGGGATCTCTGGTCTCCTGACGATGGGTCTGGCGCCCGCCGTGGGCGAGCTGGTGATCCAGGCCTACGGGTACGAGGCCTTTTTCCTCTTCGCCGCAAGCTTCTCGCTGGGTGGTCTCCTGGTCGTCGGGCTTTTAAACCCTCCGGAGGTCGTGCCGGTCGCCGCCGATACAGGGGGAGGAATCGCGCGATCCATCGTCTTTCTTCCCCTGCTGATCTCAGTCATCTTTGGGGTCTGTTTCGGAACCTTGTATGCCTTCTTCCCGCCGTTCGCGAAGGGGGTAGAGGGGGTCGCCAGGGTGGGGGGCTTCTATCTCGCGTATGCCGCTGCCGCCATTATAGTCCGGCTACTCGGCGTGCGTTTGGCGGATGTCTGGGGGCGCTGGCAGATGGTGATTCCGACCCTGCTCCTTTTTTCCCTCGGGACCTTCCTCCTGCTCTGGCCGGGGCCGCGCCGGGCTCTGTTCTGGATCGGAGGGCTCACCGGTAGCGCCCACGGGGTGCTCTATCCCACGCTGGCTGCCCTGCTCGTGGATCATGTGGAACCCGGGCGTCGGGGGCGTGTGCTCGGCCTCTTCAGTGGCGCCGTGGTCCTCGGGACCTGCCTCGGTCCCATGACCATGGGGTTCGTGGCGGAGTGGATCGGGTATCAGGGGATGTTCGGGATCACGGGGGTCTTACCGTTGGTGGGCGTTATACTCATCGGTTTCTCGCTGGGGAGGACCCCGCAGGGCGCAAAACCTTGACCCGTGCTTCTATCCTATGATAAGAAAAGGCTGTGGAGGTTCTTCGTGCAGGGAATCCTCCCGAAGAGGAGGCGAGTCAAGAGATTCATTGGCTTCCGAGATTGTTGTCCGGGATGCCCGACAAGAAGACAATGACGCCCTCATCGACCTGGACCGTCAGTGCGTCATGGGGGGAGCGATCCCGCTCGTCTTTGACCGCTCTCCCGATTTTTTTGCCCGTTCCCGTGTGTACGACAGCTTTCGCCTCTGTGTGGCCGAAGAGGCAGGGACGATTATCGGCGTCGGGGGTGTGACCCTTAAAAGCCTGCAGGTAAATGGGGTCAGAGATCGGTGGGCGTACTTCTATGATCTGCGCGTCAGGCCCACCCACCAGCGGCGTGGCGTCGCGCGTCGGATTGCGAATGTCCTACGGGATACGGTTCTTGAGCCGGGCATCGTTGGCGGCTATTCCTGGGTAATCGAGGGGAACACGCCATCAGAATCCTTTGTGGAAGGACGCGGGAATGTTCCGCTCAGGCAGTGCGCGATGGCTCTCATCTCCGGGTTGGATAGGGGAGGGTCCGGCGGGTTTGAGCGGATCACCGAGAGAGACGGCGAGATGGCTTCGTTGCTGGATACAACCTACCGCCTGCACGATTTTACGCCGCCCTGGGATCCGGCGACCCTTGACAGGACGCTTGATCGGCTGCCCCCCCTGGGCTGGCAGGGCGTGTACTGCCGCCGGGTGCACGGGAGGTGGACGGCCTGTTTTGGCCTGTGGGATTACTCCCAGGTGATGCGGCTACGCGTTCGGGACCGTCACGCCGAGAGGCCGGTTCGTCCCTTCTTCCTCTATCCGCTGGGTTGGCGGGATCCGGACACGCTTGTGGAGGGACTGCGGGCGGCCCAGGCCATGATCACTGCGTCGGGCGGAACCCTGCTCCTCCCGTATGTTCCGGGGGACCCGTTGAGCGCCATCATTCCTCCAGACGCCGTGCGCATCGGACTGACACTCTATATTCGTACCCCGGGGCAAGAAAGAGTGCCGAAAGACCGGTTCGTTTTCATTGATCCGATGGATTTGTGAATTTTCGGGCATAAGCGAGGGGACGGTGGGCGTGACGGAGGACAAGCGGATGGAGGCGGATGTTCTCGAGCGGATTAATCGCGGGCTGATCATGCGGACCGGGGCGTACCTGACGAACGATCATTTCGTCATCTCCTCGGGTCGGCATGCGCGCGAGTACGTGGAAAAGAGGCTGGTGACCACGGAGCCGTCGTTTACCGAGGGACTGGGAGACATCATCGCGCAGCACTTTGCCGCGTCACCCGTGGATGTGGTGCTGACCTCTGGGATCGGTGCCACCATCCTGGGCTACTGTGTGGCCAAGGCGCATCCCTCGCGCCCCAAGTTGCTATATGCCGTCAAGGGGAAGGGCAAGGAAGGGAGGACAGAAGTGACGCTTCCCCGAGAGTTTTCTCCCTTCATGTACCGCGGATGCAGCGCGTTGATTGTCGAGGATATCGTGACCACCGGGTCCACGATCCACTCCCTCATCCAGCTGGTGGAAGGGCGTCGTGGTCGCGTCGTCGGTATTGGAAGTCTCTGGAACCGAAACCCCCGCGTAAAGTTTCGGGCCCCCTTCTTCGCGCTAGTGACCCGGGACTACCACACGTATCTCCGCGCAGAGTGTCCCCTATGCAAGAAGGGGATTCCTCTCAACACCGAGGTCGGTGCGCTCGTCGGTGCGCAGGCCCGGCGGGGTCGAGGGGCACGTCGGACGGGTGCTTAGGGGATGCAGACGGAGGGTCGCAGGGAACTGATTGAGCGGTTAGAGCGGAATCCCGGCGAAGAGATCCATATCTTCCTCACCGATAGTGGGGTGGACATTCAGTTGTTTCGGGAGACCCCTGAGGGGGAGTGGATCCCGGGTGACGAGCGGCTCGAGATTCCCCTGTCACTTCTCGATCGCTTTCACGCGATTCTCCACGAGGCCGAAGAGACTCCGGGCCTCGAGGTGCAGACCGGCGAACCCCGCGCTCCGTTTGCCAACGCGAGCGAAGAGGAGTTTGCCCGCATCCTGGACTTTTACCAGATCGAGTGGCAGTACGAGCCGCAGAACTTCCCGCTGGAGTGGGACGGCGGTGGAGAAGTGACCGAGAGCTTTACCCCCGATTTCTATCTCCCCCAATTCGACCTCTTCATCGAACTGACCACCCTCAAACAGGACCTGGTGACCAAGAAGAATCGCAAGATCCGAAGGCTGCGGGAATTGTATCCGACGGTGAATCTGAAGGTCTTCTATGGGCGGGATTATCGAAAGCTCCTTGCGAGATTCGGGATTGTCCAAAAAAATTGAGTCCCGAGTGACCCTCCCGATCTCTTTTTTCCGGCAACCGGTTCCCGCGACCAGCTATCCCTGCGCCCCTCGGCGTAATCAGGGCGGCTGGTCAATCTTTCTACGGGAGCCCCCGGTCCCCCCGGATCGCGTGACCCGGTATCAAGATCGGACTGACCTCTCGGGACTCGTTAACAGTATGTATCATGGCTGCTGATCTGTCAAGGGGGAAAGTGCATCGAGTCGAGGGCTGGATGGCCGGCGATATCGCCGAGGTCTTGGTCCCCGAGGCACAGCTGCAGGCCAAGGTTCGAGAGCTCGGCGAGCAGATCTCGCGCGACTATGCCGGACAGGACCTGGTCCTCGTCAGCGTTCTCAAAGGTGGATTCATCTTCCTCGCCGATCTGTGCCGGGCCATCTCCATGCCCCTGACCATTGATCTCATGGCCGTGTCGAGTTACGGCCCCGGGGCACGACCGTCCGGGGTCGTCAAGATTCTCAAAGATCTCGAAGAGACCATCGCCGGCCGAGAGGTCCTCGTTATCGAGGATATCATCGATACCGGCCTCACCCTCAGTTACCTGTTGCGTAATCTGGAGCCCCGGGCCCCCGCAAGCCTCAAGGTCTGTGTCTTGCTGGATAAACCGGCCCGTCGCATCGTGGATTTGCCTATCGCCTATCGAGGCTTTGAGATCCCGGACAAGTTCGTGATCGGGTACGGCCTCGACTTCCGCCAGATGTACAGGAACCTTCCCTTTGTTGCGACCCTCACCAAAGAGGCCTTCGATCGGCTGAACCGTGAGTAATTGCGACGAGCCCTCCACCTGATGTCGATATGCCTTCACCCACGATGAAATCCCCGAGGCTTGACACCCATTTGACAGGGCGCGATATTTGTTTCGTAAGCTGAGGGAGGAGTCCATGAAGCCGGGGTAGAGATACAGTCATCGCCCACGTCTGGTATCATTGTGGGTGCACCAAACGTTCTGGCGCCTTCCCGGGCGGAATATCGCCTGGGAGGGCGTTGTGCTTTTCGGGGCCGCGCAGGGGAGCAGGTATGGATCCCACAGTGAAGATCACCCGAATTCTTCTGCCCACCGACTATTCCCTCGCGTCGCAGATTGCGTGCCACCTCGCCGCGCGGTTGGCAAATTTCCTCAAGGCTGGCCTTGTCATTTTCCACGCCATCCCGAGGGCAGAGCTGTTCCACGAGGTTCGGCGCCCGGGGAAGAGAACGCAGGTAGAGTTCCTGAATGCCGCCCGGACCCAGGTGCAGACGTGGTTCGAAGCTGGGGTGCCCTCAGAACTGCACGGGTTCCTGCCGGTCGATTTCCGGGTGAAGGTTGGCGAACCGATCCCGGGGATCGCGCGGGCGGTGAGACGCACTGGGGCAGACCTCGTTCTGATGGCGACCCGGGGGCGGACCGGCCTCTCGCATCTCTTACTGGGCAGCGTCACCGAGGCGGTGCTCCGGACTGTTTCGGTTCCCGTCCTGGCGCTCCGGCTCGGGCAAGGGGAGCACCACCTCGCGGCGATCCGGCGGATTCTGTGGGCGACCGATCTGTCCCCCGTGTCCGAGGGGGCCTGGCAGTACGCCGTCACTCTCGCGGGCGTCTTTGGCGCCGAAGTGGTACTGCTCCACGCCGTGCAACCCACCGAGGTGGCCGCCGTCGCTGATCATCCACTCTCCCGGCCGGTCCACTGGGTAGAGCATTACTTCATACGGATAGAGGAGGAACTTGAGCGGCGACAACAGGCGCTCGAAGCCCTGCGATTGCGCGCCCGCCGGAAGGTCGTGGTGGGAATTCCAACCGAGGCCATCGTGGGGTATGCCCGGGCAGAGCAAGCCGATCTGATCATCATGGGTACGCATGGCCGAACCGGCCTCTCGCACGCCATCCTCGGAAGCGTGGCGGCGGGGGTAATCCGGAAGGCACCCTGTCCGGTCCTGGCAGTGAAGGTCAGCCGAGATGGCCAAACGAAGGAACGAGGCACCGATGGCATCGCCGCGTAGGTGACGGATGTGAGTGTCGTAGCACGTATCGCCCGCATTCTCGTCCCGACCGACTTTTCCCCGCCCGCCGGGGCCGCGTGTGAGCTCGCTGCACGGCTGGCGACACGGGCACACTCAGATCTCGTGCTGTTCCATGCCTTTTCCGGGCTAGAGCTTCTCCAAGAGGTCGGGCGGGAGCGGGGGAAGCCCCAGGTGGACGTCTTGGATGACGTGCGTGACCGGCTCCGCACGTGGTTTGAAACCGTCGTGCCGGCACAACTCCGGCCGTCGCTGACCGTCCGGTTTCATGTGAAAGTCAGCGACCCGACGCCGGGGATCGGATGGGCGGCCGCAGAGAGTCAGGCGGATCTCATCCTCATGGCGACCCACGGGCGCAGAGGTCTCGCGCATCTCTTGCTCGGCAGCGTCGCCCAGGCGGTGCTCCGCACGGTGTCCGTTCCCGTCCTCACGCTCCGCCTTGGGCAGGGGGCGCGGCCACTCACCGGCGTCAAACGTATTCTCTGGGCGACTGACCTATCTGCCGTCTCCGAGGGCGCCTGGCAGTATGCGCTGACCTTGGCGGGTGTCTTTGAGGCGGACATGGTTCTCCTGCACGCGGTTTCGCCCCCCGAAATAGCCGAGGCCCTCGCTGAGCATCCGGGGCCCTTGCCAGAAGCCGAGGTGCAGCGTTCCTTTCCGACCGTCGAACAAGAACTCGGGCGCAGACAGCGAGAAGCGGAGGCAACAGGACTGCGCGCTCATTGGAAGGTCGTGGTCGGGGCACCAACCGAAGTCATCGTGGCCCAGGCCGAAACCGAACAGGCTGGCCTGATCGTCATGGGCACCCGTGGCCGCACCGGCCTCCCCCACGTCATCCTCGGGAGCGTGGCGGCAGCGGTGATCCGGAAGGCCCCGTGTCCGGTCTTGGCCGTGCAGACCACGCCGAGGGGTCACGACACCGAGGGCTTTTCGGCTCGATGAGGTCAGATATATACCATGAAGACGCGATTATTCACTGAAGAATCCCTCATTTTTTTTGAAATTATCCGATGGTTTGTGTTTGCAACGATCATTGGCACCATCGTGGGTTTGGCAACGGCGGCGTTCCTGAAAACCTTGGAGTGGAGCACCTGGCTCACGGGTCAGGTCCCATACTTTTTCCTCTTGCTGCCCGCCGCATTGTTTTGCAGCGTCATCCTGACGCATTATCTTGCTCCGACCGCGGAAGGCCACGGGACCGAGCGGGTGATTGAGGTGGTCCACAAACGGGCAGGCAAGATGGAGGTGTTGGCGGTCCCGGTCAAGTTTGCGACGACGATCCTCACGATCTCGTTGGGGGGTTCCGTCGGCAAAGAAGGCCCGTGTGCGCAAATCGGGGGGGGCCTTGCCTCGATCTTTGCCGATATATTTCGATTTGGTGATCGCGATCGGAAAAAATTGGTGATATGTGGCATTAGCGCCGGCTTTGCCTCGGTCTTCGGCACGCCAATCGCCGGGGCGATCTTTGGCGTCGAAGTGCTCTTTGTGGGCAGCATTGTCTACGACGTCCTTCTGCCCTCTTTTGTGGCGGGAATTATCAGCTACCAGGTGTCCTCATCACTGGGGATTACCTATTTTTACCACCCACTTGAATTTGTCCCGGTCTTTACGCAGGCCTTTTTCTTGAAGGTCCTCGTAGCGGGGGTCTTCTTTGGTCTCTGTTCGGTCCTTCTCATTGAGGCGTTACGATGGGCAAAGAAGCTTGCGGACATCGTGGCGATTTGGGCCCCGTGGAAGGGGGTGATTGGTGGCGGGCTGATCATTGTGCTGACATTGTTCTTCTCACAAGAGTATCTCGGGCTGGGTCTGAACACGATTGAGGCTTCCTTAGAAGGGCGCAGCGTCATTTGGTATGCCTTCATCTTGAAGGCGATTTTTACCAGCATCACGCTCAGCTTTGGGGGCAGTGGCGGGATTGTCACGCCGATGTTCTTCATGGGAGCAACAGCGGGGACGGCCATTGCCCACATCTTGAGCGAGGACACCGCCACCTTTGCGGCTATCGGCTTGGTGAGCCTTTTGGCGGGAGCGGCGAATACACCGATTGCCGGGAGTGTGTTGGCCGTAGAGTATTTTGGGCCGAGGATCGCCCCGTACGCCGCGGTGGCCTGCGTCGTGAGTTTCGTGATGACCGGCCATCGGAGTGTCTACCCGTCCCAAGTACTCGCGATCGAGAAATCTCCGTCCCTGGAAGTGCGGATCGGCGAGGAGATTGAAAAAATCGAAACACACGTGAAGCCGGGACGCACACCCGTCAGGGCGAGGGTCTTACGAATCCTGAAAGCGGTGCATGCAAGACTATCCGGAAGAAGAAAGGAACCGTGAGACCAAACCCAGAGCTCTTTACCCGGGTGTAGGAAATTCTTGACAAAGGGAGAGAACCGGCGTAAACAGATAGATATGCACAAAGTCGAGGACCCCATGGACGTGTCGCTCGACAGAGGCCGGGACGCCTTAAGGAGGAACAGACCCCTCCTTGAGGCGTTTTTTGTTTCTAGCCCCCCCGAGGAGTCCGCATGTCGGGACAGGACCTGCTCCGGAGGCTCATCGTCAAAGCGCCGCCTGACCTCGTGGCTGCCATCTATACCCTCGTCCGGCGGGGCAGAGAGATTGAGGGGGAAGGACCGTCGTGGAAAGAGATCATCTGCGCGGCCCAAGACCTCGGGATTTTTACCCCCGAGGAGAGTGTGGAGTTCATCAAGCTTGTCACCAACGGGCCGTTTGAACCCCCCCGACTGTGAATGCCCGATGTTCTTGACGGTGTACACACTTTTTTAGCTACGCAGCTCAACCAAGGGCGCCTCGCCTGCTCATCTGACATTTGAAAAACGATACGTACTGATTGCTCGGAGCGCATCGGCCCATGCCCATCCGACAGTCTGCCCTGGTCATCGACGACGACCCTGTGTTCCGAGGGTTTTGCCGCGATCTCCTTGACCCTGAAGGATTTCGGGTGGTGGAAGCCATCAATGGCGCCGAGGCGCTCATTTGGTTTGAGCGCGAAAGGGCAAATATCATCCTGCTTGAGCTGCAGGTGCCCGTCCTGAACGGCCGGAATTTCCTCGAATACCGGCTCGGGAGCCCGGAGCTGTGGACCATACCCGTGGTGGTGGTGACTCGCGAGCGCGTGGAGACCGATTTTCGTGAGACGTTGCATCGCCTGGGGGTGGCACACCTGCTCGACAAGCCCGTCGCTCCGGAGGACCTTTTGGGGGCCGTGCGCGGGGTGCTCGGAGAACCCCGGCGCATCCCGCCTCCGGCAGAGGCACCCTGTGGGCGGCGGGATCCCCGGGTCGAGATGAACGCCCCTGTTCGTGTCCGCACAAAGGGGTTATTGGAGACGACCGGGTGGCTTTACGACCTCAGCGCGGGGGGCCTGGGAGCCTACTTCCCCGACCGGCTTACCCTCGGAGAAAGGATCACCCTGAACCTCGATATCCAAGGCCGGTTGTTCTTGGAGGGCATTGTGCAGTGGGCCGGGGACATCCTCACCGCC
This sequence comes from uncultured bacterium, assembly GCA_964558395.1. Lineage (GTDB taxonomy): Bacteria > Methylomirabilota > Methylomirabilia > Methylomirabilales > CSP1-5 > CSP1-5. The sequence continues at coordinate 30,107 of CAZLDS010000004.1, read as the reverse complement.
GTGGGCTACCGCCACGGCATGCGGTTTGCCCAGAGACAGCAGAAGGCGTTTCCCTTACACCTCTATGCCCTCGTGCGCGAACCCCCTGAGGCCGATGCTTAATCCTTCCGTGTGACCCCGTTCGTTTCCTTGCAATCCTGCATTGCCCGGATGGCTGTGTGTGGGATAATGGTGTCCACCCCCCGGACGACGGGAGGGGACAACCGCCGTGTTTCCGAAGCGAACCCGGAGCGCCGCGCACAGCAGCGGAGAAAACAGACGGAGGGCGAATGTGTCTCGAATGAGGGTTTTGATACTTGCAGTCGTGGTCGGGGTGGCCATGGTGATGCCCACTTCCATGGCAGCGTGGGCGGGGCAGCAGGTGCTTAAAGTCGTCAAGCAGGAAAAGAACGCGGACAAAAAAGTGACGCAGCACAAGGGTGAGAAGAAGAAAGAGAAAGAGCAGGGCAAGAAGGACAAGAAGAGTACCGGGAACGACTCGAAGCAAGAGCAGGCGGGAAAGCGAGAGGAAAAAAAGGAGCATAAGGAAAGGACTTCAGAGAAGACAGGTGAGGAAAAGGTGACGCTGTGTCATAAATTGGCCGACAAGTCGGAAGATGCCCGTTCGATAATCGTGGGCGCGGCGGCCGTCGATGAACACCTGGCGCATGGCGATACGAAAGGCCCGTGCAAGTAAAAAGGATTGCGGCCATGGCCACCGTGGTTCTGATCAATCCCTTTGCAGTGTCCGAGGGCGAGGACGCGGAGTGAGGTGACCGGATGGAAGCGGAAGGGTGGCCCCCGGACTATGATGACGGCTATCTGCCGGATCCTCGAGAGCAATACTGGTTCCGGGATCGGGAGACCATGGACTCGGAGAAGCGACAGAGCTTCATCCTGAAGCGAGTTCGGGCCCAGATGAAATATGCATACGACCAGGGCCCCCTCTACAGGCGGAAGTGGAAAGCGGCAGGACTCGAGCCAGGAGACATTACGTCCCTTGATGACTTTCTCCGAGTCCCCATCCTGACCAAGCAAGAGATCCGAGAAGATCAGACAGTCAATCCCCCCTTCGGCAGCTATCTCTGCATTCCCTCCCAAGAGGTCTTCCGGATCCACGGGACTTCCGGAACGACTGGCAAGGCCACCGCCTATGGGATCGGACGGGATGACTGGCGACGGATCGGCAATGCCCACGCACGGGTGATGTGGGGGATGGGGCTCCGGCCCGGGGATCGCCTCTTCATCGGATCCTTCTTTAGCCTCTATATCGGGAGTTGGGGAGCTCTGGTCGGTGCCGAGCGGCTCGGCCTCACCTCGTTCCCTTTCGGGGCCGGGGTCGCCGGTCAGACGGTCATGGCGGTCCGGTTCATGCGGGATTTTAAAGCGACCACCTTCTACGGAACCCCTTCCTACGCCCTGTACCTGGCCGAGGTGGCAAGACAAGAGGGGATCGATCCGGCAAGAGACTTTGCCTTCAGGACCATGTTCTTCTCGGGGGAGCCCGGCGCAGGCATCCCCTCCACCAGGCGCCGGATCGAGGCGGCCTATGGGGGGGCGAAGTGCCTGGACTGCGGTTCCATGGGCGAGATGACCCCCTGGATGTCCAACAGCGAATGCAAGTTTCGCCAGGGGATGCATCTGTGGCAGGACATCGTCTACTGCGAGCTCCTCCATCCCGAGACAAAGGAACCCGTCCCGTTCGGTGGAGAGGGGGTTCCGGTCTATACCCACCTGGAACGTACCTCTCAACCCATGATCCGGTATTGGTCAGGTGACCTCGCGACCTGGACCGATGAGCCATGCGAATGTGGTCGGACCTATCCGCGGCTGCCCAAGGGGATCTATGGCCGCGTCGATGATATGGTGATCATCCGAGGTCATAATGTGTATCCTGCTGCCGTTGAGGAGGTCCTGCGCAGCATCCAAGGCTTCGGCGAGGAGTTCCGCATGATCGTCTCTCGGCAAGAGGTTATGGATGAGCTGGTGGTCCAGGCGGAATACAACGAGGGAGTTGCAGGGAACGCCCGGCAAGACCCGGAGTGCCTCCCAAAGCTCCAGCGGCAGATAGAGGAGCGGCTGAGGGCGCTCGTCGGGGTCAGGGCGGTGGTCCAAGTGACGGCACCGGGAGAGTTGCCGCGGACGGAGTTCAAGGCGCGGCGGATCATAGATAATCGTGAGCTTTTCCAGGAATTCAAAAAGACGCATTGAGCGATGATCAGTATGCTTTACTCCTACCTGTGGACCTAGCGAGGTGAGCGATGTTCGACCCAAAGCGGCTGGAGGACATTCGGCGAGATCTTGAGTCGTGGGAGACGCAGGAGCTCAGACCATTTCAAAAACGGGCCCCTGAGCGAGAATCGGAATTTCGGACCTTGTCGGGACTTCCCATAGAGCGGCTCTACACGCCGGTAGACCTGTCAGGGTCAAACTACCGAGAGAAGCTGGGCTTTCCTGGTTGCTACCCCTTTACCCGCGGACCCTATCCCACCATGTACCGGGCCAGACCCTGGACGATGCGCCAGATCGCTGGCTTCGGCACGCCTGAGGAGACGAACCGACGCTTCAAGTTCCTCATCGAGCAGGGGCAGACTGGCCTCAGCACCGACTTCGATATGCCGACCCTCATGGGGTATGACAGCGATGATCCCAAGAGTCTCGGCGAGGTGGGGCGGGAGGGCGTGGCAGTGGATACCGTCGCCGATATGGAGATCCTCCTGGACGGCATCGATCTCGGCAGCATCAGCGTATCCATGACGATTAACCCGACCGCCTGGATCCTTTTGGCGATGTATCTGGTGGTGGCCGAGAAGCGCGGTATCCCCTTTGATCGGCTGTCGGGTACCATTCAGAACGATATCATCAAAGAGTATATCGCGCAGAAGGAGTGGTGCTTTCCGATCAGGCCCTCTCTGCGGATCGTCCGGGACACCATCATGTATGGAGCGAGACATCTGCTGCGGTATAACCCGGTGAACATTAGCGGCTATCACATCCGGGAGGCGGGAGCCACCGCCGTCCAAGAGGTGGCCTTTACGTTGGCCGCCGGGATCGCCTATGTGGAAGAGGTGCGCAAGATCGGCATGGATGTAGATGCCTTTGCCCCTCGTCTCTCGTTCTACTTCATCTCCCACAGCGACTTCTTCGAAGAGGTGGCCAAGTTCCGCGCTGCCCGGAGGACCTGGGCTGCGATTATGAAAGACCGCTTCGGGGCAAGAAGGGCGGAGTCGATGCGGATGCGCTTTCACTGCCAGACGTCCGGGGCCTCCCTGACCGCGGTCCAACCCTATAACAATATCATCCGCGTGGCGCTTCAGGGTCTGGCGGCGGTATTGGGGGGGTGCCAGTCGCTTCACACCAATGGGATGGACGAGGCATTGGCCATCCCCTCTGAGGAGGCGATGCGGATTGCGCTGCGCACGCAGCAGATCATCGCCGACGAGACCGGGGTGGCCAACAGCATCGACCCGCTGGGCGGCTCTTTCATGGTGGAGGCCTTGACCGACCGCATCGAGGCCGAGGTGCGAAGCTATCTCGAGCGGGTCGACGCCCTGGGGGGGACCCTGGCGGCCGTAGAGAAGAATTTCTTCCAACAAGAGATTGCCGACGCCGCCTACACGTACCAAGTGGAGAAGGAGTGTGGGGACCGGGTGGTGGTCGGGCTCAATAAGTATCGCGAGGAGCAAGAGGGGTTCCCCATGCACCTGCATCGGGTGAGCGCCGATGTCGAGGAACGACAGATTGCCTCTCTCAAACGGGTGCGGTCGGCGCGGGACAATGCCCGGGTGCAGAAGCTTCTCAGGGAAATGCAAGACATCGCCCGGACTGATGAGAACCTCATGCCGATCACCATTGAATGTGTCAAGGCCTTCACCACGGCGGGGGAGATCGTGAAGGTCCTCCAGGAAGTCTGGGGGACGTATACGGAGATCCCGGTCTTCTGAGGCATACGCCTCGACGCAACGGCGCCTCTATGGGAAAACCGATCAGGGTATTGATGGCGAAATGCGGCCTGGATGGTCACGACCGGGGGGTCAAAGTGATCGCGCGGGCCCTCAGGGACGCGGGGATGGAGGTGGTCTACACCGGGCTCCATCAATCCCCTGGGCAGGTGGTCCGGGCCGCCATCGAGGAGGATGTCGACGTCATCGGGATCAGCCTCCTCTCGGGCGCCCACATGACAGTCTTTCCCCGGATCCTGGAACTCCTGAAACAGGAGGGGGCCGACGAGATCCCGGTCCTCGGGGGCGGGACGATCATCGACCCCGAAGAGATTCACGCCCTGAAAGCGTTGGGCGTCGCGGAGATCATGGGGCCCGATACGCCTATGGGAGAGGTCGTCGGGCGCTTCAGAGAGACGGCAAGGCGACGGGCGGGAGGCCAAAGGTCGGAAGGGGAAGGGTAGGGTGGTGCCCCCACCAAAGCAGTCTGGCGGTCTACGAGGTCATCCGCACGTGGCCCACGTTTACCACCGGGTTTGCGCGCCTGGAGCGCCCGGATCCCTCCAGCGATCCCTCACACCGTAATAGCGAGCAAATATACCACGTAACTAATTGAAAATAAACGTATAATTTATAATATTAGTCTGTACAGATAAAATTTTCTTCTGATATATTGACAAATTTGGTCTGGTGAATATATTCCTGGGCGGAACCCACGAGGAGCAAAGAAAGGAGGGATGCGCCATGACCGTTTGGGAGGAACTGGAGGCCTTACGGAAACAGATGGATCGAACATTTCAAGACCTCGAGGGTGGGCGGTGGCCACGGGTCTGGCGGACAGCGTTTTTACCCGGAACGGCGGCCCGTCGGTACCCCCTAGTGAACCTGATCGAGGACGTGAACAACCTGTACGTCGAGGCGCTCGCCCCTGGCATTGACCCGAAGAGCCTGGACCTGTCCGTCGTCCAGGGGCGTCTCACCATCAAGGGGGAAAAAATGGGGCTCGAGCATGTGACCGCCGAGGCGTACCATCGGAATGAGCGGGCGGCGGGACAGTTCAACCGCACCATCGATCTACCCGTCCACGTGGATCCGGCGAAGGTGAAGGCGGATTACTCCAACGGCCTGCTGCTGATTACCCTCCCGAAAAGCGAGGAGGCGAAGCCGCGACAGATTCAGGTGAATGTGGGATAGAAGGAGGTGAGGACGATGGCGGAGAAGACGGTTCCCGAGGTCCGGCAGGAGGGGGCACCTCAGCGCGAAGTGACGCGCGCGCAAGAGCGGTATATCACCCCACCCGTGGATATCTGCGAGAACGCCACGGGATTGACGGTCGTCGCGGATATGCCCGGCGTGGACCAGGCTGGTCTGGACATCCGGGTCGAGGACGATATCTTGACGCTGAAGGGACGGACAAGCCATGCGGCACCCGGCACCCCCATCGCGCGGGAATATGAGCTCTTGAATTTCTTCCGGCAGTTTGAGCTATCCGACGAGGTGAACGTGGATGGGATCCGGGCGGAGCTGAAGCACGGGGTCCTCACCCTACACCTGCCCAAGAGGGAGAAGGCAAAGCCGCGCAAGATCGACGTGACCGTGAGCTAAGATTTCCGGCGTAAAGGATCAAGCACCGGGGGGCCAGAGAGCGCCCCGGTGCTTTTTTGTGAGCTCGTCCCTTGAGGGTTCCCCCTCTCCATATTAGATGGTGTACGCGGAGGTCGGTCTGGGTGGCTGCTGGACGTCGACCTCGATCGGTTGAACGTGGCTGATCATGTACGTTCCACGATGGGGATCACGGTGCGTGGGTTGCACGCGCCCACGGGCGTCGGTCGCCCGCGCCATCACGATATATCGTCCCACGCGTGGCGGGGTGCGCCATCGGTATTCCCACAAGCACCACGCATACCTGGACGAGGCGCTGAGCAACTCTGCGGCCTTCCACGTGCGCCCCGCATTCGTGCTGACCTCCACCTTGGCCACCTCCGATTCTCCGGCCCACGCGGCGCCGTGCATCCGATAGACTGAATGTGCTGGGACCACTTCGTGCAACGCGGGACGCGCGATCTGGGCTTTGACCTCTATCTCGGCCACAGGCAGCAGTTGGATCGGCAGCCCCTCGCGCTGGTGCCAGTAGGTGTAATCGGCCGTCTGAAAGTAGCCTTGGAAGACGCGGTCAGTGACGACGATGCGGGTGAGCCATTTGACCGACGCCATGGCATACCAGCCCGGCACGACGGCCCGCAGGGGGAAGCCATGTGCGACGGGGAGCTGCGTGCCGTTCATTTCGTAGGCGAGGACCACGTCTGACCGCAACGCTTTTTCCAGGGGCAGACTGCGGGCAAAATGGATCTTCCCGGGCGATTGCGGGTCCTTTTTGATCTCGCCCGCATCCGCGCCCTCCAGCACCACCTCGACGGCGCCCGGGCGTACCCCGGCACGCTCCAACACGACCGCAAGGGGGACACCTGTCCATTCCGCGTTTCCCACGGCGCCCAACCCCCACTGCAAGCCGCCGACTTTGGGCGTCAGGAAAATACGGCTGTTTCCCGCGCATTCGAGGGTCATCATCATCGAACGGGACGGCAAGTTCAGCAAGTCCTTGTAACTGATTTCGAGAGGCCGATCGACCAACCCTTCGACCGTGAGCCGCCAGCTGCGAGGGTTCAGTTTCGGCACAGCGAAGTGGGAACGGATGAAGAACTGCTCGTTCGGTGTGATGAAGGTAGAGAGGGTGGAGAACGGAAATTCCAGATTCTCCGGGTCCTTTTCGCGAAGGATCAGGCCCGAGAAAGAGACGGAGTCTGTCATCCGGCGTTGCGTATCAGCTTTGCGTTCCACGAATCACTCGCGTGGTAATGCTATCTTGTGGGGGAATTGAGTATCCCCGAGGCCGGCGACGGTGTCAAGGTCCGAAGTCCGATGGCCGACGTCCGAGGTCCGGAGGGATGACATTGATGCACCTTCTTAGGTGCCCCCCTGGGCAGAGACTGCATGGTTGGGGTCGACAAATATCGCTGTACTATTTCACCGTGTTACACTCACCAGGAAAAACCACCATGCACAATATTCACCATTTCATTGATATGCAGAGTGACGGATCCTCAGATGGCGGACGGGGGCCGTTGGGTGCAATTCCTTATAAAGACAGGACTTACACAATTGAACCTGCCGTTGAAGACGCGTGTTGGCACACCTCCTGCTGTAGAGGGAAAGGGAATATCTCGCAGGGGGGAGTGAACAATGAAAGTCTGGTATACGCTGTTCGTTTTCTCTTTCATCACGGTCTACGGGACTTTAAGCGCTGTGCTCTTGGGCAGCTGGATCGTGAGAGTCGCGAAAAGCTTTCGGGGTACCCACCAGCCCCCTTTGCGCGAGAACATCCTCTAGACACAAAACCCGGCGATCCCCCCCAAAGCCCGTCTCTCCAACCTCCCTTTTCATTGCCCCAACCATGAGCCCGGCGAACAGGCCAGACCGTGTGAAAGGTCACATAGGCGGGCTCCCTAAGGGCGCGTGTTGTATGGCCTAAAGGCCCCTGGCGGGCCACAACGGCCCCTGGTGCTATATTATTGATAGAGACATTTCCGGGAATCTTTGCCCTTTTCCGAGTCGAAGGGCCTGCCCTGAGCTCGTCGAAGGGCCTCTCTCGACTCTCCGCTCTCAACTCTCGACTATCACGGAGGTGAGACACATGACCGCGCTCGAAGTGATCGCGACGATCTTCGCGATCTTCGTTTTGGTCAAGATCGTGGTGGTGCTGGTGAATCCACGGTTGTGGATGGAGAAGGTCGCGAAGCCACTCTTGGGCAATCCTCCCTTGGCGAGTGCCGTGTATGCGGGACTGGCGCTCGTGACCGGCTACGTTGTGCTGGCGAGTCTCAATATCGTCGACGTCTTCGCGGTGATGCTGTTCACCGCCTTTTTGATGGGGCTGGGGGTGCTGCCGTACGCGGAGGCGATGCTGAAAATCGCAGAGGAGAAGTCGGCCACACGGGCAGAGCTGCTGCGCAACGCGTGGCTCCCGATCGTGATCTGGACCGTCCTCGCCCTCTGGGTTCTGACCACGGTCTTTGCTTAGAAGACAAAGTACCGCGATTCGTTATAATAGCACCGGGGAACCGGATGAGGTCGCCGGTGCTATTTGTGTCTATGACGACGCAACAGTGCAGCATTGATCGAAGATTTGAGTGAGGGAAAGTGAAGGGAGCGTCGGGCATGGGCTCGTCCAATGAATGAGGGGTGGTAAATGAAATACGAGTACGACATATGCACGATTGGCCTGGGACCGGCGGGCATGGCCGTATCCATCATGGGGTCCCAGATGGGACTGAAAGTCTGTGCGATCGAAGCCCACAAGGTGGGGGGCGAGTGCATGAATGTCGGATGCATCCCCAGCAAGTCGCTGCTGCAAATGGCCAAGGCACGGCATGCCTTCGAGAAATTGGAAAAGCTTGGCCTCGCCGCCGCGCCGAAGCCGGCGGTCGTCGACCCATTTCCCAGGGTCGCCCACCACGTCCAATTCATCAACGACACCAAGACGATGGCCCTCTTCGATAAGGTCGACCTCATCCTGCGCCAGGGCAAGGCGGGCTTTGCTGACCCACACACCGTCGAGGTCGGGGGGCGGCGGATCACGGCTCGCCGCATCTTCATCTGTGCCGGGACCCGGCCCGCATTACCGCCAATCGATGGGCTCGCAGAGGTCGATCCGCTCACCAACGAAACGATGTTCGACCTGCATGCGGTGCCCGAGTCGATGATCGTCGTCGGCGGGGGCAACATCGCCTGCGAGATGGCCCAGGCGTTCAACCGCCTCGGCTGTCAGGTGACGATGGTCATGCGCGGGAAAAGCGTCCTGTGGCGCGAGGATCAGGAGGCGGTACATCTGCTCCAACAAAAGCTACAGGAAGAAGGGATCGCAGTCCGGACGCACGCGAAGATGAAGGGCTTTGAGAAGAAGAACGGCCGGGTTGTGCTCCACACCGAGGACAGCATCATCGAGGCCGAGCGGGTGTTGGCAGCCCTCGGGCGGCGCATGGACCTTGGTCCGCTCAGACTCGACAATGCCGGTGTCCAGTACAGTGACAGCGGGATTACGGTCGATGCGCACCTCAGGACCTCACAGCCACATATCATGGCGGCCGGCGACTGCAACGGCTACGCGCAATTCTCGCATGCGGCCATGCATCAGGGCATGATCGCCTTGGTCAACTGCATGCTGCCGTGGCCACTGAAACGTGACTTTCGCAAGTACGTCGTCCCCTGGACGGTCTTCACCGAGCCGGCCTTGAGCTTTGTCGGACAGCGTGAATCAGATCTTAAGGGGCGCGGGGTCCGGTACGAGACCGTGACGGTGCGGTACGAGGACTACGGGGCCGCGATCGCCGAAGAACTGGGCCCGGGGTTTGTGAAGGTCTTCGTCAGCCCGGCGGGGCGCATCTTCGGTGCGTACATCATCGGTGAAGGCTCGGGTGAAATGATCAACGAGTGGGGCTTGGCGATCCAGACAGGGATCCGGATGCACGACGTGATGTTTCTGCAACACTCCTTTCCCGCGATGGCGTTTCTGAGCAAGCGGGCCAGTGAGCAGTGGATGACGAACCGCCTGAAATCGCCACGGCTGCAAAACATGGCTCGGCGGGTGTATCGCCTGGGACTCTGATGCCCTGCCCTGAGTTGCACCCTGAACCGGTCGAAGGGCTATCGAGTGGATTCTTCCGTGAATCCGTCCCCCCTGGGGGGCGGATCGCTTGTAGGCCATTTCTGATATCAGAGTAGTTGACAGGAGAAATAAAAGGGGGTAACGTACGGCCGACTATAGGACGAAGACAGAAGCAGCCCCGCAACCCTAACTCGTAGCAGGCCGGTGAAACGAGAGGGTGATCATAGTCTCCCAGGCCCACATGCGGCGAACTCACGGGGTATCAGAAGATTCTGACGCCTTCTCGGGCGGAGCATAGCCCGACAAGGCCTTTTTTTTGACGCACCAAGCTCCACCAGGAGAGCGTCATGAGTGAGCTGGTTGATCGGCGGCTCTCACCGCGCATTTCCTGCGATCTTCAGGTGGATTACCAGGCCGGGGATGACGATAGCCGGATGGGGCGGATCACCAACATCGGGACCGCCGGGGTGTGTCTCGTGACGCAGAGTACGACGCTTTCTGTTGGAGCCGACCTCTTACTGCACTTCTGGCTCCCCATTGGCAAGCGTGCCATCCAGGCTGGGGGGACTGTGAAGTGGGCGGCCCAATGGACGGCTGGGATCGCCCTCGTCAAGCTGAGCTTTCAGGATCAAGACGATGTCTGGCGGTACTACGCCAGGGAGGCGGCGCGGCAGCGGGAGGGCAGTCCGCTTGAGGCTTCGCGCGCCATACGAGACCCGACCGCCCTGGGGGAGTCAGTACTTGAGGCCTGGCGTCGGTTCATCCGCGAAAACGAATGACCTGCCATCCCTCCCCCCCCACTCGCCTTCAAAAACGAACTCGCCTAAGGGCTTGCGCCGGCGGAGTGCGCGGTTGCGTTCTTTGAGTGCGGGTGTTAGGCAGATGGCCGTGATCATGCGTCTTCTCGTATCGCTTCGGCGTCGATCGTAATGTCAACGATGTTGCCGACGACGATCCCGCCCCGATCCAGAGGGGCGTTCCAGCTAACCCCGAAATCATGGCGATTGATCTTCGTTGTTGCCACAAAGCCGGCACGCGTCTTCGGCCCCTTATCCACGCCTCCCTCCCACCAGGGCGTTTCCCACTGTCCCAAGAAAGTTACATGCAGCGTGACGGGGCGGGCGACACCCCGGATGGTCAGATCGCCGGTGAGGGTGTAGTCCTGGCTGCCTATCACCTCGACCCGATTACCCTTGAAAATGATCTCGGGGTGGTTTTCGACATCTAAAAAGTCCGCACTGCGCAGGTGGGCGTCTCGGTCCGCCTCCCCGCTCCAGATTCCTGTGGCATCGATGCTGACCTCGACGGACGAATCACGCGGGTTCGCTGGATTGAACGTGAGCGACCCGTGGACATTCTTGAAGGCACCACGAACAGAGGTCACCATCATGTGCCGCACAGAAAAATCTGCGGCGGTATGCCCGGGTTCGAACGTCCACTTGGCCATGACCGCATCCCTCCTCGTGATACCGGGTTCGTGGGTTTCTGTCGGCTTCGCAAGCGGCACCGAACTGTATGGGGCGGCCCGGCGCTAGGCGTTGAGCGCGGGCGCAAGCACGTTCTGCACGAAGGTCTCGAAGGTGGTCGGCGTCGTCGTCTCCGGCGATCGCCCGACGTCGTCGGTAATCGTGCCTGACTGCAGTCCGGCGTACATCTCGAGCATCGTGTCGGCCACATTCTCGGTCGCCCCCATACCGATCATCGCCTCTTTCGCTTTTACAGGCGGCACCTGGGCGTGCCGGACCTCCTTGCCGATGACTCGACCGATGATCCTGGCGCATTCGTCCAGGCTGTAATCTTTCGGACCGTGCAGGGAGACGACCGTGGGTCGGGAGGGCGCCGGGGCGGTGATCACGCGGGCGGCACGCTCGGCGATGTCCACGGTGGCGATCATGGGCAACGTGATGTGACCGGACAGGGGCATGAAGATGCTGTTCATGTGTGTGATCGAGTCGAGAAACTCGAGGTGGTTCTCCATGAACCACGTGGGGCGCAGGATGGTCAGGCCCGACGTAGCCTTAGCAAAAATCTGTTCGGCGTCGTGCAGGCCGAGGATGGGGCCAGTCCCTGCGCTCAGATGCGCGCCGATGCTGGACAGCAGCACGGTGTGTTTGATCTTATTGGCCTTTACCGCGTCGGCGCCGATCTTGGCGAGCGTGACGTAGTAGGCGCGGTGGTCGGCGACGCCAAAGTTGGGTGGGCAGAGAAAAAAGAGCGCATCGGCGCCCTGGGTCGCCTGTGTAACGGAGGCCGCATCACCCAGATCCCCCTGGACGACCCTCGCCCCTCTGGCCCGCTCCGCCTTGAGCTTCTCCGGGCTGCGCGCGAGCAGGATCAGCTCGTGGCCTCCCTGGTCGAGCAACCGATGTGTCAGTGGCCGTCCGATGTTGCCGGTCGGCGTGGTAATCGTGATTTTCACGGGGCCCTCCTTGTCCGGCGATGGTGGCGGTGGGGGAGACTCCAGGATTGCTCAGAGTGCCAGGCGTGTCAAGACCCCCCTCCGCTCCAGGACTGAGCATTGAGGACTGAGCCAAGGGAAACCACGAGTCTTGAGACATGCGGACTGAGGCTCGGACCTCAGCACTCAGTCCTCAGTCCTCGCCCCCGAGTCTCGACTAAGGAGTGATTGACGGCCCGACCCAAATCCCTTACCTTAGCGCGAGAAATAAGCTCATAGTTGAGAGTCGACAAGGGCTAGATTCCCATTTTTTTGGGCCTTGGACTTCGGACATCGGACCTCGGACATTCCACCGGAAAGGAGATTTCCGTGAATAAATATTTGGTCGAGTTTATCGGGACGTTTTTCCTGGTACTGACCATTGGCCTGGTCGTTGTCGAACCCGGCGCCGGCGCGATGGCGCCCATCGCGATCGGATCCGTCTTGATGGTGATGGTGTATGCCGGCGGGCATGTGTCGGGCGCGCACTATAATCCGGCGGTGACGCTGGCCGTGTGGATGCGCGGCCGCTGTCCGATGGAGGATGTGTTTCCGTACATGATCGCTCAGCTGCTGGCCGGCGGGGCCGCCGCGGCTGTCGTTCTCCTCATGAAAAGCCACGCGGCGGTCCAGGCCGCCAACCCGGACATCCTCCGCGCCTTGCTGGCGGAATTTCTGTTCACGTTTGCCCTGTGTTTCGTCATCTTGAATGTGGCCACGGCGCAAAAGACCAGCGGCAATTCGTATTTCGGCCTGGCGATCGGGTTCACCGTGCTGGCCGGGGCGTATGCAGTGGGCGCGGTCTCGGGCGGGGCGTTCAACCCGGCGGTCGCGCTGGGGATCACCGTGTTGGGGCTATCGAGCATCGGCCATATCTGGATCTTTCTCGTGGGGAACTTTGCGGGTGGGGCGGTGGCGGCGATGGCCTTCCGGGTCGTCAATCCCGATGATAAGTAAACCTCGACGCTCCACTGTGATGTCCGAGGTCCGATGTCCGAGGTGCGAGGTCCCAAAAATCCGAAATCCGAAATCGCTCTTAGCGCTTGGCTCTTAGCTTTTAGCTCTCGACTCGCAACTCTCGACCCTCGACTTTGCGTAACCATCGGAGGTGAAACCAATGACCGCGCTCGAGGTTATCGCGACCATCTTCGCGCTCTTGGTGTTGCTCAAGCTTGTGGTGGTGCTGATCAATCCACGAGTGTGGATGAAGAAAGTCGCCGAACCCCTCCTTGGCAATCCCCGGTTGGCGACCACCGTGTATGGGGTCTTGGCGGTCGTGGTCGGATACTACGTGTTGACACGCCTGTATATCGTCGACGTCGCGGCGGTGATGGCGTTCACGGCGCTCGTTGGAGGGGTTGGCATGATGCCGTACTCAAAGGCGCTGCTGAAGATCGCCGAGGAAATGTCAATGACACGGTCGGACCTGCTCCGTAACGCATGGCTCCCCATCGTGATCTGGGGCGTGATCGCCCTCTGGGTCCTCACCGCCGTTCTTGCCTAACTCCAGGCCCTCTCGAAGGGCACTCGACCCCTCGACTGTGATGTCCGAGGTCCGATGTCCGAGGTGCGAGGTCCCAAAAATCCGAAATTGCCCTTAGCGCTTAGCGCTTAGCTCTCAACTCTGGACTCTCGACTATCCGCAAAACATTGACACAGAGGGAGGAAAAAGATAGTTTTCCGGCGTCCTTTTGATAGGACCCGGCGGAAAACAGTCACACCAAGGGGGTCATACCGATGAAAGTTACCCTGAAAACAGCCGTGATCTCCTGTGTATGCTTGGTTCTGCTTTTTGGGGGTAATCCGGCGCAGTCAGACCTGTCGAAACCACTCAAGAGCAAACCCGCGTTTGACATGAACATGGTGGAAAGAGGGCGGTATTTGGTACGGATCGCTGGGTGCAATGATTGTCATACGGCTGGATATTTACTCTCCGAAGGGAAAGTGGATGAGGAGTTGTGGTTGACAGGTGATACGTTTGGATGGCGCGGACCGTGGGGGACCACCTACGGGTCCAACCTGCGGTTACCGATTAATAGTTTTACCGAAGCGCAATGGGTTGACATGGCAAAGACGTTGAGGCGACGGGTTCCGATGCCCTGGTACGCCGTGAACGATATGAAGGAGGAAGATCTGCGCGCCATCTATCAGTTTATTCGATACCTCGGTCCGGCCGGGAAGCCGGCACCCATCTACGTCCCCCCGGATCAAGAACCGAGCGGGCCGCACGCGACATTTCCCATGCCGCCCAAATAGCGTAGGGGTCTGAGGTCCGATGTCCGATGTCCAATGCACTCGACCTTTCGGTCCAGGACTGAGCCTTGAGGACTGAGGACTGAGCATTTGGGTCTCCATTCCGACGACTCTCAACTCTGAACTATACACTCTCAACTATCTAACCATTGACAGACTTCCCCAAATCCCGTAACCTATTGTCAATATTGCGCCCAAGCCATAGGAAATGCGGCAATGAACCTCAGGACAAGGCCGTGGCAGAAATACTTTAAGCGCTTGGGACGTATATCAAGTAGGCGAAACTCCCGACTCTCGACTGTCGGGTACAGGACTGAGCGTTGAGGACTGAGGATTGAGCATTTGGTCCTGAGTTCCGGTGACTCTCGACCCTCAACTCTCGACTGTCTTGGAGAATTGCCATGGCCCGAACAGTAACGACCATCGTGATCGCCGGCACGGCCATCCTGGTTTTTGCAGCGAACACCTCCGCCTTTCGGTGTGAGGGGGGCATCATCAGCCGGGGGGACTTTATTGATATCGTCATTGCGAAGTGTGGGGAGCCTACGTCGAGTCGGGTCATCAGAGAGGAGCAAACCGGTTCCTTTGGCGATACCGCCACCAAAGAGGGGCTGGGGCGCGTGACTCGCGAGGGAAGTTTCAGCAAGACGGTCGAGCAGACCGAGGTCCTGATGTACAACTGCGGGTCCGGTCGGCTGATCCATCTACTGACCTTTGAGGGAGGGGAACTGCGGAGGATCGACACCGAGGGATATGGGACGGGGCCGACTCGGTGCGAATGAACGCTTTTTTCCCATCCTCAAGCCCCCTCTACGCCCGTCAGATTATTCCAGAAGCCAAACTCCTTGACACACCGACACAAGAGGTTTAAGTTACCGTCAGTATTGGTCGAAATTTGATCCCCGGAAACTCTGAAGCACCGGGCGGGTCGTGCTTCCCTCGGTGCTTTTCGGTTTGTGGGGAAAGAGTGAATTCGAGCGCGAGGCGAAGGCATACCAATGACGAACGTTCTTGTTGTACTTACTGCGATCATCGCCTTCTTTACGTATCTAGTCTGGCTCGCCTACGACCGCGTATCATGATTGACTGGTTGGATGGAATCACACTCCGCCCTCATGCTCCGCATTGAGGCCGCACGCGGCGTTTCCGGCACGCCGATTGAGGTTGTTTGGTGGGACCCGACGGTCGAGCCATTCCCATTCACGGGTGGCCACAGCGAGCCCGCCGATCTAAACCGCATTTACATGGGAGTTCCACTTCACCGCCGGCAGCAGCAAAGGACACTGAAGCAAAAGCTGCTTACTGCATTATGGGGCCGTGACGCCTGATAACGCGGAGGCGCTAAAGGTACCGGACACCTTTAGACCGGTAAGTGGCTGATTGTGTTGGATCCGACTTTCTGTCACGACCCTAATTCATTCATTAAATTTCGGTAGTATGGCTATTGTAAATTGGTCAGACAAAGGCGAACGGGAAGACTACGAGATTAACTCGTTTATCGAACACTACGCCCGCCTGCCGGCTGGTCGCGAACTTGAGATTGTTGAGAAGCGAGAACGACCCGATTACTTTGTTAGAGACAAACGTACCAACGAGCACTTCGGGGTCGAATTAACCTCGGCGTATCTCTCAGACTCTGCAGTCCCTGACGAACACATTCCAGTACTAAGTGCCGTTGGTTCGGGGAAGGAATTGCCTTCGACCACGGGGAAATTGAGGAGTACAAACGTCGCCTGATTGAAAAAATCCGAGACAAGGCTTATAAAGCAGGAACTGGATATGACTTAAGACATCCACTAGTTCTTTCCTTTTACGTCAATGAATACCGAGCAATCTTCATGGACCGAAGAGAGTGGGAATGGGTAGTACAGGACTATGAGGACGTGTTTGACGCGATGGCACCGTTTGCGGAGGTCGTGTTCTGGAACCTTACCAACAATGAAGTGTTGTCAGTCAAACCTACCAAGGAGGTTTAGCTGAGCGGCCCCCGATTTGGCGGACACCGTACTCAAGAGATCGAGAGTTGAGACTGTTGAGTCAAGACCTCACGTTAGGAAATTCGGCTTTGGCCCCGATTTTATGGCGTGCACTGTAATCCCACGGTAACGCAGTCCAGGAGAGGATTTCAGCCATGGCGATCCGAGGCGCGACACGACCTCGAGCACCAACAGTGCCGGTAACCATGCGGGCCGCCGCTGTCGACCGGTTCGGTCCGCCGTCGGCGCTGAGGCTCCGCACGCTTCCGGTGGCCAAACCCAAATCGCACGAGGTGCTTATCGCGCTCCACGCGGCTGGTGTCGGCGGGTGGGACGCGTCAATACGGGACGGCACCTGGCAGCCCGCCGGGCGTTCCAGATTCCCTCTCATCCCTGGGATCGACGGCGCGGGAATCGTCGTACGGAAGGGACCACGTGTCCGCCGCTTCCGCATCGGCGACCGGGTCTACGCCCTCGACATTTCCAAGCCGCACGGAGGCTTCTACGCGGAATACGTGGCGGTGGACGCCGAACACGTCGCACATGTGCCGCGGCGCCTCGACCTGCTGCGGGCGGCCGCGGCCGTGTCGACGGGCTTGACGGCGCTCCAGGGGATCGACGACACGCTCCGCCT
>CAZLDS010000004.1:0-13125 GCA_964558395.1 uncultured bacterium | reverse complement strand
TTAGCGAAAGGCGACGATCATGCGACGGATTGATGAAAAATACTGGAATGACTACTTTGATACGCACAATGACAGGCGTTTCGAAGATTTTGTCAATGGCTTCTACACGGAAGACGCGACGTTTGAGAACCCGAAAATCCAGGTGCGTGGTCGGAAAGAGATCATTGGCTTTTTAAAGCAAACCACTCAAGATGTGAAAATTGAGCTGATACCCCAAACCATTGTTATGAAACCCGGCGTGACGGCCGTGGAATTGGATTGCGTCATCCATGCCGAAAAGGACCTGCCGGGTTTCTTGCTCGGGCCCATGAAGAAGGGGGACGAGGCAAGCATGGGGATGGCCGCCGTTTACCACCTAAAAGAAGACCGGATCGCTCGGGCGCGTATTTACTGGGGGAAAAAGGGGACAAGCTAGTTTTTTGGAAGAGTCACGAATCGGCGAGCTGGCGGCACGCTTTGACATCGTGCTCGGATTCACACCAGGGGCCTAGGCGGGTTGTCGGGTGGGCCACGGAAAGAGCCCAGGGAGCGGTGCCGAAGAGCTGTTGAATGGGTGAGTACAGGTCGCAGAAGAACAAGCTGTTGCGGGACTTTGACCGCACGGCGCAACTCGTCAAAGGCTTTGCCACTGCACGCTACGGCGAAGTAACCGCTGATGCGCTCTCTCGTGATGCACGGCAGGAGTACGAGGGAATTATCCCGCAGATACCCAGAATCAGGGGTGCAAGGGCGAGGATGCTGAATGGCTTCCTCCGTGTTACCGCCCAGGAAGTGGCGGTCTACAAGGCCATGAAGAAGCACGGTAAGACCGCATCCGAGGCGTGGGAGATCTGTCACGAGGGGATACGACTGCGGATGAAAGCGTTTCCCAGGTGGAAAGCCTGGCTGTTCAGGTGGCTTATGTTTTCACCGGTGGCGAAGCGGAGGATACGGCGACGTGCGCAGCAGAAGGAGCAGCCTCGGTTCGGCGCCTTCGAGGTGCGGTACGTTATCGGCGACGGGCATGACTTCGATGTTGGCGTGGATTACGTGGGTTGCGGAAACTTGGAACTCGCGAAGAAGCTCGGCGCACCAGAGTTTGCCCCTTACGTCTGCATGTCAGACATCCCACTGAGCAACGCACTCGGCTGGGGTCTCATCCGGACCCAGACCTTGGCGGATGGCTGCGACCACTGCGACTTCAGATTCAAGAAGGGCGCGGCAACGCGGATTACGTCGAAAACCCCTGAAGTACAAGAGACGATCGATCGGATACAGAAGAATTGAGCGTGCCCATAGTGAGTGGCGAGAGGGTCAGGTCTTGAATCTCTCTCAACTCTCGACTGAAGGGGAAATAGGCTGCAAGACAGTCCGGAGGCAGAGATGACGATCGCCTTCGATCTGTTGCAGCGACATATCCAAACGCTCGTCGACGACCACGATGAATGGCAAAGATGAGATATACAATCTGGCTGGTCGCCTTTCTGCCCCTGGTCGCGTGCGGACTGACATCGAGCGAGACGTCTACCGCGATTGCGCGCCAATGTGAGGCGAGTGGAAGGACAAAAGTCAATCTCGCGGAAGCGGTCCCAAGACCATGGGAAAGGGTGTGCATCCTCGGCCCGTACACGGGTAACAAAGAAGTTCGGACGATACTGGGTTTTGATTGGAACGTGGAGTCACGGACGTCGATTCACTCGAACGACGGTATTGCGCTGTTGCTCTTTGTTCGAGGCAAGGACGTGGTTGAATATGTAGAGTATCCACGCAACCAGGGAGACTTTTCGAACCTGACCATGCAGTGCTTTGCTCGAGAAAAGGCAACGTTTGTTCAACAGCAAAGGCCCACAAAGGGGTGGGCTGGTCTGTTTCCCGCAAGCGAGACATAAGACTTCGTTCGACCAAAAACAGCGGAAAAAGTGACAACCAAGGAGAAATACATGGGTAAGCTTGAGGGAAAAATTGCACTCATTACGGGTGGCAATAGCGGTATTGGCCTTGCGACGGCGAAGCAGTTTGTGAACGAAGGCGCGTACGTCTTCATAACGGGGCGCCGTGAGCCGGAGTTGGCTGCGGCGGTAAATGGGATCGGACGAAATATCACCGGCGTACAAGGAGACGTGTCGAACCTTGGTGATCTTGATCGCCTTTTCGCACAAATCAAGCGGGAGAAGGGCAAGCTCGATATTGTGTTCGCCAATGCCGGTGTTGTGAAGTATGGCCCCCTCAACACGGTAACTGAGGAGTACTATGACTCGATGTTCAACATCAATGTGAAAGGCCTCTTTTTCACGGTGCAGAAGGCGCTTCCGCTGATGCCGGATGCTACCTCTATTATCCTGAATGCGTCCATCGTCGCCAGCAGAGGGTTTTCGGCGAATAGTGTGTATAGCGCCACAAAAGCTGCCGTGCGTTCGTTGGCGCGGACATGGACGGCGGACTTAAAGGATCGCCGCATTCGCGTGAACGCAGTCAGCCCAGGCTCCATTGATACGCCCGGGCTGAGTGACCTGCTGGCGTCCACAGAAGCGGGGCAAGAACGCTTGAGGATGATTCCCCACACTGTTCCGCTCGGCAGGCTGGGTACACCCAGTGAGGTCGCGAAGGCCGTGGTGTTTCTCGCATCGGACGACAGCAGCTACATCACCGGAACGGAATTGTTTGTGGATGGCGGCTTCGCACAAGTGTAAGCTGTTAACAGCGGAGGCTGAGAGGGTCAGGGTTGAATAGGTGACTGAAGGGATAGCGAGGCGCATCGAAGGTTGAGAGTTGAGGGTCGAGGGCTGGATGAAAGGACAGGGGGCAGGGCTGAATAGATGAATGATAAGATGGCGAGCCTGTGAGGAGTGGGGCGGGACTAACGCAGCATCGAGTCCGCAAGGAGGATCTTGTGACTGATCGAGCGAAGGCGGTGCCGAGCAGAACGAAGACGCGAGCCAAGGCGGTGGGCCGGACGGTCGGGCTCGCAGCCGTTGCCCTTGAACCGGGTCTGGAAGCCGCAAAGCTGCAGGCTCTGGCGAGCGGCCAAGTGATCGCCGGTCCGCTGCAACATCAGAGTCTCTGCGGCGAGAAGCGCGTGTTCCACAAGTTCCTGAAGAGGACCCGGGGCTACGTGTCGGTTCAGAACTTAGGGGAGTGCGACGTGCAGATCGGGGTCGACGGGAAGCTGCTGCTCGACCTGCCGCGCGTCGCCGGCGGTCACCTCGGCGGGAGCGCCGAGTTCGTAGGGAAGGAGCTCCTGTTCGCCTGCTCGGGGTCGACGACCGATACCTGCAAGTTTCTCTGGGTGGTGCGTCGAGCCCGATGAGGAACGCAGAGGGAGGGTCAGGGCAGGGTTGAGGCGATGCGAGATCGAGGATTGTGCCGTTCAAGGGTGCGGAGCACGGCGGGGCAAGAGGTGGCTTTCGAGCGATGAAAACGATTGTTGCCTGCCTCACTGTCCTCCTGGTGGTCGGCCTCTCACGCGTTGGGGACGGGGGTGAGGCCCAGGGAACTATTATTAGCAAGCGGGACACTGATTATGTCTTCAGCTTGACACGACCGGTGTGGGAGCAACAATCCAAGACATTTTTCCCCCGTAGCTGGCTGGTGAGATCGACGAAACATGACACGGGGACCCAGATCATTGGGTTCGATCCATCAAATGGCATCGGCCTTTCCATTCGGCCTCTGTATCAGAACGATTATGACCCGCCAGACACGCTTGTCGTTGACCACTATTTTCCGGTCGGTAGCCTTCCCCCAATGACAGATGAACTGAAAAATGAAATGGAAGGTGCAGCACAGAAGGACCTCGGCTCGACATATTCTGTGCGGCTCAACTACACGAAAACGGAAAAACTCGAAGCGATAGAACTGATCGTGACAAAGACAAAATGACCCAAAAGACCACGGGGGGAGGGCGCGATGAAGAGCATGGCCATTGTGATTCGGGATGACGGCTACGACCGTTTCCTCACCCCGCTGACCTTCGCTTATGTCCAGGCGAGACAAGGCGTTCAGGTGGATATCCTGTTTGTGAACTGGGCTGTACGGGCGCTCACAGAGGGGGGCGTACGATCACTCAAGATCGACGGGCGTCACGCCGCCGAAGAACCGTGGCTGCGAGAGCGGCTGGGACGTGACGGTAACCCTGTCGAGATCTACGATTTCATCAAGCTGCTGAAGAAGACAGGCAAGGTCAATCTCTATGGCTGCCGCATCGCAGCCGCTACGTTGGATGTCAGCGAGACGAACCTGATTCCAGAGGCCGATGGGATAGTGGACTCTGTCTGGTTCTTGAACGAGAAGGCAGTCAAAGCGGATCACTGTCAGTACTTCTGATGTGGCCGGGCGAGTCTTGGGAAGTTTGCCGTCGCACCCATTTTCTTAAATGAGGGGTTCTGTTCCCGGAAGTGGCCGGACACGTCGAAGAAATCAGGGACCAGTATATAGGAGGTCGCCGATGAGGAGGAACGGCTGGTTAAGCGGCACAGCCGCGCTGTTTGTCTTGGTCATGGCCGGGCTGACCCGAGCTGGAGAGGGGATCCCGACCAAGGTCATGGTGCGGGCCGTCTCGCGGGACGCCAAGGTGATAGGGACAAACGTGGGCGGGGCCCGAATCACCATTCGGGACGCGGCGAGCGGCACCGTCCTGGCCGAGGGTATACAGAAGGGGGGGACCGGAAGCACCGATCTGATCATGGTCCGGCCCCGCGCCCGGGGGGCGACAATCTTTGACACCGCTGGGACGGCAGGTTTTCTTGCGACGCTGACACTCGAGCGGCCGACCATCGTCGAGGTCACGGCCGAGGGGCCCCTGGGAACCCCGCAGTCCACTCAGCGCGTGTCGAAGACTTTGCTCTTGGTCCCCGGCCAGGATGTGCTGGGCGAAGGGATCATTTTGGAGATCCACGGGTTTACGGTAGACCTCCTGTCCCCCGCAGCGGACGCACGCGTGTCCGTCCGTTCCCCGGTCGAAGTTCGGGCGACCGTGACGATGACCTGAGGGTGCCCCACCGAGCCCGGAGGGCTCTGGGACGCGAAGAAGATCCGCGTGGTCGCGCGGGCGCT
Organism: uncultured bacterium; assembly: GCA_964558395.1. Lineage (GTDB taxonomy): Bacteria > Methylomirabilota > Methylomirabilia > Methylomirabilales > CSP1-5 > CSP1-5. Next base: position 8,094 of record CAZLDS010000004.1, on the reverse strand, counting down.
CCGAGATGGCCAGGTCCTGAGGGAGGTGCCCCTCTCGTACGCCGGGCAAAGGAGCACCTTCGCCGGGCAGGTGGTGCTGGACAGCACGGGACCGGCGGAGTTGGAAGTACTGGCGATGGACCCGTCCAACGCCAACTTCGGCCTGGCCAGGCTCACCGTGGTCGTAGGCCCGTGACCTGTTGCGATGATCCTGGCGAAGCAAAAGGGTCCCGGACACCTTAACCCATAAGTCTTGATTTGAGGGCGGGGGTAAAGATTGGACCAGTGGGGAGGTTCCGGGTAATATACAGTTCTGTTGATACCGAGATGTCGGCTTGCCATTCTTGGAGAAAGGTGTGTTTCGGTACGCGTATCTGATCTTCTTTTTCCTGTCTTTGACTCTATTCGGTTGCGCGGGTTCAGCGGGCTCACGACAACACGCTGTGAACGCAACGTATAATCATCTTCCACAAAAAACAGACTATTCAAGGAAGGAAGTACGAAAGTTGCTCTTTCGGCAACTACGGTCATGGAAGGGCACGCCATATAAGGTGGGTGGCATCTCTAAAAAAGGGATAGATTGTTCCGGGTTTGTGTATGTAACCTATCGGAATAAACTCGGTATTCAATTGCCAAGAACAACGGAATTGCAAGGAAAAGTCGGGCGTGCAGTCAGTCGAAAGCGACTGATGTATGGTGACCTCGTTTTCTTTAAAACCGGTACCTTTGCCAGGCATGTCGGAATTTACGTAGGAAATCGTGAATTTATTCATGCCTCGACATCCGAAGGTGTTACGAAGTCGCGTCTTGATTCCTATTGCTGGTCCAAGAAGTATTGGAAAGGGAAGCGGGTTATTTCTTATTAACGGTGCCGGACTGGAGTAGGTTAGGTGGTACCGGACAGCAAGGAGACCAAGTGATGCAAGCGATGGCAGTCATCACCTTCAGGTATTCGTGCAATCAAGAAGCGCTATCCGAACTGGCGATGGACTTCGCGATTACCGTCAAGCCGGACGTTGAGGGCCTCATCTGGAAGATCTTCCTCAATGACCCAGACCGCCAACGTTCGGCCGGACTCTACCTCTTCCGGGATGTCCAATCCGCGAACGCCTATTTGAATGGACCTTACGTTCAAAGGCTGCGTGAAGCGCCGATTGTGAGCAACGTAACAACCGAGGCATTTCGGACGATGCAAGAGGCGTCGATTCGAGCCGGTGCTCCTCTCGGACAAGCTCCCGCCTAGCCACGCTGGGCGGTAGAAGCACTGGACAGCTTTGGAGAGGGAAGTGGCTGATTGTCTTGGATCTGCTTTTGAATTCCTAGACCAAACACTCAACTCTCGACTGAAGAGGAAATAGGCTGCAGGAAGGTACGGTGAAGAGGCATGGCTACGCTGACGGGGAAGAAACTGAGGAGAACGTGCATCACCGTCTTCCTGTATCTTGGCGTGCCTCTTCTGCTATTGGCGGCGTGGGGCATGGACAAGACCGCTGAAAGACCGCCGATTAAGGAGAGACAAGTGGCGTTGGCGCACGCCACCGGATTAGATGTGGAGGTCATGAGCGCTGCAGACTTCGCGAAGGGCGTCGCCCCACCCGACTTTCCCAACCGTGCCGGATCGTCTTACACGCCCAGTCATAATGAGGATCCTGCGATTCCAGCCCAATGCTGGATCGAGACCGGCTACGGTACCCAGAATGCTTGCAAATATTGCCATACGAACTATCTTGCTCAGCAAAAGCATGGCAATGCCTTTCCAACCGGCGAGGACCAGATTCTGTATAGCTTCCCGAAGCCGGGGTTGAACAGAATTCCGTGGCGCAACATCACTCACCCGGAAGAGATCACCGCACGCCTTGCTCGCATCGGCGTGAAGATCCCGCATGCCCATGATCCCCAGTTGCTCGATTATGTGCGCGGAGATAATTGGACCGAGGCCTATGGACGCGCGCGACTGAAGGGGGACCTGAGCTGGAACAATGTGGCCGAGAAAGGGAGCGCACTGCAGCTCTTTCCGGCTCTGAATCCCCAGGACCTCTTTCCGTATCGTCAGGGCGATCCCACGAGCGGCGGGACACACGGATACGTTGATCCCGCGGGCTTCGTGCGCGACAAACGCGGCCATTACACCGGATGGCGGGCCGTGAACTTCTTCCCCTACACCATTTTCACCCCGCTGACTGGCAGCGTCAGCGGCATTTACCTCCGCCTTCCGAAACCATTCATGTATGAAGGCGGCCAGTTCAACCTCATGACCTACGCGCGCAATCTCGATCTTCTGGAAGCCAATATCAAGGGGCAGAAACTTACCCGCACCCATTACCTGGGCGATGCGGCTCGGGTCGTCATCGAAAAAGGGTTCTATCCCGTGGGGACCGAGTTCGCGCATCCCCTGCATTATGTGGATCTGAACGCGGACGGAGACGTGGGGGCGAAGGTCAATGGTGTAGTGGGCAACAAGGGGATCACGTATGAGTTTCCCGGCACGCGTTCCAAACGGGTCAAGGAAGTTCGTTACTTGTACAAATGGAAGACAGTGACCCTGGAGGAAATCGCTTCCCCCAAGATGGAAGGAGTGGGAGGCTATCACCACTACCTGGGAAGCCAAGCGCAGGGATGGGTTGACAACGGCGCGGGCTGGATCCTGGCTGCGTTTATCGAAGACCGGAAGGGGCGACTGCGGCCTCAGACGACCGAAGAGCTGGTCCAATGCGTGGGCTGCCATTCTGGTGTCGGCAATACGGTGGATGCGGTCTGGTCCTTTCAGCGGAAGCTGCCCGGTTCCGCAGGCTGGGGGGAAATGAACTACGGGGACTACAACGAAGATATGCCAGCACAAACCCAGCTCCAGGACTACGAGAATCTCACGGCCAAGATGGGCGAGCTAGGCTATTTCTACTACACGGTCGTGGGGGCAGACCTCTTTGGAGTCATGCCCGAGGAGTTCAAAGCTGAGCTGATGGACTATGCGGTCGAGAGAAACCTGAGGGAGGCCTTGGGTCTCACACACTCGCTGAAGGAGATCTTCGGCGATGATAAACTGAAGGCTATGGAAAGAGACGCACGCCGGGAGATCCTTCTAGAGCGGCAGAAGATTACGCGCTACTATGCCAGCGACAAGGGATACCTCTACAACGACCCGCGCTCTGGAAAGACCCTCATCAAGGGCACGGTCTTCTACCCTACGCCGGCAACGATGCGAGAGAAAATTGCCAGTTATTACAAGATTGTGCTGGACCAAAGCTTCAACCTGGGAAAGAATAGTTTTGGTGAACAACCGGAAGGCATACCCTTTACGTTCCGCTCTGACGGAACGGTGCTGGACGCGGACAGGAAGCCCATAGCAGTGGGCCAGGTCATAGACAGTCGTCCCTGGGGGGAGAAAGGTGTAGGGATTACGCCCACCGGTATTGTCCGGGTGAATCCGAAGGGTCAGCCTGTGGACCGGGACGGCAAGCCGGTGGACGTCGAAACCCATCCGGAGAGGGCTGTGGGGCATGTGAGCACAGGGGGGACGTTTGATATGTTTTATAACCCCATCTTGAGTGACCGACCTGTGAACCTCCTGGGAAATCGGCGCGAAAGGTATCGGACACCTTCGAAAAGGTAACTGACTGATTTTCGTGGATCTGATTTTCCGTTCCCGGGAAGCGAGGGAGAGACGGCGCCCAAAAACGAGGAACATATGATGAGGGATGGTGAATTGGACTTCCAGGGAATCCACGACCTCTTTCGGCCCAAGATACTCCGGTATCTCAACCGTCTGGTCGGTCCAGACGAGGCCGAGGACGTGGCGCAGGAGGTCTTCGTCCGGGTCGGTCGAGCTTTGGAAAACTTCAGGGGCGAGTCCCAGGTGTCCACCTGGATCTATCGCATCGCCACCAATGCCGCATTGGACAGGCTGCGGAGCCCGTCTTTTCAGGCGACCGGTCAACACAGAGGATCCACGGTGGTTATTGGTGTAGGTGCAATCGGAACCGAGGATAAAGATGTCTGGACGGGGGAAAAGACGCCTTCGGCTGAGGCATCGTTGGTTCGGAAAGAGATGAACGAGTGCATTCGGAGTTTCATCGAGAATCTCCCCGCAGATTATCGCACCGTGCTCGTGCTCAGTGAGCTGGAAGGGATGACGGACCATGAGATTGCTGAAATAATCGGGGCGAGCCTGAACACGGTTAAGATCCGGCTGCACCGGGCCCGGGCAAAGCTCCGGAAAGAGCTGGAGACCCATTGCAGTTTTTATCGGGATGAACGAAACGAACTGGCCTGCGATCTGAAGAGCGCATTGAGCGAATTCCGAAAAGACCATTGAAGGTGTATCCTTTCCCGGCTGGCCCTCGTCTATAGGGGCAGAAGGGGGGTGATACACCATGCTGTTCTGGGATGGATTGTGGTGGATCTTTCCATTGGTCGGCCTGGCGATCATGGTCGTGATGGCCCTCGCCTGCATGCGCATGATGGGCGGGACGTCGGGGTTCGGTTGCATGGGGGGCTACGGCAGCCCACGCGCCAGCGAGACCGAGGACCTGCGCCAGGAAGTGCAAGAACTGAGAGAAGAGATCCAAAGGCTCCGCGACCGGAGTTGAGGAGGAAGGCAAATGAACAAAGAGGATTTCGTGAGAGCGTTTACCGAGATGTCCTCGGAGGACCAAGAAGCCATTCGGGCGGAACTCATCGCAAAAGGTGCACGCCAAGGGGCGGCCGACCCGATGGCGACCTGCCGGGAAATGATGGACAAGATGAAAGCGGGCGGGAGCCCGATGGAAATTTTCCAGGAAATGATGCAGAAAATGAAGGGGAAATGCTGCTAGCGACGCAATGCCCGGCATGAGGGGATCAGGTCTTGCATCTTGACATTGCCCATCATTGGCCTGGTCGATGGATGCTACGGTTGATTTTTTTCTCAGCGCCATTGGTGCGGTAGCCCACGGGGCGCGCGTCATTCCGAAGCTCTGTGTCGACGCCGCGCAGCGTTTGGGTCTCGATGAGGACAGATGGCGGCTCAACGGCATGGTCTCCGGGCCGATCGCCCTGGTCTATATGCACTCGGCTTTATCCTCCTCCGATGACACCCTGAAACGAGAGATTCGCCGGGTTATACTCATTTTCGCCGTCTTGCTGGCCTGGATCATCGGTCTTGGGCTGTGTATCGAGTTTTCCGGCTCTTGAGCACCAGGGACAGGGCGGGGTCAGGCTTGGGACAAGATAATCCATAGGTAGGAATACGCATGGGAGATCCGAACCTTTCTCCGGGCGACCGGGTAGTTGACCTTGCATTCCTTCTCCGGTCGTCGGCCGTGGTTACCGGAACCGTCGCTGCAGCCATCTCTCTCTGGGTCCTCAAGCAGATAGCTTTCTGGACCTTGGCAGGCGGCCTCTTGGGCGGAATCGTAGGCTTTCTTGTTGGCACCCTTCTTGGGCTTGTGTTCTTCCCCGCATCCGCCGGGAAGATTGTGGTGGTGAAACTGGGTCCCGGAGCCTTGGTGTTGGCGTGCAAGGCCGCCCTGATCGGCGGAATCACTTCAGGGATTCTCGCTGGCCTCGTACCGGCAGTGTTACTGGCGGGTATCTCAAGAATCACTCAACTTGTTGGAGTTGGCGTCGGGATCGGCATTGTCGTGGGCGCCACCTTCGCCTACCTCGCGACGCGGCCATGATGCAACGCCGCGAGTGAAAATTAGGGACAGTTTCGCGGCGCGGCCTAACTCGGGCGTTAGGCAGATATGTATTTTCAACGCATCATATTCATGACCTTGGTGCTTGGGACTTTTCTGGCCCCGTTTGATAGCTATAGTTCGGCGCAAGACCAACCGAACGCTGCGTTGCTGGCCAATATCCGTGTTGAATTCCAAAGAAAGAACCCCAAGGTTCAGCGAGTTTCGATACTTGATTCAGTCCAGGACCTTGTCGATGCCTCTCGGCACTATGTTCTAGCTCGCGGTATCCGAGCAGATGAGAGGTTTGAGGGTTCATTTTCAGATGAACTATTCGGTCTATTCGTCGTAGATAGTTCCTCCTCAGAAATAGTTGCAGTAATCGACATCATTCCAACGCGGAGATGGAATGACTATCGGATGAGAATCAAGAAACCCCTCTCTGACACAATTACGCTGTTGGGGGAGGGCAGTACTTATGGAGACAGTGATGTGGTTAAGACATATACAATTCCAAAGATACCACGCAAGAAAGAAGGATCGCCCAACTGAGCGCTTTGAGACGGACTCCCGGGGACGGACTTCGCTCGCCGCTCAAGCACATCGTTGGGGGAGGCGAGAGGGTCAGGTCTTGAATCTTGACATCCCCTTTTCAATGCGCCAGGCGAGCGCTCAAGTCTCGACCTGCCCTGAGCCCCTTGACCATGCTCGGCGCAGGCCTAGTCGAAGGCTCTCAACCCTCAAGTCAAGGAGAAATAGGCTGTACGAAACTGCAGTGTTTGCGCTATGATGCAGTTCTGTTTATTTTGTTCATTTGCTGATAGGCGGGGTGGATGAACCCTAACGACGTTTCCGCCTTGGTCCGTGCAGAAATCGAGGCATATGGTGCGCCAGATCCTTCTCACGAGCTAGATCTGAACTCGTGCCTCGTCACTCCGCGCCGCGCACGTGTGCGCAACACATTCCCGCACCCAGATTCACCGAGTCCCAAATACCTCGATCTGTGGATCGTGCTCGAAGAGAATCCTGATTCAACGGAGGGTTATCTCATCGTGTTCGATGAAGAGAACCACCGCTTCGGGCTCGCCTCTGCATCCGGGGCGCAACCCATCTTTCTCGGCTGGCATGGTGGCTTCGTTGATGCGCTTCAAGGCATGTAGCGTCGCAGTACTAAACGAATGGTGCTTCTGCTCAAGAACGTCCTTTTCACCGTCCTCGTGCCGGGAACAGTCGCCGTCTACGTCCCCCTCCTCCTCACTCGCCACCAGAGTCCAGCCTCGGGCCTCGCGTCAGTCCCAGGACTCGTTTGCATTGTGTTCGGCGCCGGTATGTACATCTGGTGCGTCTGGGACTTTGCCACATTTGGACGTGGCACGCCTCTTCCGCTGGACGCCCCCAAGAGGCTTGTGGTCCGGGGGCTGTACCGCTACACACGCAACCCCATGTATGTATGTGTCCTCACAGTTCTCAGCGGCTGGACAATTCTGTTTCGATCGCCTGTCCTGGTCCTCTACACGCTGGGTGCGGCTCTCGTCGTCAACCTCTTTGTGATCTATTATGAAGAGCCCAAACTGCGCGAGCTCTTTGGGCAAGAATACGAGGCGTATTGCCAACGGGTCGGTCGCTGGCTTCCCCGGTTCAAGAATTCGCCGGCTGCCTAACCTCTCGCTGGGAGAAGGGGCTAGGGGTCAACTCTTCAATTGTCAGTTGGGATGAGGAATGAGAGGATGATAGGGCCGGGGGTTACACCCACGGCTTGCTGGCCGCCGTCAGAGAAGATGGAGGGGATGACGAACAGATGCTGCAGAGGCAGAGATTGACGCTTCTCTGGAGAACATTCACCCCCGTCGAAGAGCAGATCCTCGGACTCCTGGGCGAGGCGCTTCCCGCAGCGAACCGAGGACAGTATTACTCCCAGGTCAACAGTATCAACAAGGTGCAGCGAACGCTCGACTGGACAGAGATTCTCTTTTACTGCATGAAGTCGGGAAAGGTCCGGTGGAACCCCGACCATGTTTTTGCCAACCGAGGAGAATTTACGATCGGCGCCGTTGATTACGTCATCAAGGGCGTCCATTTCACCACGACCCTGACCTCCATCGGGGGTCATATCTTTTCTTTTGTCACGCGGCCGAGCATCAAGCCCCACTGCTTCGACCGAATCCATGACGTCAGGTCAGTAACGATTATGGGCGACCCCTCCGACCGAAGCGCCGAGATCGCGATCGATGTGGGACACCTTCCCGATGAGTATCGCCGGTATGTCGAGAGTGGAGGACCCCTCGAGGTGAACGGCTGGCACCTCCTCACGCCGCAGGAGGTGTACCCGGTACCGTTGCCGGCCGGCGATTTCCTGATCCTGGCGGTCAGGGAAGGGGAAGAATACCTGATGACGCCCGATGGAACCGAGGATGTTGGCGTTTATTCCACGCGCGTCGGGGACACCACCGTCTATCACCAG
>CAZLDS010000003.1:0-87809 GCA_964558395.1 uncultured bacterium | reverse complement strand
AAAGAGTTCTTCGGGCTTGTAGCTCTTCATCCACTGTTCGAGCAGCTTGACGTGACCCGGCTTCGTGGCCATCTCGGACAACGGCACCTGGTGTGACCGCCAGTAATCTTCGGTCTTTTGCCCATCGACTTCCTTCGGGCCCGTCCACCCCTTCGGAGTTCGGAGGATAATCATCGGCCACCGGGGGCGCTTGCCGTTCCCATTGGTGCGCGCCTCCTGCTGGATGGCTTTGATCTCGGCAATCACGGTATCCAGGGTCTCCGCCATCAACTGGTGCATGGGTTCGGGATCAGAGCCCTCTACAAAGTAGGGTTTGTATCCGTATCCGACGAACAAGCTCTCGAGTTCCTCATGGCTGATTCGTGCCAGCACGGTTGGATTGGCAATTTTGTAGCCATTCAGATGCAGGATGGGCAGCAGGGCGCCGTCGCCCACCGGATTCAGAAACTTGTTCGAATGCCATGCGGTTGCCAGGGGGCCCGTTTCCGCCTCCCCATCCCCGACCACACAGGCGACGATGAGATGGGGATTGTCGAAGGCGGCGCCATACGCATGAGAGATGGCGTATCCCAGTTCACCCCCCTCGTGAATGGACCCCGGGGTTTCGGGAGCCACGTGACTCGGGATTCCTCCAGGGAAGGAGAATTGCTTGAAGAGTTTTTGCATTCCCTCTTCATCCTGGGAAATATTGGAGTAATGTTCGGTGTACGTTCCCTCCAGGTAGGTGTTGGCGACCATACCCGGCCCGCCATGACCTGGACCGCAGACATAAATCATGTCCAGGTCGTGGTTTTTGATCACCCGGTTGAGATGCACGTAGATGAAGTTCAGCCCCGGCGTTGTCCCCCAGTGGCCCAGCAACCTGGGCTTCACGTGCTCCAGCCTCAGGGGCTCCTGCAACAGTGGATTGTCATAGAGATAGATCTGGCCGACGGACAGGTAATTGGCCGCCCGCCAATACGCGTCCATCAGCTTCAGTTCCTTTGGGGAGAGAGGGTTTGTCATGGCTTTCTCCTATTTCCTCGTCATCTCTCGGATCATCCCCCCATCCGCAACCAGTACGGTGTGAGCCGTCCCAAGGAACAGGCCGGTCCCTACAACACCCGGGATGGCCCGGATCTCGCTATCGAGAACCGCAGGGGCCTCAATCGGTCCGATCGCACAGTCGAGAATGACGTTTCCATTGTCAGTCACAAAGGGCCGTCCCTCCACCTGGCGGAGCGTTGGCTGGCACCCGAGCTCTCGCAGGCGACGGGAGCAGAGGCCAAGAGCGAATGGGATGACCTCGATGGGCAGGCGGCCCTTCGTCCCCAGCGTCGGAACCAGCTTAGAGGCGTCCACGAGGATCACCTGCTTGCGGGAGGCGGCCGCCACGATGCGCTCCCGTACCAGCGCCCCCCCATAGCCTTTGATCAGGTTCAGCCGCGGGTCGACCTCGTCGGCACCATCTATGGTGACGTCAATGAGGGCTTCGTCCAATTCGGCGAGTGGGATACCCAGATCGCGCGCGAGGCGCGCCGTTTCCTCAGAAGTAGGGACTCCTCGGATGGAAAGTCCTTCCCGGACCCGAGCTCCGAGGCCACGAACAAAGGCCGTGGCAGCCCGGCCCGTGCCGAGGCCAACGACGGCGCCACGTTGCACGTACTCGAGGGCTCGAGCGGCAAGCGGTGCCAGATCCCCTTGCCCACCGTGCACGTCCAATCCCCCTCGTTCGTCAATCTGAGGTCTTGCGGAGAATCCAGAACTTCGCACCCGGACTTGACGATCAATGCTGAGGGCTTGGTGGCATTCTGGGGTTGCCCACACCCATCTTTGGGGCGTGTGGAAATATTACCAGCGACACGTCCCCCTGACAACTCGTAAAATTACGGGTTTTTGCGGGACACAACTACGAGGTCTTGCCCGATTCCTGCGGGGGGGACGGAGGTTTAGTGGCAGGTGAGACATAGGTATGGCCCTGGCGAACCTCCTCGACTGCTGGAACCAAATCAGTCGCCGCCGAGCGCTTGAGGACAAAGCCCAAAGCGCCGGCAGCCAGTGTCTCTTTCACCACCGTCGCTTCGTCATGCACACTCAAAATAATGAGCTTCGACTCGGGATAGCGAGTTTTGAGTCGACGAACTACGTTGACTTCCTCGGAGACCGGCATCGAGAGATCGACGACAACGAGGTCAGGTTTGAGCTTTTCTACGGTCTCCAGAAGCGACCGCTCGTCGGCGACCATGACGACTGCTTCAAACATGGTCTCCAACAGACCCCGCATCCCTTCGAGCATGCCTTGATGCCGATCCGCCAGGAGCACGCGGCCTTGCTTCATGGTTGTCTCCGTTTTCTCGGACACCAACACCGTCAGACGAGCTTATTGAAGTGCCGTGACCCGCGGCGGTCCACTGACCACGCCCGGGTTCTCGCGGCCGGCGTCGAGGGGTAGATTCCGTCCCCGCTTGCATCGTGGACAGATCCACACGTCCCTCTGTCCCGGCGAAGGGGGGCCGATGACAATGTACGTGCGTTCGCATCGTGAACAATGAGCGACACTAGGCATCTCTCCTATCCCTCCCTTTCTCTGATAATAAGTTAGAGAAAAGCCCGGACGGGCTGTCTAATAGCGCTGTATCGCACGGGTTTCCCGTTCGATTGCCATCTCGGGCCGCCCGCCATCCTCCTGGGGCTCACGGAACATTTCCAAAATCCGGGCTGGCCTGGTGGCCTTGGGGTTGCCTACATTGATGTCCCGGGCTCGCTTGAGACCCCCCGTCGGGTCGTACCAGGCAACCTCCAAAAGCTCGCCTTTCAGGTTGTATGTCTCTGCATAATCCACCCTGCGTTGGAATTTGGGGCCACTGTAGAGAAACACGATCAACCGGTTGTCTACACTAATCAGCTGCTGTAGGACAAAGCGCTCCTTCGGTGGGACGTCTCCAGGGACGACGACCTCCTCTCCCCGGAGGTTGACGATCATCCTTTCGGATTCTGCGTGCAGGGGAATCACCCTTACGGCGAAACTGAATAGGAGGACGAGGAGTAGCACTAAACGACCTTGGATGGCTTGCCCCTTCATTTGTCAGACGCCCCTCTTGCCTCTTGCATCGCGATATTTCCCATATAATTCTGGGTTTACTAATTCGTTACACCACCACACACTACCAGCGAGAATCGCCCGCAAACAACTCGTAAAATTACTAGGTTTCAGCGAAAAATTTACTGGACTTGAGGGAAACTAAGGTGAGTCTTGTGAATCGAGAGGTGTCGAGGGGGTGTACCTACTGCTTTGACGGGGAAGACATGCGGGGTGGCATCCCTGGGAAGTGCAGGACATTGATCACACCGAGGCAATGCCCTCCTTGATCGCATACTGGACCAATTCCGCATTGGTACGCAGATTGAGATATCCCATAATGCGGTACTTGTGAAACTCGACGGTCCTGGCGGATATGTGCAGCAGGGAGGCGATCTCCTTGGCCGAGTGACCTTCGGCCACCAACTGCAGCACCTCCCGTTGCCGCGCGGTCAGCTTCGGAGCAGCCATCTGCCGCCGCTGGGATCGGCCCTTGTATGCCTGCATCAAATCCTGGGCAATCATCGGCGTGATATACGTCCGTCCCCTCAATGCTTCACGAATCGCCGTCAGCAGCTCAGCGGGTGCCGAATGCTTCAAGACAAAACCCGAGGCGCCCGCTTCAAAAGCCCTGGTTGCATACGTGACGTCCGGATGCATGGTGAGGAAGATCACCTTTGCCTGCATGCCCGCCTTTTTGAGCTGTCGGATGGCCTCGATGCCATTCAGCAATGGCATGGAAATATCGGCGACCACCAGGTCCGGATTCAGCTCGTTTACCGCAGCCACCAATGAGCGCCCGTCCTCGACGATGCGTACAAGGTCGAACTCGGGTTCCAGCAGGCTACGTAATCCCTCGGTAACAATCTTGTGATCATCGGCTAGCAACACGCGTGCTCGCTTCATTCCTGTCTCTCCCGTAAGGGCGCCCGAACCTCAATGACCGTCCCTTCGCCAGGGTGGGACCTCACAGAAAGTTCCGCCTGGATCAGTCGCGCCCGCTCTTCCATGCTGGCGAGGCCCAAACCCCTCTTGCCGCGCTCCTTGATGGGGGTAAAGCCGACACCGGGATCCTCAATGGTCAGAATAATGACGCCATCCCTCCCCACGAGTGACACATGAGCCTCCTGCGTCTCGGCGTGTTTGGCGATGTTTCGCAGCGCTTCTTGCGTGATCCGGTATAGACAGAGCCCTAATTCCTTGGGCACTACTTCAGGAACATTGTGGGGTTCATAGGTAACGAGGATCCCTTTCCGCTGTGAAAAACTGGCACATTCTGATTCAATCGCATCAGCCAATCCCAGATCGTCGAGAATGGAGGGGTGAAGTTGGCGCGAGATGGCGTGGACATCCGCAGCCAGTGTCACTATCTGTTCTTTCATGTGGCGCAGCTTCTCGGGCACTCCCCCACCAGAGGTTTCGAGCGTTTGCTCCAGTTTGCCGGTCTCGATGGCCAACACCGCCAGCCGTTGGGTGAGATCATCGTGCATCTCGCGGGCCAGCCGACCGCGCTCGGCTTCTTGCGTCGCCAGCAGCTTGCCCGCAAGATCCTGGAGCGCCCTGCGGCTCTCCCGAACCGTCGCCTCGCTCTTCAACAACGCCTGTTCGGCTCTCTTGCGTTCCGTGATGTCCATGCACGATCCAATGTACCCGGCAAATGTTCCTTCGGACGTGAAGCGCGGAACACCCGTATCAATAATCCATCGATATTCTCCATCGTGGCGTCTGAGCCGGTACTCCATGGTGAAGGCGCGTCGGATGTCGGATGCGTTCATGTACGTCTCCACACAATGCTGCAGATCGTCGCGATGAACGCTCTCCGCCCAGCCATTGCCCATCTCCTGTTCCAGGGTCCGGCCCGTGAAGTCCAGCCACGGCTTGTTGAAGTATGTGCAAAGCTTATCCGTTCCTGACATCCAAATCATGACTGGCGCTGTATCCGCCATGACACGAAAACGTTCTTCGCTCTCCCGCAGCGCCTCCGCCGCCCGCTTGCGCTCGGTGATGTCGGTGGCCCAGCCCAAAACCTGGTCCGCCGTCCCATCCTCGCCGATGATAGGGCGCTTCACCGTCTGCAGCCATCGCACTTTCCCTTGTGCATCGGTGAACGGTTCTTCCGAGATGAACTTTTCTTGCACACTGTCCATCACTTCCAGGTCCATGCGCCGGAAGAATTCGACCTCTTCGACGTTGGGATTGAAATCCGCATCGGTCTTGCCGATCAGGTCCTCGACCGTCGCCCCATACGCAGCTGCCACGGCCTGATTCACCAGCGCAAACCGTCCCTCCCGGTCTTTCGCAAAGATAAAGTTCGGACTAATGTCAATGACCTGCCGCAGAAACGCCCGCTGGTTTTCGAGCGCTTCCGCCGCCCGCTTTGGTTCGGTGATGTCGACCAGAAAGCCCCGGAGAATTCTGGGCTCACCGCCCTCCCTCACCACATTGACGATATCATGGAGCCAGAAGGTTTCTCCCGTGGATGAGAGCATGCGATATTCGAACTCGTAGTTATCTCGATTGGCGGCGGACTTGAGACAGAAGTCGACCGCATAATCCCTATCTTCCGGGTGAATGTGGGTCACCCAGAAATCTTTTTCATACCATTGGTCTATTGGATAGCCGAGCAGCGTGGCAGCCTGCGGACCGACATACGTAAAGCAACAGGTCTGTGCATCCGCCTCCCATGGGACGGCGTTCGTCGTTTCCAGCAGAAGCCGCACGCGCTCCAGGCTCTCGTGCAGTGCCCTTTCGGCTTGCCGGCGTTGGGCAACCTGGTCCCGCAGGTATTCGATGGCATCGGAAAGCTGGGCTGTCCGTTCCTCGACCCGATACTCCAGTTCGTCGTGGGCCCGTTTCAGAGCCTTCTCGGCCTGCTTGCGCTCGGTGATGTCCTCGCACACAATAAGGATAACCGGCCTGCCCTCGGTGGACTGGATGGCGCGAGCGGCCTCTCTCACCCACATAAGGGTATCGTTCTTCCGGACCTTACGAAACTCCCAATGAAAAACCACTCCGGGTTTTTGCACACACTCCGCGAGTTGCTGTTGCACGGCTTCCCTGTCGTCTTGGTGAAAAACGTGAAGCACCGACTGTCCAACTAGTCCATCCACACTGTATCCAAGCTGCCCCGCCCCAAACTGGTTGACCGAAAGAACGGTTCCGTCGACATCCAGCGTGAAGTACATCGAGGGGTTGTCTTCGTAGAGGATCCGATATCGTTCCTCGCTGTCGCGGTGGGCCGCCTCTGCTCGCTTACGCTCGCGCTCTGACGCCTCCAATTCAGCAACGCGCCGGCGCAATCTCGCTATTTCCTCGAGAAGGTGCTTCGTCGTCCCTTGAGCATCTTTCATCGCGGTCCTGTCTCCCTTCCCCTGTCCTATCCCGCCGTCGCGGGGGGCTTTACTATGGCCCACTGGGGGCACTGTGTCAAGATGTTAGCGGATCACGACTGGCGAGAAACCTGAGACCCCATATTTGAACCCCACCGGTGGGTTTCGGTGGGGCCAACGCATCCCAGCGTACCTCCGCAAAAGGCGGAGTGTTAAGCGCAACCCCTTACACCCAGAAAGCGATGAGGAGTACAACAAAGAAGGCGGCGGGGGACGCCCAACGAGACAGTCGGTCGAGCTTCTTCGCGAGTGCTTGCTTCCCGGCGGCAGCGAGGGTACCACTCGCAATTGACTCGATCAAAGCTAGGAAGACGAGAACTTGCGAAGCCAAAACAAACTGGTCAGTCCGTGTCAGGTACGAGATCCGAGGGAGGATATCCCCGAGTTTGAGCTGGAAGATAAAGAGCATCACGATCGTCGTCACCGAGAGACTTATTTGGGTTCCCAGATGGGACGGATCCAACCAGAAAACGCTCCACGACACGAAGATGATGATCATTAGCGGAATGATTGCCCTCGAAAAGTAGTAGCCGGGGTGACGGGTTGCTTGCAGTACATACTCAATCGCGGAAAGGTCCAAACCTGCAGGCTCATAGTAAAAGAAGCTTGTCTCGCCCGCCCACCGACCAATCGACCAGCCAGCGACAGAAAGCGCCTGCTTCCGTCCTCACGCATGCGCGTCGAAGACGAAGATCGCCTCGTTGGGACCATACACTGTTGACAGGGCTATGATCCGCATGCCTGCTGATCAAAAGGAAAATCTCTGAGGTCGAGAGGCACTGAGAGTTCGCCCTGATATCTTCGTACATAGAACACGTTTCCCTGCGGGTCGATCTCCACAACATCATCAAACTCCTTCTTAAGCCCACGCCGGTTCAGGATGACCACGCGTGGATGCCACACCTTATCCAGGCGCAGGATGCACGTCGGCCTGCCGGGCTTTTCTCCGGCCAATCGCGGGTCCTTCCATCTCATGGTCAGCACAAAATCTACTCTGAAGGCTTGATCGACATCGTCAATCTGGAAGATGTCGACCGCGTAGATGCCGACCGGCACGCGGGTTTGCTCCCCCTCGCGATCGGGCCGCCGCAAAGGACTACTCTTGGGCGTAACAGGACAGCGCGCTGATTCAGCGGTGATCGGAACGAGCAATATGAATACCGGAATCAACCCGAGCAGTCGACGAAACCACATTGATTTGCTCATCGAGAGCCCTTTCTTATAACGTGTGCGATGCACAGACTCACTCAGTCGCCCGTCGGTGTAATGCTGAATTCACGGACGTCCTCCGCTTGGCGCAAGGTGTCCGCAAGGCGCTGAAAGCTATCCGCGGTGCGCGTACGAATGGTCATTTGATAACGAAACGTTCTTCCCGCGTCTTCGAGTCGATAACCGGTATTCACTTCTTGAATCTTGTGCGTCCCAAGGAGTTGGCCGAGTTTTTCCTCCGGCATGGCATCTGCGCTCATATAGCTCACGAAGAGGACCGCATATTGGAAGGAGGGCAGTACCCGCTCGATCCAGTGAAATACAGACAAGGTGACCAGAGTAACGACAATGGCAGCCACAGCTGCAAAGTAAAAGCCCAAGCCGATCACGATCCCGATGGCGGCGGTCATCCAAATGGATGCGGCCGTTGTCAGCCCACGTATCGTCAACCCCTCTTTCATGATCACGCCGGCGCCCAGGAACCCGATGCCGGTCATAATCCCCTGCCCCATCCGGGTAGGATCGACCTGCACCCTGACCATGCCGGTGACCAGAATGAGTTTTCCTTGGAACACCACGAGCAGCATGAGCAGGGCCGAGGCAGCGCATACGAGTGTATGGGTACGGAAACCAGCCGGACGCCCGTGGTAGGTACGCTCAAGACCAATCGCTCCCCCGGCAATGACGCTGAGAAGCAGATTCAGCACGATCACGAGGTATTCGTTATCTATGACCTCGCCCCACCCTCTGCCCCAAAAAAGGGGACAGGCTCGTATTTCTCTCGCTCCAGTCGCCTATCCTGCGACGGCTCTTTAGAAGTAGCGGTGGTTTATCTCGGGGGCTAGTCGGCGCACAAGCCTGGCGAGGAACGCGGACGCGTTCCGATAGACCACCAGCGCGAGCCCCGGACGTTCGGTGAGCAACGTACTGAGTCGATCGAAGGGAATGCGCAGCACTCAGGTCCGTTCACGAGTGTGCGCGACCGCGACACGGTCCCCGCGGTCGAAGAAGACAAGTTCGTCCACGGTCTGTCCGGTCCCTAGGGTGGCGAACACGCTTTGAGTCCCCGGTTTGACGATCTCCACGGTGCCGATCTCGATCTGGTACATCGCTTCCGCAGAGTCCCCCGACTCGTATACGAAATCGCCGGGCAGGAAATCCTTGGATCCCGCGATCGCCGCAAGCGCAATGAGGTCGTCCCGGTTTGCGCCCCGAAACAAGTAGATATTCTCTAGAAGCTTCACTGGGACCATAACGTCCTCACCTTCCCCAAGTGGGTCACTGCCGTGGCAGGGTGCGATCACGCACGCAAATTTTGGATCGCGCCCTGCCCCTTGACTCGCGCATGGAGTGATATAGGCTGGGATTATAACGTAAGCCGGCCGAAACCTGCAAGGAAGGTCATAGTCGTACAGACCGCGCGCTCCTCCCCTCCAAAAGCGACTTTTTCATCTTCATCGAGAATCCTTCTTCATCGAATACGCAATGTGTAAGCCCACGAGCCGCGCAATCAAGACCGCCAAATAGATTTGGCCAATGACCGCCTCTAAATACGCCAAAGTCCGTACGGGAGGAGTGAGGGGAGTGACATCTCCATAGCCCAAGGTCGTTAGAGTCACGAAACTGTAATATGTGAGCTGACGAAGTTGTTCGAAGCGAGGGGTGCCCGGGGCCTGACCCATTAAGAACGACCCAGGCCACATTTCCTCAATGATCACAAAAAGCAAGGCCCAGGTGAGCCCGATCAGCAAGTAGACGCTGAGCGCACCGTATATCTTGTCTGCCGTCACCTCCTCATCCCTCACGACATAAGAAACTATCAAAACCGCCGTGAAGGCCAAGAATAGTATCGTGAAACCCTCGGCCGTCAGGAATAAGGACTCCTTTTTCAGAAAATGATTGGCCCATCTTGTCACGAGCATCGGAATAGCGAGAACGATGGCAATCATAAACTGTTGCTTCCTCTCACTGACGGCGTATATTGCGGAAAGCAGAACAGCGGAAAAGGCAATGTCCACGACGGTATCCCCAACGACCGTCCCTTCGAAGAATGGAATGAGTACCAATAGGAGTAACAAGGAACATAGGAGGTAAAAGAAATTGCCTCGAGTTATTGAGCGAAGGATCCCTTGGGCCATATCGACACGTCCCTCAACGGCGCTCGCCGCGGTTACTGTAGCAGTACTTGAACCTCCTTCGACTTTTGACCGAGACGGCTCGCGAGCAGCCGTGCCACAAAACGATGGAATGCTGATGCCACTTCAGGCGCGTGTTCCTGCATATCATTCAGCTTTTCAAAAGACAAGCGATAGAGTGTGCTCGCCTCCTCGGCCCTGACGGATGCGGAGCGGGCCGCAGCGGTATAGAGGCCCATTTCGCCCACCAGGACGCCACTCCCCATCGTACGCAATCGGATAGGTTCTCCCCCTCCAGATTCTAGCAGAGCCGACAGCTGCCCCGACGCAATGAAGTAGAGATCCCCCGCTGGCTCTCCCTGGTGAAAAACAAAATGTCCGGATGGTACTTCCATTTTGTCAAGGAACGAGACAAAGTGCGTGGCACGATCTTCCCGTCCCGGAAAGATCTCACTGAGCAGCGTTGAAAAGGAAGGTGGTCCCGCTTTCGTCACATCTTGAGATTCTAGAATTTTGTCCTCACACCATTCCACCCCTCGATCAAGATCCGGAAAGGAATATGAGACGCCGTCGACGGCCTCAAAAAACCCTGCCTGCACCAGTCGGCGATGGACATTCCCGGACGTATTCGTAAACACTAAAGCCATATGTTTGGCTTGCGCCAGTTGTTCCAGCTTCGTAAAGCTGAGGACAGCCGAAGAATCCAGGCCTTTGACCAATTGAAAATCCAGCACGATGTATCGAACCGGTTCCTCCCCCCGCCTACGCGCATCTATGTGCTGGCGTATTTTTTCGAAAAGCGTGTTGGCACTTCCAAAGAAGAGGAACCCGTACAGCCTGAGGATGAATATCTGTCCTCCCTTTTTCTGGAGCAATTCTTGCTGACTTTCGGGGCGTTCCACATTGCTGCGGTGGGTTTCACCTGAAAGCACGTGTTTCATCACATCGACACGAGAGTAATTCACGGCAAAAAGAACCGTAGCGATCAGGACACCAATTCCCACTCCTTCAAGAAATCCGACAGTCGCAATGAATAAAAGAATTGTTACGACGAGGAAGTAATCCGGACGTTGAAGTTTCGCCCATCCGTCATAGAGCCATTCCATGAGTAAGGAAAGACCAACAAATAACAGTATGCCTCCGACAACAGGCTTTGGGAAATAAGATACGAGGGGAGCACCTAAAACGAGAGCCGCTGGGCAAAGTGCGGCAGACAACAGGCCCACAAGTCGGCTGCTGGCGCCAGCCTTACTGTTCAAGACCGAAAACCCAAGGAATTGGAAACCCACCAGCCCACCGCCGAGACTTGCAGCGATATTTCCGATGCCCGCAGCACGCAGTTCCCGATCCAGATCGATATCACTCTGGGTGGCAAGCTCCAGCCCAGTGGCATTAAGCAGCAGAGAAATAGCGACGACGAACATGATGGTCATGACACTCACCGTTTGCCCGAGCAAGAGAGCCCAGTTCGCCTGAGTCAGGGCGGAAAGACTGGGTGGCTGCCACAGTCCTCCTTCTGGAAAAGGGCCCAAGACAATACCCAGGGAGCTCGCTTGATCGAGGGAGATATTCCCTATCCACAATGTGAGATAGAACAGAACGATAGCTCCCAGTAGAAGCGACGGCATTACCCATATTCTGTCCGAGAGCCGCAACGTTACTAACAACACGAAGCCAAAGATCAGACCCGGGAGCCAGAGCACGAGCCAATCAGATTGAAAAAGCCGCGGCAATTTTTCGAGAGGTAACGCTTCTCCGGTCATAACCCTTATCGAGCCAGCACACAGCAGCCAGCCGGTACCTGCCAGAAAGCCGCCTACGACCGGATAGGGGACAAAGCGAATCAGGCTGCCCAGGCGAAAGCGCCCCAGGATAAAGAGAAATAGTCCGACAAGAAATGATGTGAGAACGATGAACACGAAGACCGTCGGAAAGATCTGCTCGGATGAGCCGACGGACGAAAGGCTCGTGGCTATCACCGAGACGCTCAGGGCAATAATAACCGAGGATGCCGATTGGGGACCGGCGATGGTCAGAGGAGAGGACGCTTTCAATGCGACGATTCCGCCAACGAGACACGCACCAATGAGAGCCATGCCGATGCCGGCGGCGAGATGAGCTGACTGCTCGCCGGAAAAGATAAGGGCGGCCATTGTGATACTCTGCACAACTGTCAGGGCTCCAGAGCTGAGCCCTAAGAACACATTGGGCGCCCAATTCTTTGGTTGCATCTCACGTGCTATGGCTCGCCTCTTTCTGCACGATTTTCACGTCAGAGCCGAGAGTGGCTTACGTTCTTGACCGCCTTCCCCCTATGAAAACACCGAGGAAAAGACCAATGATCAGGGCCCCGGCTAATTTCCTTTCTTCACCGATGGAAATGAATCGGGTATCTTCCTGAGTTATCTCCACGACGCCGACGGGACTGGCCGCCAACCCCGCACCTCCACCCTCCTGTTCCCCATCCTTCTGTTCTTTTCCCCCCTCGCCCTCCTTGCGCGATCTCAAGCCCCCGCCAAAACCATACGCAACGCGGGCGACGGGAATGATCGTCTTTTCCTTAACGACGATGGGCTCCCCATATACCCTCTTCACACTGGCACTACTTTGTAGGCGCTCCCCGAGGGACTGAAAAAACTGCTGGATTCTCCTTGCCCCTGTCTTTGCAGGCTTTCTCAGCGGCGTTCTCATGTTCTCCTCCAAGCTATGCCACCTCGTCGTCTCACGCTCTCTTCTCAGCCAATTCCCTTATGGGCGGTCTCCAAAACACCTCGACTGTCGCTCCCACATGCTGCGATCCAGCCCTTCTCCTTGAGCGGGTTGGCTGTGCAGTGTCATCATGACTCCGTGGCGTGGTTGCAGCGTCATCATCGCGAGCGGCTCGACCGGGTATCCGGGCACAAGTTGCAGACGGTACCGCTGCGCGACCGTGGCAACGATCAATTGCGCCTCCATGAGTGCGAAGCTCCTGCCGATGCATACCCGCGGTCCACCACCGAATGGGAAGTACGCGTAGCGCGGGCGCTCGGCGACGTGCTCCGACAAAAAGCGCTCGGGATCAAACGTGTCAGGATTCTTCCAAAAAGCCGGGTGGTGGTGAGTCACGTACGGGCTCAAAAGAACCGCCGAGTTCGCCGGGATACAGTAACCGCCGATCTTGTCTTCCTCAATCGGTCTGCGCGCCGTGATCCAGGTGGGCGGGTACAGCCGCATCGCCTCTTCAATCACCATCCGGGTGTACGTCAGCTTGGGGAGATCGGGAGAGGACGGGGAACGCCCCGCCAGCGCACTGGAGAGTTCTACCTGGAGACGCTGTTCCGTGTCAGGATTCTTGGAGAGCAAGTACCAGGTCCACGCCAGGGCGTTTGCTGTCGTCTGGTGGCCTGCGACGAACATCGTCATCAGCTCGTCGCGTAATTGCCTATCGCTCATCCCCTCGCCTGTCTCCTCATCTCGTACACTCAGGAGGAAGGAAAGGAGGTCACCCTTGGTCTGCCGACTACGGCGCCGGTGGTCGATCATGCGATAGACAAACGAGTCCAGCACGGCCAAGGCGTGGTGAAGCCGGCGGTTGCGTGGCGTCGGCACACGCTGAGGCACGCTGAACCAGGCCCACGTTGACTGGTTGATGTGGTCGAGCACGGTGGCCAAGGCGCGGTCTATCGCGTCCGCCTCGTCCGCAACATCGTCGCTAAAGAGCATTTCCAGGGCGATGTGCTGCGTCAGCTGCAACATCTCTGCTGCAATATCGAGCGCCTGGCCGTTTGCGGCGACGCTGAACCAGCGTTCCAACATCGCCGTCGTCGCATCGGTGATGATACAGTCCAGTCCCGCGATCCGCTCGCGGGCAAAGGCTGGCTGGATTAAGTGACGCTGTCGACGCCATGCCTCTCCCTCGCTCGTGGTAAGTCCCTCACCGAATAACGGTTTGATTTTTTCAATCCTTGGGGGGCTCTTGACGTAGTTCAGGAAATTATCTTGCAACACGTGTTTGATGTGCTCTGGGTGGCTGATCAGATACGCACGATGGAAACCCAACCGTAGGCAGACGACGCGGCCATATTGAAGGGCAGCGTTGAGGAAGAACTCGGGCGGGTTCTGCCACGCTTTATGCAGCAGGCCAAGGACGGGATAACCACGAGGGCCGGGTGGGGCTTTCTCGACGCGGGCACTCATCCGAACACCATCTCGACCTGGGCACCGTGAGTGCGGGTAAGGTCGAGCAAGCCTACGCTTGCCCCATCGTTGGTCCGTAACTTCAAAGCATACGGGCCCTCTCCAGACCGATTCAAGTGGTCCCACAGGGGACCGCGTTGCCTGACTGGCTCGGCCAATGAAATGACCGTGCTCCCGAGGGGAATGTCCACGATCTGTGCTTCTGGCCAAGGGAAGGCCAATCCGTGGCCTGGATTGACATCCAGAAGTGCCCGATATCGGGGGACACTGATACCAAGGGCCGTCACCAAAACCAGAATTCCCGTGATCCCCGTCACCCCATTGGCGTGGTCCCTGGCAGCCCCCTCAGGGACGCGCAATGCCCTCGGCGTCACATCCGCACAGAGAAAGGGGAGGTCGAAGGCATCGGGAATCCCGAACTGCCACGACACCTGCCGGCCGTCCGGCCGGACCCGGCCACCGGGCAGCGGGCCTTCAATGGTGAGCCCGCGTCGCTTCGCTTCGGCGATCGCGTCCTCGATCGCCGCAGGAACCAGCGCAAAGTCCACCAATCCTTCACCGACCGCTTCCCAGGACCGCATGTGGCGCTCGGCCGGCGGAATGTGCTCGGCCCTCAACTCTTCGGCGCGGGCCTGCTTTGGAATTTCAGCATGCGGTGGGGAGGACCGGCATTTGAACGCAATCAATTCGAGATAGCTGCCATCCGCGAACGCAATGAGGGCGTTATGGCTTCCCACACGGGGATGCTCGCCCCCGGCAATGACCGTGAACCCCAGCGCAGTGTAGTCCGCTATGCCCGTAGCAAGGTCGTCCACGCGAATGACCACGTGATCGATACGAAAGTCCACTCTCACTCCAGTCTACTCCGCCACCCTCAGGATTTCACGCGTTCTGTGCAAGTCCTCATTCGGTATCGCAGGGGGGGACCCGAACCTTGAGACGTTTGAGTTTTTGGGGCGTCAAGGCGGTCACGAGTTTCCATTTCGGGTCGGCATGGGCATCCTTCTTTTTCATCAACAGCCACTCCTTTCCAGTTCCCCGGTCCTTCATGAGCGCTAAGGCAAAGGCTCCCTTGAGCTTCTTCCCCCGCAGTTCAAAGGCGAGCTTCCCAGCCTGAATCCCCTGAAGTGGGTCCTTGTCCACTGGGACAAAGATTCCCTCGTCCCACACCACGACCGGCCCTGCCCCATAGCTCCCCTCGGGGATAATCCCTTCAAAGTCGGCATAGAGCAGGGGATGATCGGAAACCATCACCGCGAGGCGCTTCTCAGCGGGATTCATAGAGGGGCCCTTCGGAATCGCCCAGGACTTGAGGACCCCACCAATTTCCAGCCGGAAATCGTAATGGAGACGGGTGGCCTGGTGCTCGTGCACCACAAACTCTAACCCCTTTCTTCCTGCTTTCGCCATCGACGTCCTCTCCCCGACCGGTCATCCGTAATCCTCTTCGTGGCTCGCCGATTTTATAGAGCCTAACCGCTCCAGTCCAGCAGCGAAATGCTCCCGAGCCAGGGCTTCGAGGACATGTCTGGTGGTGCCGCCATGGACGTCTCGCGGATCAGGCCTCTTGTTTTTCACCTCGGCCGGTGCCACCTTCTTCCTCTTCTTCTGGTTCTCGACGAAAGCGCTCTTTCTCCCGCGGTCGCCGATACGCCGTTTTTGGCTCATGAGGGCGGGACGGCGGTGCCACCGGCAACCGGACCGAGGGTTTCTTCTTTCTCTTTTGCTTTTCCTTCTGGACTTTTTTCTTCGCAGCCAGTCGCGAATCCTCCCGCTGTCAGAGGGGTGACTGCCTGCCCCTCGGATCCCAGAGATCCCTGAGGCTATCCCCCAGGAAGTTAAAGCCCATGACGGTCACCACGATGGCGAGACCGGGGAAGAGCGTCAGATGCGGAGCGACCAAGAGATACTGCCGCGCTTCGTTGAGCATCTGGCCCCAACTGGGAGTGGGGGGCTGGGTTCCTAGCCCGAGGAAGCTCAAACTCGCCTCGGCGATGATCACCGTCGCGAATCCAAAGCTGGCCTCGACCAGAATGGGTCCAAGGATATTCGGCAGTAGATGCCTGAGCATCACTCGCAGGTCCTTTCCTCCTAAGGCCCAGCGATGCCCAGTGGGACAAGGCGTCGCATGAGGATATGCATGTCGACGTGCCTCCGCTTTGAGCCTAGCATAGCGAACCTGCCGTTCATGATTCAAGGTTCAGGGTTCATGAGAGGGAGTCCGAGTCCGGGTTTTACCTTACCCCATGAACTATGAACCACAAACCATGAACCAACGGGGGTTGGGGTGTGATCAGGAAAGCCTTCAGTTGGCAACCATCGGCAAGATGACCGCGACCCTGCAGAGGTAAGGCTGCTTAATCCGTGGGTCCAGCACTGATGGAAGACGACCGGTCCGTGGGGGGCCAATGCGGCCGTCTGGGGGTCCTTCGATACTTTCGAGTCGGGTGTCGTCCGGGAATCCCCTGAGATGCGCTCCTCGGGGACCCCGCTTCACTTGCTGAGCCACTGCTCGAGCCGGTGAAGGAGGCGGGCCGCGCCGCGCCCGAACGTCTCAGCCCGCTCGCGCAAAATATCCGCCGGAGGACCGGTCCCTTCGCGTGCCGTACCTTCTACGCCTGTTGCACTCGTTTTTGGGGCCTCACCTGCTTCGCACGTCGGA
The DNA here is from genome assembly GCA_964558395.1 of uncultured bacterium. Lineage (GTDB taxonomy): Bacteria > Methylomirabilota > Methylomirabilia > Methylomirabilales > CSP1-5 > CSP1-5. The sequence continues at coordinate 71,180 of CAZLDS010000003.1, read as the reverse complement.
CAGCGGTATCGCAGATTGGCGAGGTCGTAACGGAGGTCTTGCTTACAGTGAAGGCACTTGGCTGGAACGGCACCCATAATTAACTCCCCCAAAATCCGCGATCCAGGCTGCGGTACTGGATCGCCTCAGCAATGTGTTCCGGGCGAATAGTTTCCTCTTCAGCCAGATCGGCACTGGTCCGCGCCACTTTCAGGATTCGATCGTACGCGCGGGCGCTTAGCCCAAAACGTTCCATCGCGGTTTCTAAGAGACGCTGCCCCCCTTCTGCCACCTGACAATAGCGACGAACCTGTCTTGGGCTCATGGCAGCGTTGCAGAAGATCTTACTCTTTTTGAAGCGATCAGCCTGGACGTCCCGGGCTTGTTTCACCCGCTCCCGGATCGCGCTCGACGGTTCTCCGGCTCCCTCCGCTGTCATGTCCCGATAACGAAGGGGAGGTACCTCGATGTGGATATCGATGCGGTCCAACAGGGGACCCGATATCCGGCTGAGATAGCGCTGGATCTCTCCCGGACCACAGCCACATTCCTTTTGGGGATCGGTCATGTACCCGCAGGGGCACGGGTTCATGGCTGCGGCCAGCATGAACGAGGCCGCATAGGTCAGGGAGGTGAGAGCCCGCGCTATGGTGACCTGGCCGTCTTCGAGCGGCTGGCGGAGTACCTCTAACACGTTTCGCTTGAACTCCGGCAGCTCGTCCAAAAAGAGCACGCCGTGATGCGCCAAACTGACCTCACCCGGCCGGGGAATGTTCCCACCGCCGATCAGGCCGGCATCGGAAATGGTGTGGTGAGGGGCCCGGAAGGGCCGGATGGCAATGACGGGGGTTCGAGCGGGAAGGAGACCTGAGACACTATGGATCTTCGTCGTCTGAATTGCTTCTTCCAGGGCGAGAGGCGGGAGAATCGTCGGGAGGCGTTTGGCCAGCATGGTCTTCCCCGACCCTGGGGGACCGATGAGCAAGATATTATGGCCCCCCGCGGCGGCGACCTCGAGGGCACGCTTCGCATGCTCTTGGCCCCGTACATCGGTAAAATCGACGGGGTAATGGGCGGAATGGGCGAAGGCGGCGTGAAGATCAATCGTGGTGGGCTTCAGAGTGAGCTCTCCATTGAGCATGCCGACGGTCTGTGCCAGGCTGTGGACGCCGTAAACGTCGATCCCGTTCACCACGGCCGCTTCAGGAGCATTGTCGGCCGGGAGCACGATGCCTTTGAGCCCAGCCTCCGCCCCGGCCACAGCCATCGGGAGGGCACCGCGGATGGGGCGGACGATCCCGTCGAGGGCCAGTTCACCCAGGACGAGGATCTCCGAGAGCCGGTCCGGCTTCACGATCCCTTGGGCGGCCAGTACCCCAATAGCCATCGGTAGGTCAAAGGCAGCCCCTTCCTTCTTGATGTCCGCTGGGGCCAAATTGACGGTGATTCGCCGAGGAGGAATGTCGAAGCCACAGTTCTTAATGGCCGCCTTGACGCGATCACGGCTTTCTTTGACAGCCACATCGGGCAACCCGACCGTGGAAAAGGAAGGAAGCCCCAGGGCGATATCCACCTCGACGTCGACCAGGTAGCCATCCACGCCGAGGACAGCGCTACTCAGGACCTTCGCTAACATGGTGTGCTCTCGCGGCAGGGATCTCGCTCTTCGAATAGCCCGGAGCGACTCCGCGGCTCAACTGAGCCTTCGGCCCGAGCTCAGGGCGAGCAGGGATGATAGTCTTACCTGATTTGGCAGGTTCTCGCAAGCAGAAAGGCAAGGGTCGCCGGTGGACACGTCCTCACACTGGTGGGTTTCACGAATAGAGGTTCGGTCTGTGGGACCAGGGGGGCTTTGGCTCTTCCCGGGGGATGACAACAATCCCACTTTCCGTGACAAAATATCGCTCTCGATCCTTTTCCGGGTCGTAGCCGATCTCGGTCCCGGGCTGGACAGAGACGTTCTTATCGATGATGGCCCTTCGGATCCGGCAGCCCCGTCCCACCTCCGCCCGATTCATGATGACCGAGTCCTCGATGAGGCAAAAGCTGTGGATCCGCACGTTCGAGCTAATGACCGAATTGCGAACCAAGCTCCCGCTGATGACGGTCCCCTCGGCCACAATGGAATTGAGAGCCGTCCCCCGGCGCCCCTCCTCGTCGAAGACGAACTTTGCGGGGGGATCCCCATAGCTCACGGCTCGGATGGGCCAGCTTTCGTTGTACAGGTTCAAAGAAGGATCGACGGCGCGGAGGTTCATGTTTGCGTCGTAGTAGTCGTCGATGGTTCCCACATCTCGCCAGTAGCTCGCTTCCTCCCCCTTCAGGGGCGTGGGGATTCGATTCCTCCTGAAATCGTAGGCGTAGATCTTTCGTCCAGCCTTCACCAGACTGGGAAGGACGTTGCGACCGAAATCGTGCGTACTTGCAGTATGGTGCGCGTCATCTTCCAGAGTCTTAATGAGGACTTCCGTCTCGAAGAGATAGTTCCCCATGGAGACCAGTGCGTACTCGGGCTCATCCGGGAGAGACTTCGGGTGAAGTGGTTTTTCTTCGAACCCCTGGATCCGCCACGTGGAATCGACCTCGAGCACCCCGAACTTCGAGGCCTCCGCAATCCGCACTGGGACGACCGCCACCGTCCCCTCCACTTGATTCGCCCGGTGGTACTCGATCATCTGGCGGATGTTCATCTTGTAGATGTGGTCAGCCCCGAAAATGGCAACGGTCTGGGGGTTGGCCCGCTGGATTAGATTCAGGTTCTGATAGACGGCATCGGCCGTCCCCCGGTACCAGTCGGCCCCCGTCTGCATCTGGGCCGGAACCGGAATGATGAAGTTGTCCCGGAGAACGCTCGAGAGACGCCAGGCCTCCCGGAGGTGCTCCATCAGCGACTGGGCCTTGAACTGGGTGAGCACGTAGATGGAGTAAATGCCGGAGTTGATAAGGTTTGAGAGGACGAAGTCGATGATGCGATACTTACCGCCGAAGGGGACCGCGGGCTTTGCCCGGTCTTTGGTCAACGGATAGAGCCGTTCTCCCCGCCCGCCCGCGAGGACCATCGCCAGGACTTCCATCAGCTGACCTCCCCATACGACAACATATGCTTGCGTCGGGGCAGAGTCAAGGTCCGCTTTCCTTCCGGCGCTCCAGAGTCAGCCGGTAGAGCCGCCCATACTCCCTGGCGGACCGCGCCCACGAGTAATCGGCCGCCATGGCATTCTGCACGAGCCGGCGCCACGCCTCGGTCTGCCGGAAAAAGCTCATCGCTTGGAGGACGGTCCGGAGAAGTGCGTCCGCGCTGGGCTCGTGGAAGATGAATCCGTTTCCTGCACCTGTCACCGGGTCAAAAGGGGCAATGGTATCAACCAATCCTCCTATGGCGCGGACGACAGGAATAGTCCCGTAAGCGAGGCTGTACATCTGGTTCAGGCCGCAGGGCTCTTCTCGGGAGGGCATCAGAAAGATATCGGCCCCGGCCTCGATCTTATGACTCAGGGCCACGTCAAACCCGATCCGCACCGCCAACTTATGGGGAAATTGCTGCTGCACGCTGAGGAAGGTCCGTTCCAACTCCACGTCTCCCGTCCCTAGCAGGACCAGCTGCACATCATTCCTCAGGAAATGCGGTGCAAGTTCGGCAATGAGGTCGATGCCCTTCTGGTGCACAAGCCGCGAAATCACGCCGAGCAGGGGAACATCGGGTCGGGTCGGCAGCCTCATCATTTCCTGAAGATCCCGCTTGCAGGCTGTCTTGCCTGTCAGATCCTCGGCAGAATATGTGGCCACAAGATAGGGATCGGTGCGGGGATTCCATTCTTGGTAATCCACGCCGTTCAGCACACCATAGAGATCTGCCGTTCGCTGTCGGAGCACCGCGTCCAAACCGCAGCCGCGCTCCGGCGTTTGGATCTCGTGCGTGTACGTCGAACTCACGGTGGTCAGGAGGTCGGCGTATACCAGGCCGGCCTTGAGGCAATTCACCTTCCCCCAAAACTCCATTCCCGCAGGGGTGAATATCTCGTCCGGGAGACCGGTGAGGGGAAACACCTCGGCTGGAAAGATTCCCTGATAGGCCAGGTTGTGTATCGTAAGCAGGCTGGCCACGTCTGCAAAAAAGGGGTCGTGGCGGTACACGGTCTTCAGATAAGCCGGAATCAGACTACTCTGCCAGTCATGGCAATGGATGACGTCGGGCCTCCAGTCGAGGACCCCGAGGGCGTCCAGGATGCCCCGGGAGAAAAAGATGAATCGCTCCGCGTTATCGGGATAATCCGCCCCAGTTTCCTGGTAGAGACCTTCGCGGTCGTAAAACCCTGCGTGATCGAGCAGGAGGATACGGACAGCCCCATTCTGTCCCTCCCAGAGAGATGCTGCCTGTATCCGACCCCCTATGGGAACTCGAATCTCCCCCGGCCTCTTGATCAAGTGGTGCTGCTCAGTGTCGATGCCGCGATACTTGGGGAGGAAGGCAGTGATCTGGTGGCCCATCCCCGCCAGGACCAGTGGAAGGACCCCGGCCACATCGCCCAACCCCCCCGTCTTAGCAAAGGGTGTCATCTCTGAAACGGCAAAGGCAATTCGCATGCTGCCTCGCGATAACTCGGTGAGGTTCGCCCGATGTTAGACTGTGGGTGGTAGGTATGCAAGGTGGAACAGCAGCGGCACGACGCGCTACGCTAAATCCACTTCCGCCATGCCGCCGTCCAGGAACACCAACGGGATGGCTTGAGGCGCTGTCTAGCGCGTCGCAAAATCTAGACAGGAGCCTTCCTTGAGATCATAGATGAGCGTCGGCCGTGAGAACTGCTCTGTAAACCTGGGGAAATTCTTGCAGAAGAGATCGTATATCAGATGCAGGGAGAGGGTGAACACCAGAACGCCTTCGCCAGATACCCCCACCAAAATCCGAAACAAAAATGTGCGATCTTTGTGGACGCACCTGATTCAGGTCCTGCTCACCTGAGAGCCGAAAGGCGACGCTCAACGCCTCTTATCTAGCTCTGAGACCGTCGGCTTTCAGGGGGTTGGTCCGAAACCGGGCCGAATCAGATTCTATGTGGGGGGATTTTCACCGCCGGCGCTCAAATTCCCCACCCGACCCCCCCTCTCTCTCTGAGGGAGGCTCTATATATTGCGGAGTTAGCCTTGGATTCTTGATTGGCCCGGAATATGCTCTCCAAAAGGCCCAAGGACAACTCCAAAGAAGAAAGCGAGGTGGCTGGATTGGAAAAGATGACAGCGTGGGCGGCCGAGGAAACCGGCGTCATCGTGGAATGCCGCCGACGTCACCTCCGGCTTCCCCTCGATCTGCCCGTCACCTTCCAGCAGATCGACGGCTCGAGTCACATCCAGGGCGGCACGATTGAAAATCTCAGTGATACCGGGCTCATGCTGAGAGCAGCAGAACCCTTGTTGCCGGGGACCTCACTGGCACTTTTCGTCGCGTCCAGCGACGGGAAGCTCTCACTGGAGGGAGAGGTGGTCTGGAGTCGGAGGGTCGGTCCCGACCAGGCGCAGATCGGGGTCCTCCTGCAGCCCTCCCCCAGCAAGGGATTTGCGCGGCAGCTCTTTATCCAGGAATTCGCCAGGATGCAATGAGTCCATGCACTACAGCTACCGGGGCATCACCTGCATCAATGTCAGGAATTTGGCCTCGGGCGGCATCTGGTAGGGGACCACCCCATTTTTTCCGAACCATTTGTCGTACAGCTCAAAGTACGTGCCGTTCTCGATCATTTCCATGAAGGTGTGGTTAACAAGATCCCGCCACTTTGAGTCGTTCTCCGGTAGGATGCACGAGTACGGCTCGAAGCTGAAGGCCCCCACAATCTTGAAGGTCTCTTTCTTGCCGGTCTCAATGGCAAGGCCAGCGAGCAGAATCCCGTCACTGGCATACGCATCGATCTTGCCCTCCTGGAGGGCCTCGAAGCCCTCGCTGTGGTCTTGAACTAAGACCACATTCGTCTGGGGCAGCTTTGTCCGTATGAGCTTCTCCGTGGTGGTTCCTCGAGCCACACCGATGCGCTTGCCCTGGATGTCTTGGGGTCCCTTGATCGGGCCGTCTGCTTTGATGAGGAGTTGGGCGCTGGAGAAGAAGAAATTGATGCTGAAGTCCACGGTCTCATCTCGGGACCGCGTATATGTGGTAGAGCCGCATTCGATATCGACAGTACCGTCGGCCACCATCTGGATCCGATTCTCCGGGGTAACCTCTTTCAGCTCCAGCTTGATTTTCTTTCCAAAGTTCCGTTCGAGCCGCCGGTGGATCTCATTGATGAGATCTACCGAGAAGCCGACCCACTCTTTCTTGTCATTAATATACGCAAACGGAATCGAGGATGTCCGGGTCCCCGCCGTAAATTTTCCGGTGCGGTTAATCTTTTGTAAAACCGGCTCGGCCGCGACTATCCCCGGCAGAAGAACGAGCAGGGCATATGTGGCGAGAACGATACTGGCCAGGATGCTGACGGGCCTGTGTCGCATGGTGGCGTCTCCTTTTTGGACTGTAACTAGAATCGCATTGGAGAAGAGCCGAATTCGGCACTTCCAGGGGGAAACAGTCGCAGGGCATGACGCTCGATACATTTACCGCATTTCCGGGCACCTCGCAAGCAGAAAGGCAGAAGAGTATGGAGGAGATGATCCGCCTCCTCGCAGACGAGAACTTCACGGTCGACATCAAAGAACACTGGATATGTATATTGCTATTTTGGCAATCAAGAAGGCATAAACGATTTCGTGAAAGCCCGGGATAATTGACAGACTTCATTTTGAGAAAAGAACAGGGTCACCTCAATGGTGACCCCGATCGCACCCAAAAATAGAATGGGACTTGGTCTTACCGTCGCTTGGCCCGAGCGCGCCGCCGCCGTGTCGCAGTCCGTGCGCGCCGCCGCGCAGGTGTCCGACGGCGAGGACGCCCTGCCGGCTTTGCCCGACGGGCCCGGCGACGCCGGCGCCGCGTCGGCGCGACACCCTTTACGGGAACTACTCTATAGCCGATTTTGGCCAGCGCTCTATTGAGAGTCTCAACAAGCCTCTTCTCGACTCTCTCCACTTTTCTTCGTTCGCCAAGAACAACGCCAACCGTCTTGGCCAGGTTTTCTAGCCTTTTTGCCACGTGTTCCTCCTTTCATATACCTAGGCGATGACCGTTCCCGGCGTGGAATTTTTACATTTGCATTGTCACGTTGTCAAGGAAAACTCCGGGAATCTTGATAGTCAGACACGCTCCGATTTGAACGGCTCAAGTACTTGATTGCTGATAGCGGCAAGCTGGCCTGCTAGGGATACTTCTCTGCCTCACGGGCGACGGGCCCGATGGGCTTCCCTTCGAGTCGCGCAGCTAGAACATGTTTGGTATCCATCCAAAGGGAAAAGAGGACGGGGATGAGTATCAGCGTGAAAAGGGTTGAGACGACTAGCCCGCCGAGGACCGCCGCTCCCAAGCCACGGTATAGCTCCGACCCTGATCCGCGGGCAAAGACCAGCGGCAGCATCCCAAAGACGGTGGTCGCGGTCGTCATAAAGATCGGGCGGATCCGTGTCCGGACGCTCTCCAGAATCGCCTCTTGGGCCTCCGATCCCTCGCGCATGTTGTTCAGCGCCTGGTGCACGATGAGGATGGCGTTATTGACCACGATCCCTGCCAGGATCACGAAGCCCAGCATGGTGATCACATCCATTTTGATGGCCGGCTCAAAGAAGTTCGCCAGCCGGACAGCTAGGATGCCTCCGGTGGCGGCCAACGGCACCGAGAACATGATGATCAGCGGATAGGTCCAGGATTCAAAGAGGGAACACATCAGTAGGTAGATGACGACAAGCGCCAGGAGGAAGGACCACTTGATCGAGTTCCACGCAATGCTCAGGTCCTTCGCCTGGCCGGCCACATCGATGGTGTAACCCAACGGGAGGGCCGTTCGAACCGGGCTGACGACTCGTTCCACCAAACGGATCGCGTCCTCCAGGGGGACCTCCCCCTTTAAGTTCACCGTGAGCGTTACGGCCCGATCGCGGTCGATGTGCTCAACCTTGGTGGGTCCGGTATCGAGACTCGCGGTCGCGATGTCCGAGAGCTTCACCAGACGCCCGGCCGGGGTGAAGAAGACGATCGCGTCCAGATCTTGCGTCCGCCGCAGATCTACCGCCGCGCCCTTGAGGATGATATCCAGCTCCTTACCTCCCTCGCGAAAGCGCCCGGCCTCGGTCCCGTGTACCATGGTCTCGATCACGTATCCCACCTCGCGGGCGCTCAGCCCAAGCTGGGCCGCCTTGGCGCGGTCGATCCGGACTTGCAGCTCCGGATTGCCCGCTTCGAAGCTGGTGTTCACAAAGTTGACCTCGGGAAAGGGACCGAGCTTCTCCCGTATCGAGTCACTGATCGCCCGGATCTGCTCCAAGTTGTCCCCTTTTACCTGGACCTCGAGGTTCACCCCCCCGATAAAGGCTCCCCGGCGCCGGAAGAGAGGGGACTGGGTGACGAAGACTCCCTCAGTTCCCGGCACCCCTTGGGCGCGACCCCGCATCTCGGCGATGACCCGTCGCATCCCCGGCAGGGTGTGATACTCGGGTTTCACGATGACGCCCATGAGGGTATTCTCCACCCGGGCTACCGCGAACATCCGGTAGATTTCGGGCAAGGTAAACCGCCGCTCGAATTCCGTGAGCAGCTCCTCCCGCTGGTCGATATTAAGCCCCGGCGTGGTCCGAATGAGAACAAAGATCAAATTGCGGTTGCCCTGGGGAAGGTAATCGATGGGGGGCATGAAGAGAAAGCTCAGCGCTACTGCGCCAAGGATGATAGTCACGGCCACGACGACCCGGCGCCGCACCCCACGCCGGAGCCAGTCCAGACTCCCGACGACGTACTGAACCGTGTTCGCCCCGAACCGGTCCACCCCGATTCTGTCGAAAAATCCCCACAGAGACCGACGCGATGCCGGATTGTGCGCGCGTCGGTTCACCGCGAGGAGACGCGAACTCAGCATTGGGACGACCGTCAGAGAAACGAGGAGCGATAGGGCGACGGCCGTGGAAATCGCGATGGCGATATCGCGAAAGAGCTGCCCGGCTTCCTCCTTGACAAAGAGGATCGGCACGAAGACGAACATCGTTGTTAATGTGGAAGCCAGCACGGCTCCCCATACTTCGACAGCGGCATCATAGGCGGCCTGAACCCGTCCCTTCCCCATCTGCCGGTGGCGATAGATGTTTTCCAGGATCACGATGGAGTTGTCCACGACCATGCCCGAGGCGAAGGCCAGTCCCGCCAGCATGACGATGTTGAGGCTGCGCCCCAGCATGTCCAGGACGACGAAGGTCGCCACGAGAGAGATGGGAATCGCAAAACCAATGATGAAGATACTGGAGGGACTGCGAAGGAAGAGGAGCAGGACCGCCACGGCCAGTAAGGAACCGTAGAGGAGGTTGGTCGTCACGAGGCCCACCGACTCATGGATGTATTCGGTCTCGTCGTAGACCTGGATGAGTTCGATGTCCTTGCCTTGATATAGATCATTCAGATACCGAAGCTCCTTCTTGACGCCCCCCATCACTTCCAGGGTATTGGCCCCCGTCCGACGCAGCACGCCGAAGCCGATGGTCGGCTTCCCCCAGACGCGGACCACTCGTTCCTTCTCCTCGTAACCGAACCGGACCTGGGCGATGTCGCGAAGATAGACGGGACCGCGCGCATCCTGCCGGATGATCACGTCCGGGATCTGCCGGATATCGGTAAACTGCCCTAGAGTCCGGACCGCGTACTGGCGCTTCCCCTCGTCGATTTTTCCCCCCTTCACGTTCCGGTTCTCGCCAAGCAAGGCGTCTCGCACCTGGGCCACGGAGATCTGACGCGCACTCATCGCCTCGGGGTCGAGGATCACATGGACCTCGCGGTCCTCTCCGCCGAACATCCAGACGGTGGCCACCCCCGGCACCCGCTCCAGCCGCGGCCGGATCACATCATCCGCCTCTTCCCACACCTCGTTGATGGGACGGTTCGTCTTGATGATCACCCAGGCAATCGGGGTTTCCTCGTCCGTGTTGACCGCCCGGATGATGGACTCCTCCGCATCCGGGGGGATATCCTTGACCAGTCCCAGTTTCTCCGAAACATCGAGGCGGGCCACATCCTTGTTGATACCCCAGTCGAATTTGAGGACGATCCGGCTGTTTCCCTCGAAGGACGTAGACGTCATCTCGTTGAGATTCTCCACCGAGTTGAGCTTCTCCTCGATCCGGTCGGTGATCTCCTGTTCCACCTCGAGCGGCGCCGCCCCCTTGTACTCGGTCTCCACGCTGACCTCCGGACGGTCGATGGTCGGGGTCATCTGCCACGGCAGGCGGAGGAGCGCGATCCCACCGAAGAGGATGGCCAGGAGGACCGCCACCAGAACGGTGACCGGGTATTTGATGCAGGCCTCGATCAGCTTCACCGCTGCCCCTCCCCCTTCCGCCGGACTTCAACGGGTGCACCGTCCCGCAAGATCTCGTTGCCGGCTACCACGACCTCCTGCCGGGGCTGCAGGTCTCCCTGCACCACCTCGACCAGCTCCCCCAGGGCCTGTCCCGTCTCGACGCGCCTCGCCTGAACGCGCGCCGTGTCCAAGACGAAAACGAGCTGCTCCTTGCCCCGCAGGACGATGGCGTCCTTGGGGACGAAGACGGCGCGGCGTGGTTCCCCGTACTGAATGCTCACGCGCGCGAACATGCCTGCCTTCAGGAGATGCTCACGGGCGTTGTCCACGCGGACCTTAACCGGAAAGTTCCGGCTACTGACATCGGCCTGGGGAACGATGTAGGCGATCCGTCCCTCGAAGGCGCGTCCGGGATACGCGTCCACGGTTACCGTCGCCGCGTCTCCCTTGCGGATCTTCCCAACGTCGCGCTCGTTCACGGGGATCACGACATAGATGGTATCGATGTCCACCAGGTCCGCCACCTCGCCGCCTTCCTCGACCCACTGGCCAACCTCGACATGCTTTTTCACCATATAGCCGCTGAAGGGAGCAACGACGGTCGTTCGGCGAAGCTGATCAGCGACCTTCTCAAACGCTTCCTCGGCCGATTTCTTTTGTGCTTTGGCAGCATCCGCAACAGACTTAACCCGATCGAGCTCGGCCGCACTGACGGCCCCCTCGTCGAAAAGTTCCTTGAACCGCTTATAATCTTGCTTCGCCCTGATGAAGAGCGCCTGCTTTTCCTGAAGATTCGCCTTGGCTTCTTTGAGCCCGATTTTCAGGTCGGATCGCTGCAGGTGGGCAAGGACTTGCCCTTTTTCTACCCGGTCGCCTTCCCGGAGATCAAACCGCGCTACCGCTCCCTCTACCTCAGCACTCACGGTGGTGTACAAATTGGCTTCCACGGTTCCGACCGCGTGGATTTCCCGCTCGACCGTCCGCTCCACCACCGGCGCCACTTCGACCGGCACCGGGGGTGGTCCCTGGGCGAAGGCCGGCGAGAAGACCGCCACCAGAATCAGAACCGCGATATTTCGGACGAGAGTGGACTGCTTCTTCATCTCTTCTCTTCAGGCGCGCAGGAGACTCAGGATATGGTGGGCGAGGCTTCTCCTGAGATCCTCCGCCCCCCGCTTCTTTCCAAGAACCTCATCGATGACATGCTCGCGGGTCAGGAAGTAGACCAGGATCGCCATAACGCTGAAGGTGGCCTGAGGAACATTGACCGAGCGAAAGTCCCCCCGCTTCACGCCTTCCTGCAGGACGCCCGAGATGGCTCGGAAGTTCCGTCGGAAGTATTTCTGGGCAAGGACCTGTACTTCCGGCTCACGGCGCTCCACCGCGCGGTGCAGAAGCCTGAATTCGTCGGGCCTCTCCTCCACAAACCGGTGGACGGCTGCAATGATCCGGCTCATCCGATCGCGTGGGGTGCCGTCCCCCCTGGCAACCTGCTCCAGCTCATCGCAGAGGGGGGCCACGGCCTCCTCGAGGAGGATCAGGAAGAGGTCCCGCTTGTTCTTGAAGTAGTAGTAGAGGACCGGTTTGGTGACCCGGGCCTCGGTGACAATTTGCCGAATCGACGCCCCGTCGAACCCGTTCCGGGCAAAGACCCGCCTCGCGACCCGTTCGATACGCCCCTTCGTTGTCATTTACCTACCGGTAGGTAAATTCCCGCCCCAAAAATTAACCCGCCTTCTAGGCGGTGTTTTTAACATACCACTGAGGACGGTCGCCGTCAAGTGCCCCTATTTCTCTTTCTTTTTGACGACCCGTTTCTCGCTGATCTCGACCTGATCTCCGCACTCTGGGCACATGTAATTTCCCTTTTTGCTCTTTGGGGGATCGACCCCCCGACTCCCACAGGCGTGACATGCGTACGCGATGATCCTTTCCCTCTCCTCCATAATCCCTCCCGCGCCCACCGGGCTCAAGCGCCGCTTCTAGGGGAACCCGCTTTGGTGTACTGCGTTCCGAATCAGCTCGATCTTCGGTTCGGCACCCTGCGCCGGAAACTCCACCGCCACCACATCCACGCGACACGGAACCCGCAGCCGGCGTTCTCGCATATAGGCCTCAGCGACACGGAGGATCTGCCGTTGCTTTCTCCCATGCACTGCCTCCGCGGGGGCGCCGAATCGCGTCGAGCGGCGAGCCTTCACCTCGACAAAGACCAGCACCTCTCCGTCCTGCGCGATGAGATCAATCTCCCCCAGTGGACACGCGAAGTTTCCCTCCACGATCCGAAATCCGAGCCTCTCGAGGAAGCGGCGGGCCACCGTCTCCCCTTCGACCCCTACCCTTCGCCGGTCCGGCACACTCACCTCCCTACGAGGGCCAGCGGTAACCGTATCTGCCGGACGGGACTGAAAGTCCTCCGATGAATGGGACTTATCCCATGTGCGGCGATGGCCTGAAGATGCGCCTCCGTCCCATATCCCTTGTGCTGATCGAAACCGTAGACCGGATACCTCTTATGGTAGTCCGCCATGATCCGATCCCGGGTCACCTTGGCGACGATGGAGGCAGCAGCGACGGAAGAACAATGACGATCCCCCCCGGCCACGGGAAAAACGGGGATGTCAACGTCAGGGACCGCCAGTCCGTCCACGAGGATCCCATCGAGTGACACCTGCAGGTCCACGACGGCCCGCGCCATGGCCAAGAGGGTGGCTCGGAGGATATTCCGCGCCTCAATGGTCGGGACGTTCACCACCCCCACTCCGACCGCTAATGCATCTTCCCGAATCCGTCGGTACAACACCTCGCGCCGCTGCTGGCTCAGCCGCTTTGAATCGTTGACCCCGACGATTGGCTGGCCATCAGTGAACATGACCGCCGCCGCCACCACCGGCCCTGCGAGCGCCCCTCGCCCAGCCTCATCCACCCCCGCCAGCCGTTGAAATCCTTTTCGGCGGATCGCCTGTTCGATTCCCCTCATCCCTGCACGTCTCCACCGGTTCCAGGCCGGACTCCCGTTCTGACGGCCGAGACGCCCACCGTCATCGGCCGACCGGCTGCGTGCCTCATTATGCCAATACACAGGGAAAGTGCTTCGGGCCCGAAAGGGAGAGATCGCCCGGGCATTGTCATCGGAAGGGAACCCGTGCAAACGCAAAACCGCCAGGCCTGAGTCACGTGCTCCGCTTCTCCCGAATGCGCGCGGCCTTCCCCCGTCGCTCTCGCAGAAAATAGAGCTTGGCCCGCCGCACGCGGCCAACCCGTTGGCGCTCGATCCGCTCGATCAAGGGGGAGTGGAGGGGGAAGGTACGTTCCACCCCAACACCGTAGCTGACTTTGCGAACAGTAAAGGTGGACCCGGTGCCCGCCTTCCGCCGTCGGAGGACCACTCCCTCAAAGGCCTGGATCCGTTCCTTCTCCCCCTCCCGGACCTTGACATAGACTCGGACGGTGTCGCCAGGCCCAAAAGGGGTCAGATCGGTCCGGAGGTGGGGGGCTTCTACAGACTTCAAATGGCTGTCGATATTCATAGCTTCTCCGTGTGTTGGTCCCTCACACCTTCATCTTCTGCTCGGATCTCAGAAAGCAGCGATTGATCCTCGGCGGTCAGTCCCGCGTGCTGCAACAGGTCCGGTCGACGGAGGAGCGTACGGCGCAACGCTTCTTTTCGGCGCCAGCGGCGAATGCGCTCGTGATCCCCCGAGAGCAGGACCTCCGGAACCTGCATCCCAAGATACACGGGAGGCCGAGTATACTGGGGATGATCAAGCACACGGCCCACAAAAGAATCTTGCGTCGCCGAATTCGTACCTCCCAGCGCCCCGCGGATCAGTCGCACGAGGGCATCAATCACGACGAGGGCCGGCAGCTCCCCGCCGCTCAAGACGTAGTCGCCAATGGAGATCTCGCGGTCCGCCAATGTTCGAACCCGCTCATCGAAGCCCTCGTATCGGCCGCAGAGGAAGACGAGATGTCGTGCGTCCACCAGGCGACACGCCATGGCGTGATCGAATCGCTCCCCTTGGGGGGTAAGAAGAAGCACCTCGCTCTCTGGCCTCCGTAGCGCGTCCACGGCTTCAAAGAATGGCTCCGGCTTGAGCACCATCCCCGGCTCGCCGCCATAGGGGACGTCATCCACCACTCGATGTCGGTCGTGGGTCCACTCTCTCAGATCGTGCACCCGAATCTCCACTAGTCCCTTCTCCTGGGCGCGCTTCAGAATGCTCTCATGTAGGGGCCCGGAGAACATCCCTCGAAAGAGGGTAACGATGTCATACCGTCTCAGCGTCGACCAACCCTTCTATCGGACGCACGACCATCACCCGCCGTGCCAGGTCGACCCGGAGAATAAAGGCCTGAACGGCGGGAAGGAGCCACTCCTCAGCCCCCCTCCGGACGACATACAAGTCGTGAGCACGCGAGGGCCAGATGTCCACGATCTCGCCGAACTCCTCGCCTGTCTCCGCCTCCACGGCGAGGCCAAGGATGTCGTATTGATAATACGACGCCTCCGGTAGCGGCGGGGCCGACCCCCGCGGAACACAGATATCGTAGCCCCGCACCGCTTCAGCCGCCTCCCGATTGTCAATACCCTGAAAGGTCGCCACAAACAGATGCCGTAAAGGTCGAATCGTCCCGACGCGTAATTCTGATTCCCCTCGACGTCCCCGAAGGACCACCGATCTCCCCGGGGGGACAAGCGTAGGGGGATCAGCAAAGGATTGTACCTTCACGGCCCCCCGAAGACCCCAAGCCCCCAGGACCCGTCCCAGGACCAATAACCTCTGAGACGCCACCGGCCCCTACTCAACGATTTCCAAGACCGCCCGCCGCCGAGATTTCGCTGCTGTAGCGTGGAGCAGGGTACGCATCGCTCGGGCTGTCCGCCCCTGCTTCCCGATCACCCGGCCCAAATCCGACTGGGCTACCTTGAGCCGTAACATCATCGTTTTCTCGTCCTCGATCGCTTCAACGACCACCGCATCGGGGTTGTCCACTAAGGCCTTCGCAATGTACTCCACAAGTTCCTTCAACACCTCTGCCTCCCCAATGCCGTCGCGGTTCTCGGCAGAAACCCCTCAGGGATTCCGATCGACAAGCCACTGACGATCACGCAGTTTTCCCAGACCTTCTCAGGTCAGCAAAACGCTCCAAGACCCCCGCAGTCGAGAGAAGCTCGCGTACGGTCGCCGTCGGCCGCGCGCCCTTTTGAAGCCAGGAGAGGGCCTTCTCCTCATCAACGGTCAACGCTGCTGGCTCTTGGAGGGGATTGTAGACCCCGATGCTTTCGATGATGCGGCCGTCCCGGGGAGATCGGGCATCCATCACGACCACCCGGTACACGGGCATCTTCTTTGCGCCGATGCGCTTTAGCCTAAGCCGTACGGCCATTGAATCACCTCCCATTCCACATACACCCGCATATTACCCCAGAGGAAAGATGCTTCGCGTTCGGTTTTTCTTCGCTGCCAGGAGCATCTGTCGCATGACTCGCTGCGTTTGCTGAAACTGTCGCAACAGCTGGTTGACGGCGGCAACAGAGGTCCCGGAACCTTTGGCGATCCGTTGACGCCGGCTCCCGTTCAAGATCCCTGGGTTCCGTCGCTCTTCCTTGGTCATGGAACTCAGAATGGCCTCCGTCCGCGTGAGGGCTTTTGCGTCCACCTGTGGGTTGCCGCTCCCTGCTGGGAGACCGGGAATCATCCCCATGAGTTCCTCAATCGACCCCATCTGTCGGACCTGGGTAAGCTGTTCTCGAAAGTCCTCCAGTGTGTACGCGTTCCGGTGGATCCTCCGAGCCATCTCCTCGGCTCTCGCCCTGTCCACCGCGGCTTCCGCCCGCTCCACCAATGAAAGGACATCGCCCATCCCGAGAATGCGAGAGGCCATCCGCTCTGGATGAAACGGCTCGAGCGCGTCCAGCCCTTCTCCGAGGCCGATAAACTTGATGGGACGTCCTGTCACCGCCCGAACAGAGAGGGCTGCCCCTCCTCGGGCATCCCCCTCCAGTTTTGTCAAAATGAAGCCGCTCAAGTCCAGCGCGCTGTGAAAGGCGGTGGCCACTCCGAGCACATCCTGACCGATCATGGCGTCGAGGACGAGCAGGGTCTCCAGAGGACGGACTGCATCCTTGACGGCCCCGAGCTCTGCCATGAGGTCATCATCGATATGGAGCCTCCCCCCGGTGTCCACGAGCACCGGCTCAAAACCCTTGGCCCCGGCGTACTCCAGCGCCTCTTGGGATACGCGCAACGCCGATGCCCTGGGATCGGTGAAGACCTCGATCCCGGCTTTCACCCCCAGAATACGAAGCTGTTCTGCCGCGGCGGGACGACGCGTATCCGCCGCCACCATGAGAGGCATCCGGCCCTGTCGCTTGAGCAACGTGGCCAGCTTTGCGGTCGTGGTGGTCTTCCCAGATCCCTGAAGCCCCACCAGCAGGATCACCGAAGGGGTGCGGCCACCCGAGGCCAAGCCGGTTCCCGTTCCACCCAAGAGCAGGGTGAGTTCTTCAAAAACGATCTTGACTACTTGCTGTCCCGGCGTGAGAGACTGCAGAACCTCACGCCCGACAGCCCGCTCGCGCACCCGGTCCAGAAAGTCCCTGACCACGCCATAGTGGACATCCGCCTCGAGCAGCGCCAACCGGACCTCCCGGAGGGCCGAGGTAATCTGCTCTTCGGTCAGCGTCCCGTGGCCGCGGAGCTTCTTAAAAATCGCTTGAAGCCGATCGGATAATCGATGAAACATAGCGCGCGTTAGCGATGAACCATTATCTTATGCAATGTTATGGTTCCTGTCAACAAGCGTTTTCTTCGAAACAAGACACTTGTGCTACGTAAACAATATCTCTGATGTGATTCACAGGAATACGTAATTGTATGTGCCAATCGAAGCACTAACCCTCCGATGTGCTCAGGACTAGTTCTTCGATCTACTCAGGACTAGCCCACAAGGAGTAGGGTGACATCCATCACGTTCGTCAGGGTGGGACCGGTCTGGATCA
Organism: uncultured bacterium; assembly: GCA_964558395.1. Taxonomy (GTDB): domain Bacteria; phylum Methylomirabilota; class Methylomirabilia; order Methylomirabilales; family CSP1-5; genus CSP1-5. Next base: position 53,777 of record CAZLDS010000003.1, on the reverse strand, counting down.
GGTCTCCCAGATTTTGAAAAAAGTGATACGCATCGTTGTCCTCCAAGGCGCGGAGTGGATCCGACCCCGCCGCTTTGGCCCGAGGGTAGGTCTCACCGTCCGCCACCGCCCCGGCCGCGTCGGTAGGCCCATCGCTTCCATCGGTTCCGGCACTGAAAATGACGCAACCCTCTGCGCCGGCGATGTCGATCGCCACGGCCAGTGCCAGTTCTTGACTTCGCCCCCCCTTGCCTTTCCCACGGATCGTGACGGTGGTCTCTCCCCCCAGGAGCAGGCAGGCCGGGGGCGGAATGGGGTGGCCGGACCGCCGGGTCTCCAGAAGAAAGGCGGCTAATACCCTGGCTACCTCCCGACTCTCTCCGCGCAGGCCTCTGGTCAGGAGCAGGGTATGAAATCCCAGCCGTGCCGCCCGATCTCGGGCCGCCAGGAGGGACTCCAGGTTATTCCCCACGATGACATGCCGCGATTTTTCGAAGCAGGGATCGCCGGTTTTCGGGGTTTCCGATACTTCTCCCCGCGCCCCTTTTTCCAGATGCCGCCCAATGCTCGCGGGCATTCGATCATGCAGCGCGTAGCGAGAAAGGACCCGCAAGGCATCCTCGTACGTGGTCGGGTCCGGGACTGTGGGACCGGAGGCGATGACATCCAACGGGTCGTCGATGACATCCGAGAGCACCAACGTGAGGCACGAAGCCGGCTGGACTGCCCGTGCCATCTGCCCCCCCTTGAGTCGGGAGCAGTGTTTCCTGACCGCATTGATTTCTTCAATGGTGGCCCCGGAGGCGAGAAGCTCGCGCGTAACGGTTTGCTTCTCGCGGAGCGCTATGCCTGCGACGGGAGCCGGCACCAGGGCCGAACCCCCGCCGGAGATCAGGACTATCACCAGATCCTCCGGGCGAGTCTGGGCAAGCAGGGCGAGAATTGCCGCGGTCCCTTCAACCCCTCGCGCATCGGGGAGCGGATGACTCGCCTCGTGGGTGCGAATGCGCCGTAAAGGAACGCCGTGGCCGTCCTTCACCACAACCACGCCGTCGCTCACGCGATCCCCGAGGAGCTCTTCCACGGCGCCTGCCATCGCCGCCGCGGCCTTCCCGGCACCCACCACATAGATTTTGCCCTGGCCGAGATCGTACACGCCTCCATTCACCAGGAGGTTCTCTCCATCACGGCGCAGATGGCGGTGGATCGAAGCGCGGGGATTCGCCGCTTCCAATGCCGCCTGGAAGATCTCCCCGGCCGCTTTCCGCAACTGGGCGGTCCCCTTCCGGCCGACCATTACGTCCCCTCTTCCAACGGAACCGCTTCCACAGAGGTGTAGATCGCCCCCGCGGGGTGGAGCTGGCTCTGCATTAGGTCGACGCATGCCACCTGCATCTGTCCCACCTGACCAACCGCGGCACTGTGGAGACCATCGAGCAGCGGATCGAGTCGCCCGCCACTCTTGACCCGGCCCAGGGTCAGATGCGGCTGAAAAGGCCGCTGCTCGCGCGGAAACCCGAGCGGCAGGAGGCTTGTGTCGATCCGCTCCCGGAGCGCTGTCATCTCATCGGCACCCCGCTCTACCCCAACCCAGACGACTCGCGGCCTCCCCTTCGGGGGGAAGGTCCCCACGCCCGCCAATGACACCAGAAAGGACTGCATCCCGGCCAGGGAGCCGCGCAAGGCCTCACGAACGGCCGGCAGGTGAGCCTCGGATATTTCCCCCAGGAACTTCAGAGTGAAGTGAAGGTTCTCCGGCTTGACCCAGCTGACCGGTGCCCGAGTCGCCTTGAGCGTTCCCTGGATCTCAATCAGGGGAGGCCTCAGGGAAGGATCCACATTGATGGCAATAAACAGCCTCATGCGCCGTACGTGTGAACCGACGGTCAAACCTCACGAAGCCCCAGCGCTCGTCTTGAGGAGGTACTGGCGCAGCATCTCCAGGGCCGTCTGCGTGGCCCACACCTTGTTCTCCTCCCGATCGAACTGAAATCGATACTCACACCACTCCCCCCCATGCGCGTCGGCCAGAGCAATGTAGGTGAGCCCGACCGGCTTGGCCTCGGTCCCCCCCCCGGGACCGGCGATCCCGGTGAGCCCAATGCCGAGATCCGTTCCCGCGAGATGCCGAACCCCCGTCGCCATCGCCACGGCCACCTCCGGACTCACCGCGCCATGCTGTTCGATCAGGGAGACGGGAACGCCCAGCAGTTCCACCTTGGCCCGATTGCTGTACGACACAACCCCCCGTTCGAAATAGTCCGAGCTCCCGGGAATGTTCGTGATCCGATGAGCCACCAGACCGCCCGTGCAGGACTCGGCGACAGCCACGGTCTTTCCCTGCATGCGGAGCAGGCGTCCCACCGCCTCCTCCAGGCGCTCTTCATCAACGCCGAAGACCCGATCTCCCAAACGGTCCCGCAGCTTTGCCTCCCACAACTCCAGCTGGGACTCTACCTCCTCCTCCGTTCCCGCAATCGTGATCCGGACGTGGACCTCTCCCGCCCTCGCCAGGATGCTGACAGGGGGATAGTCGCCGTGGAGCAGATCACTGATCTGCTCCTCCACCTGCGCCTCGCGGAGTCCACAGACTCTCATGGTCCGGCTCCGGATCCGCCGCTTGCTCCTGGCTCCCTTCAGCAGGACCGGCAGGACCTGCTCGGTAAAAAGCGGTTGCATCTCCCGGGGCGGGCCGGGGAGGGCGACGAGGAAACCCTCGCCCCTCTCCCAAAGCAAGCCTGGCGCCGTTCCGTGACGATTTCGCATCACGACAAAACCCTCCGGGACCCAGGCCTGACGCTTGACGAGTTCCGGTATGGGAACCCCGCGCTCGGCGAATCGGTCTTCGATCATCCTCAGGGTCTCACCGTGCAGCACCAGGGGCCTCCCGCTGACATCCCCCAACGCATCCCGTGTGAGATCATCGGCGGTAGGACCCAGCCCACCGGTGACCACCACGACGGTGGCCCGGCTTAGGGCCTGTCGAAGGACGTCACGGATCTGCCCCCGGTCATCCCCGACCGTTGTCCGGTACGAAACTTCAATCCCGATCTCGTGGAGCCTCTGAGTGAGGAACACACTATTCCTATCGACCAGCCCTCCCTGGAGGAGCTCCGTTCCGACACTGACGATCTCGGCATTCTGTGCGTTCATGAGATGAGGAGCCACACCTGGACCAACACGTTGGCGTACAGCCCGGCGATCAGATCATCGGCAACGATCCCCCACCCTCCGGAGAGACGCTCGGCATGCCGCGCGGGGAAGGGCTTGAGCACATCGAAAAGCCGAAAGAGGACAAACGCCATCCCCCGCTCCAGAACGTGAGGCGGCAGGAGCATCGTCGCTACCGCGATCCCGGCGATTTCATCAATAATGATGGCGGAAGGGTCTTGCTCCTCCAGGATCTTCGCCGCCCGGTCGGCGACCGCGATCCCTACGCCAATGAGGCAAAGCGTCACCAGGACTTGGGCCGTGCCGGCGCCCAAGGGCCACAGGAGAAGGAGCCCAAGAACGCTTCCGAGGGTACCGGGGGCCGGAGGCAGGTAGCCCAGGTAGGCGGCAGTCGCCATCGCCACGACAAGCCTGTCTGAAAAAGGGTGTTTCATCTCGTGAGCGTAGATGCTGCGGCGCGGTCTGTCAATGGGGTTCACGGGGAATCAATGGGGTTCACGGGGAAGAGGTGAACTGAGGCATACCTGGTTGCGCCCGGCCGCCTTGGCGTGGTACAGGGGCCGGTCCGCATCTCGGACCAAATCTTCCACCTTGGTCATTTCGGGCGTCAGGGCGGCCACCCCGAGACTAATCGTGAGATGACCTTCCGGCCACTGATGTTCTTCGGCCGATACACGAAGTCGCTCCGCTTGGACACCAGCTTGGGCGAGGTCGGTTTCCGGGAGGATTATCGCAAACTCCTCCCCGCCATAGCGCGCGACGGTATCGACCCGCCGGGAATTCTTCCGAAGGATCTGCGAAAGAGAACGCAAGGCCTCATCGCCCGCGAGATGCCCGTATCGGTCATTGAACTCCTTGAACTCGTCTATGTCCAGCATGATCAGGGAAAGGGAGCGGCCGTAGCGACGAGCGCGCTTCACCTCTGCATCGAGGAGATGATAGAAATACCGGTGATTGTACAGTCCAGTCAATGCATCAGTGTTGGCGAGCCGGCGCGTCTCCGTAAACAGGCGAGCGTTCTCGATCGCCATGGCAGCCTGGTTGCCAAAGGAGGCGAGGAGGTGTAGGTCTTCCTCGACGATCCGGCGTGGTTCATTGTAGTGGACCCACATCACTCCCCGGATCCGCTCTCGGACCTGCAACGGGAGACAGACCCCAGCTGCCCGCCCAAGCGCCAACAGCCGGGGATTGACCATCCCACTAGGAGTTTTCGCGAAATCGGGCAGAACAACGGGGCGCCCGGTCCCCCACACCTGGCGCGAGATGCCATCCTTCCGCACCTCGATCTGTCCAACCTCCCAGTCAACGACATGCGTCACCTCGCCAAACTCATCGAACAGGATGATGGTGCTCGAGACCGCGTCCATTGAGGCCGCGGCACCCCGAGCGATCTTTTGAAGGGTTTCGTCCAAGTCGAGAGAACCACTCACCTGCGTGGCGGCCTCGTACAACTCTGCCACCGTGGAAGCATACCACTGGATCTGCTGGTATGCCCTGGCATTGACAATAGCGATGGCCGCCTGGCTGGCAAAGACACTCATCAAGCTCCGCTCATCTGGACCGAAGAGACGCCGGCGGCGAGTGAAAACTGAGAGGATCCCGAGGACGCGACCCTCGCTCATCAGTGGAATACCGGCGAAGGAGATGATCTCTGCCTGTTCCAAGAACCGTTTGCTCAGCCAGAGCGACTCCTGCTTTACGTCGGCGATGTACTGAGGTTCCCCGCGCTCCACGATTTTTCCAAAGACCCCCCGATCATACGGGACCCGGTCTCCCATCAACCCAGCAAGCTCTTCCAGGCCGCACCGGGCCCGAACGTGTAATTCGCGCGTCTCCTCGTCTGGCACCCAGAGCCACACGCATGGGACCTCCAAGAACTCCGCGGCTGCCTTTACCGCAAAGTCGTAGACGTCCTGGAGGTTCAAAGAGGCGGTCATCCGCTTTGACACATGGATGAGCGCCTGGAGCTTATTCGCCCGCTGCTGAGCCTCCTGAAAGAGAACATTCTTGTCAAGCGCAAGGGCCGCCTGATTCGCCAAACTCTGACACAACTCAATTTGATCTTGGGTGAAGGCTTGAACCGGATCCCGACTGCTCACGCTCACGACGCCTACGCTACGCTCCTGTCTGAAGAGCGGGACCACCAACATCGAGCGAACCGGAAGAGCGATCAGCAGATCCTTGATGTCAGAAAGCACGGGTTCCTCGGCGACGTTCGGCACCACGAGAGGCTGCCGCGTCTCGAGGACTCGGCGAATCTCTGGGTACCGGTCCATGGACAGATTGAACCCTTCAACCCAGGGATCTTCCTTGCACCGGTCATATCCAATGACAACGAGGCCCGTGGCGGCGTCGGGGGTACACAGGGTGATCGCGCAGCGGTCCACGGGCATGGCCTCCATGAACCGTTTCACTATGTCCCACATAACATAGTCTCTTACCGGGGGAACAATCACGACGGAGGTCTCAACTGACCGAGGGTCTGGACCTGGCTCGCAGGCCGGGGTTCCTTTATACTGGTTGCAAAGACCATGCCTGGATACGGATGCCTCATCACTCTTGTGTCGTTGTTGCTCTTTCAGCTAGCCAAAATGGTCAGGGAAAGCTCCACCCCCCTGGGAGGCCCTCAGTGGGGATACAGATCCTCTGCGCGGAGTGTCTTGACCCCGGGCGGCGGGACAAAGGAGAAGAGATCGGCAGGGAGATCGCTATTGACCTGGAGATCTGAAAAGTGCATGAGCGTCCGATTATCGTACGGGTCTTGGAGGGCCAGGGACCGGATATGCAACGTGGTCGCTTCCACCTCCATCTCCAACTCGCGCACCTGGGGATCAGGACGTTGCGGCGTCAGCACCATACGGTAACAATCTCCGTGCTTCGTGACCCGTTGCACGATGAAATGGTCGGTCAACTTCCCCGCCCCCACCAAGAAGTCGAAGGGAACGGAAGCCAGTGCCGACTTCAGGTCCTGGACAATGACCTGCCGATCTGCCGGGGTGTAGGCCCACATCGTGGACCCGTCGGTCACGAGCAAGCGTCGTTCAGGTCGCTCATACTCCCAGCGCATCATCCCAGGCCGTTTCAGGTAAAAAGACCCCCGGGCGTTCTCGACTTGTCCCATCGCCAGCTCGACCCGCTGGGAAAACCGACCTTCGATATCTTTGGTTCCCCCATAAAAGCTCTGAATCCGTTCGACCACCCCTTGCGCCTGAGGAGTCAGTACGACGGCAACAAGACTGAGAGTCAGGAACCGTCTGCTAAGCTTCACGCCGATCCCCCGACAGAGGGTCGTTGCCGTTAGGCGCCAGGCGACCAGGGCTTGAGGACCATCCGGTGCCCCCGTGCATCGGTATGACTCACGATGCCTTCACGTTCCATGCGATCAATCATGCGACCCGCCCTGTTGAACCCAATCCGGAGTCGCCTCTGGAGCAGCGAGATTGAGGGTTGACCCGTCTGGCGAACGATCCGCTCGGCCTCTTGGTACAAGGCCTCTTCTTCATCGGGGATGTCCAGGGCGTCGCTCATCCGCTCCTCAGTGATCTCAAGCACCCACGGAAATGGCTCCAAGGCGTCCTTCGCCTTCAGGAAATCGACCACGCGGTCAATCTCCTGATCCGATACGTAGCACCCGTGAATCCGCGTGGGCTTCGAACTTACGGGAGGCAGAAACAGCATATCACCGCCGCCGAGTAATTGTTCCGCCCCGTTGGTGTCGAGAATCGTGCGAGAATCGACCTTCGAGGACACCTGAAAGGAAATTCTCGCGGGAAAATTCGCTTTAATCACCCCGGTGATCACATCCACGGAAGGCCTTTGTGTGGCGAGCACAAGATGAATTCCCACCGCTCGCGCCATCTGGGCCAACCGCGCGATGGCATTTTCCACCACGGAGGACTCCGAAAGCATCAAATCGGCAAGCTCATCGATGATCACCACGAGATGCGCGAGCTGGGGCCTTTCCTCGGGCCGGGCGTTGTTATAGGCCTCAATCGAGCGCGCACCGACCTCTGCAAAGAGCTTGTATCGTGCTTCCATGTGTTTCACGATCAGCTGTAAACATTTCGCGGCTTGCCGGGCGTCCGTCACAACCTGCCAGGCCTTTTCTCTTCCATTCGTCTCGGGGATAAGGGGATTATCCACCAGGTGTGGAATATTGTTGTAGACAGAGAGCTCGACCCGTTTGGGATCGATTAACAGTAATCGCACGGCCTGGGGCGTGGACCGATACAGCACGCTAAGAATGATACTGTGAATACAGACGCTCTTCCCGCTCCCGGTGGCTCCCGCTATCAGGATGTGCGGCATCTGAACGAGGTCTGTCACGAAGGGATCGCCCGACGTATCTTTCCCCAGCGCGATCGGTAGGGGAGACGCACATTCTTCATACGCCTCAGAAGCCAGCACATCCCTGAGCTGGACCATCGCCCGATTCTTGTTGGGAATCTCTACGCCAACCGCTGCCTTCCCGGGAATGGGAGCAACGATTCGAACGCTCAAGGCCTTGAGGGTCAACGCCAGGTCATCCGCCAAACCGACGATCCGGTTGACCTTCACCCCTGGGGCGGGCTCAATCTCATACCGGGTAATCACCGGTCCTGATTGGGTTTCCGTGACCCGCCCCTCAACCCCGAAATCTCCCAAGGTTCTTTCCAGTGTCTGTTTGTTCTCCTCGCGCTCGTGATCCAAGGGTCCGTAGGAAGCTGCGGATGAGCCATCGAGAAGGGCGAGGGGAGGCAATGTATGGTCTTCTCTGGCCTTCGGGACCCTTCGCATCGTCACCGGCGCCTCTTCGGCACTTTCCTGGACTCTCTTCGGAGGAGGGCTCCGCACCGGCCTTTCAGGGCGTGGCGCTTTCCGCGCTGGGACGATCGCCTCCTGCATGGACGCCGCAGCGACCCATCGCCGGGTCGCCGCAAAAATCCTAGCGAGGTGACGACCGAGCCACGCGATGATCTCCCGAAGGGAACGGATAAGCCCAACCAAGGAACCCTGCGACACCAAAACCCCGAAGAGCAGTATCCCGGTTAGTGTCGTCAGGTACATCCCGAAGCGACCGAGTGCAGGGCGAAGCGCATCGAAAAGCAGGACGCCCAGAAACCCCCCAGGCTCCACGCCGCGCCACGCGAGTTCGAAGCTCTCATGCTCGAGCAGGGTGAGTAGGAGACAGGTTGACGTCAGGAGGAGCCCAAAGCCGACAACCCCGACGGTCCGGAGCTGGAGCTTTCCCCCACTGACAAGGGCGAAGCCAACCCAGAAGAGCGCCGGAGGGAGCAAGAAGGCGGCGATCCCCACGACGCCGAGCAGATCTCCAGCTAGGTGGGCTCCTACCAGTCCTCCGAAGTTGCGCGCCGCCCCCTTCTGCGAGGTGTAGTGGAAAAACGAGGGATCGTACGGGCTGAAGGAGATCAGACTTACCAGGGAGAGAAGAGCGAAGGCCATCACGAGAAGCCCTACGACCTCTCTCGATTTCGGATGGCGCAACAGTGTGGATAAAGCTCGAGTGTGCTTCGTGAGCCCCCTTGGACGGTTCACAGTTCACCCCCCACGTTGAAGCATGAACTCTGAACGATCATTCTCCTCCCCCCCCAATTCGAGGATGACCGGCACGACCATCGGTCGTCGATCAAAGGTTTTCTGAATGTACTTTCGCACGGCTGCCCTCACGTGCTCCTTCAGGATCGCCGCATCCCTTCGTTCCTCCTCCGGCGAGCCGGCCAGGATCTCATTCACCAACCGCTTAGCCGCATCAAAGAGCACCTCTTGATCCGGTAGATGCGCGAACCCTCGACTGATGATATCAGGTCCTGCCACCACCGCTCCGGTTTGCGTCTGGAGACCTATCACGACCACCACCATCCCATCCCTCGCCAGATGCTGTCTCTCACGCAGCACGGCATCCCCCACATCACCCACGCCCTTCCCATCCACGAAGACCCGCCCCGCTCCTACCTTGCCAACGATTCCTCCCTTGTCGGGCGCAAACTCTAGGATATCCCCATTCTCCGCCAGACAAATATGGTCCCGGGCAATCCCGAGAGCTGCCGCCAGCCGCGCATGGTGATGGCGGTGTCGGTACTCCCCGTGGATTGGGACAAAGAACTTCGGTCGGGTTAGATTCAGCATGAGTTTGAGTTCTTCTTGGCACGGGTGGCCCGACACATGCACAGGGGCGTGTTCCTCGGTAATGACCTCCGCCCCCCGCTTGAAGAGCTGGTTGATGGTCCGCGCGATGGACTTCTCGTTTCCCGGAATCACCCGGGCGGAGAAGATCACCGTGTCTCCCGGGGTGACCTCAATCTGCCTATGCTCTCCCGCTGCTATCCGAGCGATCGCGGACAGCGGCTCGCCCTGCGAGCCCGTGGCAATGATCACCGTCTCGCCTGGGGACAGCTGCCTCAGTTCGTCCAGGCGAACGAGGACACCAGCGGGAACTTTCAGGTATCCGGTATCCGCAGCAACCCGGGTGTTCGCGACCATGCTCTTGCCGTGGACGGCAACCCTTCGTCCCATCCTCGCCGCGACGTCTAGGATCTGTTGGATCCGGTGAATGTGGCTGGCAAAGCAAGCAACGATGATCCGCCGTCTGGCCGCTCGAAAGATCTCTTCCAAGGCCTGACCAACGGTCCGCTCAGACGGGGTAAACCCAGGCCGCAGAGCATTCGTCGAGTCGGAGAGGAGCACCAGAACCCCGCGGTCTCCCAATTCGGCAAACTTGTGGTAGTCGGTGAGCTCCCCATCCACCGGCGTGGGATCAAACTTGAAATCCCCGGCGTGGACAACGAGCCCTGCCGGTGTCTCCAGGGCAACGCCCACGCCATCTGGAATGCTGTGGCAAACGCGCATACACTCCGCCCGCAGGTGACCCAAAGTAAACCTCTCCCGGGGAACGACCGGCCGGAGGTCAGGTTCAAGATCGTGCTCCCGGATCTTCTCCGCCGCCAGGCCCAGGGACAGGGGTGTCCCGTATATGGGGATCGGCATTTCCTTCAGGACAAAAGGAAGAGAACCCGTGTGGTCCTCGTGCCCGTGGGTAAGAATGAGTCCACGAACCTTCTCGCGGTGCTCCAGCAGATAGGTGAAGTCGGGGATCACAACATCAATCCCCAGCATTTCCTCATCGGGAAACATCAACCCGGCGTCGATGACAACCATGTCATCGGCCGTCTCGACCACGAACATGTTCATCCCGATTTCCCCCAGGCCACCGAGGGAAATGATTCGGACCCACTCACTTTGTGGCAACCTGCGCCACCTCCAATCTCTCGCACAGCGATCGGCAATCGGAGACCAGCTAAAGCAATGAGACGAGGGCCAGGAGACCGGAGACGGGAAAGCACGATCGTCTCTTCCTGGTCCAGTCTCTAGTCTCCAGTCTCAGTCTCTGGTCTCCCGCCTCTGGCTGCAACTAGTGTACGGTCACGGGCTGCGTCGCCCGCCTTGGGCCAGCAACCCTGATCTGGCTCTTCTCTCTCACCGGCTTGACCAGGGCCACCTCCAGTACCTGATCCACGTTCTCGACAAAGACAAAGTGCATGCCGCGCCTGATGGTTTTGGGGAGCTCCTTCACATCCTTCTCGTTCTTCCTTGGGAGGATCACCGTCGTGATCCCACCGCGACGGGCGGCTAACACCTTCTCCTTGATCCCTCCGACGGCCAGGACCTTACCACGCAACGTCAGCTCGCCGGTCATGGAAACGCTTCTCTTGACAGGAACTTTAGTGAGGGCAGACACGAGCGCCGTGGCCATGGTTATCCCAGCCGAGGGTCCGTCCTTTGGGATCGCCCCTGCGGGCACATGGATGTGGATATCCACCTTGCCGAAGATGTCCTCTTTGATCCGCAGCTCCGGGGCCCGGGCCCTCGCATAGCTCAAGGCTGCTTGGGCCGACTCCTTCATCACCTCGCCCAGATGACCCGTGAGGGACAGCTGTCCTTTCCCTTTCATCACTGTCGCTTCGACGTACATAATATCCCCGCCCGCCTGAGTCCAGGCGAGCCCAGAAGTTACACCGACCTCGTCCCGTTCCTGTTCAGGTTCCGGGAGATACCTGGGCGCTTTCAGAAAGCGGTGCAGATTCTGGCCAGTGACCTTGGTGATTTCCGTCCTCCCGCCTGCGATCTCCCTGGCGATTTTCCGGCAGACCGTGGCGATCTCCCTTTCCAGATTCCTGAGTCCCGCCTCCCGGGTGTACCCGCGGATGATCTTGAGTACGGCTTCGTCCGTGAGTTGCAAATGCCGCTCGGTGATGCCGTGCTCTTTGAGCTGCCGGCGGATCAGATACCTTCGGGCAATGTGGAGTTTTTCTTCTTCGGTGTACCCCGAAATCTCGATGATCTCCATCCGATCCTTCAGCGCAGGAATGATCGGATCGGCCATGTTCCCCGTCGTGATGAACATGACATTCGAGAGGTCGAATGGCACGCCGAGGTAATGATCGGTGAAGGACACGTTCTGTTCTGGATCCAAGACCTCCAGGAGGGCTGCCGAGGGATCCCCCCGGAAATCTGCCCCAACCTTATCAACTTCATCGATCATGAAGACAGGGTTATTGGTCCCTGCGGTCTTGATCCCCTGGACGATCTTACCAGGGAGAGCCCCTATGTATGTCCGGCGGTGGCCCCGGATCTCCGCTTCATCCCGGACGCCCCCAAGCGAGATCCGGATGAACTTCCGACCGAGTGCCCGGGCAATGGAGCGTCCGAGGGATGTCTTGCCGACCCCCGGCGGTCCCACAAAGCACAGGATGGGGCCTTTCATTTTCTTCTTCAGCTTTCGAACGGCCAAATACTCCAGAATCCGTTCCTTGACCTTTTCCAGATTGTAATGGTCTTCATCCAGAATCTTCCCGGCCCGCTCGATTTCGATCTTATCCTTGGTCTGCTTCCTCCAAGGGAGCTCGATGAGCCATTCCAGGTACGTCCGAACCACTGACGCCTCCGCGGCGTCCGGGTGCATCCGCGCGAGACGATTGAGCTGGCCTTTCGCCTCGGCGGCCACCTGTGGCGGCATCTTGGCTTTTTCGATCTTCGTCGAAAACTCCTCGATCTCCTGTTGGCGTTCGTCGGTTTCCCCCAACTCCTTTTGAATAGCCCGGAGTTGTTCGCGGAGGTAATACTCCCGCTGTGTCTTATCGATTTCCTCCTTGGCCTGGACCTGGATCCGCTGTTGCACCTCCAAGAGCTCGAGTTCCTTTCCGAGGAAGTCGCCGATGCGGCGCAGGCGCTCCTCGGGATTGGTTATCTCTAGGATCTCGACCGCCTGCTCCACCTTGAGCTCGAGATGAGAGGCGACCAGATCGGCCAGACGTCCAGGGTGATCCAGGTTGTTGATGATCACCAGAATATCGGGGGATATCTGCTTGCCCAGGGAGGCACTTCGGGAGACCTGTTCTTTGACACTCCGAATCAGCGCCTCGAGTTCTGTCCCCATTGCTGGCACTTCATCATCGAGGATCTCAGCGATCCGGGCCTCATAGTAGGGTTCTTGCCGGAGGAATTCCATGATCCGGGTCCGCGCAAGCCCTTGCGCCAGGACCTTCACGCGACCATCCGGCATCTTGAGAACCCGCATGATCATGACCACCGTGCCGACCGGGTAGATTTCTCGGGGACTCGGATCCTCCACCTCGGCGTCCTTCTGGGCGACCAGGAGAATGAGGCGATCCCGGCTGAGTGCCTCCTCCACCGCCCGAATCGACTTTTCCCTCCCCACGAAGAGCGGAAGGATCATAAATGGGTAGACGACCATATCCCGCACAGGAAGGACAGGGACAGCCTTGGGTAATTTTCTCTCTGATCCCAGGGGCCCCTGCCCCTCAAATGTCACGCCGGTCACGGTCTTCCCTTCTTTCGTGCGCCGCTTAACCAAGGCACCTCCCGCTCTGGTCAGAGTTGCTTTCTTCTCGACACGTCGATGGGTCCTCGGGGGTTAGCGTCCTCGATCATCGGCTCCCGAGGCGCCCGCATCGATGCCCAACCCTTTCAGGTACTCCCGAAAGTCCTTTCCAATGTCTGATCGGCTGAGCGCCAACTCCACCGTTGCCTGCAAAAATCCCAGCTTGCTCCCGGTATCGTGCCGCCGACCCTTCACCTCGCAAGCGTAAATCGCTTGGCGCCGCAAGAGCCCCCTGAGCCCGTTGGTCAGCTGAATTTCTCCTCTCGTGTCGGATGACGTCTCCTTGAGCTCTTCAAAGATCTGAGGGGTCAGGACATAGCGGCCAACAATGCCCAAGTTGGAGGGAGCCTCCTCGGGCGCGGGCTTCTCCACCAGATCGGTCACCTGATAGATTCCCTCGGCGACCTGACGCCCTTCAATGACCCCGTAGCTGCTAATCTCTTCCCGTGAAACCGGGGTCACGGCAATGACGGACGCGCGATATTGATCAAAGACCCGCAGGATCTGCTGAATAGCCGGGACCGGGGAATCGATGAGGTCATCAGGTAACATGACGGCAAAGGGCTCCTCGCCGACCACGTCCCCGGCCACAAGGATCGCGTGACCGAGACCTAGCGGGGACTTCTGACGAATATAAGCGAAGGTAGCGAGTTCCGAGATTCTCTGCACCTCCTGGAGGAGGTCCTCCTTTCCCTGAGCGGCCAAGGCCTGCTCAAGCTCCACGGACCGGTCAAAGTGATTCTCGATTGCGTCTTTTCCCCGACCGGTCACCATGACAATGTATTCAATCCCGGCCGCGAGCGCTTCCTCTACCACATACTGAATCGCCGGCTTATCCACAATGGGGAGCATCTCTTTGGGCTGAGCCTTTGTCGCCGGCAAAAATCGGGTTCCCCAGCCCGCAACCGGAAACACCGCTTTCCTGACCTTCATCGGGCTCCTCTCACCTCATCCTCCATCATCGCCCACGCCTCACGTCCACGAAATCAAGATTATAGAACCAATCCGCGAAAGTCAATATCACCTGGGCAAAAAAGACTTGACAACATTTTGGAAATTCCCTAGATTTCGCCTGCTTTTTAGGACAGGGACCTGGAATGTTACTCGGCATCCGTGGTGTGCCGAGTCGTTTTTGATGGCCTTGGTCCGTCTGACCGCGGAGGGAATGTCCAGAGCCCTCGTGGTTTTTCTGCATCGCACCACTCCACTGGGCCAGGGTTCCTACTCCTGGAATGATGGAGGGAAAGGAGGAATGGAAGTGCGGGTCACAGGCAAGGTGAAGTGGTTCAATGACTCAAAGGGATTCGGCTTTATCGAGCGCTCCGATGGGGATGATGTCTTTGTGCACTATACGGCCATCGCAGGGACCGGCTTCCGGTCGCTTACGGAGGGCCAGGAAGTAGAGTTTGACATCGTTGACGGCCCGAAGGGTAAGCAGGCCACCAACGTGACCAAGCTGTAATTTCCCCCCTGTCTTTCAGAAAGGTCCAGAATATCCCGAGCCTTTCTTTCTTTTCGGAACACTTCACCAAGCCTCCGGACGGAATCGCCCAGGCGGACATCAGGACAACTGCCTGAGTACCTGAAAGAGGAACCCATAAAATGCGAAGGCCTCCGTGACCGGAATGCTACTCACCGGCTCCACATGCTGAAACAGTCGGACCAGAACGAGATGCACCTTTCCCCGCTCCCGGAGCGCCTCGTACAGCTTCAGACTCTCGGTGTGGGGGACGAAAGGATCGGGAATGCTATGCACGAGGAAGACCTCTGCCCGTAAGTTGTGAAGCTGGCTGATGGGAGAGAGGCCCTCGATCTCTCGACGAATTGGATCAGGCAAGGCGGCAAGGAGAGCCGGACTCGCCGCTTGGTCTCGATTGACGACGACGCGATACAGGGCGTTCGCCTCACGGCTCAGCGCGTGCGGCGGAGCCGATGGGAGTGGCCCGCTCCCGAGCAGCGCTTCAACCTCTTTTCGATCCTCTTCGGGAAGCATATCCATGTTGGATTGAAGAAACAGGGACCGGACGACATCGCGGGGAGGGACGTAGCCGGTGACCTCTTTGAAGCCATAATACCCCGTGGTAACGAACGTGATAACGGATCGTAAATCGGCATACCCGCCAAAGGACACCACAACGCGCACCCGTTCCCGGATCGCAGCGTCTGCGGCGGCGATCAGTCCAGGACCCGCCGCCATGCTAATGCCCGCTATCCCTATCGCATCCGGAGCAACCTCGGGTCGCCCTTCCAGATACTGAAAGCTCCGTATCACATCCCGCGTGTCCTCCACGCGCATGCGTAGGCCCTTGAGACCATGGAGATCTGGCACGAGGATCACCCTTCGGGCCCGCGCCAGGGCGTAGGCCAAGTGTACGAGTTGGGGGTGCCGTCTCCCCTCGGGATCGAGCCCGTGCAGGAGAAGGATTCCTCCCCGGCCTTCGGCTTCGGATGGCAGGTAGAGGTCGGCGTAAAACTCCCGCCCAGGCGTTCTCAGGGTCACCGTTTCTCGCCTGGGCAACTCCGTCAAAGTGGACAAGAACCCTTCGCCTCCCGAGGTCATCTCTTGCAGGAGCAGGCCGGCCAGGAGGGCATCTTGCCCCCATGGAGTGAGGAGGATTCCACCCACGACGACAGAAGTGACGAGGAGCATAGTCAGGAGAGCGTTTCGCATCTTCTTCTTCATCGGGGGCCCGAAAACAAAAAGGCACGGTCCCCGAGAACCGCGCCCAGCTCACACGGTAACGGCCTCGCCTAGATGGCCGTCACCAGCTCCTCGACTGGCACGTCAACGCCGCAGAGTTCACAGTGGACATTGTTCTCCACCGTCGCCATATTGAACTCCATCAGGGAACAGTACGGACAAAAACGAATATCCGGCTCCTGCGCCACGGCACCCACCTATTCCCGCGCGGCGAGATCACGAGCCGCGTTCGTCATCGCCGAACGGGGTGCATATTTCCCCAGGCTCAACAACCTCGTCGAGCCAGCCGGCGCTCGCGTTCCCTCCGCAAGATGTTCAGCGTATCGATGCGAATAACGTTCCCTGGCGGATGTAGCCATAGCCGTTTGCCCGCAGGATGGGCTCGAGCGCCTGCTGCCATGGGACATCCTTGAGGTACACCGTGACGCGCCCCTGGACCGGGTTCCCGACGACGATGTTCAATCCACTCGCCCGCCCGATGACCGCAATCAGGTGCTCGATTTCCACCGCATGAAGCTCTAAGGTCACGCGGGCTTGAGCCTTCGTCCGTGCCGGAAACTCCGACGCCTCGGCGGCGACCGCCAGCAACAGCAGGAGCATGCATAGGATATGCCACACCACCCTTTGCACGGCCCCCCTCCGGAAGACACCTCCTGTATTCCGATCCTGCTTCGCGCGGCTTTTGCTGCCAATCTCAACTCCCATAGTCCCCTCGGTCACGGGCCCGCCGCCACCAACGTCTCGGTGGCCTGCACACCCTGGATGCCTCGAATCTGGCCGATGACGAGGCGGGAGAGTGAGGTGAGGTTTTTCGCTTCCACGTGGATGATCGCATCCCATCGGCCAAAAACCGCAATAATATCCTTCACCCCAGGAATCACACTGATGTGAGAAATCGCGGGTGACTCAAACCCCGGGACCAACCGGACCAGGACGTACCCCTTTATCATCGCGCCTCCTTCTGCAATGCTGGCTCTTCCCCGGAAATCGGACGAACGGGCATCCGAGTGCTAGTGGATCGACAGCGAGAGATCTTGAAATCTCGGCGGGGGTTCTTCGGAGGGGTCGTAGATCATCTTGATCTTCTCGCCTGGATGTAGGGGGCGGTCCTGATCCCGGATACCGTTGAGCATGGCCAGCTCCCAAGCCCGATTCTCCGTACCCCAGAGGGCCTTGGTGATGTCCTTCACGCTCCCACCACCCGGCGCCGCAATGACCCGTACCTCTTTCTTTTCGCCGCGCTTGCCATAGACCATCCCATCCAGGCGGGCCTTGTACTCATCGGCTTTCACCTCAAAGGGTTCCTTGGCCTCCTCGGTCAGGACCTCGATCATGACCCGGTCTCGGTCGATCCGCTCGAGAATTTCCGGGTGTGTCGCGCGGAGGGGATGATATCCGATGCCGCTCAACCGATATTTAATCTGCAGGTTCCGCAAGAAGCCGAGCATCCCCCGCGGATCGTAGCCCGCCTTTACCGCCCACTTGAGCCCCTTTTCATCTGCTTCGTTCTCCGCATCGCGACCGTACCCCAGCAGGATTTGGGTAGCGATCTCATTGGAGATCGCAGTCCACCCCGCCCTGTTCTGCTCCCCTCCCGGACTCACGACGGCCAGGCCCAACGCCAAGAGCTGGGCGCCCATCGCTCGGGTCATCTGTTGGGCCGAATGATGGGAGGTGACATGAGCGATCTCATGTCCCAGGATTGTCGCGAGCTCTGCCTCGCTATTGAGCTCGGCCAAGATTCCGCGTGTGACGTAGACATAGCCGCCGGGCACAGCGAAGGCGTTGACCATGGGATCGTCGACGACGGTGAACTGAAATTTGAAAGGGCTGGATTCCGCCTCCCGTAGGACTCGCTGGCCCACCTGGGTCACAAAGGCCTGAAGGCTCGCATCGTTGTAATAGCCAAACTGGGCGAGGACCTGCTGATGGGCCTTCCTCCCCATGGCTTCTTCCTGTTCCTCGGAAATCACCGAGAAGGCCCACGCCGGCAGGTGGCCTCGGAGCAGATACCCGATCATGCCTCCACCAAGCAGCACCGCGCTCCGAAGAAACCCTCGCCTGTTTATCTTAGTACAGCCCATGCAGGTCATCATCGCTGTCCGCCTCTCCATCGACTGCCGCACGACAACATGGCTTATCTCACCCGGAGAAAGCTTCCATCGTTATTTTATCACTAAGGCTGGCCTTCCACCAAGGGATTCAGCCTCTGGGCATTCCGCCGAAGGCCGATGCCCGCTTTTCGACGGCCGATGGCCGTCATTCAACAACAACCGTAGCAGGGATCACAGGGGCTT
Source organism: uncultured bacterium (assembly GCA_964558395.1). GTDB lineage: Bacteria > Methylomirabilota > Methylomirabilia > Methylomirabilales > CSP1-5 > CSP1-5. The sequence goes on along the minus strand of CAZLDS010000003.1, from coordinate 35,731 downwards.
CTTGCGGTCGTGGGTCGTGGGTCGTCGGTGGTCGGTTATCGGTTTTTGGGAGGGGATCAGCCGGTCTTTGCCTCTGCGACCTTTAGCCGCACCAGAACCGTCTGCGCCTCCCGGGCCTTCCCGAGGAGTTCAGCGAGATCCTCTTTGGGGAAGAGGTCCGGCCCTTCCCAGCCCCCCGAAAGGATCCTTTCGAGCCGCTGGGTCAGATCTCCCAGGGGGCGCTGGTGTCCTGGACGGTTCCGGCCAGACTTGCGAGCGCACGGTTCACGGCGGTCTCTAAGTCCGTGAGATCATCGCCTTTCCCCAGCTTGAATCGGGCAGAGAGATCGCCCTCCGCCATCTGATCCACCAACCGGTGGAACCGGTAAATCGGCCCGGCAAAGGGGTGGGTGACGAAAACGCTCAAGCAACCCGACACAAGCATGGCGATAAAAATGGCTGGCCAGATCCGAAACCCCAGGCCCCGAAGATCCTGCATGATGGCCTGCTTCGCAGCGGGGGAGGCCGAGGAGAACAGGAGTGTATCCAGCGGGAGGAAGAGGAAAGCAATGATCAAGAAAGAGGAGATAATGATAGGGACGAGCGAAAGGAATAAATACTTCCGCTGAATCCCATGGATGTAGAATCGGCGCCGTCGAATCGGTGGTCGACTCATATCACCATCTCTGCCAAGGGTCCTTCCAAACGGTCAATACCCCTGCCGCCTGCCTCACGGAATGACGACCTCATGATGAATGGGTCTCCTGTTCGGGCGGGCCTTCGATGCCGTATGCTTTCAGCTTCCGGTGGAGGTTTGACCGCTCGATCTTGAGCCGCTCAGCCGTCCGCGTGACGTTCCACTGATTTTCTCGCAGGTGCATCAGGATATACTCCCGTTCGAATCGGTTTCGTGCTTCCCGGAGCGACGCCGCCCCCGAAACGTCGGGGACGAACGAGATTTCCTCCTCCCGGATCGGCCGCGCGTGCAAGGCTGGCTCCACGTGGAAGCGCTGAATGACCTCCCCAGGAACCATGATCACGAGGCGCTCAATCACGTTCCTGAGCTCCCGAACGTTCCCCGGCCAAGGATGGCGCAAGAACAGTTCCACCGCGTCCGGGGACAGGCTTTTTTCCTTCTTCCCGTACTCCGTACAGAAGCCCTTGAGGAAGTGTCGGGCGAGTAGCGGAATATCTTCCAGGCGCTCCCGGAGGGGCAGAACCTCAACAGGGACAACATTTAGGCGGTAGTAGAGATCCTCCCGGAATCGCCCCGCGCGAGTCTCTTCTTCTAAATCCTTATTGGAGGCGGCAATAACCCGCACGTCGACCCGGATGACCTCGGCCCCCCCTACCCGTTCAAAGGCCTGCTCCTCAAGCACGCGAAGGACCTTGGCCTGTGTCTTGAGGCTCATGTCGCCAACCTCGTCAAGAAAAAGGGTCCCCCCGTCGGCCAGCTCGAATTTCCCGCGGCGACTCGTGAGGGCCCCAGTGAAGGCCCCTTTCTCATGGCCGAACAGCTCGCTCTCGATCAGGTCGTCGGGAATTGCGGCACAGTTGACCTCCACAAAGGGCCCCTCCCGGCGGAGGCTTGCGCAATGAATGGCCCTGGCAATCAGTTCCTTGCCGGTTCCACTCTCCCCTCGGATCAAGACCCGCCCATGACTGGGGGCGACCGACTCAACCTGCTGCAAAATCCCGCGGATCGCTGCACTTTCGCCTACGATCTCATACTGCCGCTCCAGGGTCTGCCGTAGTGCCCGATTCTCTCGCACCAGGCGCTGCTGCTCCAAGCCGTGCCGGACCGCCAAGATGGTCCGCTCGATCGTTGGCGGTTTTTCGATAAAGTCGTACGCTCCCATCTTGATGGCCCGGACTGCCGTCTCGATGTTCCCGTGTCCGGAGATCATGATGACTGGGATTTCGGGGAGCATCCCATGGAGGATATCAAGGGCCTGGAGTCCATCCATCCCTGGCAGCCAGATATCCAAGATCACGAGGTCGGGACACGCGCGCTGGACTTCCGCGACGGCCTCTTCCCCACTATGGGCAGTCCGCACTCGATACCCTTCATCGGTCAGAATGTCCCCAATCACCCTGAGGATGTTGGTTTCGTCATCCACGACCAGAATGTCTGCGCGCGCCACGGCCAACCTCACACCACCTCAGCCACCACCGGCAGGGCGGGAAACTCAATGACCATCCGGGTACCTCTCGGGCGATTCTCTTCCACCCGAATGGTTCCACTATGTTCCGTGACAATACGATATACAATAGCGAGACCCAGTCCGGTCCCGGCCTTCTTGGTGGAAAAGTACGGGAGAAAGAGACGCTCCCGATCGCCTGGCGGAATGCCGGGGCCCGTGTCGGTCACCTCCAGCCGAACCTTTCCCTCCTCCGGGAAGTACCGAGTTGTCAGGCAGATCTCTCCTGCTTCCCCTACCTCTTCCACCGCCGTGACCGCGTTGTCAACCAGATTGATGAGTGCTCGTTTCATGTGATCCGGGTCGAGATTCACGGGAGGCACGTGGGGATCGAGAACTGCGGCCAGGTGTGCACGGCGTGAGACTCCCGAGTAGAGATTGAGGACTTGGTCGATCAGCGCATGAAGATCTCCCGATCGAGGAGACGAGGTCGGCATGCGCGCGTAGCGGGAGAATTCATCCACCAAGGCCTTCAGCGCATCTACCTCATGAATGATGGTCTGGGTACACTGGTCGAACACCCCTGAAAACTCCGCAGACCGTTCGGCGAACTTCTTCCGTAGGCGCTGGGTAGAGAGCTTGATGGGGGTCAACGGGTTTTTGATCTCATGGGCGATTCGCCGGGCAACTTCACCCCAGGCCATGGCCTGCTGGGCCAGGATGAGCTGGGTGACGTCATCAAATACAACCACCATCCCGAGATATTGCCCTCCCCGATCCATGAGGCTCGAGACATTCACCATGAAGGTGGCGGAACGATTGGGGAGGGAGAGGGTCACCTGTTCATTCACGGCCCCCCGGCCCTCACGGACCATGCGGTCCATCAGATGACAGAGAGGGGTCAGGGGTTCCGAGGCGAAGACCATTCGATAGTGCCGCTGCAGGGCCTCTGGGGGGTCGAGGGTCAGCATCCGAGACGCCGCGTAGTTCAGGGTGTTTACCCGTCCCTCTACGTCCACGGAAAGGACGCCGGCCCCAATACTTTCCAAGACCGTCTCCATATATGCCCGCCGCTGGTTCAGCTCGACGTTGGTCCGCTGCAGGTCCCGGTTCGTATCCGTGAGCTCCAGATCGCTTCGACGCAAGTCCTCAGTCATCCGGTTAAAGGAATCCACCAGGATCCCAATCTCATCATCGGCCTCTACCTGCACCCGATAGTCCAAATTCCCGGCTGCCACGGCCCGGGTCCCCTCGGCCAGCTCTTGGATGGGGACGGTAATCCGCCGGGTCATGTGCACGCCTACCCAGACGGCAGCAAAGATGATCACCAAGGTGACCATCAAGAAGAGCATGACGTAAATACCCTTGATCGGATTCTGCAACAACTTCAGTTGTTTGTATTCTTTGATCCCCGTGACGATGTCCGTGGTCCTGTGCGCCATCCCCCCCGGGATGAGATACCCCACCGCGGCAGCGCCTAGGATCTGGGTTTTCCCTGCGGGGACAACGATCGGCACGATCCCCTGAACGAGGTCCCCCGTCGAGGTCGCTTGAACGAAGGACTGCTCGTGACCCTCCAAGGCCCGATGGACAAAGTGGGAGGCCGGCGTGACCGATTCCCCCTTCGTGATCTGTTCCCCGCGGATCTGGAGCCGCTGTCGTCCCTTACGGTCAAAAACCTGGACCATGGCGAGCTGGAATTCTTGGAGCTTCTCCTTGGCGACCCGATTGAGGTAGGGCTCGCTCGCGTCCATGAGGCCCTCGACGGCGATGCGCCGACCGATCTGCCTGGCCGTCGAGAGGGATCGGTCATGAGCGCCCTGATAATAGGCCTCCGCCACCTCGAGGGAGCGCTCGAGCGATTCTTCCACCCGGATGTTAAACCAACTGTCCACGCTGGTGGTGATAAGGTTGGACGCCACCAGGAAGAGCAGGGCTGCGGGCAACAGCGCGAGACTCAAGAAGGTCACCACCAACTTCACCCGGAACTTGGACCCCAAGAGGTTATCCCGGCGCTCAAGATAGATCCTAAAGAGATTCCGAAAGAGCAGGACGATGATGAGGATCAAGAGAATAAGATTTACGTTAACCAGGGCAAAGATCAGGATATTACTCGGAATGGGGGACGGAAAACGGAGTTGGTGGATCAGGACTTCGGCTGCAGTGAGCACCACGACGAGCCCAGCGGCCACCGCGATGATCAGCCGCGTCTGCCTCCCCTGGTCTCTGTCGATGTCGCGATCCTGCACCATTCGCGTCGATCCTCGGTCGCTCCAACCGTGCCGAAGAAGGGGCGAGACGACCGTTGGGCATCACCAGAGCGGAAACCAAATATAGCCAAAATCGGAACAGGCTGACAAGGAGAAACGGCCTAGAGGGCGGGGAAGCCGACGGGTTTCGGGGAGGCACCCACGGGGAGGGGGAAAGATTCAGGGGCCGTCACGACACATCGGGAGACCTGGTCCGATTCGAGGTGGCGCTGAATTTCCTTCACCAGACTGGTGTGGAGAAGATGACCTGCCCCTTTCGCTACGACGGTCCCCTGGAGCGGCCGCCCGAGAAGGTATAGGTCACCGATAAGATCCAATACCTTGTGCCGAATAAGCTCGTCGCCGAAGCGGAGGTCATTGAGCGCACCCTCGTCGCCGATCACCACACTGTTTTCTAGGGACCCACCAAGCGCCAAGCCTTGTCGCCACAGGTACTCGACATCCCGCAGAAAACCATAGGTCCGAGAAGGAGCAATCTTTCTGATAAAGTTTCGCCGAGAGACGTGGAGCTCAATGGATTGCTCGGGAAAGCAGGGATGGTTGAAGGACATCGAATAATGAACCCGGAACCGTTTGGAGGGAAGAATCTGGATACTCCGATTCCCCATGTCGATCACGAGTGGCCTGGTCACGAGGATATAGGTTTTAGGGACGTAATACCTCCGGATCCCCGCCCGAAGGAGGAGGTCAACAAAGGGGGCCGCACTTCCATCCATCACGGGAACCTCGGGTCCCGAAATCTCCACGATGAGGTTGTCGATCCCGAGGCCCGCGACAGCAGCCAGCAGATGCTCGACCGTCTTGACCTCGACCCCCCCCGTACCGAGGGTTGTCGCATAGTGGACATCCAGAATGTTTTCGGGACAGGCGTGGACGACAGGGGTATTAGAGAGGTCAATTCGCTTGAAAACGATTCCGGTGTTTGGGGGCGAAGGAGAGAGGGTCATGGCCACTTCCTGCCCCGTATGGAGTCCCACGCCGGAACAGCTGATCGGGCTCCGAATCGTCTTCTGACGGCCCAAGTTTTTCCCTTTCGTCACCTGCCGTTCAAAGCCGACATTCGCCCTCGAGAATTTAGAGCACCATTGCAAGCCCCATACCAACAGAGTCGAAGGGATATTACTACAAATCGCCCTTCCAATTCAAGTGGTTATGGCATAGCAGCCAGAAGCCACTTCAATTCTTGTGATCTTCTTGCCACTGTACCACATTCCCCCTGTTGAAACAATACCACACGAAAACAATCAGTCAGATCCGTCAGATTCCCATGCCTTGGTCAGAATCCGCCCCAGAACCTTTCGGCATTCCTCATCTTGAACAGGTCGGAGTATCTCTTGGACATGTTGCTCCATCTGCGGCGAGAGACCGTCGCGGTTACGCGCAGCAGCGCGTCTGGGTCGATCGACAGGAAAGGAGAGCGTCCCGAGGGTGAAAAAAATGTCGCGGACTATCCTCGTCCCCAAGTGAGACCCCAGGCTCGCAAGGATCCTGGGCTTCAACATGGTGAGCTGCTGGAGCCAGACTGCATCAACGACCGTCACCTGAAGGCGGCCGTTCTTGAGCATACCGGGTTGACTGCGACGGGCCACCTCTTCACCCACGACCTCTGACCAGACACGGTGAATGACAATATTCGCCACGCCGATCCCCAGCCCGAGCCGGTCTAGGGTCAACTCCACGGCCTTCTCAAGAGGAGTAAAGCCCGATTGACTCATTCCTGTCTCCCCCCTAATGAGCTTAATTATCCGTCTGGCGCTCGCTCAGGAAAGCCTCAATCGCCCGATTCGCAAGGAGATCGGCCCGTGTATTCATCCCACGACGGACATGGTCGATCTCGAAGGCGTCGAAGGAGCGCACGAGTTGGTCCACCTGGTCATAAACCTTCCGCAGCCGAGGGTGCTTGACACGGTATTCTCCGCGGACCTGACGTACGAGGAGCTCTGAGTCGGAAAACACCTTCACCGCCGTATAGCCCAACTCTCTCGCCTTCCAGAGGCCGAAGAGGAGGGCCTCGTATTCCGCCATGTTGTTTGTGGCCTTCCCGATGTAGGCCTGATGCTCTTCCCGGATAGTTCCGGCCTCATCCCAGAGGACCACCCCGATCCCCGCTGGACCCGGATTACCCCGAGCCGCCCCATCGATGTGAAGGATGAGCGATCGCGGGGCCGATTGACGAGCGCGACGCGACGTGGCCATCTGCTGGAGCAAGTGAGCGGCTTCCTTCAGAGCCTTCTTCAGCACAGCGGGGGAAAAATCGGGGAGTTCGCCGCTCAGGACGGCGAGGCCCTCGGCGCGAGCCATCGCCTCGAGGATGTTCGCGAGCCGTCGCGGATTCATTTCATCCCTTCCAGTAGAGGATCCGCTGACAGTTCGCACAGGTGAGGAGGACGTTCCCCTTACGGAGTTCATTGTACGTCTGGGGAGTGAGACCGACGTAACACCCGAGGCACGAGCCATCTTTCACCGGTACCACGGCGATGCCATCCCGGCTGCGCATCAGACGTTGGTAGGTCTGGAGAAGTCCGGCCTCCACGCGGGCTGCTTGACGGCGACGCTCTTCCTGAAGGCGATCCAGTCCTACTTGGAGTCGCCGAAGCTCTCCCTCTTTAGCCGTCCGCTCCTGTTTGCATGTCTTCTCCCGCTCGTGAACGAGGAATTCCTCATTCCGGACTGCCCCTTGGCCTGCTTCGATCTGATCAAAAAGTTCGAGGATCTCATCCTCAAGTTTCGAGCGGCGCTCCTTCAGCCCCTCGATCTCTTTCAGAACCGCGGTATACTCCTGATTCGTTTTGATCTCGAAGAGACGCCCCTGCCGTTTCCGTTGCTCCGCAGTGACATCCTCCAACTCTTGCTCGTGACGCCGACGGAGCTGTTCGAGACTGGCGAGATGCTCACGGGCCTGATCCCATTCCCTTCGGGAGGTCTGCAGTTGTTGCTCCAATTCGGTGATCTCCCGCGGGATTTCTTCCACCTCTCTCTGGATCCTGGCGATCTCCAGATCGAGATTTTGCAAACCGACTATCTGGGCCAGGTCCTCCCGCATGTCCCTTCCTCGGCTCCGTTTAGTTCACATTTCACGGTTCATAGCATCCGGTTCAGGGTCTAGGGTTTATGGTTCGCGCAAACAAGCAACACCAAAAAGATCCGGTTTTCCCCTTCCTCGACGAACCTTGAACTCTATATCCTGAACTATCGGTGGTGGGCCCACCTGGATTCGAACCAGGGACCGTCCGGTTATGAGCCGGTGGCTCTGACCGCTGAGCTATGGGCCCCAAAGAGCAGCCATCAGCGATCACCTGTCCGCTATCAGCACCGGGAAACTGCCCCGATCAGCCACAGCTGTCAACTATCGCTACGCTATAGAGCTGACTACCCGACGGCTGGCCGCTGACTGCTTCTTCTAATTGCTGACGGCCGACTGCTGAGAGCGGATCTTAGGATTCCACAAAGCTTCGGAGCTTCCGGCCTCGAGTGGGATGGCGAAGCTTGCGCAATGCCTTGGCCTCAATCTGCCGGATCCGCTCCCGGGTTACATCGAACTGCTGCCCGACTTCTTCCAGGGTGTGGTCCACGCCGTCCCCGATCCCGAAACGGAGGCGCAGAACCTTTTTCTCCCGTTCGGTCAAGGTGTTCAGGACCTCGTCAGTCTGATGCCCCAGGTTGACGCCAATGAACGCACCCAGCGGAGAGATCGCTCCCTTGTCCTCGATGAAATCCCCGAGGTGCGAATCCTCCTCCTCTCCAATGGGGGTCTCCAACGAGATTGGCTCCTGAGCAATCTTGAGGACCTTTCGCACTTTATCTACGGGAAGATCGATCTTCTGAGCGATCTCCTCCGGGCTTGGTTCCCGACCATACTCCTGCACCAGTTGTCGGGATGCGCGGATCAACTTATTGATTGTTTCGATCATGTGGACCGGAATCCGAATCGTCCTCGCTTGATCCGCGATGGCCCGGGTGATGGCCTGGCGGATCCACCAGGTGGCATAGGTGGAGAACTTATACCCTCGCTGGTATTCGAACTTCTCCACGGCCCGCATGAGACCAATATTCCCCTCTTGGATCAAATCCAGAAACTGGAGGCCCCGATTGGTGTACTTCTTTGCAATCGAAATAACCAGGCGGAGGTTAGCTTCCACCATCTCCCGCTTGGCGCCTAATGCTTTGCGCTCACCGCGGCCAATGGCCTGGAGCAGGGTGCGCATTTCGTTCGAGCTGGTGCCAGCTTCTTGCTCTGCCCGTTGGACCTTCCTGCCAACCACCTGGATCTGCCGCAAAAGCTCCTCCAGCTTTTCCCGAGAGAACTTCGTCCGTCGGACCAGAGTCCGCATAGAGACACCGTTGCCCAAAGCGGTATCGCGGAGCACTTTGAAATTGGGAGCACTCAAGCGCGTGGAGCGCCTGAACTCTTTCATCTCCTGCTCGGCCCGCTCAATTCGCTCCAGAATGCTCCTCATGCGGGCAACAATCCTTTCGATGACCCGTTGGTTAAGGTTGAGTTGCCGCAAGAGGTCGGCTTGATGGACCCTTCGCTCCTGGCTCTCATGGCTTAGGCGCTCCTCCCGCCTGACGTTACCCTGGTTTGCAGCCCGCTCGAGCCGTTTGGTCAGGTCCTCGATCTTCTCCTGATCCTGCCGGAGTTGCTTGAGAGCTGGCGCAAGCTCACCAACCAGCTCCTTTTCCTTCTGTTCCGAAATCTCGTCAAAATCATTGAGGGCGACGAGATCCGCGACCCGAAGTCGGCCCTGAATCAGACGTTCCCCCAAGAAGATAACCTCGCGGACAGCGATCCCCGCCTGGCAGACCGCTTCGCTGACCTCGCGGCGCCCCTCCTCGATCCGTTTGGCAATTCCGATCTCCCCCTCTCGGGAAAGGAGTGGTGTCTTCCCCATCTCCCGGAGATACATTCGGACCGGGTCATCGGTACGGCCCACGGGCGCCGGGCTGAGATCCACCTCCGCGTCGGGTCCACCCAACGGGGCCTCCGCCACTTTCTTCGTTCCGGATCCTGCTGCCTCACGGGGGGCATCGATCACTTCGATGTCCATTTCATCCAAGAAGCCGAGAATCCGATCAATCTGTTCGGCGGAGGTGATATCTCCTGGGAGACTGGTGTTGACCTCCTCGTAGGTCAAGTATCCTTTTTTCTTCCCCAGGGTGGTGAGGGCCTTGAGCGCTTCGATTCTCCCCTCATCTGTCATATCGCTAGTTCCTCCTCGCGCTTTATCCCGCAGAATCCCTGTGGTCTGCGACGCCTTCCGTGCTCGTTTTCTTAATATAGTCCGTTTCGGGAATTCGGCCACTGTGCAGGGCCTGTTTCTGCTCCAACAGCCTTTTCACCCGAAGAAGATCCCCCTGTTCTCGCGCGCTTTTCAGCTGTGACCGAATTTCCTGGAGCCTCAGCCGGATGAGGCAGTCTTGCACCGCTCGCTGCGGATCGGCAAACTCTTCGCCGCCCTGGACAAACAGTTCCGTGCCCACCTGGCGGACCACCGGGTCGGGATGGTGGCTCAGGGCCCGCGGGAGACCCTCCTCCTCCCCCGCGTATTCTTGTAGGAACCAGTAAATAGATCGCAGGGGGGACGCCGAAAGCGCTTCGCCCCGGACGGTTCCCCACACCAGCGGGCGAACGTCCGGAAAAAGGAGGCAGATCTGGATGAGGGTTTTCTCCACTGGTGGGAGCTCCGGTGGTGGCGGGGGACCCGCCGTGAGGGGTGGCTCCGCGGAACCGAGACGGTGTAGTTCGGCCAGGGCCACCGCCTCGGTTACCCCCAAACGCTCCGCCAGCTTCTGAATATATTTTGCCCTCCGCACCCCCTCCGGCATTTGGGCGATGAGGCGCAAGATCTGCCGGGCGGCAGCTGTCTTGTCATCTACACCCTTCAGTCCTGTCTGATCTTCCGCCCGGCTCAGAAGAAAATCAACCAGGTCTTGTGCCGCCTCAACCCGCGCCAGGAGCGCTTCTCTGCCGTTCTCCCGGACGAAGGTGTCGGGATCCTTTCCCTGCGGAAGCACCACGACCGCTACCCCCATATCCGCAGCCACCAAGAGCTCGAGACCGCGCCAGGCTGCTTGGAGCCCTGCCGGATCGGGATCAAAAATAAGGACCGCCTTGTCCGCATAACGGTGAAGCAGGGCCACCTGGTCCCGCGTCAAGGCAGTCCCGAGGGAGGCGACGGTCTGCGCAAAGCCGGCGCCGTGCAGGGAGATAGCGTCGAAGTAACCCTCGACGATCAGCCCCACCTTCGCTTCCCGGATTGCCCGGGCTGCCAAATGGAGACCGTACAGGTGTACCCCTTTCTTATAGACAGCCGTTTCGGGGGAATTCATATACTTCGGCTGTTGATCACCCAGAGCCCGGCCGCCGAATCCCACGATCTTGCCGGTGGAATCCGCAATGGGGATCATCAGCCGATCGCGAAACCGGTCGTAATATCCCCGTCCCCCCTGTCTGGGCAGAGCCAAGCCTGCCGCCTCGATCTGACCCGGGGTGAATCCTCGCTTGGTGAGTTCACGCAGCAGTCCCTCCCAGTCCGGGCCCGCGTACCCGAGCTGGAAGCGTTGAACCAACTCCGTGCCAACGTCCCGCCGACTCAGCATTTCCTTCGCCTGGCTCCCCGCCGGGCTTTCGAGTGCCTTCCGAAAGTAGTCACACGCCGCGCGCTGCAGCTCGAACACCTTCAGGAGGCCGTCCCCCTGACGACTGCGCCCCTTCTCCGGGATCGTGATCCCGGCCCGCTGCGCGAGATGTCGGACTGCCTCGGGGAACGTAAACCCCTCCCGCCGCATCAAGAAGCGAAAGACATCGCCACCTTCGCCACACCCGAAGCAGTAGAAGATCTGACGCTCGACATTGACGGTGAAGGAGGGCGTCTTTTCGGTGTGGAAGGGGCAGAGGGTCCGGTAATATTTTCCGCTCTGCTTCAGGGGAACGTATCCCTCAATCACCTCGACAATATTCGAGGTTCTCAAGACTTGGTCGATCACTTCCTCTGGGATAAATCCCATGGAACCCTCAGCGCCCTGCCGGAGAGGCAGGGCATCCCTATCGCTCCCTCAGCACCACCATGGTGGCGCCGATTCCCCCTTCGCTCATCTCGGCCAGCTGAAACCCCTCCACCATGGGGTGGTCCGTCAAGAATTTGTGGACCCCCTTGCGAAGCGCTCCGGTCCCCTTGCCATGGATCACCCTGACCCGTCGAAACCCCTCGACAAAGGCGGTATCCAAGTACTTTTCGAGACGCCGGGTCGCCTCTTCTACGGTGCACCCAACCACGTTGATTTCGGCAGAAATGGACTCGATTTTCTCGACGAATAAGGGCATCTCGCCGCGGCGCCGCTTCGGGACAGAAGCGGGGCTGAGCGCGGATACGGGCAGATGAACCCTGCCCACACTCAGCTCCACTTCTACGGTTCCCTGTTGAGACACCGGCGTTAGGACACGCCCTTGCCGCCCGAGGCCCGCGACGGACACCCACCGGCCCGGGCCAATCTCGCCGTCCCCCGGAGAAGCGTCAGCCCGGGGTGCCGCCACCGCCTCAACCCTCGCCCCCAGCTCCTCGAGCCCCTGTCGAAAGACTCGTACCTCCTCTGGGCGAACCCCCCGTTCCCGGAGCACCCCAATCAGGCCCTCCCCGCGCTGACGGAATTCGGCAAGGAGCGCCCTCGCCTCTTCTCGGACGCGACGCTTGAGGTCCTTGACCCCCGCGCGAAGCCGCACAACAAGCTCCTCCGCTTCCCCGCTGAGGGACGAGGCCCACCGGAGCTCTTCCTGAAGCTTTGCCCTGAGACCATCGACCTGTCGGCGGTCCACCTCGAGGGTCTCCAAGAGGGCCTGCGTCTTTCGGTGTCCCTCGGGGAGGAATGCCCGTGCCTTTTCCAAGACCGGTTGCGGCAGCCCGAGACGCCCCGCGATCTCCAGCCCGTAACTCTTGCCTGGGAGACCCAGCCGGACCTGGTACTCCGGCGTCAGACGGTGGACATCGAACTCCACACTGGCGTTTTCCACGCCAGGGGTGAGGGCCGCAAAGGACTTAATGGCATCCAGATGCGTGGTCGCGATCACCGATGCCCCTCGCCCGTTGAGGCTCGCGAGAATGGCCATCCCGAGGGCCGCCCCTTCCGACGGGTCGGTCCCCGCCCCGAGTTCATCTAGGAGCACCAGGGTCTCATGGCCCGCGTGGGCCAGGATCTTGACCACCTGGCTCATATGGGAAGAGAAGGTGCTCAGGCTCTGTTCAATACTTTGCTCATCCCCGATGTCGGCGAAGACCGCCTCGTATCGGGGAACCTGGCTGTCCGGAGAGGCCGGAATGAGGAGGCCCGACAGGGTCATTACGGTTAGAAGACCAGCGGTCTTGAGCGCCACCGTCTTCCCACCCGTGTTCGGCCCGGTGATGACCACCGCGGTGAAAGCGCCGCCGACTTCAATATCAATTGGCACCGCCGCGGGTCCCGCCGTGCCGGCCTCGCCACTCAGCCCAGCGTCACCGCCCAACACGAGGAAGGGATGGCGAGCCTGACGCAGGATGAACCGGCGATCCTGCGTCACCCGGGGACGGTGAGCCCCCAGGCGGACCGCGAGACGCCCCTTCGCCATGAGAAGGTCCAACTCGCCGAGAAATTCCAGGAGCGCCCCGATGATTTCCGCTTCGCGCCCAACGTGTGCGGTGAGCGCTCGGAGGACCCTCGCCACCTCCTCCTTTTCCTGGCGGCGCAGCATGCGCAGCCGATTGTTCATCTCCACGACCGGGGTCGGCTCGAGGAAAATGGTCAGGCCGCTCCCCGATTGATCCTGGACGATTCCGCGGAGCTTGGCCTTGGCAGCCGACTTGACCGGAATGACGTATCGGTCGTTGCGGACGGTGACAATCGGTTCGGCGAGGGCCGATTGGTAGCCTGGAGCAACAAGATACCGTTCGAGTTTCGCGATGATGGCGACCCGCAGGGCGCGCAGTTTCTGCCGCACCCCCTGCAACCTCGGGCTGGCCGCGTCGATTACCTCTCCGTCTGATGTAATGGCCGCTTCGATCGCCGCGCAGAGGGCTTCCGGAACACAGATGCCGCTCGCTCGCTTCCAGACGAGGGGCGACGCGTCCTGTGCGTGTTGGAAAAAGGTTCGGAGTCGGCCACCCGTCACCAAGATCTCATGGATATCCCAGAGCGAGCCTGCGTCGAGCGAGGCTCCTTCGATTCTGGCGCGCCTGAGGTGGGGCCGGATATCGGTCACTCCTCCGTAAGGCGGCTCCGCACCCCTGAGTAGCAGCTCCTTGGCTTCCCCCGCCTCGGCCAGGGCTTCCTCTATGCGCTCCAGACTCTCCAGAGGACCGACCGCGGACGCCCGCTCCTTCCCGAAGGGAGTGATCGCTGCTCCCCGGAGCACATCGAGGATTCCGGCAAATTCTAGCCCGGTCCGTGTTCGATCATCCATCCGGCAGTGTGCTCCGGGGAAAACCAAGGGACTCCTTGTGGAGTCCCTCGGTCATCCATACTCTCACACCCGGCCCTGGACGCGTCATGCACTCCCCGAAAGCTCGTGTCGCACCAACTGACTGACCTCTTTTCCGTCAGCACGCCCAGAGACGTGAGGCATCAGGTAGGCCATCACCTTTCCCACGTCCTTCACTGATGCGGCTCCTGTGGCAGCGATCGCCTCCCTTACCTTGGCCAAAAGTTCCTCGGGGGTCATCGGCTTGGGCAGGAATTTCTCGAGGACCTGGAGTTCCGTCTCTTCCTTCAGGGCGAGGTCCTCTCGCCCGGCGTGACGGAATTGCTGGATGGCTTCTCTCCGCTGGTTACCTTCCTTAACGATGAGTTGCAGGATCTCGGGCTCGGTCAGCTCTCCCCGCTTTTCCACCTCGCGGGTTTTGATAGCGTTGAGCAGCAGACGAAGGGTCCACGTCTCTGCTTTCCCGCCGGCCTTCACGGCCGCCCGAAGGTCCTGATGAAGGCGGGCCTTCCAATCCATCCTACTCAAACATACGCATTTTCTTCAGCATCTTTTTGCGGGCGGCGAGAGCCTTCTTCTTGCGGCGAACACTTGGCTTTTCGTAGTGTTGTCGCTTCCGCATCTCTGAAAGCACGCCAGCCTTCTCTACCTGCTTCTTGAAGCGCCTCAGAGCATTCTCGAAGCTCTCATCCTCTCGGACGAGCACGGTCGTCACCGCGGACACCCCCCCACGTATGTCTCTATTTTAGCTATCGGAATGCCAGAACTTTCCAGAAAAGTACCGTTGTATGTTACCTCATTCTTGTCCTTATGTCAATCCCTTTTCTTCCGCCTCGTTTTGCCGTACTCCTCCTTCCTCTTGCCTACCCGCCCCTGGAACTCCCTCCAGAGCCTATCCAAGGGTATCCCTGATGCCCCGAGGAGGACCAAGGTGTGAAACCAGAGGTCCGCCACCTCATAAACGATCTCCTGCCGGCGACCTTTCTCGGCACTCAGGATGACTTCAGAGGCCTCCTCAGCGATCTTCCGGAGGATCCTCGCCTTCCCCTCCTGAAGGAGAGAGGCCACGTACGAACCCGCGGGGGGCTTTTTCTTGCGCATTAGAATGGTCTGGTACACGGCATCGAGGACTTGCGAAGAGGGGCCGTAGACTGCCTCCGGCCGAAAGACCTGGTGCAACACCGGGGCGGACGCCTTGAGATCCCCCTTGACGCGCCGGAAGAAGCATGTGCGATAGCCCAAATGGCAGGCGGCCTTGTCCTGCTCTACCTGAAGGAGTAGGGCATCGCCGTCGCAGTCGAGGCGGATCTCTCGGACCCGCTGCACGTGCCCGGACTCTTCCCCCTTCCTCCAGATGCGACGCCGAGACCGGCTGTAGTAGTGCACAAAGCCGGTTTCCACGGTCCTCCGAAGGGTCTCCCGGGTCATACAGGCCGTCATCAAGACCTGGCCCGTCTTGGCATCTTGGGCGATGGCCAGAATGAGACCCTTCTTGTCAAACTTCAAGCCACCTGGGCGTTTGGCCACAATCCTCCTCCCTTCGTCATCGTTCAGGGTTCAGGGTTCAGAGCAAGAACAGGAACGGATCTCCCAGGCCCTACTCGCCACCGTGAACCCTGATCCATGAGCCGTTCACTCTCAACCGTGGACTATGAACTATGAACCAGGGCCGCTCTGCGGCCCTAGGGGCGCACGACGATGCCCCGCCCACTGAGATATGCTTTCGCCTCGGGGACCGAGATTTCCTGGAAGTGAAAGATGGACGCGGCAAGGGCCGCATCGGCTTTTCCGAAGGCAAAGGCCTCATAGAGATGCGCCATCGTCCCGGCACCCCCCGAGGCGATCACTGGGACGCCCACACGCTCGGCAACCGCTGCAGTAAGCTCCAAATCGTACCCGTCCCGCGTCCCGTCACGATCCATGCTGGTCAGGAGGATCTCCCCCGCCCCAGACGCCACTCCCGCCTCAGCCCACTGTACCGCTTCGAGTCCGGTCGGTGTGCGACCACCGTGAATATACACCTCCCACGACAGTTCAGGGTTCATGGTTAATGGATCAGTGTCTGGTATTTCTCTGAACCCTGAACTCTGAACCCTGAACTCCCTCCGCTTGGCGTCGATGGCGAGAACGATGCATTGGCTGCCGAACCGTTCAGCCGCCTGGCGTATCAGCTTCGGATTCTGAACGGCTGCGGTGTTGAGAGAGACCTTATCCGCCCCAGCCAGAAGGATGGCCCGGATGTCTTCCAAATCCCGGATCCCCCCGCCCACGGTCAGCGGGGTGAACGCCCGCTCTGCCGTCCGCTCCACGACCCCGATTATGATCTTTCGCCGTTCGGCCGAGGCGGTGATGTCGAGGAAGACGAGCTCATCAGCCCCCTCCCGATCGTACCGCTCCGCAACCTCCGCTGGATCCCCCGCGTCTCGAAGGTCTACGAACCGAGTCCCCTTGACCACACGCCCATCTTTCACATCAAGGCAGGGGATGATCCGTTTTGCTAGCATCGGCGAACCGTTTCCGCGGCCACGACGCGGAGCGCCGCCTCGAGCTCGATCGCGCCGCTGTACAGGGCCTTGCCGACGATGGCGCCCGCCACACCTTTCATGGCACACAGCCGCCGAATATCTTCCAGGGACGCGATGCCGCCCGAGGCGAGGACCGGGTGACGGCTCTGTGTGACTACGGCTTGCAATCCCTCAAAATCGGGTCCTTCCATTGTTCCGTCCTTCAGGATATCGGTGTAGAGAATGGCACCGAGCTCGAGTGATGCCACCCGCTCGACCACGGCCCCGACCGAATGATCCAAAAGCTCGCGCCACCCTTTGACTGCCACCCGTCCCTCTTTCGCATCAATCGCGAGGATGATCCGGCGCGGATAGGCCGTGCACACCTCTTCCAGAAAACGCGGGTTCATAATAGCAGAGGTCCCGAGGGCCGCCGTGGCGATGCCGGCATCGAAGAGTGCAGTGACCGACTCCAGCGTTCGGAGCCCACCCCCCGCCTGAATCGGAATCTTGACCGCCCGCGCAGCCGCGCTGATCAGTCCTAGCTGCTTCGGACTCCCTGCGAATGCTCCATCCAGGTCGACGATATGCAGACGCGGCGCGCCTCTCGCCTCCCACGCTTCTGCAACCCCAACAGGATCATCTCCGTACACCATTTCTCGGTTCGGATCCCCTTGGGTCAGGCGAACCGCTTTCCCATTTTTTA
This sequence comes from uncultured bacterium, assembly GCA_964558395.1. Classification (GTDB taxonomy): domain Bacteria; phylum Methylomirabilota; class Methylomirabilia; order Methylomirabilales; family CSP1-5; genus CSP1-5. The sequence continues at coordinate 18,683 of CAZLDS010000003.1, read as the reverse complement.
TGTCGACGGCTGGAATAATCAACATAACGTCATCTCTTGAGCGATCAGCTATTAGGAGTCAGCTAAGAATCTTTATCCATGCGGACAGTCGACTACTATTATATAGATGCTGACGGCTGACAGGGGGCTGGTGACAGCTCTACTTCTGCGCCAGCGCACCAAAATTGGCGAGAATCTGGAGGCCCAGGGTTTGGCTCTTTTCCGGATGAAACTGGGTCGCGAAGAGGTTGTCCTTCCAGATCATGGAGGTAAAAGGGATGCCGTATTCTGTGATACCGGCAACGGTGCCCTCTTCCTCTGGCTCTACGTAGTAGGAGTGCACGAAGTAAAAATACGAGTTGTCCAGGATCCCTTTCATGATTGGGGCCTCTCTTTTGAGGACCACCTGATTCCACCCCATGTGGGGAACCTTCAGGAGAGAGGACTCAGGACTGAGGACTGAGGACGGGGCGGTTCCGGGGAAGCGACGGACCCGGCCGCGGATCAGATCGAGGCCCTTATGTAGGCCGAATTCCTCGCTCTCCGAAAAGAGAAAGTGCAGGCCCAGACAAATCCCCAGGATGGCTTTCCCAGATTCGATTTCCCGGAACAGAGGATCAATAAACCCCGCCGCTTCCAGCGTGGCGATCCCATCGGAGAACGCCCCTACTCCCGGGAGGACAATCCCGGCTGCGTCGCGCAGCGCGGCAGGCTCCCGGATCACGCGCGCCGGAACCCCGACCCTCTCGAATCCCTTCTCGACGCTCCGGAGGTTGGCGATCCCACTGTCGATAATGGCAATCATACGTGGCTCAGGGTTGAGGGTCTGGAGTTGAGGGCTCAAACGTAAGCCGTTCATGGTTCGGAGTTCAGCGCTCAGGGAGAAAAACAAAAACGGATCTTTTTGGCATGACTGACTTCCATGAACCATGAACTCTGAACGAGGGCCGCGAGGCGGTCTTAGAGTTTGCCTTTGGTCGACGGAATCCCCTTCACGCGGGGATCGAGGGCGACCGCCGTGTCCAGAGCCCGGCCCGCGGCTTTGAAGACCGCCTCGGCCATATGGTGAGTGTTCTCACCGTACGGAATCCCAATGTGCAGATTCGCCCTGAGAGCCATGGCGAAGGCCCGGAAAAACTCTTTCAGAAGGGCGGCGTCAAACTCCCCGACCTTCCCTTCCAGCCCGTCAGCCCGATACGCCAGGTAGGGTCGACCACTCAAGTCCACGGCGACCCAGCCCAACGCGTCGTCCATCGGCACCGTGGCCTGACCGTAGCGCCGAATTCCAGCGCGGTTTCCCAATGCCTGGGCAAAGGTCTCGCCGAGGGCCAGCCCCACATCCTCCATGGTGTGGTGGGGATCCACCTCCAAATCTCCCTGAGCACGAAGCGTGAGATCGAAGAGCCCGTGTTTCGCAAGTTGGGCCAGCATATGATCAAAGAAGGGCAGACCCGTCGTGATGCGATAGCTCCCCTGCCCGTCGAGCTTCAGCTCGACCGTCACATCGGTTTCAGTGGTCCGGCGACGGATCTTCGCCTCCCGATGCGTCGATTTCGTCTTCACCGCCAATGCGTCTCCTTCACGAGCGTTGCCGTATTCGGACGGCCCGGGCATGGCCATCCAGCCCTTCGAGAACCGCTAACGTCATGGCCGGATCGCCCAACCGCTTCAGCCCATCCTCGGTAAATTGAAGTAGGCTCGTGCGGCGGACAAAGTCCTCTACCGAGAGCGGAGAGGCAAATCGCGCCGTCCCCCCTGTGGGGAGGACGTGGTTCGGGCCAGCCAGATAGTCCCCCAAGGCTTCCGGCGAGAAGGCTCCCAGGAAGACGGCACCTGCATGCTGGACGCGATCCAGATGGGACCACGGGTCCTGGCAGTGGAGTTCCACATGCTCGGGCGCAATACCGTTGACCAGCCCGAACGCGGCGTCAAGGGTTGGGACCAAGAGGATGGCCCCGTTCTTCGCCAGGCTCGCCTCGGCGATCATGCGCCGCGGAAGGTCATTAAGCTGCCGTCGAAGCTCGGCCGCCACCTTGTCAGCGAGTGGTCCGCTGACTGTAATGCAGAGGCTCATAGCCATTTCATCATGCTCGGCCTGGGCGAGAAGATCGGCAGCGACGTACGCGGGATCGGCGGCTTCGTCCGCTACCACAACCACCTCGGTCGGTCCGGCAATCGCGTCGATCCCCACCACCCCCGCCACCAAGCGCTTGGCGGTCGCGACGTAAACGTTGCCTGGACCGACGATCTTGTCCACCCGCGGGATAGAAGCAGTCCCGTACGCTAACGCCGCAATCGCGTGCGCCCCACCCACCTTGTAGATTTCCGAGATTCCCGCAAGCGAAGCGGTGACGAGGACCGCCGGATGCACCGTGAGGTCGGACGTGACGGGGGTGCACATCACGCGGCGCTTGACGCCTGCGACCGCAGCAGGAACCCCGTTCATCAGAACCGTCGACGGATACACGGCTTTCCCCCCGGGGATGTAGATCCCAACAGTCTCCAGTGGCCGGCAGAGTTGGCCGAGGACCGCACCCTCCTCGCTGGAGAACCAGGAGCGGGGGAGCTGCCGTCGGTGGAAGGCTTCGATCCGTGCTGCGGCCAACTGTAAGGCCGCGATCGCCTCGGGGGGAAGCTCATCAAAAGCCCGCGCGACTTCTTCTGCTGTGACCCCGATCGTCGCAGGAGTCAGGGAGGCCCCGTCGTAGCGCTGCGCGTATTTCATAAGCGCGGTATCGCCTTTCTCGCGCACCTCGGCGAGGACGGGACGCACGGCCGTTTCTGCCTCGGCGGACACCGTCGCCCGTCGCGCCACGAGGTCCTTCAGAAAGGCGATCCCTTCATCCCCAGAGGCATGGAGGCGTCGAATCATGCTCCTCTTCCTTGAATGACGACCGTGAGTTGGTCAATCATGCCACGGACCTGCCGGTACTTGGTCTTCAAGGCCGCCCGGTTGACGATGAGGCGAGCCGTCGCGGGGGCGATTTCTTCCACCTCTTCCAACCCGTTTTCCTCCAAGGTCTTTCCCGTGTCAACCAGATCCACAATCCGCTCGCAGAGCCCAGCTAATGGTGCCAGCTCGATGGAACCTGAGAGGCGAATGATCTCCACCTGCACCCCTTGCCCGGTGAAGTGCCGTTCGGCGAGCGCGGGGTATTTGGTGGCCACGCGCAAGGCAGAGAAACCAACCGGTCTCTCTTGCTCTTGCCTGTTCGTCGGTCGAGCCACCACCAAGCGGCACGCCCCAAATCTAAGGTCCAGCGGTTCGTACACATCCCGCTCCTGCTCGAGCAGAATATCCTTTCCCACCACCCCCATATCCGTCGCCCCGTACTCCACGTAGGTGGGGATATCGGCGGGGCGTAGGACCAGGAAACGGTACGCCTCAGTCGCATCCTCGCACATGAGACGCCGAGACTCGGTGAGCCCTTCGAGCCCATGAATCCCGGTCGCCCGGAAGAGCCTGATGGACTCTTGGAGAAGCCGCCCCTTCGGGAGAGCAATGGCGATCTGTCCCCGTCGCATTCAGCCCTCCGCCCGCCGAATCTCCCCGCCCAGGGAGTGAAGCTTCGCCTCTAATCTCTCGTAGCCTCGATCCAGGTGATAGATGCGATGGACAACCGTCTCCCCCTGAGCCTGGAGTCCTGCCAAGACGAGGGAGGCGCTGGCGCGGAGATCCGTTGCCATCACGGGGGCCCCGCGAAGGATGGGGACCCCTCGGACGAGGGCCGACTGACCTAAGACCGTCACATCCGCTCCCATGCGCAAGAGCTCAGGGATGTGCGTAAAGCGACTCTCAAAGACCGTCTCGGTGATCACGGACTTCCCATCGGCAATCGCCAACAAGGCCATAATCTGGGCCTGCATATCAGTGGCGAAACCAGGAAAAGGCTCCGTTGTGATATCCACCGGCCGGGGCCGGCTCGCCATCCTCACTCGGACCCCCTCGTCCTCATTCGCCACGGTTGCCCCTGCTGCCTCTAGCTTCGTCCTCACCGCGTCGAAGTGCTGAGGCACGCACCCCTGGATCAAGATATCACCCTGGGTGATAGCCGCCGCCACGGCAAAGGTCCCCGCTTCGATCCGATCCGGGATAATCCGGTGTGGCGTACCCCTCAGATCCTCTACCCCCTGGATCGTGATCGTGGATGTCCCCGCCCCCTCAATGCGCGCACCCATCTTCTGGAGAAGACGCGCCAAGTCTTCAACCTCCGGCTCGCAGGCGGCATTTTCGAGGACCATGGTCCCCCTTGCTAAGGTTGCCGCCATCATGAGATTTTCGGTGCCCGTGACCGTGATCACATCAAAAGCGAAACGGACCCCATTGAGACGCGGTGCCTTCGCCACCACATATCCCTCGACCAGGTCGATCTCCGCCCCCATCGCACGCAGGCCGGCCAGGTGCAGGTTGATGGGGCGTGGGCCGATGGCACACCCACCCGGCAGCGAGACCCGAGCCTTTCCGAACCTGGCGAGGAGGGGACCCAGGACCAAGACTGAGGCCCGCATGGTCCGCACGAGATCGTATGGCGCTTCAAACCGCCGGACCTCGCGTGAGGTGAGGCTGATCTCTCCGGGAGCTGTCGAGTGCAACTCCACCCCCATAAATCCCAACAGTCGTTGGATCGTCGCCACATCTTGGAGCGAAGGGACATTTTCCAACACGAGTCCTTCAGATGTCAGGAGCACGGCTGCCATGGCCGGCAGGGCAGCATTCTTCGCTCCACTGACCGTGACGCGGCCTCGCAAATGCTTCCCACCGCGAATCACTAATCGGTCCATCTTAGGCACCGTCCATCTGATGCATATAGCGAGCGCTCACCACCCGCGGCCGACTCCTCAAATCACGTCCGACCGTGACATCGGTGAAGCCGCCCTGATCTCGACAGAGGCCGGTGAGCACACGCCCCTGCCCGGGAGCCATCTCCAGAACCAACCATCCACCAGGCCGGAGCAGTGCTGCCGCCCCCCCAATGATCCCCCGCTGCACGGTCAGTCCGTCCGCGCCTCCGTCCAACGCACCCGCTGGCTCATAATGTACCTCCGGCGGCAAGGCGGCCAGATCTGCCGTCGCCACGTAGGGCGGATTGCTCACGATCATGTCGCACTGACGGGTCAGTCCCCGGGCGAGGAGCGGCTCGAGCAGATTTCCCTGCAGGAAAAAGATCTTTCCCAGGACCCCGTGCACTCTCGCATTCTGCCGGGCGATATCCAGAGCTCTGCCGCAAACCTCGGTCGCGAAGATCCGCGCGTCGGGCCGGGCCCGCGCCATCGCAACGGCGATCGCCCCGGAGCCACTGCCAATATCGCCAACCACCGGTGATCGAAGCTCATCCAGCCGCCTCAGAGCCGTCTCGAGCACAATCTCGGTCTCCGGTCGCGGGATCAGCACAGCAGGAGTCACCTGAAAGGCGAGTGACCAAAACTCTTTCGTCCCGGTGAGATAGGCGACCGGTTCTCGGGCCTGCCGACGCGCAACCAGGGTTCGGTAATCGTCGAAAGCCGGATGTGACAGCCGTTCTGTAATGGCCGCATACAAGTGGAGGCGATCACAACCAAGGAGGGAAGCCAAGAGGCATTCGGCATCCAGTCGAGGGGTATCCACCCCGGCAGATCGTAACAGCGCGGTGGCCCACACCAGGGTTTCGCCGACCGATAGACCCTTCGGAGTGACACTCCTCTTCTCCTTGACTAACAGTGCCACCGTGCTTCTCCCTCTTCAGTGTCACGATTCTAAAGAGGCTTTGAGTCGCTCCGCCTCGTGATGCGCCATGAGCGCCTGGGCCAACTCCTGGAGGGATCCATCGAGCACTTCCGGGAGACTATACAGGGTGAGTCCGATGCGATGATCGGTCACCCGGCCCTGGGGGAAGTTATATGTTCGGATCCGCTCGCTTCGATCCCCTGTCCCAACCTGCTGTCGCCTGACGTCAGCGATTTCCCGCTCTTGCGCAGCCCGGGCCTGCTCCAAGAGGCGCGCACGGAGGACCTTGAGAGCCTTGGCCTTATTCTTGTGCTGGGACCGTTCGTCTTGACACGACACCACCAAGCCTGTCGGGATGTGGGTGATCCGTACCGCCGAGTCGGTCACGTTCACATGTTGTCCCCCGTGACCGCCGGCCCGGAACACGTCGATCTGAAGATCCTTGGGATCGATGTGGACATCCACCTCCTCGGCCTCAGGCAGGACTGCAACCGTTACAGTCGAGGTGTGAATCCGTCCGCTGGCCTCAGTGACCGGCACCCGCTGCACCCGATGAACGCCGCTCTCGTGACGGAGTTTCCGGAAAGCCCCCTTTCCCTCGATCGCCACGATGGTTTCCTTTATCCCCCCGATCCCTGTGGGATTGACCGAGAGCATCTCTATCTTGAACCCTTCAGATTCCGCATAGCGGGTATACATCCGAAGCAGATCAGCGGCGAAGAGGCCTGCCTCACTTCCCCCTGCCCCGGCTCGGATCTCCATGATCACCCCTTTCTCCTCCGCCGGGTCCTTGGGAAGGAGCATTCCCTGGAGCTCATCCTCCAAAGCGGCTCGTCGACCCCGCAGTGTCTTGAGCTCTCCCTCGGCTAACGCCCGCATCTCCGGGTCGGCCGCCTCCTCGAGGAGGGCGGCGGCCTGCTCCTGCTCTCGAATCAGTCGCTGGTACGCCCGGTGCTTTTCGACGATAGGATGGAGATCCGCGTGGGCCTTGGCGTGACGCTGAAAGGTCTTGGGATCCTGCAGAACGGCAGGATCAGCCATTTTCCGGCTTAGGTCCTCGTACCGTTCCTCGATCTCCCGCAGCTTATCGAGCCATCTCAACATAGGAGGTCGTTCATAACCCACTGGTTACCGATGGGCCGAGCGGCCCCTCTCGGACACCGGTGAACTATGAACCCGACTTGCGGCGGTACCTCCGCTGGAATCTCTCCACACGCCCCTCGCTGTCCACGAGCTTCTGGCGCCCCGTAAAGAACGGATGGCATTTGGAGCAGATCTCTACCCGAATCGTCGGCACGACCGAGCGGGTATGGGTGACCTCGCCGCAGGCACAGGTAATGACACAATCGACGTACTCAGGATGAACACCCTTCTTCATTGCCGTCTCTCCTGTCCACCGATCCAATAGACTTCCCACCTCTTTTCAAGGAATTGTAGCACGCTGGACCCTCAGGGCAAGAAAAAAGCAGCCTTTCGGCTGCTTTCTCGCGTCGATCTACACACCTATTTACGTATTCATAGAACGGAGAAAATCTGCATTGTCTTTGGTCTCGGACAGTTTCCCCTGAAGAAGCTCCATCGCCTCCACGACCCCCATGGTGGCCAGAACCTTCCGGAGAACCCACATCCGGTTCAACTCTTCTTGGGTTAGGAGCAGCTCCTCCTTGCGGGTCCCGGACCGGAAGATATCGATGGCAGGGAACATCCGCTTATCTACCAAGCGCCGATCCAGGTGGAGCTCCATATTTCCGGTACCCTTAAACTCTTCAAAGATTACATCGTCCATCCGACTGCCGGTGTCGACCAAGGCGGTCGCGATGATGGTGAGAGATCCCCCCTCTTCCGTGTTCCGGGCGGCCCCGAAGAAGCGCTTGGGGCGCTGCAGGGCGTTGGCGTCGATCCCCCCCGAGAGGACCTTGCCACTTGGCGGACAGACCGCGTTGTAGGCGCGGGCCAACCGGGTGATCGAGTCGAGCAGGATCACGACATCCCGCTTATGTTCCACGAGACGCCTTGCCTTTTCCAGCACCATTTCCGCCACCTGGACGTGGCGACTGGCCGGCTCGTCAAACGTCGAACTAATGACCTCCGCCTTCACCGACCGCTGGAAATCGGTCACCTCTTCGGGACGCTCATCGATGAGAAGGACAATGAGAAAGACCTCGGGGTGATTCTTGGTGATACTGTTCGCAATCTTTTGAAGCAGGATCGTCTTTCCGGTGCGGGGCTGCGCCACGATCAATCCCCGCTGCCCCTTCCCGATGGGCGTGATCAAATTCATGACCCGCATATTGATCTCATCCCCGGTAGTTTCGAGGTTGAGCCGCTCGTCGGGAAAGAGGGGAGTCAGATTATCAAAGAGGGTCTTGTCTTTGATCAGCTCGGGATTTTCAAAGTTTACGGCCTCCACCTTGAGGAGGGCAAAATACCGTTCTCCCTCCTTCGGTGGTCGGACCTGGCCTGACACCGTATCGCCAGTCCTCAGATCGAAACGCCGGATCTGCGACGGGGAGACATAGATATCATCGGGCCCCGGAAGGTAGTTATAATTGGGCGCCCGGAGGAAGCCGAAACCATCCGGGAGGACTTCCAACACCCCCTCGGCAAAGATGAGTCCGTTCTTCTCCGCCTGGGCTTCCAGTACTTTAAAAATGAGTTCCTGCTTTCGGAGGGCGCTGGCGCCTACCAAACCCAAGCTACGGGCAATAGCGCTGAGTTCGGGGATCGTTTTTTCTGTGAGCTCCGCCAAGTTCATCAGACCTTCACGGGGTGTATCCTTGACCGCGTCCCGGGCCATCGGTTTCGTCTCCCTGCTGTCTTTTCCCTCTTTGGTCGCTTCCTTGGTGGCTTCGCTAGTTTGGCGTTGAGACGGCATAGCGCTTTCTCTTTCCTCCTTTTCGCTCCCATCGCGGGACCGGCAATCCCCGGCCTTCTTCTCCGCTCGAGCTGGTCCGCGAAGCGTACATTGTCATTGTCATTAGAGCCTCACGACATCTCGATGCGGAATCGAGTACGCTCGCGCGAGATACCGTGTGCGGGGCCGGGATGTCCTTGTCCGTACACTAACCGATCCAGGGGATCTCCCGAGACTGATCAGGGTAGCTGAAGTACGGAGGTGGAATACACTTGAGAGTACTGAGGAGATATCTACATCCGAAATGTCTACCTTAATTCTAAGTACCCCCCCAGAGCTTGTCAAGTTTTTTCTGACTCCGTCCCGAGCAGCACATCGTAAATTTCCTGAACTCTCCGCTCGGTCTGCCACCGATCCCCGCTGTTTTCGACAACGAAATGAGCCTGCTTTACTTTTTCCTGAAGAGGCATCTGGCTGCGAATTCGGGCCAAGGCTTCTTCTCGAGTCAGCCCCCGATCGGCCATGAGGCGTGCCACTTGCAGGTCTTCCGAAGCGACGACGACGACGACCCAATCGAACCGACCCTCGGACTCAGCTTCGATGAGTAGCGGGAGTTCCACGACACATATAGGGACCTCCTGTGTCCGAAGTTCAACAACCCGTTGCTCCACTGCACTGATCAGGGCAGGATGAACGATGGCCTCGAGACGCTTCCGGAGTTTCGCGTCACGAAAAACCATTTCTCCAAGTGATTTCCGATCAATGGTGCCGTCCTCTTTTTTGAGGATGGCGGTTCCGAAGGCCTCGACGATGGCGTCGTACACTGGCATCCCTGGATACTGCAATTCTCGGACCAGCTCATCAGCATCGAGGACAGCGGCGCCCCGCGCCGCAAACATCCGGGCAACGGTACTCTTGCCGGTCGCGATCCCTCCCGTCAGCCCTACACGGATCATACGATTAGAGCATCCCTTGTTCTGCTGTCTCGAGACTCGTCAGCAACCGGGTAAATTCCAACTCTCGGAACAGGGCCCGAAGCCGCTCCCAATCCGGGGGCGGGCGGCGCAACCCCTGAGGCGAGACAGATAGAGGAAGGTCAGTTCGGATGGCAACAAGAGCGTGGTTCATCCGGACGCGCTCCACATGCGTGTTCAAGGCCTCGCGGAGCTTTGGTCGTTTGACGCGACCGAGGGATCCGAGGAGATGCTCGAGTGTCCCAAATTCTTGGATCAACGCCCTGGCCGTCTTCTCACCGACGCCGGGCACCCCGGGGATGTTATCCACGGCATCCCCGGTGAGACTCATCAGGTCCACCAGGCCTTGAGGCGGCACCCCGTACCGCTCCTCGACCTCCTGCACCCCATAGGTCTTGTTACGCATGGGATCGAACACCTGGATGGCAGGACCCACCAGTTGAAAAAGATCCTTGTCGCCGGAGACGATGGTCACCTGGAAGCCATCCGCAGCAGCCCGCATTGCGACCGTCCCGATAATATCGTCCGCCTCGTAGCCTTCTTCCATCAAGGCGGGCAACTTGAGTGCCTCAACGATCCGATACACGTAAGGGATCTGAGACGCCAGGTCGTCGGGCATGGGGGGCCGCTGCGCCTTGTAGGCTTCAAACTCCCGGTGCCGCTCCGTCTCCCCCCCCGCATCAAACACCACGCCCACATATTCCGGCGCGCGTTCCCGTAACACCTTCAAGAACATGTTGGTAAAGCCGAGGATCGCACTGGTCGGGAGCCCCCGAGAGTTGGTCAACGACGGCATGGCATGGAAGGCTCGATAGATGTACGACGTGCCGTCAATGAGGTACAGCTGCATCGTGTATCCCTCCTCCACGCATCTCAGCGGAGGTCACCCCAGCGATGCTGGAGAACAGCGATTGCCGCAGCGGCGGCGGTCTCCGCCCGTAGGGTTCTCGGCCCCAGCGACACAGGGACAAAACCGATCTGTCTCAAGAACGCCACCTCATCCACTTCCAGCCCACCCTCGGGACCCACCAGGACCTGTACTGCATCCGGCGGAGTGATCCGATCCAACAGCGCGGCGAACGTCCCCACCTCCTCTCTCTCCCAGAGAACCAGCTTGATGCTGCCGCTCGGTCGAACCACGTATTCTCTAACAGGGTATGGTCCCGTCAGTTTCGGAATGATCAGACGTCCCGATTGCTCTGCCGCCTCGATGGCGATCCGGCCCCACCGGTCCAGTTTTCCAGTTCCCAGACCCACGGTTCGCCTCGTCGAGAGAAGCACGATCTCATCGACCCCCATCTCCGTCACCTTCTGGACGACATAATCCATCTTAAACCCCTTCAGAAGCCCTTGGATCAGCACGATACGCAGCGGGGATTCTCGGAGGGCGCTGCGCTCCGCCACGATCCGTGCAACCACCTCTCGCGAGGAGGCCAATGTGAGCTCTACCTCCCATTCCTGGCCACTGCCGGAGAAGGCGAGGACGCGACTGCCAACCCCCATCCGGAGGACGCGGGTGAGCTGGCGGCCTTGGGATGGACTGAACCGAACTTCGCCGCCCACGCGTTGTTCCTCGGTCACGTAAAAGCGATGCATGACAGAGTGTCGGAGGCTAAGATTCAGGGTTTCATGTGCCATGTCCGACCCGTCCTCCGTAGCGGTACTGCGGAGGGTGGATGTCCCAAGTCACATACCGCCGGGTGCCAAGCTGACTTTGAACTTAGGACCTCGGACTTCGGACATCAAAAGGGTTTTGGAGTGGGGAAATCTCACGGCGAGCAAAACCGGAACCGCGATACGCGATGGGTTGTCAACCGATTCATCCACCGAAGAGGTCGCGGACCTTTTCGAAGAAGTTCTTGCTCAGGGGAGTTCCTTCCCCGTTCTCGAGGCGATGAAGCTCCTCCAGGAGCTCTCGCTGTTTTGGGGTGAGGTGGCTCGGAATCTCTACGACGACCTTGACCCGGAGGTCCCCCCGACCGTATCCGCGGAGACTCGGCAGGCCGTAACCCCCGAGACGAAATTCAGTCCCTGGTTGGGTCCCGGGAGGAATGTGAATCGGGACCATCCCGTTGAGTGTCGGAACCTGCGCATCACCCCCCAGGGCCGCCTGCGTAAAATTGATGGGGACCTCACACGTTAAATCGTCCCCCTCGCGGCGGAAAATCGAATGCTCCGCAACCATGACCACGACGTACAGATCACCCGAGGGTCCTCCGCGCATCCCTACCTCCCCCTCGCCACTCATTCGAAGTCGTGTCCCCGTCTCCACCCCTGCCGGGACCTTCACCGTGACCGTTCGTTCCTTCGTGATGCGTGCCTCCCCCCCACACGTCCGGCAGGGAGAAGCGATCACGTTCCCCTCTCCTCTGCACCGAGGACAGGTCTGGCTGACCGTCAGAAAGCCCCGAGAGAAACGGACCTGGCCTCTCCCGCGGCAGTCGGGACACGTCTCAGCGCGTGTCCCCGGCTGGGCTCCGGTTCCCCGACAGACCTCACACGCCTCCAATCGGGGTACAGGTATCTCTTTCTTTATTCCCCTGGCGACTTCCTCTAACGTGACGGTCAGGTTATAGCGGAGGTCGGCCCCCCGCTGCGTGGCACTCCGCGCGCCAAACCCGCCAAAGAATCCCCCCAGGATGTCTTCAAACAGTCCCCCGAAACCCATCCCGAAGTCGCCCTCGGCCATCCGGGGAGTGCCAACGGTCCCATAGAGGTCGTACTCTCGCCGGTGCTCCGGGTTGGATAAGACCTCGTAGGCGGTGTTGATCTCCTTGAACTGGTCCGCCGCTGCCGGGTCATCGGGATTCTTATCGGGATGGAATTTCAGGGCCAAGCGGCGATACGCCTTCTTGATCTCCTCTGGGGAGGCGCTCCTAGAAACCCCGAGAACCTGGTAGTAGTCCTTAGCCACTGTCTGGCGCCTCTGATTGGCCTTCGGCCTCCCCAGACGGGGCGGCGCTGGTCGATACCTTGACGAGGGCAGGGCGGAGGACCTTGTGATCCAGGAGGTAGCCCCGGAGGACTTCCTCGACTACGGTGTTTTCCGCATAGTCGTTCGTCCGCACCGGCTCCACGGCGTGATGCACGGTCGGGTCGAACTCTCGCCCGACGCTCTCGATCTCTTTCACGCCTTGCTTCTCGAGCACGCCCTTGAATAGGCGCAGGGTGATTTCGACCCCTTCGATGACCGCCTCGTTTGCCCGCGACGAGGCGGCGGACGAACGCGCGGCGGCGAGGGCGCGCTCCAGATTATCCAGCACGGGAAATAAGTCGAGCAGGAGGCCCTCGTGTGCGGTTCGGATCAGGTCGGCCCGCTCCCGCACTACGCGTTTTCGGTAATTTTCAAATTCCGCCGCGAGGCGCAGATACCGGTCCTGAAGCTCCTCGAGCTCTTTCGCCTGGACCGCGCCGGGCTGGGACAGATCTCCTTCCGCAGGCGCCGCCTCAGCCGACGCCGCCCCCTCAGAGCGAGGCGTGATTTCTTCTTGTCGCTCTTCAGACATTCCTTTTGTCCCTCAAGGCAAAAGGCGAGAGGGAATCCTCCCGCCATCGAGATCTCAACGTGCGTTACGACGCGACTTCTGTTAAGTGTCGGCTGACCAGCTTGGCGGTAAAGTCCACAAAGGGAATGATTCGGCTATACTCCATCCGCGTCGGGCCAATCACGCCGAGGGTCCCCAAGAGGTGCTCCCCGCACCAATACGGAGCCATCACCAAACTCAAGCGCTGCAATTCGCGGATGACGTTCTCCGACCCGATAATGGTGGTCAGCCCCTCTTGAGTCACACACAGATCGAGAATCTTCACGAGCTTCGACGTCTCTTCGAAGGCGGCGAAGATTGATCGCATTTTCTCGATGTCGGCAAACTCCGGCTGATCCATGATATTGGCCGTACCGCCGATGTAGACTTCTCCCTCGTGTTCTTCCCCAAAAGTCTTCTGCCCCAGCGTGAGGGCCCGGCGGAGGAGTTCATCGTACATCGCCTTTTCCTCGGCCATCTTCTTGACCAGAAGCTGCCGTACCCGGGAAAGGGATATGCCTTCCACGAGCGTGTTGAGCAGCCGGGCAATCCTATTTAGCTCGTCCTGGGGAATGACCTCATCCAGGATGACCATCTTATGGTGGACCTGGCCAGACGTGGCGATCAGGATGACCAGGACCCGCTCCCCAGACAGATGGAAGAACTCGATCCGCTTGACCGCCAACTGATCCATACGCGGCGCGAGGATGACGCCGACCACGCGCGAGAACCCAGAGAGGAGCTTCGTCGCTTCCCGCATGAGGTCCCCCACCTCCCCCCACGCCGGACGAAATTGCCGCGCGATGATGGTCTCCTCCGCCCGGGTGAGGGGGCGCCGATTCATCAGGCTGTCAACGTAGACTCGGTATCCCCGGTCCGTGGGAACCCGCCCCGCGGAGGTATGGGGTTGGTCGAGATAACCGAGCTCCGCCAGATCGGCCATGATATTCCGAATCGTCGCCGGACTGAGGTGCAACCCGTATTTTCTCGCCACACTTCGGGAACCGACGGGCTCAGCACTCAAAATATAATCCTGGATGATCGCCCGGAGAACGTCCCGTTCCCGCTCGGTTAATTCAACTGACGTATCCATCGTCACACCTCGCGCTCGTTCGGTCGTTCGGACCGGGGTTCGCCCCGGTCTGAAATGTTGCCAACACCTTTGAAGTGTCCGGACAACGGCTCGCCCCCCTGAAACCAAAAACGAGCCCCCCCTGCTGAGCGCCTTTCGGAACGGGGTTAGCACTCTCAGCTTCCGAGTGCTAATCCAAGCTTAAAGACCAGCCCGCGGGCTTGTCAAGACATCTTTATCTGATGAGCTTGCCCATCCGATTCCAGCGCGGCTTTCCTTCCTTTGAGTTCCAGGACCAATATATGATGAATGCTTCCCCCTCCACCTTGTGGATGTCCAGAAAGCCCCAAAACCGGCTATCTTGGCTGTGGTCCCGGTTGTCACCGAGGACAAAGAGTTTGTCCTGCGGCACCGTGATCGGGCCGGAGAACTCTCCGACCGAATGGGGATTCGAAGACGGGGCGGAGGGATCATAGATCGTATAGGACTCCTTGAGCGGCTTGTTATTGATATAGACCTTATTCCCGCGGACCTCCACAACATCTCCCGGGAGTCCGATGACCCGCTTGATAAAGTCACGACTCTCATCATGGGGATACTTGAAGACGATGATATCCCCGCGCTGCGGAGCCCAGGGGCCGAGGATCCAGCTATCGAGCACGGGCATCCGGACCCCGTAAATAAACTTGTTGACCAGGATATGGTCCCCGACGAGCAGCGAAGGCACCATGGACCCGGAAGGGATCTTGAACGCTTGTACGATGAAGGTCCGGATGACCAAGGCGAGAACCACGGCAACGACCAACGCCTCGCCCCACTCCCGGGCCGCGGATTTTCGCTGCCCACGGACCTCCGCACCGGCCGTCTCCTCCACCTGCACCCGCCTGTCCCGTTCCTGCCCACGATCCATTGTCTTTCCTTGTCAAAAGTGCGAGGCGCCTGCCCGGATTACGCTTCTCCGGACATGCCTCGCTTGTCCCCCCGAACTCTCAGCACGGCCATGAACGCCTCTTGAGGGATCTCGATACGCCCGACGTGCTTCATTCGCTTCTTCCCCTCTTTCTGCCGCTCCAACAGCTTGCGCTTCCGGGTGATGTCTCCCCCGTAGCACTTGGCGGTGACCTGTTTGCGGAGGGGTTTGACGTTTTCCCGGGCGATGATCTTCCCCCCGATCGCGGCCTGCAGCACCACCTCGAAGAGCTGTCGGGGGATGAGATCCCGAAGTTTTGCCACAAGCTGGCGTCCTCGGTGATATGCCTGATCCTGATGCACGATGGCCGACAGGGCATCCACGGCCTCCCCGTTCACCAGGATATCCAGCCTCACGAGATGCCCCTCCCGGTAATCGATCAGCTCATAATCCAGCGAGGCGTACCCTCGGCTGAGCGATTTCAGTCGGTCATAGAAATCGAGGACGATTTCCGCCAGGGGGACATCGTATGTGATTATGACGCGTTGATCCGGGAGATATTCCAGGCTGACCTGAACGCCCCGCTTTTCTTGGCAGAGCGAGAGGACGGGCCCCACATATGCCACCGGAGTCATGACCATGGCCCGAATATACGGTTCTTCAATGCCCAGGACACGCTCGCGAACGGGGAGACGCGAAGGGTTGTCCACGTCCGCCAACGCCCCGCCGGTGAGCCGGACGCGATAGATAACAGTCGGTGCCGTGGTCAGAAGCTCCAGATCGAACTCCCGCTCTAATCGCTCCTGCACGATCTCGAGGTGGAGCAATCCGAGGAAACCACATCGGAACCCAAAACCCAAAGCCGCCGATGTCTCGGGCTCAAATGTAAAGGCCGAATCGTTCAGCCGCAGTTTTTCCAGGGCCTCTTTCAGGCGAAGATAGTCTCCCCCCTCCACGGGATACAGCCCCGCAAAGACCATCGGCCGGATGTCACGGAAGCCGGCCAGGGGGGCCATCGTCGGCCGGTCCACATCGGTGACGGTGTCCCCCACCCGGACTTGGCGGACATCTTTCATCCCTGCCATCAGATACCCAACCTCTCCTGCACGGAGCACCGGGACCGACCGCATGTCCGGGGCAAAGACCCCGACCTGACTCACCTCGAAGGGGGCGCCGCTCGCCATGAGGCAAATACGAAGGCCGGGCCGGACGAGTCCGTCCACCACACGAATGTAGGCGATGACCCCCTGGAACGGATCAAACCACGAATCAAAAACCAAGGCCTTGAGGGGCGCGTCCGGATCTCCCTGCGGCGGGTTCACGCGCGCGACGATCGCCTCGAGGATCTCCTGCGTCCCGACGCCCTCCTTGGCGCTACATAGAATCGCCTCGGAGGCGTCGACCATCAGGGTGTCTTCCATTTGCTGTCTGACGCGGGTAACGTCGGCGATGGGAAGATCGATCTTGTTGATGACGGGAATAGCCGTAAGGTTATGTTCCAGGGCCAAATGGAGGTTGGCCAGCGTCTGGGCCTGAACTCCCTGAGAGGCATCCACCACCAGGAGGACCCCTTCACAGGCGCTCAAGGCTCGCGAGACTTCGTAGGAAAAGTCCACATGCCCGGGCGTGTCGATCAGGTTCAGGGTATACCCCGAGCTTTCTCGCGAATCATAATGAATACGGACGGCCTTGGCCTTGATGGTGATGCCACGTTCACGTTCCAGCTCCATCTGATCCAGCACTTGCTCCCGCATCTTCGGTGCGGGAACGGTCTTCGTGTACTCCAGGAGGCGATCGGCCACGGTGGACTTTCCGTGGTCGATATGGGCAATAATGGAGAAGTTCCGGATGTACTTCGGGTCATAACTCATCGGGAGTTCAAGGGCCACAGTCTCGGGTCTCGGAGGCAGCAGTCATGATCTGTCACCACTCCCGCTCGGCAATGAAATCGATCAACATCTCGAGGGCCCGCCGGGCGGTGGTGTCGGGAAACGGAACCAATTGCTGCCGCGCTTTGCTCAGGTGCCTCTTGGCTTCTTCCACGGCGGCGTTTACCCCGTCCCCTTCCGTGACATACTGGCGGATCGTCTCCACCTCGGCTTCTCCCAACTGTCCATTGCAGAGCACCCCACGGATTTTGTCCCGCGCGGGTCCTCGGTCGTGAGCGAGGACGTGAATCAACGGATACGTCACCTTGCCCTCCAACAGATCATTGCCCACCGGCTTCCCCAGGATCTCTTCGCTCGCCATGAAATCTAAGGCATCATCCACCAGCTGAAAGCCGATCCCAAGGTTGAGGCCAAACTCGGTTAACGCTTCGACCCGGGTCTCGTCCACACCAGCGATCAATGCCCCAGTCCGGCAGGCAGCGGAAAAGAGGGCTGCGGTCTTGCAGGTGATGACCGTGAGATAATCTTCATAGAGAATATCGGGATTCCGATGCCACCGCAGCTCCAGGATCTCCCCCTCGGTCATTGCCACGGTCGCGTCCGCGAAGGCCTTGAGAATCCGAAAATCTCCATCACTCACCAGCCGTTGAATCGAATGGGAGTACAGAAAATCGCCCGCCAGGACCGACACGTGCGGTCCCCACCGCGCGTTGGCCGATGGACGCCCCCGCCGCTTTTGGGCGTTATCGATAATGTCATCATGGATCAGGGTGGCCACATGCATAAACTCTGCCACCACCGCCAGATCCACACCCCGCTCCCCGGGATCGTGTGCGCACACCCGAGCAGAGAGGAGGAGCAGCGCGGGGCGCACCCGTTTTCCGCCGCTGCCGAGGACATACGTCGTGACCTCTGAGATGAGATCGGCACGGCTCGACACCCGCGCCTGAATTTTCCGTTCGACCTCGGCGAGCTCCGCCGCCACCGGGGCAAAAACGAGTTCACGCAACACGGAGTGAGCTCCTCACGGGGTTTCTCCTACGCAGCAACGCGGCCGCGCTGCCCGTTGGGGAACGCCGTTCACGATAGCACAGGGACACATCGGGTTCAACACCATTGCGGTCCGGGAGTTCGACGTCCGACGTCGAAGGAAGGAAATGCAAACCTCAGTATGTGGACTTTAGCCCTCGGCCCCCGGGCTTTGGACCTCGGAGGGCTCGACTGAGGCCTCGACGGTGAGCGGCTCGACTGAGCTCGCCGAAGTCTCGGCCGAACCGCTCGCCGAAGTCTTAAGACTTCGGACGGGCCAGGGCAGCCGCCGCTCTATTTCCCGCCGGAGGCGGATGACGACGAGGGCACAAATCAGGCCCAGCAGGGCCCCGCCCACCACATCGGCTGGATAGTGGACCCCGACATAGACCCTGGAATACCCAATCACGGCAGCCACCACGAAGATGGGGAGGGCCAACCGCCGATAGGCAGAAGCAAAGAGCAGGGCCTGCGCGGTCACGTTCGTGGCATGACTCGAGGGGAAGGAGAAGTTTGACGTACTGCATCCAACGAGGAGGTGGACCGCCTCCAGGGCGTCACAGGGGCGCGGGCGCTCGAACCACAATTTCAGTCCCTCGCTCACCGCATTCGTGATCAACAGCAGCAGCAGCGCCATCACCACCATGATACGCCCCTTCCGACCGCCCCAGATGAGCAATCCGATCGCCACCAGGGCCAGCGGGATGACAAACCGGTCCGGCTCGGTGACCACGGGCATGACGGCATC
>CAZLDS010000002.1:60605-89623 GCA_964558395.1 uncultured bacterium | reverse complement strand
GTCACCGAAACCATCCGTCCGCGCTTCTCAGGGGCCTGGAACGGCATCTACCGCGCGATCCCGGTCGAGTACCGCAGCCCCTACGGGTTCAACTACACGCTGCTGCTCGACATCGAGCGTGTCACCGATGAGGACGGCAACCCGCTGAAGCATGAGCGCAGCCGCGAGCGGCACTACCAGAAGCTGAGGATCTGGGTCCCGGGAGCTACCGACGCCACCAGGACCGTTGTCCTCCACTACCGGGTCCAGAACGGGCTGAAGTTCTTCGAGGACCACGATGAGCTTTACTGGAACGTCACCGGCACTGAGTGGGAGATCCCCATCGAAGCCGCCACCGCCCACGTCCTGCTCCCCGCCGGAGCCACCGGGGTGCGGGCCCTGGCCTTTACCGGTCCCTACGGTTCCCAAGCGCAACAGGCGGATGTCGAAGTCGCCGGCCATGAAGTCTGGTTTCGTACACAACGCCGCCTCGGTTTTCATGAAGGCCTGACCGCAGTCGTCGGCTGGGACAAAGGATTGGTGAAAGAGCCGGGGATCACGGCCAAGGCTGCGCTTTTCCTGCGCAGCAACTGGGCCTTTGTGGTCCCTCTCGGCGCGTTCGGGATCATGTTCTGGCTGTGGTACACCCGGGGTCGCGATCCGCGGCGTCGACCCATCGCCCCGCAGTACGAGCCACCCCTGGGGTTGACGCCGGCCGAGGTCGGGACCCTGGTGGACAGCTCACCGGATCTCCGGGACATCACCGCTACTCTGGTCGACCTGGCGGTCCGCGGCTACCTTGTGATCGAAGAGCAGGAGGAGAAGAAAATCTTTGGGCTGTGGTCGGACAAGGACTACAGCTTCACCCTGCGCAAGCCAGAGGCGGAATGGGACGAGCTCGTGTCCCACGAGCGGAAGCTGCTCAAGGCACTCTTTTCGAACGGCAGCCGCACCACCGTCGAGCTCTCAGAACTCGAAAACAAGTTTTATAAGCATCTGCCGGAGATCCGTGATCGGATGTTCGAGCGGTTGCTGGCTCGCCGCTACTACACCCGGCGACCCGACAAGGTGAAACGGACCTACATGATCGCCGGCGCGGTAGTCGGCGGCCTCACGCTCTGGGGCGGCGGCATGATCAGCGGGCTGCTAGGTTTGGCGCCTGGTAGCTTCATCGCGGCCGGCATTGTGACCGCACTGATCATCATCGGCTTTGGCTGGTTCATGCCGGCCCGCACCATCATCGGTGCCCGCGCCCTCGAAAGCGTCTTGGGTTTCGAAGAGTTCTTGACACGCGTCGAGGCGGACCGCTACGACCGGATGATCAAGACACCCGAGATGTTTGAAAAATATCTGTCGTACGCAATGGCCCTGGGTGTCGAGAAGAATTGGGTGCATGCCTTCGAGGATATTTACCGCGAGCCGCCACAATGGTACCGGGGCCCATATGGACACACGTTCCACCCTCGCGTCTTTGTCAGCGGCCTCGGTCGCATGTCGAGCCGCGCCGGAGCCGTCATGGCGTCCGCACCCCGGAGTTCCGGGAGGTCCGGCTTTAGTGGCGGGGGCGGATTCTCGGGCGGGGGCTTTGGCGGCGGTGGCGGTGGCGGCTTCTAAAAGGATTCTCCACCGAGTCCGAAGGCAGGGACGAATCAAGAGTGGACTTGACCCCACATCGCGGCGTCTTTTCCCTGTCTTAGGAGTTCTCAGGAAGATTCGAACGCGGAGCGGATTTTGGTGGCGATTGCGTCGAGAGACTTGTCGCTGTCCATGCGGGCGACGCTCTTCATGCTGCCACCGCGATCACCCTGATACCGCGGGATAATGTGGATATGGGCGTGAAAGACTTCTTGCCCTGCGGCCTTGCCATCATTGATGCCGAGATTGAAGCCGGCGGCGCCCATGGCAGCCTGTACTTTTGTCGCGACCACAGCTGCCGTTTGAAAAAGCGTGCCGATGTCTTGGGCCGGCATCTCACTGAGCGTCGGGTAATGCTGGCGGGGAATGACCAATGTGTGTCCCGGCGTGCAAGGAAAGATATCGAGGAAGGCAACAGCACCTTCCCCTTCAAAGACCTTCTGGGCGGGTCGCTCGCCCTGAGCAATCTGACAAAAAAGACATCCGCTCACTCCGCACTCCGTCGTCCCCTCTCCCGCACATGCAGGGGAACCCACTCCGTGACCTGTAGTCCGAATCCTGCAAGTCCGACGATGCGCCGCGGATTGCTGGTAAGCAGTCGAATGCGGCTCAGACCCAAGTCGACCAGGATCTGGGCCCCAATACCGTACTCCCTCAGGTCCATGCGACCCGCAGAAGACTCCGCAGGCTTCGGTTCCGCGGGCGCCGTTAGATGGGTGGTCCATCCCACACCACCCGACCCCTCCCGAATATATACTAAAACGCCCTTGCCCGCCTGACCGATAAGGTCGAGCGAGGCTCGAAGTCTCTCCCCGCAGTGGCAGAGAAGAGAGCCGAGGGCGTCCCCGACGAGACACTCTGACTGAACCCTCACCAGGACCTCATCCGCCGTGCCCACCTCTCCGAGCATCAACGCCAGATGATGCCGCCCATCCACCTGGCTCTCGTACAGGATGCTTTGAAAGGTGCCGTGCTGAGTCGGCAACGTCGTGGTCGCAATGCGCTTGACCAGCTTCTCGCGACGCATGCGGAAGTCGATCAGCGCCTTGACAGTGAGACGCGTCAGGCGGTGGCGTTCGGCAAACGACTGAAGGTCCGAGAGCCGGGCGGCCATCCCCTCCTCGTCGAGGACAGCGCAGAGTACCGCTCCCGGATAGAGGCCGGCGAGGCGGCAGAGATCGAGGGCGGCCTCGGCCTGTCCGGCGCGGGTGAGGACCCCGCCGTCCTTTGCCCGCAGCGGAAAGATATGGCCCGGTCGGGCCAGGTCCTCGGGACGAGCCTTGGGATCGACCAACGCCTGGATGGTGATGGCCCGATCAAAGGCAGAGATACCGGTCGTCGTTCCGGCCCTGGCGTCCACCGAGACACAATAGGTGATATCGCCGGGCGCCGGCTGATCCGGGACCATCACTGGAATCCTCAGAGCCTCCAGGCGCTCCCCCGTCAAAGCCACACACACTATTCCTCTCGCTTCGCGGGCCATGAAGTTCACGGCCTCTGGGGTGGCGCGCTCAGCTGCCATCGTGAGCACACCTTCACTCTCCCTCGCCTCGTCATCGGCCAAGACCACCATCCGTCCCTCGCGGACGGCCCGAATCGCCTGTTCCACCGCATGGTCGGTCATCGTCATTCCCCGGTAGCGGCTCCGCGTGACTCCTCAACAGCGGTCCGAATGGCCTCGAGGTGCGCCTCAGGCACATCCAGGGGGACAACGCAGCCTGGAGCCAGGATGTGGCCCACACCCCCGGTCTGCTTCAAGGCATCCCTCACTTGCGCCCGTACGGCCTCCTCCGGTCCGTCTCGAAGGATCTTGGCCTCATCGAGTCCTCCCACGACCGCGCCACGATACAGGCCCTGCGCGTCCCGAAGGGATGGCGAGGTGCGGCGATCATGCCAGTTAATGGCGGACGCTGGATAGGTGGCCATCACGTCGAATCGGATGCCCAAGCCATGGACGTGCAGGACCGAAAACGTGCTTCGCTCCGCCACCTGCTCTAGCACCCGCCGATCATACGGTTCCCCGAAGATCCGATGTTCTCCGGCGGTCACCAGACCGTAGTCCGCCATCTGCGTCGCAAAGAAGATCCCGTCGGCTCCGGATTCCAAGCAGGCAATCGCATACCGAATCATCGTCTGAGTAATCACCTCAAGGACCCCATGCATGACCGCAGGTCGTTCACGGAGGCTCGTCAGAAATTGCTCATTGCCCGCCAGCTTCTTCGCAATCGTCAATGGGCCAAAAATGGTTTGAAGGACTGGCGCGTCATCCCGGCGCCCTTTCACCACCTCCCGCAGACACTGAAGCTCCCGACCCAAAGCGCCCTTCTCGGGATCGAGCGGTCGAATCTTTCCCCAATCTTCGGGGCGCGTGACAGCGTGGTCCACGCAAAACCGAGAACCGTCCACGCCGCCGCGGTACGCCACGCGGCAGCCCCAGTCCTCGACACAGTACACCCCCGTGGGCATGACCTTGATGAAATCGAGGTCATAGCGCGTGTGAAATGCGAGCAGGGTCTCAGCCAGCGCACGCGGATTGTCATCAATCTCGGGAAAATGACGCCAGAAGCTCAGGGGGGTACGATCCACCGGCCTTCGCTCGAGCGCTGCCTGAATTCGCTCTCTTTTTGTCATCTCGCCCGCCTATGTCTCTGTGCCTCTGTGGCGCTGCTCGGAGCCTATCATAGAAACGCCAGGAAAGCATTGTCAATGACCTCCGTTGCGCATGTCTCACGTGGGTGGGTCAATTGACAACGCGCGGACGGCGTGGTATCGTGACTTTTACCTTATTTTTCCAAGTGTTGAAGGCACAGCATGCGATTTGATCAGCTTACACTGAAGGCCCAGGAGGCGCTCGACGCTGCCCGTCGGCACGCAATCGAGCAAAGCCACCAGGCCGTCGACGTTGAGCATCTGCTGCTTGCGCTGCTGGACCAGCACGAAGGAGTGATTCCGCCCCTCGTGCAAAAGGTCGGGGCGAATCTTCAGCTCTTGCGGACGCAAATCGGCGAAGAGCTCGCGCGGCGCCCGAAGGTCGAAGGCGCGGGTGGCCAGGCCTACATCACCCCCCGTCTCGAAAAAGTGCTCGAGACTGCCCAGCAAGAAGCCACACACCTCACAGATGAGTATGTGTCCACTGAACATCTCCTTCTCGCCATTCTCGAACAAGGGGGTGGGGCGGTCGAACGGATCCTCAAGGAGGCCGGGGTCAGCAAGGACGGCGTTTATTCCGCCTTGGCCACCCTGCGCGGCGGGCACCGCGTGACCGACCCGCATCCCGAGGAGAAGTATCAGGCGCTCGAGCGCTACAGTCGCGACCTGACCGATTTGGCCCGCAAGGGCAAGCTGGACCCGGTCATCGGCCGCGATGACGAGATTCGCCGCGTCATCCATGTGCTCTCCCGCCGGACGAAAAACAACCCGGTTCTGATCGGCGAGCCCGGCGTCGGAAAGACTGCGATCGTTGAGGGACTCGCACAGCGGATCGCGAACGGCGATGTTCCCGAATCCCTCAAGAACAAGCAGGTGGTGGCATTAGACATCGGCGCCTTGGTCGCAGGATCCAAATATCGCGGGGAATTCGAAGACCGGTTGAAGGCCGTCCTGAAGGAGATCACCGAGGCCGAGGGGCAGATCATCTGCTTCATTGACGAGCTGCATACATTGGTCGGGGCAGGGGCCGCCGAAGGGGCGGTGGATGCCTCGAACATGCTCAAACCGGCCCTGGCCCGCGGTGAGCTCCGCTGCATTGGTGCGACCACGCTGGACGAGTACCGGAAGCGGATCGAAAAGGATGCAGCCCTGGAACGCCGCTTCCAACCGATCATGGTCGGTCAGCCGTCGGTCGAAGACACCATTTCGATTCTCCGCGGCCTCAAGGAAAAGTATGAAGTTCACCACGGGGTGCGGATCAAGGACTCGGCCTTGGTAGCCGCCGCTGTCCTCAGCCATCGCTACATCAGCGATCGGTTCCTGCCAGATAAGGCCATCGATCTCATCGACGAAGCCGCCTCGCGGCTCCGCATGGAGATCGACAGCATGCCCACCGAGATCGACGAGGTCGAGCGAAAGATGCGCCAGCTCGAGGTGGAACGGGAAGCACTTCGCAAAGAGACGGACCCGGGCTCCAAGGAGCGCCTGGAACACCTTGAAGCGGATCTGGCCAATCTGCGAGAACGCGCCGGGGCCCTCACGGCGCGCTGGGAGCGCGAGAAGGTTGCCATCAAGAAGATCCAAGAAATCAAGGAACGCCTCGAGCACAGCCGGGTGGAAGAACAGCGTGCCGAGCGCCAGGGAGACCTGGGAAAACAGGCAGAACTGCGCTACGGGGTGATCGCCCAGCTCGAGAAGGATCTCGAAGCCGAGCGCGAGAAGCTCGAGGCCATGCAGCGGGAAGGCATGATGCTCAAGGAAGAGGTGGACGAGGAGGACATCGCCCAGGTCGTCGCCAAGTGGACCGGCATCCCGCTCTCGCGGTTGCTCGAGGGTGAGACCCAGAAGCTCCTCCGGATGGAGGAGAAAATTCGGGAGCGGGTCGTCGGTCAGAATGAGGCCATCAGTGCCGTGGCCAATGCCATCCGCCGAGCGCGCTCGGGGCTCCAGGACCCCAACCGTCCCCTCGGCTCATTCATCTTCCTGGGGCCGACGGGGGTCGGCAAGACGGAGCTGGCGAGGGCGCTAGCCGAGTTCCTCTTCGACGACGAGCGGGCCATGGTCCGTCTGGACATGTCCGAGTATATGGAGAAACACACCGTCTCCCGCCTGATCGGCGCTCCGCCCGGCTATGTGGGGTACGAAGAGGGGGGACAGCTGACTGAAGCGGTCCGGCGCCGTCCCTATTCGGTCCTGTTGTTCGACGAAATCGAAAAGGCGCACGCCGACGTCTTCAACATCCTCCTCCAGATCCTCGATGATGGGCGGCTAACCGATGGGCAGGGCCGGACGGTCGACTTCCGCAACACCATCATCATCATGACCTCAAACCTGGGCAGCGATATCATTCAACAACTCACCGACGAGGTGAAGATCCGAGAAAGTATTGCGAACACGCTCCGGATCCATTTTCGCCCGGAGTTCTTGAACCGCATCGACGAGGTGATTATCTTTCACCGCCTGGGGATGGAGGGGATCACGCAGATTGTCGAGATTCAGCTGCGGCAACTCGCAAAGCGGCTTGCCGATCGCAAGATCGAGGTCACCATGTCAGAGGCTGCCAAGCGATACCTGGCGGAGGTCGGGTTCGACCCGGTTTATGGCGCCCGGCCCCTCAAGCGCGCGCTGCAGCGACTGGTCCTGGATCCGCTGGCCACCAAGATTCTGGAGGGGCAGTTCAAGGAAGGAGACCACGTCCTCGTCGACCGGGATCAGGACCAGGTGACCTTCACGAACGCCGCTGCGGTCTCCACTGGATAGTTGAGGGTTGAGGGTGCAGAGTTCAGGGTCGTACAATCTTTATCTTCCATGAGCCATGAACCATACACCCTGAACCATGAATAGGGTATTTCATGCGGCCTCTGGACGGTATCAAGGTCATCGATTTCTCCCGAATCCTGGCGGGACCGTACTGTACCATGATTCTCGCGGACCTCGGCGCAGAGGTGGTCAAGATCGAAGAGCCCACCTCAGGCGACGAGGCCCGGGGCGTGGGCCCCTTCGTGGACGGAATCAGTGCCTACTTCATCAGCATCAATCGCGGCAAGAAGAGTGTGGCACTCAACATCAAGGATCCCGGAGGGCGCGATCTCGTCACCGAGCTGATCACTCGGGCCGACATCGTGGTCGAAAATTTCCGGCCCGGCACCATGGATCGCCTAGGCCTCGGTTACGAGGCGCTGGCGAAGCGGAACCCGAGATTGATCTATGCCGCTTGCTCTGGCTTTGGGCAGACCGGCCCCTACCGGACGCGGGGGGCCTATGACATGGTCATCCAGGGGATGGGGGGGATCATGTCGATCACCGGCGAGCCGGAGGGGAGGCCTCTAAAGACCGGTCCCGCCATCGGGGATCTGGCAGGCGGGCTCTTTGCGGTCATCGGGATCCTGACCGCCTTACACGCTCGACAGCGGACCGGCGAGGGACAGATGGTGGACATCGGGATGCTCGACTGCCAGGTCGCCCTTTTAGAAAATGCCGTCGTCCGCTACACGACGACCGGCGAGATCCCGGGACCCCTGGGCGCTCGGCACCCCTCGATCGCCCCGTTCGAGGCTTTTGAAGCCAAGGACGGGTATGTTATCTTTGCGGTGGGAACCCCCCACTGGGAGCGATTTTGTCGGGGCATCGGTCGCGATGAGCTGTTGGACGACCCCCGCTTTGCCACCAACGCCCTTCGTGCGGAAAACCACGCGGCGCTGCAACCGATCATCGCCGAGGTGACCCCCACCAAAAGAGTACAGGAGTGGATTGACATCATGGAGAAGGCGGGAGTTCCTTGTGGTCCCATCAACACGATCGAGGAGGTGGTGTCACACCCCCAGGTGCAGGCGCGAGAGATGATCACTGCCATTCACCATCCGAATATCGGTCCGGTCCGTATCGCAGGGTCTCCGATCCTCCTTTCGAAGACTCCAGGGCGCGTTGACCGGCCCGCACCCCGACTCGGCGAGCACACGGTCGACATCCTGAAGACCTGGCTGGATCTGACGGGAGAGACGATCGAGTTGTTAACACACCAGGGGGTCATTGTATGACCGAACTCCATGCCATTATCGTCGTTATCGCGATCGGTTTCATCGCCATCACCATCGCGGTCACCGTACTCACGCTGTTCCCTCTGGCCCGTGAGGTCCGAGAGATACTGCGGCGGGTGGACTCCTTGCTCCAGGCGACCGAGGGGGATATGCGGAGCTCCGTCGGCGAGATGCGGGCGATGCTGCAAAATGTCAACCAGATCTCGGCCGGGATTCAACAAAATATGGACAAGGTCAGCGATACCGCCGAGGCCCTGGAGGGCTTTGGCAAGACGATCCGAAAGACCAGCGACATCATTCAGACCACCCTGCATCCCAGTCTGCTCTCCTTCGGGGCGCTGGTCGTGGGACTCAAGACGGGAAGCTGGTATCTGTTGCGGCGATTCTTTTTGAAAAAGAAGAGGAGGTGATTTCCGATGAGTGAAGACCGTGGATTCGGCGGGTCGGCATTGGCACTCGCATTTATGCTCGGAGGGGCCCTGGGGGCCCTGGCCGCTCTTCTCTACGCTCCCGAATCAGGAAGGCGGACCCGCGTGCGGATCCGCCGGATGACGGAAGACCTTCAGGAGCGGGCTACGGACGTCGCCGAGGACGTTCGAGAGCGGGTTGATGAGGCACTCGAGCAGGGACGAGAGGCCGTCATCTCTGCATATGAAGCCGGCAAGGATGCCTTCCAGCGCGAGCGGACAAGGCTCACTTCGTCGAACTGAATGCGCGGAACCGCACAACCGCCAGATGGATGCCCAGGATCACGGTCCTGGGCATCACGCTTTTCCGGTCCCACCGCTCGATGTATTGTCCTTCTCTTCTCTCTGGGCCTTTTCGGAACCGCCACTTCGTGGGAAGAGCATTCCTGCGAACGGGATTTCCGACTGGAAAGGGTCCGAGAGGTCCGTATCCCCCAGGGCGGCTATCTCCGAGAGGCCTCGGGGCTTACCGGCCTGGGGGGAACGCTCTGGTCCGTCACGGATAAGAGCGACGCCGCCATTTTTCGCCTGGAGCCGACACGTCAGGAGGAAGTGGTGATTGCGCAAGAAGTCCCTCTCGAGGTTCCGCCATCGCTCCGGGAGGCCCTGAAGCGATGCGGGGGCCATGGGAGAGGTCGTCTGGACCTTGAAGGGATCGCAGCGTTGGCCGGGGGCCCCTTCTTCCTGCTCTCGGAAAAATACCGGGCGGCGCTCATCACAC
The DNA here is from genome assembly GCA_964558395.1 of uncultured bacterium. Taxonomy (GTDB): domain Bacteria; phylum Methylomirabilota; class Methylomirabilia; order Methylomirabilales; family CSP1-5; genus CSP1-5. The sequence continues at coordinate 80,135 of CAZLDS010000002.1, read as the reverse complement.
GGGTAGATGATCCGGAAGGCCCTAGCCCGAGAGCCACCGCTCAAGAGGTCCTCTGCATTCCCGGGCGAAACCACAGCAAGAACGACGGCCTCGAGGGGTTAAGCGCCTTTCCGGGAGGGATTCTCGCGCTGGAAGAGGGGAAGGGTTGGCCGTCGAGGAGGCTCTACCGCTGCCGCTTCCCCGGGCGTCAGTGCTCGCTCCTCACCTCCGCGGTCCTGAACGGCCGGACACCCGGACTGACCCTGCTCGATCCAAACGGGGCGCGGCTTCTCCTCCTGAATACCTCGTGGCCATCGCGCGGTAGCACGATCCGCGAAATGCGCGCGGGCGAGGCGACTCCCGACGCTTGTCTACTCGACCTGGGCCAAGCGAGGGAAGCCGCGAAGGACCGGACGGACCTTCCCCCGTCCTTTCAGCAAGAAGGTGGACCCAACCATGAGGGAATTCACTTCGATCCGATCACCGGACGGCTGTACCTCATCAATGATAACAACGCCACCTGGAACCAGATGTTTTTCGGAAACGCCGAGAAGGAACCGACGCTTCTCCTCATCTTCACACGTCAGCACCCATCCTCCCCCTCGTCCAGATGAGTCAGCGGTAAGATCTCAAATCTGTCGATTGAGGAGGCGGCGTCACGGGGGCTAGCGACTGAGAAAATCGGGGGCCTCGAGGGATTGGCCGGTGACATGGCGGGATTCGTCGGAGGCGAGGTAGACAAGGACCGGAGTAATCTGCTCGGGGGTCGCGGGATTCGTCAAACTCAATGCGACGAAAATCAGACACCCGCACGGATACCCGGGGCTCAGGTCCCGGGCATCATGCTTTTCCCTGGCCGTACTCTCTTCATGCTCGACTCGCGCCGTGCCGAGACGGATCGTCTGAAGGACTTATCACAGGATACCCCAGGGCCCGCCAGGCCTTCATACCATCTTTGAACAAGTACACCTGGCGTGCGCCGCTTATAAGCATCCGCGCGATCACGGTGGTGCAGGGATGAGCCTTGCACGTCGGAGGGTCATTACAGTAGAAGACGACGGGGTCGTCCCACCCGGCCTCTTCCAACTCCATCCGTGCCACCGCCAGCGGCGCAAACGGTACGTTCACGGCCGTGGGAATGTGGTCGCGGGCATACTCTTCCGGCCGACGGGTATCCACCAAGAGAAAGACCTTCCCTCCGTCGATCCAGTCCTTCAGTTCGCCTGCCGCAAGGAACCTGACTTGAACGGGGATCTCGCTCTGCTGGGTTTGCCCCTGAAAATATGGGGGCGAAGTGCAGCTGGTACCAACAATCACGATAATGACGAAGAGAGAAACCGCGGTGAATACCCTCACCCAACGATCTTTGTTTGTTCCCCCAATGGTTTCCAATGCCGTCACCTTCGCGTAAAAAACGCCCTCCCGGCCGTACCGTGCCCGCGAGGGCGTAAGGATGTGCGATGCGATCTCCCTACTGCCAGAACCTCTCGAACAACTATGCTCGACCGGGGCCCATCGTACTAAAGAGGCTCTGCTGAAACCTTCCCGTTCCTGACTCCCGAGTCACATCATCGGCATGACAACAATATATGATTGGCATCGTATGGTAGCAACCCGATTCCTCCGGTCAATTGAAACACTTGTCAAGGATTTGCATTCAGAGCCCATACTGTTATGCGCCTGCATCTCGAACGCGACGAGGCCAGCAAGAGCGAGACTAACGACTGAGGAAATCGCGGGCCTCGAGGGATTGGCCCGTGACGCTCTGGGATTCGTCAGAGGCGAGATAGACAAAGACCGGGGTGATCTGTCCAGGGGGCGGCAGGGTCAGCGGATCCTCCTCCGGATACGCGTCAGCCCGCATCGTGGTGCGCGTCCCGCCGGGATTGACGGCATTCACCCGAATCTGTAGAGGAGCAAGTTCAGCCGCCAAAAGCTGGGTCAACCCCTCCAGACCAAACTTCGAGGCGGCGTAGGCCCCCCACCGCGCTTTTCCGATACGGCCCACGCCGGAACTCACATTGATAATCGAGCCCCCGCCGGCAGCCGCCATCAACGGCAGGCAGGCTTTGATGACGAAGAACGGCCCATGCAGATTGGCGGCGATCACCCTTTCCCAGTCGTTTTCGGGGTATTCCACAATCGGCACGCGTGGACCGAGGAGCGACGCATTATTGACCAGAACATGTAACTGTCCGAATCGCGTCTTGATCTCGCGCGCCAGGCCTTGCACCTGCTTCCGATGGGCCACATCGGCCCGGAGCGGCACCACACGGCCTCCCGCATTCCGGATCTCCGCGACTGCCGCTTCGAGGCGCGTGAGGTCTCTGGCCGTCACGATGACGTCGGCCCCCTCCTTCGCGTACGCCGCCGCGACCGCCTTGCCGATGCCCCGACTCCCTCCAGTCACCAGGGCCACCTTCCCATCAAGTTTCATACGACCCCCTTGTCAAGACCGCGATTTCTCTGATATCGTTCCACCCGCATCCTGGTTTCAAAAACCGTCGCAACACCGCACGGGAGGACCTATGGGCGAATTCGTCAAAGTAGCCGAGGTCAAAGACATTACTGCCGGCACGGGAATCCTGGTCGAACTGGAAGGAGACCGGATCGCCCTTTTTAATATGAACGGAACCTTCTATGCCATCGGGGACACCTGCACCCATGCGGGTGGCCCTCTGTCAGACGGGGACCTGGATGGAGAGATCGTGACCTGTCCGTGGCACGGGGCCCAATTTGACGTCAAGACCGGCGGGGTCGTCGGCCCGCCCGCTCCCGAGCCGGTGACCAGTTACCGCGTGAAGGTCGAAGGCTCGGATGTCTTCATCGAACGTCCCTGAGGACGGATTCCGCATTCGATCATGCGCTAATCTTGCGGACGGATGCAAGATCGCCGGTGCGGAGTTGCAACAGTATGCTATGCTCGCCCACTCGTAAAGCTGCTTTCAGGAGATCAGGGTCGGGGCCTCAGTGACCTCACTCATAAAGGCACACAGCATGGAGGGTGCATTCGTGGCGTGACCGATTCGTCCTATGCGATCCACCACGATGATGCCGCCTTCCCCCTCTCCCCGCCGCTCCAAGAGTTGAATGGCTTTCCGCGCGGCGTCCGCAGGATCGTGGTCCCGCATTAAGAGATCGACGGTGGTCTTGGCCAAGACCACCCGAATAATCGCCTCGCCATTTCCCGTCGCCGAGGCCGCGCCTAACAGCCGGTCGGCGTAAGTCCCCGACCCGATCAGGGCACTATCCCCCACACGGCCTGGCCGTTTGCCCCATACGCCCCCCGTCGAGGTGGCCGCTGCCAGAGTCCCCGCTCCATCCACTGCCACCGCACCGACCGTCCCGAAACCCGCTTCGTGTTTCAGCGCATGCCATCTTGCACGCTGCCGGTCGGTGATGAGTTCCTCCGGCGCGCATGCCGCGATCCCCGCATCGCGCGCGAACCGGAGTGCCCCCTCGCCCACCAGCAGAACGTGCCGGCCCTCCTCCAGGACGCGCCGAGCGAGCCGGATGGGATTTGGGATGTTGCGCAGCGCGCCCACCGCTCCCGCACGGAGCGCCTGCCCTTCCATAATCGAGGCGTCCATCTCGACATCCCCCACCGTGTTCAGCACAGAACCCTGTCCCGCGTTAAACAGCGGATGATCTTCCAAAAACGCGACGGCCTCTTCCACCGCGTCCAAGGCTGCGCGACCCTGACGCAGACAGTCCCACCCTACCAGCGTCGCCTCTCGACACGCCTCCCGGCGCTCTGCGACGTCCTCATCGGGAATTCGCCCCGCGCCACCGTGCACGATGATCATTGGCCTCATGGGACCGGCCCCTCAGGAGCATCGTCCGGCTCCGCGCGTCGCTCGATCAGATCGAGGGGCTTCAGGACGATGTCCCCATTGCTTACCCGGACCTCTAGGACATCTCCGCTCTTCAGCTTTAGGCTTTTTCTTACCTTAGCCGGTATCGTGACCTGTCCGCGGTCCTTTAGAATTAGACGCATCAACGAAACCCCCCCTATTTGAGGACGAATTACTGAAATTCTGACACAATTTTTGTGCCCGTCAAGCGAATTTTGGTCTTGCCAGGCCTACACGCCTAGGGTATTTTTGTTTTACTCCAGGATGCCCGGGTCGGCCTCGGTAAACGGGCATCAAAGCTCTCCCTCACACCGTCGGTGTTCTGAGAGACCCTCACATCTCAGAGAAGGAGACGAGGCGAGCCGTCTCGATTTTCAGACAGGAATCGGCGATGGAAGTCTATCTCAGTGAAAACGCGTTCATCGGTTTACTGGTTTCCACTCTCGAGGTGTACCGCCGAGAGTGTTTTGGAATTCTCTTAGGCCACAGCAATGCCGACCGGGTCTTTGTAGAGTTTGCCGTACCGTATCAGACGGCCAATCGAAAGTACCGCGAAGTCCACATCGACTGGAAGCGGAGCCAGCGCGTGGAGGAGGCGGTCCGAAGCACGACCCGCTGGGAATGCGTTGGAGACTTCCACTCTCACTCCAAATTCGGGACGAGTCGGGCCACCACCCAGCTCTCGAAGGAGGACAAACAACACTTCAACGATGGGACCGTCGGCATCATCGTTGCGGTCAACGATATCCGCAAGTCGAGACCCTGGGGCTACGTCAAAGGGGGCACCCTATCGGGGTCCGTGAACGGCTATTCCATCCGGATTGCCGCCTACTATAAGGGAAACGCTCACATCGAGAAGGTCCAAATCGTCTCGCCGTACGCGATCGGCTTCATGGAGAAGCGACAGGACCTGTTACGGCGGTCCCTCCAGCAAGGATGAAAATCCCCCAGAATAGGGGGGCCCTGAAATCCTATCTGGACCTTCTCTATGCCACCTACGACCTGACTTACCTCCCCACATCGGCCCTCAAATTTCCTCGCCGGTACCAGCGACCCGAAGACATCGAGGCCGTGGGATTCATTGCAAGCTGCTTCGCGTACGGTCGCGTGGAGGGATTCACGCCTCCGATCGACGGGCTCCTCGCGGCACTCGGGCCACACCCCTACCAATTCGTTCTGCACTTCGATCCGCCACGGGACGCCGCCCGCCTGCACGCGTTCTCGTACCGCTTCAACACCGCCCAGGACGCCGCCTGCCTGCTTTGGATCCTGCGACAAGCGTTAGAACGACACGGCTCGCTTGGCGCGCTCTACCTTTCCGGTTACAGCGACCGACACGAGGACACGGGCGCGGCACTGACGACCTTTATCGATCAACTCTGGCAACTGGACCCACGACCGGTCTATCCCAGAGGCCGCCCCTCGTTTGGAATGCGTCACCTCCTCCCTTCCCCGCGGCGCGGAGGCGCATGCAAACGTCTGCACCTTTTCCTCCGCTGGATGGTCCGGCGGGATCACATCGACTTCGGCCTCTGGCCTGACCTCAAACCGGCAAACCTGATCATCCCGCTGGATACCCATGTGGCCCAGGTCTCGAGGCAGCTCGGTCTCACCCGGCGCAAGAGTCCAGGCCTCGCGATGGCCCTCGACATCACCCAGAACCTGAAACGTTTTGACGCCGCCGATCCGATCAAGTACGACTTCGCCTTGTGCCGATTGGGCATGCTCGGTGATCGTTCACAGTTCACGATTCACGGTTCACAGTCAAAGTCCCTGTCAGTTCGCCAACGTTGAGCAACACCCGCCTGCGTCAATTCTTTTTTGGCCGTGAACAGTGAACCGTGAACCATGCTTACGGACGCGGAAAGAACGATGCCACACCCCAAAACGGCCGGTGACGGGAAATTCTCTGGGCCGGGGGGACCAAGGTTTGGCGCGCACATGTCCATCGCCGGCGGCGTGGCCCAGGCGCTCCTCCGCGGACAGCAAATTGGCTGTGACACGATCCAGATCTTCACAAAAAACAATAACCAGTGGCGGGTCAAACCCCTCACGGACCACGAGATTAAGACCTATCGCGAACATCGGGATACAACGGGGATCTGGCCCGTCGTCGCCCACGACGGGTATTTGATCAACCTCGCCTCTCCAAAGAGAGACCTCTACCGGAAATCCCTCGAGGCCCTCGGGACCGAGGTAGGGCGAGCGATCGCGTTGGAGATCCCGCTGTTGATTATCCATCCAGGGGCGCACCTCGGCAGTGGAGAGGTCGAAGGCATTCAGCGGGTCGTGGAGGCCCTGAACACGATTTTGGACCGAACCAAGACTTCCTCCCTCACGATCGGCGTGGAGACAACGGCAGGACAGGGATCTAGTCTCGGCCACCGCTTCGAGCATCTGGCAGCGATCCGCGAGGGAGTCACGCAGAGGGGACGCGTTGGGGTGTGCCTGGACACGTGCCATATGTTTGCCGCAGGCTATGAGATCCGCGGCCGAAAGCCGTACGAGCAAACGATACAACAACTCGAGGACATCATTGGCCTTGACCAGGTCGCATGCATCCACTTGAACGACTCGCAGCGAGCACTGGGGAGCCGAGTGGACCGCCATGCCCATATTGGCCAAGGCGCCATCGGCGTCGAAGGATTTAGCCTCCTCGTAAATGATCCCCGCTTCCGCCACGTGCCCATGATTCTTGAGACACCAAAGGGGGATGACCCGGTCGGAAGCGACCGCCGCAATCTGGCCATTCTTCGCAGCTTGGTGAGGCGCCGTCGGGGTGATCGCCGGGTCTATTGACCCGAGGGAGACGGCAAGGAGGGGGGTAATGGCATGGGCAAGAGATCAATGCGCGTCCCGGGCCGTGTCGGCACACGACGCTTTTCTTGACGATTGGAGTCTTGAAGGGATATGAGAATCCCCTCCCAACTTTCGGCCGACACGGTCAGGGCCTTCTCGACCTCGGGGAAAACCGGTTTGGGGGCCCGTTCCATCAAGGTCTGCAGGAATTCCTTTTCCTTCTGTGCCTCCGTTTCCGCGGTCGCCATGGCGCGCTTCAGGCCCTCTACCGACGGAAACGTCCCACTTTCGATCCGTTCGATTAAGAGGAGGATGCGATCCCGTGAGAGTTCAAGTCCCTGCACGATTTCGACGATTTCGATGCGGAACTCATCCGGGAGGGTCGAGGATAGCTCGATCATCGTCGACACGTTTTTCGCAGTGAGCTCTTCCGTGGTTGCCTTGGCCTTTTGCAGATCCGCCCACGCCGCTGTGGCGAGGGCGCCAAGCGCCACGAGGCCGAGGATGCAGCACAGAGACCGCCGGGCCATCATGTTTTCCCTCTCTCTTTTGAGCCCAAACGCATCGCTCTCCCCTTACGCCGGCGGTCGATATCCTGGAACCCCAAGGACGGCTTGATTCACCTTTGCCGCCAGAATGAAATCGCTTTCGGTCAAGCCGTTGATCTTATGGGTCCAGATTTCGCACGTCGCCTTCCCCCAACCGAAGCAGATATCGGGATGATGGCCCTCCTGCTCGGCGATTGCTCCCACGCGATTCACGAAGTCGAGCGTCGCCTTGAAATTTGCGAAGCGGAAGGTCTTGCGAAGGTGATGCTCATCCACCACCTCCCATCCCTCAACCTGCGCGAGCAGGGGAATGATCTCCGCGCCGGTGAGCGGCGGCGTCCCCCCCCTGCATGGGACACATGACTTTTCTGCCAACGCCGACACGACCCCCTCCTCTGCCCTGCATCATACCCGCCTGCGCTCCGCGCAGCAAGTTCAGTCAGCCCCTGGGGTCCTACCGCTCCCGACCGCGGTGCTCCGCACCCCGAGCGTCTGATCCCTTGACGGGGCGACAGGATATCCTTCAGTATTAACGAGTTGACACACCCATCCTCATCCACCGCTTAAAAAAAACTTTGCAGGTGTCAGCCTTATTTGGTATAAGCCTTACACTGGAAGGAGGGTCCCTTGCGAGACTTGAAGTCACGCCGAAGTGTAGAGCGACTCCTGGGTGGACAGCGACCGTCGGTGAAGCGGTCCAGCGCCATGGGGCCCAGTCTTCTTCTCGCAGGATTCTTCTTCCTCTCGGCCTGGATCGTCTCCTCGCTTCTTCCCACGCGCGAAAGGACGGCACAGCCTCCGCAGCCGACGGCCTCATCCACCTCGGTCCTGTCCCGGATCGCCGAGTCCCTCCTCGAGGCGGTACTGCATCCATCACACCAAGTTGTCCACGGCGTCGTCGGACGAGGGCAAACCTTTACTGAGGCTCTCAGTGCCAAGGGTGTTTCCGGGCGGCAGACCCATGAGATTGTTCAAGCCCTCCGCCCCCATCTGAACTTTCGAAAGATCAGCCCGGGAGCAACCTTCCGGGCGACGCTGAACACGGGCGGAGACCTCGTTCATTTCCGATACCAGGCCTCCCCCCTCGAGATCTACGAGGTCAGCCGAAACGGCACGGGGTACCAGGCGGCGCGGCGCGAGATCCCTGTCGAGCGACGCGTGCAAACCATCACCGGAGACGTGACCTCTTCCCTCTTCGAGAGCCTGGAGGCCCTCGGAGAAAATCCTGACCTGACCATGCGCTTTCTCGACATATTCCTCTGGGATTTCGACTTCAACCAGAACGCTCGACCGGGCGACCAATTCCGGATGCTGGTGGAGAAGGAATACGGCAACGGCACGTTCGTCCGGTACGGAAAGATCCTCATCGCCCAGTATGAAAATCGCGGCAAGACCTATACGGGGATCTATTTCGAGACCCGCCCGGGTAAAGGAGATTTCTATACGCCCGACGGCAGATCCGTTCGCAAGACCTTCCTCCGCTCCCCGCTGCGATTCACCCGGATCAGCTCCCGATATACGCACCGGAGGCGCCACCCCATCTTGGGCGGGGTCAGGCCCCATTTAGCCATCGATTACGCTGCCCCCATCGGCACGCCGGTGTGGAGTGTCGCCGACGGAAGGGTCCTCTCGGCGGGATGGAAAGGGGGAAACGGGAAGATGGTTCTCATCCAGCACCGCAGCGGGTATCGGACTATGTATAACCATCTGTCCCGGTTCGCCAAAGGTATCCGGAAGGGAGCCCGTGTTCGGCAAAAACAGGTGATCGGCTACGTCGGTTCCACCGGCCTCTCCACGGGACCCCACCTCGATTACCGCGTGATCAAGCATGGTCGCTTTGTGAATCCCCTGCGTCAGAAGTTCATCCCGGGGAACCCTATCCCCAAGTCCCAGCGGGCCAAATTCAAGCGCCTCCGCGACCGCCTTCTCGACGAGCTTCAGTCGCCCGCGCAGACCTCGACGCCGTAGTTCCCCACCCCCAATCATTCGGACTCGCAATCGCAAATCTCGGATGTGGCGCGTGTACACCTTAATCCGGGTTTCGCTTCTGCTCGCGAGCTTGGCCGGCACCATGAGGGGGTTGGAGTGGCGCCTCAGGCTGCCGCACCAGCAGGATCGGGGTGGTCGTGCTATGAATCACGGATTGCGCAACACTTCCCAGAATCAACTGGCCGAGGCCGCTCCGGCCGTGTGTACTCCTGACGATCAGGTCCACCTTGTAAAACCGCGCAACCTCCACGATGGAGGCGGCGGGTGCCCCGTACCACATCGACGTCTGGATGTTCTGAATTCCCTTGCGTTGCAGACGCTCCGCAACCGCAGCCAGGTATTGCTCGGTTTCCCTCACAACCCTCACCTGTGCCTCAGTCGGATCCACACCAGGTAACGTGTGCGCCTCGGCGGCTCGGAGCAGGAGCAGTTTTGATCCCGCCATCGTTTCCGCCAGTTCTTCGGCCTTCGCCAGCGCGATCTCGGCCAGGTCCGAGCCATCCAGTGGCACAAGCAATGTCTGCTGTTTCATTACACTCCTCCCCTGGAGATCCGAGCGTTTGTCATGGCCGTTTCCACAGTATCGATTGACTGGTACTTCACCGCAGTGACCTGCTTCTCGCGCGATTCTCTTTGCATTCCGCAGCGGCATGGGTAAGATGCGCTCGCGGACACGTCAAACGACTGACAGAGCTCGATAATGAGGAGGGAACGACATGCGCCAAGCGATTATCACACTTTTGGCAATCATCATGATTGCTCCGGCAGCCTTCGCCGGAATGGGGTTAGTGACGAAGAAGAGCGCTCATAGCGTGACGCAAACGTTGGACAGGCTCGAAGGGGCCCTGAAAGATAAGGGAATCATCATCTTCGCCCGGATCGACCACACCGCCGGAGCAAAAAAAGCCGGTATGCCCTTGCGGTCCACAGAGCTGTTAATCTTCGGGAATCCGAAACTCGGTACCCCCCTCATGCAGAGCAAGCAGACCATCGGCATCGATCTTCCGCTGAAGGTCCTTGCCTGGGAGGATGAGAACGGACAGGTGTGGCTTACATACAACGCTCCCGACTTCCTCGCGAATCGTCACGGCATTACCGATAGGGCGCAAGTCCTCGCAAAGATGACAGAGGCACTTCAGAAGCTGACCGATGCCGCGACAAAGCCCTAATCCGTCATCTCGACGCAGGCGCTCATCTTCCAAGAAACGCGCGGATATGGTTTGACACTTCGGGTCCGCGAAGATATCCGTGCGACTTATGTGAATTTCTTTCTCCTTTAACCTCATAGTCATTCATAATGAGATCATCGATGACTCTCACCCTCTCCCCTTGGAGCCACTCCCACGGGTCACCCGATGACCTCCCTTCTCCCCCCTTCAGTTCCAGTGGCCCTTAGGCACCGTTACCCAACCTCCGAAGGCTTCCCTTGCCTCTCGGTAAAAAGCTTCCGTCTCTCCCTGGTACCGCGGGGAAAAGTGGAAGAGGGCCAATCGCCGGACGCCCGCCTCCCGGGCGATCAATCCCGCTTGTTTCGCGGTGAGGTGAGATCGTTCTGTCGCGAGCGGTTCATCCCTGTCCAGGTAGGCCGCCTCGCAGTAGAGAACGTCAGCCGCCTTGGCCAAGGTCACGATTCGGGTCACGTTTTCGGGACAGTATCGAACATCCGTCACGTAGGCGAACTTCTGACCTGGGGTGATGTTGATCATCGCGGTCTTGAGGTCACCCAGTGCAAGCATTTCTGTCCGCCCTCCCGGCCACCGCACGGCGATCCGGGTCTTATCCGCGGCCCCCCCGCGGATTTGCGTCTTTAGTTCCGAAAGCCAGGGGCCTACGGGCAATTGGAGCTCGGCGAGCCGTTTCTTCTGAATATTGATATGGAACGGCTCTTCGACGGCGAAGGCCAAACAAGGGATTTGATGGTCGAGATGTACCACGCGCACTCGAAAGCCCGGCTCATCCCAGACATCGCCCGTAAATGCGCGAGGCGCCAGATCGCGACGCTGGAAAGACTCGGCACACGCAAAGCGCGCTCCCCGAACCAAGTCAAGGTCGACCTCGAAGACGTCCAGACTCAGGGGGTAGTCCTGGACGAGGTTCCAGGTATAACCCCGAAGCTTCCCTTCGACGTTGTCAATGATCCCCGGAGGCCCAAAGAGGGTGAGGGTCCGATCTCGGCCGAGGACGGTCCGGAGGAGGTGGTCAAAGCCGACAAAGTGATCGAGGTGGGTGTGGGACACAAAGACCTCGCCGACACGGAGGAGATCACCAGAAGACAAGGCGTCGACAGCACCCAGATCAAAGAGCAGCGCACGCCGCGCCCACCGGATCCGGACGTAAAGGGCCGGGTCTCCCCATGGACCGTTGACCAACTGCATCTGAAAGGTGGGCTTCATGTCCGAAGCACGGCAAGTCAGCAACTAGTCAGGCTTCCGAGGACTGAGCGACGAGTCGGAGAACAGGACTGAGGACTGAGTGCTGAGGTTCGAGCCTCAGTCCTCATGCCCCAGTCCTCGTGGCTGCCCTTGACTCAGTCCTCATCGCTCAGGGCTGAGACGGCTGACAGCGGCGGCTGAAAAGGGACTAGCTCGGCCAGCCCACGAACTGGCCATCCTCCCAGAGCTCGACCATGCGCTCCACAATGGTCAGGCGGTCCTCGAAGCGCTCGCTCTGGGAGAGGCCCCGATCATGAGGCCAGACTTCCTCCAGGAAGGGACGGACGTCTTCGGAAATCGCATAATACGCTTCCCGTAACTGGGCGATCGTCCGCCGGTTGACCTGCTGGAGAATGGAGGCAGCGACAATCAGGGGTTGCGGGTTGTCGTAGAGGCTTCGCCAGTGCAAACAATCACGGAGGTTGGTACCGATGAGGTCCCGAGCGATACAGGCAAACTCCATGAACCAACCGGCGGTTCGCTCGCACACGGGACACCCGGAGCACTCATCAGCCTCCACGACCGGCAGGTAGGCCTCCCCTCGCAAGGGGCCCTCCGGGAGAACCCAGCGGACCGACCGGTAGTGGCGGAAGCGTGCGTTGTTGGCAGTCAGTTCAGGCATGATCAGTGCCGAAAAGATTGAGAATTCACCTGTACTCTACCAAAGGAGGGGATCGTTTCGCAAATCCTGTCAACACCTTCTCTGTCAAAGAAACTCATGATAGGATGCTCGCCGAAAAAGGAAGGGGGGGCCACGGTATGGTCGATGCGATTCTCTATAATCTGGAGGGGTGACCCACGTGCGTTGAGGCGAGGGAGTTTCTCTCGCGCCACGGAATCCCGGTCCAGATTCACGAGATTTCTACACAACCTCTGGGCTCCCAAGCGACTGCGGAGTTGGTCCGGCGACACCGGAGGCTCTGGGTCAAAGTCGGATCCGCAATCCATGAATGGGATTTCGACCAGGCCGAGATCAGCGACGACGAGATCCACCAGTATCTCATTCACCGAGATGGCAGGCTTCGCGTCCCGGTCCTTTCCCGGGGACCGATCCTGATCCGAGGATTTACCGAGGGGCTGTACCGCCGGATCCTCTCTCCGGGAGTGTCCAGATTAGACTAGGCGCCTGCGCCTGAGCGGGTTGCCCTTCAGTACGTAGGGACGCGCCAGGAGGAGACTGGCGAGTGTCATCCCATCCTGGATGCGATCGCGTTCTACCCGTCGGTACACCTCGCGGATCGGCATCGTGATCACCTGGATAAACTCCCGCTCCTCGAGATACTGTCTGCCGGGCTCGAGTGCCGTGGCGAGATAGACATAGCAGACTTCGTCGCTCATCCCCGAGTACGGATGAAAGCGCCCGAGACGCCTCCACCGCCAGGCCCGGTAGCCCGTTTCCTGGCGCAGCTCCTCCTTCCCGGTCGCCAGCGGGGGCTTCCCGTCGGTGTTCCCCCCCGGCAGCTCGTAGCCGAAGGATCGAGTCGGATATCGGTATTGGCGGAGCAAAACCATCCGCCCGTCCGCGGTGATTGGAACCACCATGACCGAAGGCGGGATCGTCACATAGTAGTAGTCAATGACCTGATCAGTGGGGAGCCGGATCTTCTCCTTAGCGATCCGGTACCAGGGGCAGGAAAACGCGGTAGCCCTTTTGAGGACTCGCCAATCTGTGCGCCGATGCGGCCGCGCCATTGCCTTCCCTCGGTCCACTGTTCCACTATTCCAGTTCCGTTGCTCTGAAGTAAACGCACTCTTGTGCGTTTACTTCAGATGGGCCACTCCTCCATCCGCCAGCTCATATCCCAGAAGGCGTGTTCGTACCTCGCACTAAGTACGAAATATTCCTCCATCCGAACCCGCTCTAGCGCCCCTGCCGCTTCCCCCAAAGAATCCAGGACTGTGCGGATCCACTGGGCCAAAGTTGCAAACTCCGGCGAGGCATATGCCCGGATCCACTCTCCATAGAGGGGCTGATGTGGAGGTTCTCCCTGCTCTGCCAGGGTCGATCCAATTTCGCAGTATCCCCACTGACAAGGGAACAGTGAGGCAACAATTTCTCCAAGGCTTCCCAACGCGGCTACGCCAAGGAGATGTCGAGTGTACGCGACGGCGGTCGGGGCCGAGTTCGTTTGCTCAAGGTCTGCCCGACTGATCCCGAATTTTTCGGCGTAGCTCCGATGCAGCGCCATCTCGGTGTGCAAGGTCGCGTGGAGCAGCGCGGCGAACTTTTCCATCGTTGCGAGATCGGACCCCTTGGCCGTCGCCAGAGCGAGCACCCGGCTGTATTCGACAAGAAAGACGTAATCCTGGCGAATGTAGAACTTAAATTTCTCGACATCTAACGTCCCATCCCCGATCCCACGCACAAAGGGATGATGCAGGGTCTTTTGCCAGATCGGCTCCGCCTTCTTCCATAGCAATGCAGAAAAGCTCACGCTTCCCTCCATGGGACAGCACAAGACAGCTGTCGGCTGTCGGCAATCAGCATGAAACACAATTTTGCTGACAGCTTAATTAATTATTAGATATGGAATTCGATGACATCGCCTTCGTGCACCCTGTAGTCCCGGTGGACCCGTTGCCCCTCGAACTTACCGGCCCCCCAGACCCGCGCGTACTTGAGCTTGGCCGCAAAGTCCTTATGAATCACTTCGGCGGCCTCAAGCAGCGTGGTCCCTTTGGGCAGAGTTACCGGATGGGAAAAGTCCGCCGCCTTGCCGGGAGCCTTCGTGTAGATCCGGACCACCTCCAACGCCTCGTACAGCCGGGGCCCGATCGTGTCCACACCCGTGCCCGCAAGCGCAGAGACCATCAGGAGGGGAAAGCGTCCGCCCGAGTGCTGTTGGAGGAGCAGGAACCGATCCGCGGCCCCGGCGAGGTCTGCCTTATTCACCACCACGAGGACCCGTTTCATGACCTGGCCCGGCTCCGTGAGCTCCACGCCTTCCCGCGCTCCTCCGGGGAAGATCTTGGCCTGTGCGAGGATCTTTTCGGTCGTCTCCACCTGTTCGAGAAGATCGTCGGATCCCAGGTCCACGACCCAGAGGACGAGATCGGCGTTTCGGACAATGCTCAGGACCCATCCCTCGACGAGGCCGGGTGCGACCGCGGGAAGGTCCACCAGCTGGATCTTCACATTTTCGAACACGAGCATTCCGGACAGTGGCCTGCGCGTGGTATAGGGGTAGTCCGCGATCTCCGGTTTGGCGTTGGTGAGGCAATGGACCAAAGCGGACTTCCCCACGTTCGGCCCACCTACGAGCACCGCTTGACCAATCCCCTCTCGCTCCACATAGATTCCAGTGCCCCGTTTGGTCGCCGGACGCCTTTCGAGTTCGGCCTTGACTTTCGAGAGCCGTCGCTTCAGATCCGCCTGGAGTTTCTCGGTCCCCTTGTGCTTGGGAATGAGGGCCAGCATCTCCTCAAGGGCCCGAATCCTTTCCGGGGGCTGCTTCGCCTGGCGGTATCGCCTTTCGGCCTCGAGATATTGTGGAGGGAGATTTGCCGGCATGGTTTCCTCCAGCCATGTCAGGACTGAGCAATGAGGACTGAGACAAGGGCGACTACGAGGACTCAGGCTCAAACCTCAGCACTCAGTCCTCAATCCTGTTCTCCGACTCGGCCCTCAGCCTTTCGACACTCTCAGGGCGGCTCCGGTGCGGCGGCGTTCAAGGTACACGAGGAGGAGGGACAGGGCCGCGGGGGTCATCCCAGAGATGCGGGAGGCCTGTCCAATGGAGATGGGGCGGATCGCGCCGAGCTTCTGTCGCACCTCATTGGAGAGTCCGGGGATCGCGTGGTAATCAATATCCTCGGGAATCCGTCTGGCCTCGAGCCGCTTGAACCTTTCCACCTCCTGAAGCTGTCGGTCGATGTACCCTTGGTATTTAATCTGCACCTCTACCTGGTGGGAGACTTCCGGATCCGCACGGTCAATCTCTCCGGCCATGACCATGAGGTCCGCGTAACGGACCTCCGACCGCCGTAAGAGTTGAACCATGGGAACGACTTCACTGATCGGAGTCGTTCCACATTGGGCCAAAATCGCGTTGACTTCTGGCGTGGGACGGATCTTTCGGCTCTTGATCCAGTCCAGCGTCTTGTGGATCTTCCGACGCTTTGCTTCCACACGTGCGTACCGTTCCCCGGAGATCAAACCGAGATGATAGCCCTTTTCCATCAGACGAAGATCGGCGTTGTCCTCTCGGAGCAGCAGACGGCACTCGGCCCGAGAGGTGAGCATCCGGTAAGGCTCATCGGTCCCCCGAGTTACCAGATCGTCCACAAGCACCGCCATGTAAGCCTCCGCACGTTCGAGGACAAATGGCGGACGCCCCTGGATCTTGAGGACGGCATTGACCCCGGCCCAGAATCCCTGGGCTGCCGCCTCCTCGTACCCGGAGGTTCCATTGATCTGCCCCGCGGTATACAGCCCGTGGACATGCTTGGTCTCAAGGGTGATGTGAAGCTGGTGGGGATACACAAAATCGTACTCGAGCGCGTACGCGGGGCGGACAAATTCTGCCTCTTCCAGCCCGGGCACCGAGTGCACGAGCTCCGCCTGGACGTCAAAGGGCATGCTATTCCCCAGGCCACCTGGATAAAAGACCTCCGAGTCGCGCCCCTCGGCTTGGACGATCACCTGGTGCCGATCCTTCTCACCAAAGCGGACCACCTTATCCTCCAGGGAAGGGCAATACCGAGCCCCCGTCCCCTTGATGGCTCCCCCGTACAGCGCCGAGCGGTCGAGGTTTCGCCGGATGATTTCGTGGGTCCTCGCCGTGGTGTATGTGATGTAGCAGGGGAGTTGCGTGAGATCGAGTCGTGGGGTAGCGTGGGACAAGGGGCGCGGCTCCGCATCCCCCTCTTGCCGCTCCATGCGGGCAAAGTTCAGAGAATCCCGTCTCAGCCGGGGCGGCGTCCCGGTCTTAAACCGACCCAGCGCAAAGCCGAGCTCCCGGAGGGAGTCGGACAGGGTATGGCAGGGTTGCTCGCCCATCCGGCCGCCGGAGAGATTCTTCGAGCCGACATGAATGAGTCCCCTCATAAATGTCCCGGCGGTGATCAGGACGGCCCGGGCGCCGAAGAAGGTCCCATCATGATCCACGAGCCCGATGATCCGCCCTTTCTCGACGATCAGCCGGTCCCCTCTCGCCCGACGGAGATCCAATCCTTCCTGTGCTTCCAGGACCCGGCGCATTGCCAGATGATACTGTCGCTTGTCACACATGACCCGAGACGACCGGACCGCCGGGCCCTTCGAGGCATTCAGGATCCGGAACTGCAGCCCGGTCTGATCCGTCACCCGGGCCATCTCACCCCCCAACGCATCAATCTCCCGGACGAGCTGTCCCTTCGCCGTGCCACCGATCGACGGGCTACAGGGCATGGCGGCAATGGTATCGAGGTCAAGCGTAATCAGGAGGGTCCGGCAGCCGAGACGGGCTGAGACCAACGCGGCCTCGCAGCCGGCGTGTCCTGCCCCCACCACAATTACGTCATATGCGTCGTCGGGCACCGTTTATTCTCCAAAGCTGTCCGCGATTTACACACAGTGCCGAGGACTGAGTTCGAGAACAGGACCGAGGACTGAGTGCTGAGGTTTGAGCCTCAGTCCTCATCGCTCAGTCCTGAGGTTGCCGACAGCTGATGGCTTGCAATTCAACAAGCGACCGCGCTAATATACAGCGGCCATGATATCAGCTTCGGCAACACAAACCAAGCGCTACACCGACCTCCGGGGCTTCCTCCAACGACAATTCGGCTGCCGCGTTCAAAAGATTACCTTGGATGCCCACTTTACCTGTCCGAACCTTGACGGCACCAAGGCGGTCGGCGGGTGCATCTTCTGCCACCAGGGCTCGGGGCATTCCACCCAGGGGACAGCGAGGATTGCTGAGCAGCTCGAGCGGGGAAAGGCCTCTCTCCGCCAACGGCACAAGGTGGAAAAGTTTCTCGCTTACTTCCAGCGCTACACGAACACGTACGCCCCCGCCGAGACCCTTACACAACTGTATGACGAGGCACTCGCGGTTGACGACATCGTCGGATTGGTGATTGGGACGCGGCCTGACTGTGTCCCGGATCCAGTCCTCGATATCCTCCAGACGTATACGCAGCGGACCTACGTGTCCGTTGAATACGGCCTGCAGTCGATGCATGACCGGACGCTCGAGCGCGTAAACCGGGCCCACGGCTTCGCGGAATTCCTTGACGCCTTGCACCGGACCGCGGGGCGGGGGATCCATACCTGCGCGCACGTCATGCTCGGCCTGCCAGGAGAGACGAGGGCGGACATGCTTGCAACGGCGCGGGCGATCGCCGGCCTGCCCCTCGACGGGATCAAAATCCATCTCACCTATGTGCTGAAACACACGATGCTGGCTGACATGTACCTCCAGGAACAGTATCGGCCGATGGCAATGATCGAATACGTCGAGACCGTCTGCGACGTACTCGAGCTGCTCCCGCCAGGCATGGTGATCCATCGGCTCACCGGGGACCCACCGCGGGACCTCCTTCTCGCCCCGCAGTGGGCCCGCCGCAAGTGGCAGGCGCTCAATGCGATCCACGCAGAGCTCGACCGACGAGAGACCTTCCAGGGACGCCAATGGGCGCCCGCCTCGTCCCAGTATCCCAGTAGTGCCTAACCAGGCTCACAATGGAATATCCAAAACTCAGGCCTGTAGAGGCGTTTCCTATGGAGGTGGACGGCAGGCAGGTCCTCTGCCTCCGTGATCCAACGCATTACGCCGAGGCCATCCTCTTTGTCCCCCTCGCGGCCGCGGATATCCTCCGCCAGTTCGACGGCAACCATTCCATCCTCGACATCCAGGCTGCGTACGTCCGTCGGCACGCGGCGCTTCTCTTTCGGGAAAAGGTGGAACACCTCATCGCCACGCTCGATGAGCACTTCTTTCTTGAGAATGATCGCTTTACCAAATACCGGGGAGCCCTTGAGGAAGGTTTTCGGCACGCCAGGACCCGCCCCGCCTTTCTCGCGGGCAAGTCCTATCCCTCGGAACCATCCGAGCTTTGCCAGATCTTGGACCACATGCTGCGGCATCCCGAAGGTCCGGCCGGGAACGACGATCGTGCCGAAGGCTCCCTTCGGGCGCTGATCGCGCCGCATATCGATTTCATGCGAGGAGCGGTGGGATATGCGTGGGCCTATCGTGGACTCGAAAAACGCACCGATGCCGAACTATTCGTCATCTTTGGAACAGCGCATACCGGAACCACTAGGCCCTTTGCGCTCTGCGGGAAGGATTTCGAGACACCGCTTGGTCAGGTGCGGACAGACCGCGACTGGTTCCAGGAATTGAGGCGGCGCTGTCCTGGCGCGTCGTCCGTGGACGACATTGCCCACCGGGCTGAGCATTCCATCGAATTCCAGGTCATCCTGCTTCAGCACCTTCTTGATGGAAAGCGTCCCTTCCGCATTCTTCCGATCTTGTGTGGTTCATTCCACGAATGCGTCCTTGAAGGAAGGCTCCCCTCGGATGATCCCGATGTCCGCACTTTCCTTGAGGCCCTGCGCGATCTCCTTCACGCGCAGGAGGATCGCACCTGCCTCATCGCCGGGGCCGACCTGGCCCACATGGGTGCCCGCTTTGGTGATTCCTGTTCCAGGACTCGTCAGCTGCTCCAATGGATCGAGGACGAGGATGGACAGATGCTTGAACCAGCGGTTACCGGTGACCCTGAAGGGTTCTTTCGCGCCGTCAGCCGAGACGGAGATCGCCGCCGCATCTGTGGACTCCCTCCCATCTATGCGCTGCTTCACTGCGTGAGAGGGCAAACCGGGAAGCTTCTCCATTACGGCCAGGCGTCCGATCCTCAGGGGGTCGTGAGCTTCTGCAGCGCCGCCTTCCCCCCCTAGTTCAGTTCACTGTTCACCGGTTCACAGCTCTATGATCTTTAACCGCG
>CAZLDS010000002.1:0-60505 GCA_964558395.1 uncultured bacterium | reverse complement strand
CCCCCTAGTTCAGTTCACTGTTCACCGGTTCACAGCTCTATGATCTTTAACCGCGACGGGACGTACCCCACCTCCCTTACTCCGAGGCGTGTCGGTAGCCGTTTCCTTGTTTGGCGCAGTTGTATTTTGACGCTGATGACTGATTATCAGGAGACCGGAGTCTGCGGGGAGGTCGGCTGGTTCGGGTCAGAGAGGACGTAAATTGCTTCCGCGAGGGTATGCTCCAACGCCAACTCGGTCTCGTGAATCTTAACGATATAGGCGGGCACACGCTGGAGCACCTTGAGGGGCACGCCGGGAACCAGGCCATAGGCCACTAAGCGATGGAGGTCATTTTCATTGAGAGAATCGAAGCCAACCAGACGAGCCCGTGTCCCGGCCGCCAGATCCCCCAAGCGGCATGCTGCACTGCAGTCCTTAAGAACAAAAGGCTCGATAGCGGGTGTCGCTTGGGGTCTTGCGGGTGTCTCCGCAGGGAGGCTGTGATACCCGCACCGGGGACACCGGACCAGCCGGAGACGACACCCCCGGGTGATGTGATACAGGGGGCAGGCCTCGCATGCGTTCCCCTGTGCGGTGATGTCTAGGCCTGCACGACACATTGGACAGTGCATCTCTTACCCCCTCAACACCGCCCGCACGACGGCGTTCACCACAGCGCCGACCAGAATTGCATACGGCAGGATAAAGCCCACGATCCCTACAGTGGTACGCCAGCCACGCTCCTTCAAGATCATCAACAAATTGGCAATGCACGGCACAAACAGGGTGATCACCACCATGCTCACCAAGACCTGGACGGCGTCGAGTCCGCCCGCTTGCTGTAGCTGATACAGGCCGGCGGCGCCGTAGTCACGGCGGAAGAAGCCCATGACAAACGCCGTCGCCGTTTGTGCGGGGAGACCCAACAGCCCCTCCACCACGGGGCGCGCTGCGGCTTGAAAGGCCATGAGGAATCCCACTCGATCCAGCAGAAACAACACGATCGTGCCCAGTACGAACAGCGGGACAACCTCGGTGACATACCAGACCAGCCGCAGCCGGGTCTTGGCGGCGATGTTCCGCCACTGCGGCCAGCGGAGCGGCGGTAACTCCATGATGAACGACGCGGTATCTCCAGGAATGAGTTGGGCGGCCAAGCGCCCCACGATGATGAGCTGCAGGCCGACACTCCCCACCACCCCGATTAACACCCAGGGCGACACCACAGCTGACATCGCCAACAAGACGGCGAGCTGGGCCGAACACGGCACCCCCAAGGCCAAGAGGAGTGTGGCGATCACCCGCTCCTTTCGCGTTTCCAATGCGCGCGTCGTCATCGTGGCCATGGTGTCACAACCCAGCCCCAAGATCATGGGCAGCACGGCCTGGCCGCTCAGGCCCATCCCCCGGAAGATTCGATGGGCCATCACGGTCAAGCGTGGGAAGTAGCCCGAGTCTTCCAAGAAGCCAAACGCGACGAAAAAGGTGGTCACGATGGGCAGGATCAGGGCCAGTGAGTACGTCAGGGCCATCGTCAGCACGCCGTACTCCCCCACGAGCAGGTCCTGCAAGAAGCGACTGGGGACGTACCGCTCAGTGAGGGCAACGAATGCGGGGTTGATGAACTGGCCGAAGGCCGTCTTCTCAAGCCAGTCCACAAGGACCTGCGCACCCAAGTTTCCAACAAATTGGTACATCCCGTAGAGCACTCCAAGCAAAATGAGCGTGCCCCAGAGGGGATGAATGGTCCACCGGCTCAGGCGCTCGCTCCAGGAGGAACCGCGGGCGGCCGCGACGCTCGCCCCGTTGTCTCGATCGTGATCGACGGTCCGGCGCAGAGGACTCTCGTGCAGGAGGCGGGCGGCGACCCGTTGTCGTGCAACGGCGATCTCGTATCCGGGCTGTGAAGTGTGATCGCGGACTTGTGCAGCGAGACGAACGACCCTTCCCTGCGCCTCCGGAGACAGCTCCAGTTTTCCCAACAGGCTCGGAACATCCTCGGGTGGGACCGCGACGAGCAAGGCGGCGAGCCCAGACACGGGAATTTCGCTGCGGCCGTTTCCACTCACCACGCCTCCGCCACCCAGACAGCAAGGAGCCGTGCGCACCTCAAGGTCGTGTCCGCTCGACGCGCATCCACGGACCTCCTCCGTCAGGGCCGCGATGACCGACCCCACCTTCGACCCGTAGTCAACCGGGAGTTGCGGCACCCGGGCCTCGGATACCGCCTCGCGCAGCGCGTGCACCCCCTCGCCGGTGGTCGCCACGGTCTCCACCACGGGAACCCCCAGTTGTCGGGTCAGCTCCGCCACGGAGTATTCCACCCCACGGGCACGACGCTCATCGGTCAGATTGAGGTCCAGCACGAGCGGCAGGCCGAGCTCCGCGAGCTGGACGAACAGCTGCAGCGTGCGCTCGAGGTTTTTCGCATCGGCTACCTGAATCACCGCGTCGACTCCGCCGAACAGCAAGAGATCCCGGGTCACCTGCTCGGCTTCCGACGAGGAAGCGAGGCCCACCACCCCAGGGGTGTCAAGCACGTGCCAGGATTGACCGTCAATTTCAGTCGTGCCGTGGAACAGTTCGACCGTGGTGCCGGGGTAGTTCGAGCAGCTCACGTATTGGCCCGTTAACCGGAAGAAGACCAGGCTCTTCCCCACGTTCGGCTGGCCGACCAGGGCCACCGTTTTCGTCCCCGGCGAAGCTTTGATGCACTCCAGATACTCAGCCATCACTTCCCTATCTTTCCTAGCCCCTTGACCCTTCTCCGAGTCTCATTGCTTTAATAATAAGGGATTACGTGTTACTTTAACACTTCATTAAGGTTACCACAACTCGTAATTTATGGTACCAAAACTATCCAGTCAATGATCCCTATTATTCAAAACTATGACCTTCATCATATTGGTGGCCTTGGCCTAGGGCCCCTTCCTGGGCACCGGCTTACCTGGCGCCACCAGTTGGCCACGAGGCGATGACCCGAGCGACGCGCAGGTAGGGGGATGGCCGTCCTGCTCCTATCGCGAACCGTCCGGTGCGGAAGTACAACGTTCCCCCACACCAACCCATGGAATTGTTCCGCCAGCGAAGACCCACTCCCCGAACCCTCCCGGGCGCCGGGACCCTCACAGGCCTGGAGGGAGGGGTTACGCGCTGCTCTTGTCTTCGGTCAGCGGACTTCGGTCAGCGAACCTGGAAGGCTCTTTCGAGTGCGGTCAGGTCGGGCGGGATGGCGTCGGGCAGGGTAAGGTCGCTGGGGGGTTGCTTGAGGCCGTGACCGGTGATTACCGCCACAACGAGGTCGCCCGGTGCGAGCATCCCCTTCTGGGCGAGCTGAATGGCCGCCCCCACCGAGACCGCTCCTGCCGGCTCGGCGAAGACGCCAGCGTCCGTGGCCAAGAGGATCTGACTCCACTCGATTTCGGACTCCGAAAGGGCAATGGCCGTCCCGCCCGAGTCCCGAGCAGCCCGAAGGGCGCGCCACGCCATCGTGGAAGGCCCTCCCACTTTGATGCTCTCGGCAATGGTCGGCTGCGGTTGGACCGGTCGGATCTCGTCCCACCCTGCCTCAAAAGCCTGGACAATCGGGGCGCACGCGGCCGCCTGAGCCACCACAATCTTTGGAAGGCGCTCGATCCATCCCAAGGTGTAGAGCTCATTGAATCCTTTCCAACAGGCCGCCGGCCCAGTCCCCCCCGCCGTCGGATGGATCACCCAGTTGGGAACCCGGCCGTCCAGGTCTGTCCAGATCTCATATGCGTACGTCTTCTTCCCCTCGTTCCGAAAGGGGTTCGACGAGAGGCAGTTATACCAGCCGAACGCCCTGACGGCCTGACCGTATAGTCTGGCCGTTTCGTCGTAATCCGCCTTGATCCGGATGACCCGCCCGCCATACGCGTCCGCCTGCACCACCTTTTCCGGGGCCGTCGCCTCCGGAACGAAAACGACACTCTGTAGGCCTGCCCGGGCGGCGTAGGCGGCCACGGAGGCCGCGGCGTTCCCGGTGGAGGCCACGGCGACGACCTCGCGCCCCTCCTCCATGGCCCGCGAGATCCCGACGGCATTCGAACGGTCCTTCAACGACCCGGTGGGGAGCAGCGTATCGTTCTTGAAATAAAGATCCGCCCCGCCCACCTCTCGTCTCAGTCGCTCCGCAGGTAACAGCGGCGTCCCTCCCTCCCCAAGGCTCACGATCGCCCCTGTCTTCTCGATTGGGAAAAACTCTCGCCACCGCCAGATGCTCCGCTCGCGACGATCCAAGAACAGGGCGGGCCCCGTCGCTTTCAGACCTTCAAGATCCAACGCGACTTCAAGAATCAGATAACATTCCGGGCACCGAGGCTCTTTGATCCCGATCGGGTAGCCCTTCATGCATTTAGGACACGTGAAACGTTGGGCCCTTCTCATACGAGACTCCCGCGGCGCCCTATTTGGCCCAGGGAAACGGGCGCCCCCACCCAATCCACTGCAAGCGCAAGAACGTGATAAACGAAGAAAGCGCCCCGAACGTCGCCAAAACCACAATGATCATTGCAGGATCCTTCACGCTCGTCGGGCTCCAATCGGTGACATAGAACGTGGCATAGAGCGCTATGAGTCCGGAAACAAAGACGAGTCCCCAAAAGCTCAATTTCTCGACCCACAGATACTTGAGCTCAAACTGGGGTTGAGCCACCAACAGGGCAAACGGGATCGTCCTGGAGAGGAGCAGATCGACCCCCAGGATGGCACCCGTGTTAGAGATAAACAGCACGCTTTCAATAATGAGATAGAACGCGGATGGGTCGATGGCGCCGGCCATAATGAAGTTCAAGTTCATAAAAACGGCATTAAGGAGCGCAAAGTTCGTGAACGTGCCCGTCAGAATTGCCAGACCGATCAGACCCTCGCCAAACATAGTGATCAAACCAAGGACCTGGGCATTTGGGATAAAGAGGTTAGTAATGAGATCATGATAGAAAGGAAAAACAACCTTCCCCGTACTTATCTGTCCTTGTAGAAATATGGAGAGGGCCGTGCCATCCCACCATCCTGCTTCCGGGAGCTTTTCTACACAGGTCCGGATCCAGCCCACTCCCATAAATAGTCTGAGGATCAAGAGGTATGCGTTCTCCCTGAGGAGTTCGTGATAAACAAACCGACCGGCCTGCGAAAGAACTCTTCGCTTCATCAATCTCCCCCCTTGCTACTGGGCGCTGCGAGCTCAGCCCCATTCCTTCTGGATTCGAATGGCGGGGCCAGGAACGAGAAGGCTAGGACTCTTGAAGCGTGGGCGCGTACCGTCTCAGAATGGCCAAGGAGATGACCACGACGAGGATCAGGACAGTTAACAGCCCCAACTCGATCATGGCGTTCCTGAAGGCGCCCGGGTCGCTCTTGATGAACTCCGCTGCCTCCGGGGTCAACACAAGGATGCGTCGGACGGAGGCAATCAGGGCGACGATGAGGAACGGCTCCATGACCAGGGTATGGCGCAGGATAGCGATCCGGATGGTGTGAAGGATCTCCACCAGCATCAGGACGAGGAGAAGGCTGTCGAGGATCTCAATGGCGTGATGTCGCAGTTTGCCATCTTTGACAGCGTCGAGGAACTCCCCGCCCGTGGAGATGAGCAGGAAGACCGCCGTCATCGCCAGTACCCCTCCGGCGACCAGATAGATGGCATCCTCGCCCAGCCCGAGCCAGCGGAAGAATCGATCGCGCTTATCATAGACCTTGGCGTGTAGGTCATCCTTTCTCTCCATGGCTCGTTACCTCCGGCCAAATTCTAGTGGAGGAAGCGATGAAAGCGAACTAATCTGAGCTAGTGATCGGGCGCGTCATGCCAAATCCGGCCATGTCACGATTGCAACTGGCGCCGCGCTGATTTCCCCTTCCACGGTGTTGTCAGACGGCTGGCACCCGGCTTCTTTTATCTCGACTGGGTAGCCCCTCGCGCATTTCGCACACGTGAAACGTTGGACCTTTTCCACAGGTGCTCCCCCGCAAAACGCAAGATCCGGCCGTTTCTCCATTCTTCCCCTCCTACTTCAAGAGGGGTCCGAGCGACGGATGGAGGATCCCCCGCTGCCACGCCGCGAGATTCTCCGCGTGAGGCCCCCCCCACACGAAGAAGAGCGCCATAGCCGCGTAGAACGGGAAGTGACCCACCAACTCGGTCGGGCCAAAGATTCCGAGGGTCAGATTGAAAGGGAACCAGGCGATCAGGATGACGTCCCGGAGGAAGACCCCCGTCATGATGCAGAGGCCCACCAGCAACTCGACGGCACCGATCATCAGCACAAACTGGGCATCCGTGACGGACATGCCCAGTGCGGGGAGGAGATTGAGGGGATGCTTCGCCAGGAAAGCAACACCAAGCAGCAGGTTAAAGAGCTTCTCGGTGAAGGCAAGGATGATCAGGCTCAGGCCGATTCCAACGCGCAGCAGCGGCACCGCCCGCACGACCAAAGCTGGGCTCGGCTCCCAGTTAGGGAAGAGCACTCGGTCCACGGACAAAGGTCCGCGACCGGCACAGTAGAAGAAGGCGCTGAACCCCAGGATATAGACCGTCTCTAGCATCGGCTCGACGCCGACAACAAAGAGACCGACTCCCCACATTAATGCCAAGAGGAAGGCAACGAGGCGGGTGGGGGTGCCGTACAAGAGGGCGAGCATCACCCCGACCTGCCCCACCGAAAAGATGTGGGCCCAGATCCCCTCCAAGCCGTTGGTGGGACTGAAGAGCGTATGGTTCAGCGCATTTACGAGCAGCGGAACAGCGAGATGGACGGCGAGAACGAGCGGCACAAGGGCGTAAAGCGCATCCTTTGCCTCGGGCCTTCCGCCAAGCTCCGCCGGGCCGGGGATGAACGAGCGCCGCCCTCGCCGTCGCCAGAGCAGCATCGCCACCATCCAGACCACAATCGGCCCCGCGATCGCCAGCCATGTTAAGGGATCCGCGAGGGCTTCTCCCGGGCGCAGCGGATACGGCCTGGGATCGATAAACCACTTCTCGTGCGCCTCGGCCGCGCGGCAAAGAGCGCAGGCAATTGACGGTCCCCCAACACAAGCTCCAGCGAGCATCACACGGGCTCTCATCACGTGAACCTCATTCCCAACGCCCCCGCCATGCCCCGGTTTTCCCCACGACTTACCGTTTGACGCCTATCTATATACCCTGTGATGAAAAGGCAACAAGGAAAGACCAGGGCACATGGCGCCGCCATGAGGGCCAAGCTTACGGGATCACCGAGGATGGCAGTTCCAGTGGAAATAGTGATCTGTCCCTCGTGGAGAAGCCAGCCTTGTCAGGAAGGTCCCTTGTTCGCACGCATAGGATCATTACCCCGCAGTATCCTCTCCGAACTACTTCGCCTGTCGTCGCCACTTCTCGCCGCCCGCATTCTCGACGCTCCCAAACTGGTGCACATTGTCCCGCGTTTCCGTAGGAACCTCAAAAGAGTAAAGGAGATCGTGGTGTATCTGTTCGCCACCGGTCGGGACAGCAATCTGAAAAGGGACTGGTTTGAATTGGTAGGTGTGTATCGATTCGCCATACGCCGAGCGGTCGGTTAACTTCTTTCCCTTGGCATCCCGCGCGATCAGGCGAACCTCGAATTTACTAACCGATGCCCCCCTGCTGGCCATCGCGTAGCCTTCGATGCCGACCCCGCCGGTATCTGGGGTCTTGCAGCGCCAGAAGAGATCGGCATAGAGCGCATCATAGTAAAAGGGATAATTGGCCGGGTCATAGACGTCGGCCGCGTGGGCAAAGGCGCGGGGGACGACAGACCAGGCGGTGAGGATCAGGGCAAGGATCAGCGTGCGGTTCATCCCTCCCTCCTTTCCTGAGGGCTTCATCTAGTCGCACGGTTTAAAGATCCATCAACCTTTTTCCGAGCCGGCCCGTCTTGACGAATAGGCCCCGCATTCGCGCTTCCGCCCTTGACCGAGTCTTCACACGCACGGTAGCATCAGCCGTGGTCCTGGCCGGACCGCCTGACTCCGGGACGGGCAGCACCTCTGCGACCAGGCGCGCATTCACGGTGTGGGGGGCGCGATCTTCGCCTCAATTGACCTGCCCCGTGAACGAATCCCGATCCGTTTGGGTCGGCAGAGGAAAGAGTTATGAGAATCAGACGGAATCAGCGCGGCGAAACCCGCTCCGCGGCGTGCAGCCGCCGCGATGTCCTCCGGATAGCGGGGGCAGTGGCCGCGGGCGTGGCCGTGACGGGTCTTCCGCTCACGGCCTCTGCCGACCCCGGAGCAAGCCAGTCGCGGGTGAAGATCGGGATCATCGGAGCGGGCCGGATCGGCGGCACGCTCGGCGAGCTGTGGGTGAAGGCTGGATACCAGGTACTGCTCTCGTCGCGCCACCCAGAAAACCTCAAGGATCTCGCCGACCGTCTGGGGCCATTGGCCCGCGTCGGAACGCCGCGGGAAGCCGCTGCTTTCGGAGACGTGATTTTGATCTCCGTTCCATACGGGGCGCTCCCACAGGTCGGGCGGGATTTCGCAGGCGAGATGCGGGGGAAGATCGTGCTCGACACCGGGAACCCCTTCCCGCATCGGGATGGCGCGATGGCGGAGGAAGCGCGGAGAAAGGGAACCGGTGTTGCCTCTGCCGAATACCTCCCTGGCGTCCGCCTCGTCCGCGCGTTCAATACGATCCCCTTCACGGTCCTCCGGAGCGAGGCACACCGCGCGGGGGAGCGGGTCGTGGTGCCGCTGGCGGCGGACGATCCCGAGGCCCTGGAAATTGCCTCGCGCCTGGTGGCAGATGCCGGGTTCGAGCCGATCGTGGTCGGGCCGCTCGCACGCGCCAAGGATTTCGACGTCGGCACGTCCGTCTTCGGGAAGGGACTCACGGCACGCGAGCTGCGGCAGAGCCTCGGGATTGGAACGACCCAGCCCTGAGTCGGACGAGCCGGCTCGATGTCGGCCACCCTGCGGTCCGCTGTCCGTGACTCGAGCTGCGCCTTCCCAGCCTGGTGCGATCATTCCGAGATGCTCCCGTACCCCTCGGCCCGAATGCAGGCCACCCAGTGATTCGGCGAGACCTCTCGAAGCTCCGGGACAACCTGGCTACACTCTGGGACGGCAATCGGACAGCGGGGATGGAAGACACAGCCGACTGGGGGGTTCAACGGACTGGGGACTTCCCCTTTGAGAATCACGTGCTCTCGTTTTGCCTCGACGCCCGGATCTGGAATGGGGACGGCAGAGAGGAGGGCCTTCGTATAGGGATGGAGCGGATTCTCGTAGAGCTCCCGACGGTCGGCCACTTCCGCGATCTTGCCGAGGTACATGACCGCGACCCGATCGCTGATGTGTCGGACGACCGAGAGGTCGTGAGCGATGAAAAGATAGGTCAGGTCAAACTGGGCCTGCAGGTCCTCGAGGAGGTTAATGATCTGGGCCTGAATGGAGACATCGAGCGCGGAGACTGGCTCGTCACACACGATAAAGGTCGGCTCCACCGAAAGCGCCCGCGCAACGCCCACGCGCTGCCGCTGGCCTCCTGAGAGTTCGTGGGGGAACCGATCAGCCATGGCGGGATTGAGGCCCACGACCGAGAGGAGATTCCCCACCCGCTCTCGATACTCCCCCTTGCCCTGGACAATGCCATGGACGAAAAGCGGCTCACCGACGATCTGTCCGATCGTCATCCGGGGGTTGAGTGAGCTATACGGGTCCTGGAAGATGACCTGAATCCGGCGACGCATGGGCCGAACCTGGGCCTCATCCAAGGTGGCCAGGCTCTGGCCTTCGAAGAGGACCTCCCCCGACGTGGGCCGATCGAGCTGCAGGATGCACCGGCCCGTGGTGGTCTTACCCGAACCCGACTCCCCCACCAAGCCCAGCGTCTCTCCCTTCCGGATGAAGAAAGACACGTCATCGACCGCCTTGACCACGCCCACGACCCGCTGGATGAGGATGCCCGAGGTCAGGGGAAAGTGCTTTGTGAGGCGGCGGACTTCCAGGAGGATGTCGGAACCGTCATTGGCTTCCCGTGTTCTCGGGTCGGCATTGACGCCAGGGGTCTGCATCCGTCGATCCATCCCTTTACGAGAGGCTATCCGCCACCCAGCAGGCCGAGAGCTGCTCCGTCCCCACGGGTGTCAGTGGCGGCACCTCGTGACCACACTTTTCGACGGCGAATTTGCAGCGCGGCATGAAACTGCATCCTGATGGCAGGTTGGCCAGATCCGGCGGCTGCCCACCGATAGGATCGAGCTTGGCTTTCCGCGGCTGATCCAGCCGTGGCACCGACTGGAGCAGCCCGAGGCTATAGGGATGGCGGGGGGTGGAGTAAATGTCGCGCGCGGGGCCCTGCTCGATTATCTTGCCGGCGTACATCACGTTGACCCGATCCGCATAGCGGGCAACAACACCCAGGTTGTGGGTGATGATGATCAGTGCCACCCCAAACCGCTGGCTGAGCTCTTTCATCAGCTCGAGAATCTGCGCCTGGATCGTCACGTCCAGCGCCGTGGTCGGTTCATCGGCCAAGATCAGCTTGGGATTACAGCTCAGCGCCATGGCGATCATCACCCGCTGGCGCATACCGCCGCTAAACTGATGCGGATACTGCCCGAGACGACGCTCCGGCTCGGGGATGCCGACCAGCCGCAGGAGTTCTGCCGCGCGCGCCTGCGCATCGGATGGACTCATCTCCAAGTGCGCCTCGAGCGTCTCGGTCATCTGGCGGCCGATGGTGAGTGCCGGGTTGAGTGAGGTCATGGGTTCTTGAAAGACCATGGCGATCTCTTTCCCCCGGACCTGGCGCATCTCCTCCTTGCTGAGCGTCAGCAGGTCTCTGCCGTTGAACCAGATCTCCCCCCCCACGATGCGACCCGGGGGATACGGAATCAGCCGCATGAGGCTCAGCGCGCTCACCGACTTACCACACCCGCTCTCCCCGACGAGGGCAACCGTTTCCCCCGCCCGGACGTCATACGTCACCCCGTCGACGGCCCTGACCACCCCTTCGACCGTTAAGAAGTGCGTCCTGAGGTCTTTCACCTGAAGCAGCACGCTCACGGCTCCTCCTCCAATCGCACTCCCACCTTACTTTAGGCCGCCTTTTCCTGTCAATCCAAGGTCGCCATGACCGCGCCAGCCTGTCGTGAATTCTTCCTCGCGGCGATCCCGAAACCCGGTTTGAAAAATGTTGACAGCCCTCTTGCCCCGTGGTGTAATCATGCCTTCCGAGCCCCCCGTTTGTCCTTTTACGCGAGGAGGCCATCCGCTCACAGATCGTTACACTCACTCAGGCCTGTGGCTTCGCGGGCGTCATTCTGTCTGCTTAACTGGGGAGGGATATTATGGGCGACAAAAGGGATAAAAAGGACCGGAGAGGGATTTCCAGGCGGGATTTCATCAAGACAACCGGCGCGGTGGCAGCCGGCCTCGGGGCCAACATTATCATTCCCGGCCGATCCTACGCCGCCAAAAAGACCCTGAAGATCCTCCAGTGGGTCCACTTCGTCCCGGCGTATGACAAATGGTTCAACGAAACCTACATCAAGGAGTGGGGGCAGAAGAACGACACCGAGGTGATCGTGGACAACATCGGCCTCGGGGGGATCCCCTCGCGGGCGGCGGCCGAGGTCTCAGCCCAGAAGGGGCACGACCTGTTCATGTTCCTTTCGCCGCCGGCCGTATACGAAGACCAGGTGATCGACCACAAGGAGATTTACGAGGAGGTAGAGCGCAAGCACGGCAAAGCGCTACCTCTGGCGATCAAGAGCACATACAATCCGAAGACCAAGAAGTATTTCGGCTTCTCGGACAGCTATGTCCCCGACCCCTGCAACTACCGCAAGGACCTGTGGGACAGTGTCGGGATGTTCCCCGATACCTGGGACGACATTCGGGTCGGGGGGGCCAAGATCAAGAAAAAGCACGGGAATCCCGTCGGAATCGGCCTCTCCGCCGAGCTCGACACCGCCATGGCGATGCGGGCCCTCCTGTACTCCTTCGGTGGCTCGGTCCAGGATGCGAGCGGCAACCTGGTTTTGAAATCCAAGGAGACCCTGGAGGCGATCAAGTTCGCCAAGGCCCTCTTCGAGGAGGCGATGACGCCGGAGGTTCTCGCCTGGGATCCCTCTTCGAATAACCGCTGCATGCTGGCGGGTAAATGTTCTACGGCGCTGAATGCCATTTCCATCACTCGAACCGCCGAGACCAAGAAGCTCCCGATCGGTGATAAGATCTATGTGACCAAAACGGCCAAAGGCCCGGTCCGGCGCATCGGCCTCGAGCACGTCATGGACGTCTACGTGATCTGGAAGTTCGCCGAGAACATCGCGGGGGCCAAGAAGTTTCTCGTCGACTACATCGGCAACTTCAAGCAGGCGTTTAAGGCGAGCGCGTTCTATAATTTCCCCTGCTTCCCCCAGACCGTGCCCGATCTAAAGCAGCTCATCGCCAAAGACCCCAATGCCCATCCACCCACGAAATACAAGGCGCTTGAGGATGTCCTCGACTGGGCGACCAACGTCGGATATCCTGGGTACTCGAACGCCGCCATTGACGAGGTCTTCGGCACGTGGGTGCTCAACACCATGTTCGCCAAGGCCGCTGTCGGGGCGGAAACCCCGGAGGATGCGCTCGACCAAGCCCACAAGAAGTGCGAGGCGATTTGGGCAAAGTGGAAAGAGAAGGGGATGATCTAATCCCGACGCGTTGAGATTCACCGCCGCCACGGCAGGGGGGCTCCGATTCTCGGGGCCTCCCTCTCTGTTAGGCCGGCGCGGGGCACGACTGACAAGAGAGAATGGATTCCCGATGGCAACCGTAGAGACGCGAGGCATCCAGAAATATTTCGGCGACGTGAAGGCGGTGGATGGGGTCGACCTCTCCACCAAGGAGGGGGAATTCCTGGTTCTCCTGGGGCCCTCCGGCTGTGGAAAGACCACCCTCCTCCGCATGATCGCCGGCCTCGAGCGGCAAACGGCAGGGGACATCCTCATCGGGGGTCATGTCGTGAACGACCTCCCCCCGCGGGCCCGGAAGATCGCCATGGTCTTCCAGAGCTACGCGCTCTATCCTCACATGACGGTCTTCAAGAACATCGCCTTCCCGCTCAAGGCTCAGGGGGTCGCCAAAGACGCTATTCCGCATAAGGTCGAGGTGGCCGCCGCGATGTTCGGGATCGAGAAACTCCTGCATCGCAAGCCCCGGGAGCTTTCGGGCGGGGAGCGGCAGCGGGTGGCCCTGGCCCGGGCGCTGGTCAGGGAGCCGGCCGTCTTTCTGCTGGACGAGCCCCTCTCCAACTTGGACGCGAAGCTCAGGACGGCGGCCCGAGACGAGCTGCAACAGTTCCAGAAACGGATCGGGATCACGACGATCTATGTGACGCACGATCAGGTCGAGGCGATGGGCCTCGGGGACCGCATCGCCGTGATGAACCACGGGAAGGTCCGGCAGTTCGGAACTCCCCAAGAGGTCTATAAAGAGCCGGCCGATACCTTCGTCGCAGGCTTCCTCGGGTCCCCTCCCATGAACCTGGTGGAGCAGGACACCTACATTCTGGGCTTCCGCCCCGAGGATTTTCTTCCGGCAGAGATCCAAGAGGTCCAGGCCCACCTGGCGACCTTCCAGTTCCGGGTGACCCGGGTGGAACACCTGGGATCGGATCGCCTCCTCTACGGAGTCCTCGTCCACCCCTTTTCCCACGAAAAGATCATCGCCGACCTCCCATCCACGATGATCCTCCCCATTCAGGTGGGGGAGACGTACACATTCGCCGTCCCGCAGAAAGATTTGAAGTTCTTCGACCGGGTTACGGGGCTCAGGACGGCCCCGCGGCCCCTCTAGGAAGGTGACATGGAAGCGCGCGTGACAGCCGCGACCGAAGGGATCCGGGCGAGCCGGCTCGGCCACTTTCTGGACAGGGAGCAGTGGCTCGGGTGGCTGATGATCAGTCCGGCAATCGTGTACATCGTTTTCCTGGTCGGGTTTCCGTTCTTCCTGGCGCTCTTTTACAGCATGAGCGACGTTACCGTGGGCAGCACGAGCATGAGTTTCGTCGGGCTTGAAAACTTCGAGCGAGTGATTCACGACTCCACGTTCCAACGCGCCCTCTGGAACACCTTTATCTTCACCATCGTCTCGAACATCATCGTCGTGGTGTTGGCAAAAGTTCTCGCGCTCGCCCTCCTCAAGGACTTTCGTGGCAAGTGGGTGGTGCGGTGCTTGATCCTGCTTCCGTGGGTCGCGCCCATCTCGCTCGGCAGCATCGGCTGGCTCTGGATCCTCGATTCGATTTACAGCGTCATCAACTGGACCCTCCGGGCCGTGGGCATCTTCGGGCCCTACACATGGCCCATCTGGCTCGGGCAGCCTGATTTGGCCATGGCCTCGGTGATCACGGTTCATGTCTGGCGGCTGCTCCCCCTGGCGACCGTCATCCTCCTGGCGGGCCTCACCTCGATCCCCCAAGATATTCACGATGCCGCCGCCGTCGATGGGGCTGGATTCTGGCGCCATCTCTTCGAAATTACCATCCCCCTGGTGATGCCAATCATGCTCGTCGCCGTCCTCTTTGGCGTGGTGTTTACCTTTACCGACATGATCGTGATCTACGTGCTGACGAGGGGCGGGCCCTACCATACGACCGAGGTCCTGGCCAGTTATGCCTTTTTTACCGGGATCGACGGAGGCGCCCTTGCCGATGGGGCAGCTATTGCCCTCTTCCTCTTCCCGGTCCTCGCGGTGTGCGCCATTCTCATGCTGCGAATTGCTCGGCGTGCGGAGGTGACCTGAGATGTCGTCGCCGTTGCGATCACTCAAGGCATGGGGGGCCAAGGGCGGGCACTTCGGCATCGTGGCGGCGTTCACTATCTTCGCCGCTTTTCCCTTTTACTGGATGGTGATCACCACCTTTAAAGAAACTCGCGACCTGCTCAACACCAAGAACAATCCGTTTCTCTTCAACGACCCGCCCACGCTGGAACACTTAAAGATCCTCTTCCTCGAAACCGACTATGGTCAGTGGCTCTGGAACACGGCGTGGGTGGGATTGATCGTCGTCGTTATTACTCTGCTCCTGGCCATCCCGGCCGGATACGCGCTGGCCCGGCTGACGGGGCGGACGGGTGAACAGCTCGGGATCGGCATCTTCCTGACCTATTTGATTCCCCCGACGATCCTGTTTATCCCCTTCTCCCGCATTATCGGCACCCTCGGCCTTCAGGACTCCCTCTGGTCGCTCGTGCTGGTCTATCCGAGCTTTACGATCCCCTTCTGCACCTGGCTGCTGATGGGCTTTTTCAAGGCCATCCCCCGGGATCTCGAAGAAGCGGCCATGATCGATGGGTTAAGCCGCTTCGGCGCATTTATGAAGGTCATCATCCCCCTGTCCGTGGCGGGTGTCCTGACCGTCGTCATCTTCAGCTTCACCCTGGTCATGCAGGAGTTCGTCTATGCCCTGACCTTCATCACGGCCGCCTCACGGTTCACCGTGAGCGTGGGCGTCCCCACCTTCCTCGTCCGCGGGGATGTGTACTTCTGGGGCTCGTTGATGGCCGCCTGTTTCATCGCCAGCGTCCCCATCGCCATCGTGTATAATTTCTTCGTCGACCGCTTCATCGCCGGCTTCACGGTCGGGGCGGTCAAGTGACGATCGAAAAGCACGGGTGACCGCTCGCCTCTCGACGACGGCCGTCCAATGGATATACCTCCTCCCAGAGAGACGGGGACGAGACAGGACCGCATGATTGGCTGAAGGAGCCATGCGATGGGAAAAACGATTCAGTGCGGCAATTTCATCCGGGGGAAATGGGAACAGCAGGGGGCGAACGGCATCACGCGCGTCAATCCCGCGAATGTTCGCGATGTGGTGGCGACGGCCCCAGACTCCTCGGTCGAGGATACGCGCCGGGCAATCCAGGCGGCCGGGGAGGCCTTCGAGCGCTGGCGCCGGATCATCCCTCCCGAGCGAGGCAAGATCGTACGCCGGGCCACCCAGCTCTTCGAGTCACAGCTGGAAGAGGTCACCCAACTCCTCACCCGGGAACAGGGAAAGATTCTCAGCGAGGCGCGCGGTGAGGTGCAACGGGGCATCGATATCATGGAGTATAGTGCGGGAATGGGTCGGCGGCTGGGCGGACAGACGTTCCCGGCCGAGGTCCCGCACGTCTTTTGCTTCACGACCCGGCAGCCGATTGGTCCGGTGGCCGCCATTACCCCGTGGAACTTCCCCGTCGCCATTCCCTGCTGGAAGATCGCACCGGCCTTGGTCTGCGGCAACACGGTCGTGTGCAAACCTTCGCCCTTGACGCCGGCGACCGCCACCCGGGTCGTCGAGATCTTTGAAGAGGCGGGCGTGCCGCCCGGGGTGTTGAACCTCGTGCATGGGGGACCTCAGGTGGGGAGCGAACTCGTCAACAACCCGCTGATCCGGGGGATCTCCTTTACCGGCTCGACGAAAGTGGGCATGGCCATTCACACGGCGGCGGCCCACCGTCTGGCAAAGGTCCAGCTCGAGATGGGAGGAAAGAACCCGCAGATCATTCTCCATGACGCCGACCTCAAGAAGGCCGTCGACCATCTCGTCCCCGCGGCCTTCGGCTCGACGGGCCAGCGATGCACCGCCACCAGCCGAGCCATCGTGGAGAAGAAAGTCGCTCAGGAGGTCGCCAGCCTCTTGCTCGAGAAGACCAAAACCATCCGGGTCGGCCCCGGTGACCGTCCGGAGGTGACGATGGGTCCACTGGTGGACGATGCCCGACTACGCGACGTCGCAGGATACGTCGAGCGGGCACGGGCGGAAGGGGCAGCGGTCGTCATCGGAGGATCCGCACCCGAAGGACTGCACGAGGGCTATTACTACACACCGACCATCGTCCGCGATGTACGGCCCGAGTACGAAATCGCCCGGGAAGAGGTCTTTGGCCCCGTGCTCAGCTTCATCGAGGTGAGCGATCTCGAAGAGGCTCTTTCGGTCGCCAACACGGTCCCGTACGGCCTCACGGCCTCGATTTTCACCAGAGATATCGGCCGGGCCTTCACCTTCGTCGACAAAATCGAGGCCGGCATGATCCACATCAACCGGCCGGGGCTCGGCGGGTTTTCCCATCTTCCCTTCGGGGGGTTTAAGTACTCGAGTTATGGAGCGCGAGAAGTCGGCGACGACACGATCAACTTCTACACCGATATCAAGAGCGTGTATATCCAGGAGAGTTGAGTGGAAATCCGGGGCGAGCCTTCTTTCCATCACAGGGAGGCATTTTTTTGCTGGACAACGTCACGATGATCGTGCGAGGGCGAGGACCTGCAGCATGGCATGATGGATATGGCCGTTTGAGGCGGTGATCTCTGCCCGAAAGATATCGACAGGGTCTCCCCCAAAATCGGTGACTGTCCCTCCGGCCTCAGTCACCAAGAGGGCACCGGCAGCGATATCCCACGCCTTCAGCTTGAACTCCCAGAAACCGTCGAGCCGCCCCATCGCCACATACGCCAGGTCGATGGACGCCACGCCCGGGCGCCGCACCGCCTGAGCCCGCATGCTGAAATTTCGAAAATGGTCGAGGTTATTCGCGGGAGATTCCTTCATATCGTAGGGAAACCCGGTAGCCAGTAACGCTTCCTCCAGCTCGCCAGTGTCCGAGACGTGAATTGCTTCTCCATTGAGGGTTGCGCCTTCGCCACGGACGGCTGTGAACCACTCTTCCCTCAGCGGATCGTAGACCACCCCGCAACGCAACGTGCCTTCCTGCTCCAGGGCGATCGACACAGCGAAAAAGGGAAACCCATGGGTATAGTTGGTTGTCCCGTCTAAGGGATCGACGATCCAACGCACCCCGCCCTTGCCATCGTATCCGTGACCCTCCTCTGACAGGATCGCGTACTCGGGGAAGCGGCGGTGAAGAAAGCTCACAATGGATGCCTCGGATTGACGATCGATGTCCGTCACGAGATCGATTCGCCCCTTGTAATAGACCCGGGGGCGGTGACCGAACCCCTCCATCAAGATCCGGCCCGCCTCTTTGGCCGCGGCCCGTCCCGCCTCCAGATGTTCCCGGTCTTCGGGAGTCATTTCTCGCACCTCCGCGGCCGACTGTACCACAGGGAAAACGCTTCCTCAAGGGAGCGCAGGTAATGTTGCCCAGCATCGGCAGGGATGATATGTTGCATATATGAATAAAACGCGCCCCGAAAAAGCGGTCCAGCGCCAATTCGGACGCCAGGCCTCGCGCTATGCAGCGAGCCGCCCGCATGCGACAGGGACGAGCCTAGGGGTCATGGTGGATTGGGCAAAACCCACGCCCACCGACCGGGTTTTGGACGTCGCCACGGGGACTGGTTTCACTGCCTTTGCCTTCGCCCAAGGGTCGGGTCAGGTCGTCGCCACAGACATCACAAGCAACATGGTTTGCGAGGCCCGACGCTTGGCCGCCGACCGGGAAGCCCGAAACATTCGGTTCCTCCAGGCCGCTGCGGAATCCCTCCCCTTTCGCAACAGAAGCTTTGACATTGCTACCTGTCGGATCGCTCCCCACCATTTCGTCTCGGTGCCGGCCTTCCTGCGGGAGGTCCATCGGGTCCTCCGGCCGACGGGGCGACTGGTTCTCACAGATTCCTCGAGTCCAGAGGAGTCCGAGCCTTTCTCCTGGCACCAGGCGGTGGAAGTCCTTCGGGACCCGACGCACCTGCGGAATTACACGCCTTCAGAGTGGAAGAGCATGATCGCGGAAGCGGGATTCACTTTGGTGGAACTGACCACGTCCCACCGCACTGAGCTGGTCTTCTCGGATTGGGTCCGCACCTCTGGCTCCCCGCCGGACGTGGTGGCCGAACTCCATCGTCGATTCGTCGAGTCCTCCCCGGCGGTGCGGGACGCCTTCCACATCCGTGAGGTGGATGGCGACTTTCACTTCTCGTGGATGCTCGTCATTCTTCTCGCTCGTCCCTCCTGAGATCCCTTCCGCTCGGCAACCGAAGAAGAAAGACCTACGACGGGACACCGTCCGCAATGCCGCACGCACCGCACGACGTCCCAAATGTCCAATTGAACCGTGATAAGGAATGCGGGAGCAACGGGGATTTGACCAAGGAGTGAAAAGACGAGTCGACGAAGCTGCAGCAGTATTTAGAACGCGGAGTGGCTATCAGCGGTACAGACTAGCCGAGTCCAATTGCGAAGATGCCCACGGGGAATTTGGCCAGAATGACGATGGCATAGCCCAGCAGAAGACAGAGTGTGGCGGCGCCAAGCCCGATCACCAGGGTCTCGACATTTTCGCTCTCACCCACGGCGTATAGGGCTCTTTCCATCCGGCACGCCAGACTATCCGGTTTCCCTGCGGTGATTACAACGCCCGATTCTACAGCCTTTGCCATCGCGACCCTCCCGCGGTGCGTTTGTTTGTGGGGTCCCCTGCCCCTGCCGACCCCGCTCAGGAATCAACTAGGGGGTGCAAGGGGGATGCCAGATAGGTAAAGCGCTACAATGTTCCAGACCCGTGAAAACAACTACTTAGAAGTTAAATGCACCGCGCGTTTTTAGCGAGGTGACGAATCCCGGCCAGTTTGACGAGGTGACTGGGAATCATGGGAATTCTGTCAAAGATCCGATGAGCGGAATAACGACCCATGCGGGCGAGCCTGGACGTGAATGAGAGGGGAACGGGCCGAGGAACCTTAGGGGGTGATGACCTTGCCTTCCCGGAGGTAGGTCCGGGGGACGCGCTTACCGATATTGCAGAGGACCTCATACGTGATTGTGCCAAGGTGTGCGGCCCACGTATCCGCAAAGAGCGTTTCATCCCCTTGGCGTCCGAGCAGCACCCCTTCTTCCCCTTCACGGACCCCGCTCACCTCTGTGATATCAACCATAACCATATCCATGCACACGGTACCGACCACCGGCGCCCGCTGACCACGGATGAGTACCTGCCCCCGGTTGGAGAGCAGGCGATTATACCCGTCCGCATATCCCACAGGCAGCGTAGCGACGAGGAGATCCCGGGGTGCTTCGTACGTGCAACCATAGCTCACGGTTGCGCCCTTTGGCAGCTCCTTGATCTGGGCAATGTAGGTTTTAAAGGTGAGAGCGGGTTCCCACAGACCGTCGTGCACGGCGGAGGGAGACGGAGGATATCCGTACAGGGCAATCCCTGGCCGCACCATGTCCAGGTGGGTCTCGGAAAGGTCAAGAATAGCCGCACTATTGGCGATATGGCGGAGAGGGATGGGAACCCCGGCCGCCTCGATCTCTCGGATCGCTTCGAGAAACTGCCGAAGTTGCTCCCGCGCATGGCCCTTATTCGCCGCATCGGCTGCGGCGAAGTGGCTCATCACCCCGCCAAATTCCAGTCCCGGCAGATTGACAATCGCCTTTGCCGCGGCTGCGGCCTCGGCGGGGTTGATTCCCAGCCGCCCCATCCCGGTATCGATCTTGAGATGGGCCCTCATCCGACCGCTGGAACCACTCGCCCCCTCTGACAGGGCCCGGGCGTGCAAGACGTGATAGACCACCTGATCGAGTCGGTAATCGGAAAGCACTGAACCCTGATCGGGACCGGTTGGACCCATCACCAAGATGGGAACCTGCACCCCGCGGTCTCTCAGCCGGACCCCTTCCTCGGGCAGCGCGACACCCAGCCGGCCTGCGCCGGCCTCGACGAGGGTCCGGGCCACAGGCAGAGCGCCGTGGCCATAGGCATCTGCCTTGACCACTGCCATAATCTCGACATCGGCTCCGACGTGGTCCCGGATGCGGCCCAAATTCCGCGCGACGGCATCGAGCGACACCACGGCGTGAGTTTGCCGACCTCTCACGGCACGCCCCTCCGTTGTGCGCATCATACCAGTATGGGACGCATCTCGCAACGATCTCAAGTTAATACAATAAATCCGCAATATTCGGCGATTTATGGCAAAATTATGAGTGCGAACATATTAACAAGCTATAATACTTACTAATATCCTTACACTCATTAGAATCAACATGCAGTACACCTTGCGTAGACGGCGGCGGTCGCATAATTTACAATGCATTAGCACTCACCCGAGGCGAGTGCTAACAACCCACTGGACATGCGGGCGGAACAACGACAACCATCATAGCTCAAGGGAGGTGGACAAGTATGGCCGTGAAGGTCCAACCATTACACGATTACATCCTGGTAAAGCGGCTCGAAGAGAAGGAGATGAAGAAGGGCGGAATCATCATTCCCGACACGGCGAAAGAAAAACCGCAAGAAGGGGAAGTGGTCGCCGTTGGTCCCGGGAAGCTGACGGAGGATGGCAAACGACTCCCCATGGATGTGAAGGTCGGAAACCGGATCCTCTTCAGCAAGTATTCCTGGAACGAAGTCCGCCTCAATGACGAAGAATACCTGATCATGAAGGAAAGCGAGGTCCTCGGAATCATCAAGTAGGCGAGGACACGGATCGCGGGATCTGCACACGACTTTCCGACATCGTGAAGAAGACCTGACGGACCACGAAGAGGGAGGGAAGAATCGATGCCAGCAAAACAGCTCAAGTACGATGAGGAGGCAAGACGGTCTACCGTCGAAGGCATACACAAGTTGGCGAAGGCCGTCAAGGTAACCCTAGGCCCCAAGGGGCGCAACGTCGTCCTCGATAAGAAGTGGGGGGCACCCACGATCACGAAGGACGGGGTCACGGTGGCCAAGGAGGTAGAGCTGGAGGACCCCTTCGAGAACATGGGGGCCCAGATGGTCAGAGAGGTCGCGTCCAAGACCTCAGATGTGGCGGGGGACGGAACCACGACGGCCACCGTGCTCGCCGAGGCCATCTACAAGGAGGGACAGAAAAACGTCACCGCCGGGGCCAACCCCATGGCATTGAAGCGAGGGATTGAAAAAGCGGTTGAGACCGTCGTGGCCGAGCTGAAAAAGCTCAGCATTCCGACGAAAGGGAAAAGAGAGATCTCCCAGGTAGCCACCATCTCGGCCAACAACGATAGCACCATCGGCAACCTGATCGCCGAGGCCATGGAGAAAGTCGGTAAGGACGGGGTGATCACGGTCGAAGAGGCCAAAGGGATGGAGACCAACCTGGACGTGGTGGAGGGGATGCAGTTTGACCGGGGCTACCTCAGCCCTTACTTCGTC
Source organism: uncultured bacterium (assembly GCA_964558395.1). GTDB lineage: Bacteria > Methylomirabilota > Methylomirabilia > Methylomirabilales > CSP1-5 > CSP1-5. Next base: position 38,444 of record CAZLDS010000002.1, on the reverse strand, counting down.
ACGGACCCAGAACGCATGGAGTGTGTGATTGAAAATCCCTTCCTGCTGATTAATGAGAAGAAGATATCCAACATGCGGGATATCCTCCCGGTCCTGGAGCAGATCGCCAAGATGGGAAGACCCCTCTTGATCGTCGCCGAGGATGTGGAGGGCGAGGCCCTGGCGACCCTGGTGGTGAATAAGCTCCGAGGGACACTGAACGCGGCGGCGGTGAAGGCCCCGGGCTTTGGCGATCGCCGGAAGGAGATGCTGAAAGACGTCGCCGTCCTGACCGGCGGCGAGGTCATCGCCGAGGAGGTGGGGATCAAGCTAGAAAATATCCGCCTCGAGGACCTCGGCAAATGCAAGAAGGTGGTTATTGATAAAGAGAACACGACGATCATCGAGGGAGCCGGGGACCCCAAAGCCATCGAGGGTCGGATTAAGCAGATCCGCACCCAGATCGAAGAGACCACCTCGGATTATGACCGCGAAAAGCTGCAGGAGCGGCTGGCCAAGCTCGCCGGGGGCGTGGCCGTGATCAAGGTTGGCGCGGCCACCGAGGTGGAAATGAAAGAGAAGAAGGCGCGCGTCGAGGATGCGCTGAACGCCACGCGCGCGGCGGTCGAGGAGGGGATCGTCGCTGGCGGCGGTGTGGCCTACTTGAGGACCCTGGAGGCCCTGAAGAAGCTGAAGCTGGAGAAGGATGAGAAGACGGGAGCCAACATCATCCGGCGAGCGCTCGAGGAGCCCATTCGCCAAATCGCGGCGAACGCCGGAGCCGAAGGCTCCATTGTCGTCCAACGGGTCCTCGAAAAGACGGGCAACTTCGGCTTCAATGCCGAGACCGAGGAATACGAGGATCTGATGGAAGCCGGGATCATCGATCCTACCAAGGTCACCAGAATTGCGCTGCAGAATGCCGCGAGTATTGCGGCGTTGATGGTGACGACGGAGGCATTGGTCACCGAGATTCCAGAGAAGAAAGAGAAGACGCCCATGCCGCCGGGTGCCGGCGGGATGGGCGACATGTACTAACAGACAAGCGCTCGCAAGAACCCCCGGGGTCATCCCGGGGGTTTTTGCTTTTTACGGTTGGACCCGGGCCCGTGCCCGGATCTTTCGCTTCTCCCAAAGGACGCCTACGATCATCAGGCCCCCGACCGACCATGGAAATAGCAGCAGGGCCCCGATCACGGCGTTGTAGTAGACATTTGCCCTCCTCATCCTCCGAACGTGCGTCTGGACAACACTGCCTGAACCCTCATCCGTGCATCTCTCGCAAGGAGTGCGCCAGAATGACAAGCCTTAAAAATAAACACGTTGCGGAGCAAGAGAACGCACGAAAGACGAAAAGAAAACATGCTGACCAGAAAGGCCACGGCGAGTGGAGGGCCCCTGGGAACATTTCCGTTGAACGCCGGGAAGAGGATTGCTACTGTATGATTTGAGGAGAAGCGCAGATGAATGAGGAAATCCGAACCCTCGAGTGGCTTCCCGAAGGCGGCGTACGCATCCTCGACCAGACTCGCCTCCCACGGGAAGAGGTCTATGTGGATTGCTGGGAGGCGGACGCAGTGGCGGAGGCAATCAGGAATCTCCGCATCCGGGGCGCGCCAGCCCTCGGGGTTGCAGGAGCAATGGGACTCGCCTTAGGTGCCCAGAAACTCGAAGCGGCTGATGGCACCACCTTCCTCCGAGACCTAAAAGGGATCGCCGATATGTTGGCCCAGACGCGGCCGACAGCGAGAAACCTTTTTTGGGGGTTGGAGCGGATTTTGACCGTCGCCGAGAAGCACGGGGATCTTTCATTCCCCACTCTCAAGGCGCGGCTCGTCGAAGAAGCCGTCAAGATGCACCAAGAGGACCTGGCATGCAATCGTGCCATGGGGCAACACGGCCAGCATCTGATCAGGACCGGCAATACCATCCTCACCCACTGTAATACGGGGGCCCTCGCAACAGTCGGATACGGGACAGGATTAGGAGTCATTCGGGCGGCCTGGGAAGGCGGGAAACGGATTCAGGTGTTGGTGGATGAAACGCGGCCAGTACTCCAAGGGGCCCGGCTCACTGCCTGGGAACTCGACCGCCTGGGAATTCCCTCCCGCCTGATCACCGACAGCATGGCAGGGGATTTCATGCGGCGGGGTGAAGTGCACGCGGTGGTCCTTGGCGCTGATCGCATCGCCATGAACGGCGACGTAGCAAACAAGATCGGGACATATACCCTTGCGGTGCTCTGCTGGTACCATCATGTCCCGTTCTATGTCGCCGCTCCTGTCTCGACCATAGACCCGGCACTGCCCGCGGGAGATCAGATTCCTATCGAAGAGCGGGCTCCCCAAGAGATCACCTCGATCGCCGGAGTGTCGATTGCTCCCGAAGGTTTCCCGGCGAGCAATCCTGCGTTTGACATCACGCCAGCAGAGTTGGTGACGGCTCTCATCACCGACCGGGGGGTCCTCTACCCACCCCTTGCAGTGGCCATCCACGCACTCTATGGATCCCCTTCTGCCGCCCGATAAGAACGAGCCATGACGACGAAAGGGGCAGAGCGAAGAGGCAGTTGGAAGGTATGGTTCGGGCTGCTCGTCCTGGTCTTCAAGGCCACCGACGCCCTTCCCAGCGATCTCCCGCCGGCCTTCACCCAGGCCCTCCTGGCCTTGGAGACCGACGACTGTCCAGCGGCACTGGAGGCATTTGAAGGAATCCCGCATCCACCCCCCGACGCAATTGAGCAGCGCGTCCGGTTTCTCACCGGCTACTGCCTTTTAAAAACGGATCAGCCGGCCGACGCACTCCCCTTCCTCGAGGAGGCTGCGGTCGAAAGCGACCTCTTATCCGACTATGCGCTCTCCTACGCCGCTCAGGCAGCCCTCGCACTCAAGGACCAGAGCAAGGCCACGCTCCTCCTTTCCCGCCTCTTAGCGCGCTATCCCGAGAGCCGCCTCGCGGAGGACGCCCAATTCCGCCTGGCCACGACCTATCTGGATATGGAGCAGCACGAAGACGCGGAAAAGGCCTTGTCCTCGTTTCTGGACCGCTATCCCACGTCATCCCAAGCCCCCAAGGCCTCCCTTCTCCTCGCGAAACTCCTCATCACCCTCGAGCGTCCGGGGGAAGCGGCACCCCCCCTCAAGCGCCTCTATATTCACTTCCCGGCTGATCTCGCGGCGGTCGAGGCAAGACGCCTGCTCCACGAGATACCCAACGTACCCCCCTTCACCACCGAGGAGCAGCTCCTGCGGGCACGAGCCCTCTTGCGCGAGGGGCACTTCGGCGAAGCAACCCCCGTCCTCACCCAGCTCCTGAAAACCGATCCCGAGAACACAGACTTGCGTCTCCTTCTGGGGCGCAGCCTGTCCGGCATGAAAGAGTACCCCCGAGCCATCGCTGTCCTGCGTCCCCTGACGGATCCCACCGCGCAGCCGCGCGATCAGGTGAAGGCCCTGTTCCTCATAGGCAAGGCTTCCCTCCGATCGGGGGAGTATCTCCAGGCGATCACGGATCTCGAGCGAATCCACCAGACTTTTCCCCGAAGTCGTCTGGCGGATGATGCCCTGTATCTCATCGGCCTCAGCCGCGAGAGTCGAAAGCAGCATGATGCCGCGCTCGAGGTGTACGCGCGTCTGTTGCGCCGTTATCCCAAAGGGGGGCTTGGGGATACCGCGCGGTGGCGGCGGGCCTGGTTGCTCTACCGCCAGCGGAAGCCCGAGCGCGCAGCGCAGGAATTGCAACGCCTCCTAAAAGATTATCCGCAATCCGGCCAAAAGGCCCAGGCTTTGTACTGGCGTGGTCGCTTTTTGGAAGAGACAGGGCAACGTCCCCTGGCGAAAACGATCTACCAGCGGCTCATGAAGGAAGCGATGCTGGACCCCTACTACGAATGGCGAGCGCGGCAACGGTTGCAACTCAAGCCGCAGAGATTCGCACCGGGACCTGCTCCCCCATTTGACGACGGCTCGTCCCGGGCCCTGGCCAAGGCCCGCGAACTCTTTTACTTGCGCATGTGGGTGGATGCCGCCGCCGAGTATTGGATCCTCGCCTCGTCCCGCCCCCACGAGCTTCCAGTACAATGGGAGGCCTGCCAGGCGCTTGCTCGCGCAAACGAGTTTGAAAAAGTAATCAGTATTGCGAGGCGCTCGGTCGGCACGCTCCTCACGACTGACCGCAAACAGGAGGCCATGACCATATTCTGGTCGTTCCTGTATCCGCGAGGCTTCTGGCCCTCGGTTGACCGGTATGTGAAAGAGACGCCGCTCGATCCGTATCTAGTGACCGCTCTCATCCGGGAGGAGAGCACCTTTTCCCCCACGGCCGTTTCGAGTGCAGGCGCCAGAGGACTCATGCAGCTCATGCCTGCAACCGCAGCGCGGGTGGCGAGAGAAACGGATCTGCCCAACCCCCCTGACCTCGATACGCCTGGTCCCAATATCGCCCTGGGAACCCGCTACCTTGGCAAGCTTCACAAGCAGTTCGGGGGAAACCTCGCCCTCACCCTGGCAGCCTATAACGCAGGACCCAGCACCGTCCAACGCTGGCTCAAGGACCACCATCCCCTCGAAGACCCCGAAGTGTTCATCGAGGAGATCCCCTATCCCGAGACCCGGGAATACATCAAACGCGTGCTAGGGAGCTACGACCGCTACCGCGCCCTCTACGCCCGACCAGGATAAGCCCCGACAGGTCCCCTGGCCCAGCCGTCCCGCAACAACTCTGATAGGCGATCGGAAGGAAGGGTTGCGTGAGCGAGAGACGTCGGGCATAATGATGCCAACGAGTGAGGAGACGGGATGCGACGGGCCTTGACCATTGCTGGCTCCGACTCCGGCGGCGGGGCGGGGATTCAAGCAGACCTCAAGACGTTCAGCACGTTTGAGGTTTACGGCCTATCCGTGCTCACGGCCGTGACGGCCCAGAACACCTTGGGGGTCCAAGGTGCACACGTCCTCCCCCCCGACTTCGTCACACTCCAGATCCGCTCCGTCCTCTCGGATATCGGCGCCGACGCAGTGAAGACAGGGATGCTCGCCACGAAGGAGATCGTCGCGGCCGTGGCAATGGAGCTGCGCGCATTTCAGCTCCAGCATCTGGTCGTGGACCCGGTCATGGTCTCGGCCACGGGCCATCGCCTTCTCGACGAAGATGCAGTAGAAGCCATGAAGACCCTCCTCCTTCCCCTGGCCACGGTGGCGACCCCAAATCTCGATGAAGCGACGATCCTCTGGGGAGAGAAGATTGATGATCTCAACGGAATGCAGGAGGCCGCGCAGGCCATTAAGGACATGGGACCCCAGCATGTGCTGGTGAAGGGTGGGCACCTCTCCGGACCGGACGTTTTTGATGTCCTTTACGACGGACAGCAGTTTGCGGTTTTGGAAAGCCCGAAGATCCCCACCAAGAACACCCACGGCAGTGGCTGCACGCTTTCCGCAGCCATCGCGGCGGGACTGGCCAAGGGCCAGGGGGTGAAAGACGCCGTGGCTGTGGCCCAGCGATTCATCCGCGCAGCCATCGAGGCCGCAGTGATGATCGGGAAGGGGAAAGGTCCCGTGAACCATCTCGTCAAGGTCTGAGTTTCGAGGGCTTGGGTCCGAGGTCCGTGAATAAACTCGGGAAAGGAATTTCGACATGAAAGGGAGGTTGGAAGGAAAAGAGATTATCCTTGGAGTGACGGGGAGCATCGCTGCGTATAAAGCGGTCGAGATTCTCAGGGAGCTCACCGGGGGCGGGGCGAATGTGACGGTCGTGATGACCGAGAGTGCGGAGCGATTCCTCGCCCCGCTCACGTTCGAGACGCTCTCCCGACGCCCCGTTCTCACCGACCTCTTCACTTTGGATTATGACAAGCACATCGGTCACGTGACGGCGGGCGACCGGGCCGATCTGCTGCTTGTCGCCCCCGTGACGGCTAATACCATCGCCAAGTTTGCCCACGGCCTCGCGGATGATTTTCTCTCGAACCTGTACCTCAGCAGTACCTGTCCCGTCCTGCTTGCGCCCGCCATGGATCGCGACATGTATGCCCATGCCGCGGTCCAGGAAAACCTGGACCACCTGAGGACCCAAGGAGTTCACGTGCTAGAACCAGAATATGGAGAGCTTGCCTCGGGATTGGTCGGCCAGGGACGGCTCGCCACTCCTTTGACCATCGTCCACACGGTCGAAGAGCTCCTCGGTCGTCAGCAGGATCTTGCCGGCCAGACGGTCCTCGTCACCGCGGGTCCCACGCAGGAACCACTCGACCCGGTCCGATACCTTTCCAACCGCTCTTCCGGGAAGATGGGGTTCGCCATTGCCGAGGCGGCCCGGGACCGGGGGGCACATGTTATGTTGGTGAGCGGCCCCACATTGCTTCCCACCCCGCATGGTGTCGCGCGGACCGACGTGGAGACGGCCGAAGAGATGCTCCAGGCCGTGCTGGAGCGGCTCGATAGGACCACCATCCTCATCATGGCCGCCGCGGTCGCCGATTACCGTCCGAGCACCAACACGCCGCAAAAGATGAAGAAGCAAGAGACCCTGACGGTCGAATTCGTGCGCAACCCGGACATCCTGGCCGAGGCGGGCCGGCATAAGGGATCACGCATTTTGGTCGGTTTCGCCGCGGAAACGGAAGATCTAGTCGACAACGCCCGAGAGAAGCTTCGGAAGAAGCACCTGGACCTGATCGTCGCCAACGACGTCCAGGTCGCCTTCGGCGGCGAGACTACACGCGTCACGCTCCTCGATCGCCAGGGACATGTTGAAGAGCTGCCAGAGCTTTCGAAGCGCGAGGCGGCCGACCGGATCCTGGACCGGATCGCGGCCCTCCGCGGCGAGAAGCGCGGCTGACCCGTCTCGGGACAAACCCCGCATCCCTGAAAGGCACGGTGAGACGTTGACCGCGGACGATGTCCGCCGCGAGGCGGCGGAGCTTGTGAAAAGGACACGGGATTTCCTCGAGGGCCAGGAGCAGTTGGGACTCGATTTCGTCCTGGGCACACCAGAAGCCGCCAGGCAAGAAAAACCACCGTCGGAGCGTGAGCTACTCCTCTCCGGGACGCTCAGCCTCGGTGAGATCCGACAGGCCCTGGGGGAATGCACACGGTGCAAGCTCCACCCGCATCGGACCCAAATCGTTTTCGGGGTCGGCGATCCCCAGGCGGATCTGGTCTTCGTCGGAGAAGCCCCAGGCGCCGATGAAGACGCGCAGGGCGAGCCTTTCGTCGGGAGGGCGGGCCAGCTCCTCACGCGGATGATCGAGGCCATCGGCCTGAGGCGCGAGCAAGTGTACATCTGTAACGTCCTCAAGTGCCGGCCGCCGAGCAATCGCACGCCCGAGGCGGACGAGGTCGCCTCGTGCGAGCCGTTCCTCATCGCGCAGCTCAAGGCCATCAAGCCCAAATTGATCTGCGCCCTCGGTGGCGTCGCGGTATCCTCCCTCTTGAAGACAAAGACACCCCTCTCCAGGCTGCGCGGCGGCTTTCACGACTACCAGGGCATTCCCCTGCTGGTCACCTACCACCCCGCCTACCTTTTACGAAACCCGAATGAGAAGAAGAGCGCCTGGCAGGACCTCCAGCTCCTGCAGCGGGAGTATATCCGCCTCACCGGCCGCACCCTGCGCTGACCTGGATCGGGTGAGTTACCCGGCGGCCCGGGGGGCCGGGTCATCCGCCTGGAAGTTGACCTGCGTATGGGTTCCGTCGCAAAAGGGCTTATTCTTCGAGTGCCCGCAGCGGCACAGCGAGAACGCTGTCTTGCCTTTGAGATCGAACGCTTTTCCGTCTGCGTCGAGCAGCTTCACTTCTCCATCGGTCACTTCGACACGATAGGGGCCATTCTTTTTTGCGGTAATATTCAATGCCATGGGACTCCTCCTTTCGCTTGACGCCGGGTTTCAGGGGTGTCACGCACCGAAAATTGATCTGTCGCACATGCGCGCTTCAGGATGCTGGGGCAACGATCCGATTGCGGAGGAGGCCGACCCCCTCGATCTCGGCCTCGACCACGTCACCGACCTGCAGCCACTTGGGGGGATCAAAGCCCGCGGCGACGCCAGCCGGCGTGCCTGTCGCAATAATGTCGCCGGGTTCGAGTGTCATACCGGCAGAGAGGACTTCGATGAGAAGCGGGATTGTAAAGACCATGTCGGCAGTGTTGGCCGCCTGGCGCAACTCCCCGTTGACCCGCAGGCTGATCCGCAGACGGTGCGGATCGGCGACCTCCGACTTGTGCACGATCCATGGACCCATCGGGCAAGAGCGGTCCAGACCCTTCCCCTTGAACCACTGCATGTGCCGCTTTTGCAGGTCCCGCGCGGTGATGTCGTTGAGAATCGTATAGCCGAAGACGTAATGATACGCCTTCTCCTGCGGGATATTCACCCCTCGCCGTCCGATCACGACCGCGAGCTCCACCTCGTAGTCAAGCTCAGCCGTCCCCCGATGCATGGGCACCGGTGCGTCATGTCCGATCACAGCCGTGGGCGGCTTGGTGAAGAAGACCGGGACCGTAGGGACGTCGGCCTGACGCTCCTTGGCGTGTTCTGCATAATTGCGACCCATGCAAAACACGTTCTTTCGCAGCCGGGGAATCGGCGCCAGGAAACGGATGCGTTCTGCCGGCCGGAGCAGAGGATCCCTGGCCTTCGGCTGCCATGCCCCGCGGTTGAGCCGGCGGGCGGCCTCCCGTGAGAAACGCTGAACGATCGTGACCGCCCGCGAGCCTCCGTCAATCAGGTTCAGCATATCTGACGGGAGATCCTTTTTCCCGTGCCGCGACCGTTCCAGTGTGGCGGCGCAGGCCGGGAGGTTCAGGACACTGTCCCCGATGATGACTGCCAGTGTCGGGTCTCGGTCCCATAGCACCGTGGCAAGTCGCACAGCGAATCTCCCGCCTACCCTAGAATTTCCCGGACCGTGAGCCCCTGACGAGAAACACGGCAGGGGAGGATGCGTGCCCGATGCGCGGCCAGCGATTTTTCCAGGCGCGGACGGACGGTGGAATCAACCAGAAAAGCTACACACCCTCCACCACCCGCGCCGCAGACGCGGGCACCAAGAGCACCGGCACCCCGGGCCACCCGAATCAGCGTGTCGATGAACGGCGTGCTCATGCGGGGCAACAGCGCTTTTCTCGTCGCCCAGTCCTCGTTCAGCACCTCGGCAACGGCGCGCAGATCGCGCCGGAGAAAGGCCTTCCGCATTGCCACCGCATTGACTTGAAGCCGATCAAAGAAGCGGACAATTTTCGAGTCGCCGCGTATGTGTCTTCTAAAGAGCTCCCAGTTGTTGGCGCCGGAGAACCGGGGTTTCCCCGTATACACCAGCAGCAGATGCTGCTCCAGTTCTTTGAGAAATTCGCCCGCAGCGACCGGCCGGCGGACGATCCCTGTGAGACCGAACTCGATCACGCTGGCCCCTCCGTAGACGGCAGCATAGTAGTCCTGGTATCCCGTGGGCACCCGGATCGTCTGGGTCTCGACAGATCTCGCATATTCGATCAGCGCAGGCTTCGCCATCCGACCGTTCGCGAGGCGGGCCAACGCCGCCGTGGCGGCGATCGCCAAGGCGGAAGAACCTCCCGTCCCCGCTCCCGCCGGGGCCTGACAGTCAGTCGTCATCTCCAAGCCGGACCGAGGCCCGAGTGAGCGCAGGAGGCGGGCCATCAACTCGAGGAAGCGGTCCTTTCGCCAATCGATCCGGGAGGACGATGGCCAGAAGGCCTGCCTGTTCTGGTCCCGGGCGACGAGGCGAACCCCTCTACCCTTTTCCTCCCGCACGGTGACTGTGGCATAGAGACTGATCGCAATGTTAATGGTTAACGCCGGCTGATGGAAGAGATGAAGCGGTGGAATATCGAGCGTTCCCCCGGCGAAGTCGACGCGGGTCGGCGCAGCCGCGACGATGGTGCGGCTCACAATGGGACCTCATCCAAGATCTGGCACCGATGATGGGGGAACTGCGCAGGGAGGCTCGCGTAGTGTCGCGCCTCTCGGAACCTCTCCCGGATCTCCGGATCGGAACTCGTGAATGCCTCAGGAGGAACCCGGGTGATCCAGAAGGTCTCCACCCGGGGATGGCGATCCTTGATGCGATCGAGTTCCCGAGGATCGTTATCCACGACGCCCACGCGAGTAAAACGCCCCGCGAACGTCTCAATCACGTCCACCTTGGTTTGTTCTTGGCGCGTGGTAAAGATGTCTTGGAAAAAATCACCAATCCGTGCTCCGCTGACCTTGTACGCCTGCCAGGCAGGATCGCCGAAGGAGAGGAGAAAGCACGGAATCTTCTTCGCCTGCAACTGGTTCAAGAACGGCTCCACGTCAGGAAAGAGGTACCCGCGGAGGTCCGCAAAGCGCTCGCGCAGTATTCGCTGGACGGCCACCACATCCCGGTTCCCCACCTGCCCTTCCCGGGCCAGCTGCTCCAGGTGCTTTCCAAGGGAGTACCCCTGAGACCACGCGCGCGCGTAGCTCTCTTCCCATGTCTTGGCATCAATGGCAAATCGGGAGAAGGCGGCGCGGACATCCACCCAAAAGAATAGGTCGGTGTCAAAGAGGGTATGGTCAAAATCAAGGAGGAAGGCGCGGTCGCGGTCCATCCCTTCTCCGCCTGTCCCTTTCGTTAGCGCTTGGCCTTGGCCGACCTCGCCCTCGTAGGCCCCTTTCATGGATTGGCCCTGGCTCTCGATTCCGTCGATGCTCGTCTTGATCGTTGACCAAGACCCCCCCGCGCAGCGGCTTGCGTGGCGAGGGAGGGTGTGATGGCCAGGTCGTCAAAGGGGTCCATTGTATCCCAGCGAGAGAGCCACGGACAATACTCAACCGGATCTTGCTCCCCTTTACACTCGTTCCGGCCCCATATATAGTCCTGAACGAACCCCTAAAGGAGATAGTATTCGTGGTTCCCGCGGATAGCCCAGTGTACGCCGAAGTGGCGCTGCCGTTAGCCATTGACAAGACCCTGACCTATCTCGTCCCGTCGCACCTGCGGGATCTCGCCACCCCAGGCAAGCGCGTCATCGTCCCTCTCGGGACCCGGCTCGCTTCCGGCTATCTCGTGCATCTGCCAGAGCACGTCGAAGTACAGCAGCTCAGAGAGATTCAGGATGTACTCGATCCTGAACCCCTTCTGGATGGCCGCCTTCTGGAACTCACCCGTCGGGTGGCTGACTATTACGGCGCGCCCTGGGGAGAGGTGATCAAAGCGGCCTTGCCGCCAGGCATTGATACCTCCACCCGCCGCTTGGTGCGTCTCTCCCCGGCGGGACGCCAGGCCGTCGCGCACGAGAGCCCGAACCTCACACGGCAAGAGCGGGAACTCCTCCGCGTCCTCTCCCCAGACGCCTCGGTCCTTGCCAGTCGGCTCACCCGACAATTCGGCAAGGCGGCGCCCTCCGTCCTGCAACGGCTCCGAGCCAAGGACCTCGTCATGATCGAGACGGTCCGCGTCCCCCCCCGAGTCCGGACCAGACAAGAGCGATCCTTTCGGCTCTGCCGTTCTCAGCAGGAGGTGGAAATTGCACTGTCGGCTCTCCGGACTCGGGCTCCGCGGCAGGCAGACCTTCTCACCCACCTCCTCCGGGTCGGCGGGACCCTCCCGGCTCCTGAGGCGCAAGCGACCGCCAAATCTGCGTCGGTCATTTTCGCCCTTATGCAGAAGGGGCTCATCGAACCCCTGCTCACGACGATCCGCCGTGATCCGTTTCGGGACATCCCAGTCATCCCGACTGACCCCCTCCCCCTTTCTGCTGCGCAGCAGGACGCCCTGTCCCAGATCGAGGCGGCGGCCATGTCGGGGAGCTATGTGCCCTTCCTCCTCTTCGGCGTGACCGGCAGCGGCAAGACCGAGATCTACCTACAGGCGATTGAGCAGGTCGTGAAACAGGGGAGGCAAGCGTTGGTCTTGGTCCCCGAGATCGCCCTCACCCCCCGCACGGCGGAGAGATTCCGGGCCCGCTTTGGGGACCTGGTCGCCGTGTTGCACAGCGCCCTCGCGCCGGGCGAGCGGCTCGATGAATGGCTTCGGATTCGGGCAGGGGAAGCGGACATCGTGGTGGGAGTGCGGTCCGCCGTGTTTGCCCCCTTGCCGCGCTTGGGGATGGTAGTGGTGGACGAAGAGCACGAGCCCGCCTACAAACAGGAGGACGCGCCGCGGTACCATGGAAGGGACGTCGCCCTGCTCCGGGGACAGATGTGGTCCTGTCCGGTGCTCATGGGTTCAGCCACCCCTTCGCTCGAAAGCTTTCATCAATCCCAACTCGGTCTGTACCGCTTTCTCTCCCTTCCCAAGCGCATCGGGGAAGGCGTGCTTCCCAAGCTCAGCGTGGTGGATCTGCGCCACGAGCCGAAGGCGCCGCGGCAACCCCTCATTCTCTCCCGCATGCTCGAGGACCGGATCCACGAACGCCTCAGCCGACGAGAACAGGTCCTGCTTCTCTTGAACCGGCGCGGCTTTGCCACCTCCCTCGTGTGCCGTGATTGTGGCCACCTCGTTCGCTGTCCTCACTGTAGCGTGGGCCTCACGCTCCACCGCGCGGCCAGCCTCCTGCGGTGCCACTACTGCACGCACCAACGGCGGCCTCCCGATCGGTGCCCGGACTGCACCGGCCCGAATCTTCGGCAACTCGGCATGGGCACCGAGCAGGTGGAACGGGAACTCAAAACCCGTTTCACCCACGCCCGGATTGCACGGATGGATCGGGATACCACCGCCGGCCGCCAGGGGTATCACCTCCTCTTGCAACGACTCGAGCGCGGCGATATCGACATTCTCGTGGGCACCCAAATGATCGCCAAGGGGCACGACTATCCGAACGTCACCCTGGTCGGGGTGCTCTCGGCGGACATCGGCCTGAATCTCCCCGACTTCCGAGCGGGAGAACGCACCTTCGCGCTGCTCACGCAAATGGTGGGCCGCTCCGGACGGGGTCTGCTTCCCGGGGAAGCGGTGATCCAGACCTACAACCCCGATCACTACTGCATCCAGGCGGCTTTGGATCAAGATTTTCTCTCGTTCGCCAAGCAGGAGCTCGAGCGACGTATGGAGCGTAACCTTCCCCCCTTTACTCGCCTCATCCGCCTCCTCATTTCAAGCCCGAAGGAGGCCGCGGCGGCCGAAGTCGCCGAGCAACTTGGGACGCTTCTGCGGCAGGACTCGATCGGGCTCGAGATCGACGGCCCTGCCCCCGCCCCCCTTTCCCAGCTCCGCGGCCGATTCCGTTGGCATTTGTTCGTCAAGGGAGCACCCGACACCCCCCATCGCCCCAAGCTCGCGACACTCCTCGAGAATCTCCCCGTCCGGCGCCGTGGATCGATCCACGTGGAGATGGACGTGGATGCGGTCGATACCCTTTAAATATCGCCCCTTGCCAGCTTTTGGTCCGCCTTTTGCTACAGTAGACAGTCGGACCGCCAATGCCCTGGGCAGGGCACAGCGTAGGCAGAAAGTCGGGGGATGGTGAGGGACGAAAGCAAAAATAATCACACCAACGCGGGCTTTTACCGGGAATTGGTTGTGATTCTCGTCGGCATCAAGAAGGCGATCAAGACCTTCCAATTCTATGCGGAGAAGCATCCGGCCAGGGCGAAGGCCCTCGACCATTCCCACAAACAGATCACGGAACTCCTCGCCCAACGGGCTCCCCTCTCCCTCCAGATCGACCACGAAGGTTTCTCTTGTGACGACGTCCCTGTGGGACAGGACCACCTCTTCCTTCGCGAATTCGCCTCGCAGATTGCCCTCCGAGGGATTCAGGGAATCCGGCTCCTGCCCGGCGTGCGTCTCGAAGACCTGCAACACCTCACTGAACTCTTGACCCTGGAAGCCGTGGACGTCGTCCAGCAAGGGGGAGGTCGTACCTTCCTGCAACGGCGCGGAGCGAGTACGGTCGAGGTGGATGATCTTCACGTGGAATTTTCCGAGGCATCCTCGCAGCCTGAACGGCCGGAACCTACCATGAATGCACCAGAGGCCATGGCGTCCAGCATGGACGAACCGGAGGGAACCCGGGAAGCGAAGGCACAAGAAGAAGCGCCACCCGATCTCGAAAAGCTCATTGCAGAACTCCAAACGACGGATCGCCCAGCTCGGTACGAGACGATCACCGAAGAACTGTCCCGGTTGGCGCGCGTGACGTGGACCCGGGGTGAGGACCGTCCCTCTCTCCGGATCATGACGACCTTGGGCCTAGAACTGCACCCGAAGAATCCCAAGGACGAGACGGTTAAACGCTACGCCCGCTGGACCCTCGGGTCTTTGCTGGATTATACGGGGCCTCAACTTGTGATTGATGGGTTCTGTCGAGCAGGCCTGGTCTCGCAAGACGATGTGGTCCATCTCTTGCTTATGCTGAAAGAAGAGATGGCCGAAGCGGTCGTGCAGCAACTGGTGATCGAGAGAGACCTGACGACGCGCCAAAAGCTCGAGGATCTCCTCGTCCAGATGGGGGATGTTTCCCTGCCGGTGGTGATATCGGCCCTCAAAGCGCCATCCCCCGAAACGGTCAGACTCCTGTTTCCCCTGTTGCCAAAGCTGCAGGCACCGGATACCCCAGAGATCCTCAAGCGGTTGCTCCGGCACTATAATCCACTGATCCGCGCGGAGAGCGTCAGGCTCCTTGGGCGGATCCAACTCGAGATGACGGATGAGCCGCTGCTGAAGGCCCTCGCAGATTCCGAGACGTCGGTACGACAGGCGGCCATGGCGGTCCTGAGCGGGATCAAGCTGAAGGCGGCCGTTGGGCCCCTCCGCCAGATTGCCGAGGAGCCTCCCGGCACGCGCGACATCAAGGAACAGAAGATGGCTGTCGCAGCACTCGGCGCCATCGGAGAACCCGAGGCGCTCCTGACACTCATCGCCCTGCTACGCCAAAAGCGGTGGTTTCACCGCCGCGCGACGGAGAAGCTTCGGATCGCCGCCGCATACGCCCTGGGCAAGCTCGGGGGGCCGCAAGCCGAGGAAGCGCTCCAGACGGTCGCCCAATCGGCCCGTCCCGCCTTGAAGCACGCCTGCGAAGTCGCGCTGAAGAATCCCTACGTCTCCGACGAACCTAAGGGAGCCCCATGACGTTAGAGCTCAGAGAAGCTGAACAGTTCCTGCTGAGCCTCAATGCCGCATGGAAGAACCTGGGCCTCTACTCCCCCACCCATCCCGCCGCTACCGCCGCGTTCGAGAAGCTCACCAACGCTTTCGAGACGCTGGTGGGGAGCCGAGACCGGATTACGTTTGGGGTGCTCCACGGAACATTGATCCTCAACAGGCTACCACTGACGGCGAAGCCTGACCTCTTTCGAACTCTCTTGACACGGCTCCAGAATGGCGAAATCCAAGGCATCACCCTGCTGAAGGGTTGTACCATGGACGAGCTGCGGCACCTCGTGGAGCTCCTCGGGCAGAACGTCAAGCGGACCGAGTTCGAGGAGGAGCTCAAGAAACGCGACGTTACTCGCATCATCCTCGCGCAGCTCGCTCAGGACGGGACAGAGGAGCAGCGAAAGCCCGGGGGAGTGGACGAACGGGTCGGGGCGGGCGCCATTTACAACCGCGCTCTCCAGACGACGCGTAAGGTCTTCCAGGAATTACGACTCGGGAAGGTCCCCTCTCTGGGCGAAGTCCAACGAACGGTCGAGGACCTCGTGGGCGGCATCCTGAAAGCCAAACAATCCCTCATGGCTCTCACCATGATCAAAAGCTACGATGAGTATCTCTTCAATCATTCGGTGAATGTGGGGATCCTCACGATCGCATTGGGAGAGACTTTGGGACTGGACGGCAAGGCCCTGCGCGAACTAGGGCTGGGCGCACTGCTTCACGACGTGGGGAAGGTCAACATCCCTGAAGAGATCACCCGTGCGCCCCGGAAGCTGACCGATGAGGAATTTGAGATCATAAAACGGCACCCACTAGATGGGGTGAAGATCTTGGAGGACATGGGAGTGCAATCGGAAGTCACTCTCCGGGTGACGAAGGAACACCACGTCGACTTCGACGGAAGGGGTTACCCGCGCCTGGGGCCTGACGAGCAGCCTCACTCCTACAGCATGATCGTCCACGTCGCCGATACATACGACGCCATGACGACGGTCCGCGTATACTCGGGAGCCGTCGACCCCAATCAGGCGATCTCGCGGATGAAGAAGCTGACCGGAACTGCCTTCAACCCGCTCACCGTCGATAAATTCGTCGAGATGCTCGGCATCTATCCCCCGGGAACAGCAGTCCGGTTGACGACGGGCGAGATCGGGGTGGTGACCCGTCCGGGGAGCGAGGATGTTTCTCGGCCCTGGGTGCAGATCGTGCACGATCGGGAAGGAAACGCGGTGGACCGGGAACAGGTGAGCCTGATGGAGTGGGATCCCCTGGCGGAAGACTACGCCCGGAGCATTGTGATTGCCATTGATCCAGTGATCCGGCGGATCGACGTCGCGAAGATATTAAAGGTGGCTAAACTGGGGGGGTAACCTCCGTGAGTTTTCCCTCTTGTGCCGCGTGGACCCCCAAACGACCCAGGGCCTCCGCGACCCGCTCACGCACGGTCGGACTATCATCGGTCACGATCGGCAGGAGGCGATCCACGGCCCGGAGATCTCCCATCTTCCCGAGCGCGGTGATCACCGCTTCCCGGAGGAGACCGGATACATTCGCAACTTGGGAGAGGAGGACCTCCACAACCCTCGGTTCCCGGAACGCTCCCAGAGCCTCCACGATGAGGACCTTGACATCTGGGCTCGAATCCTCTAACGCTTCAATATAAGGATCCACAACCCGCGAATCGCCGGTCCGCGCGAGCAACTTGACGGCTGCCGCCCGGACGTCAGGGTGTGAACTTCTTAACGCCTTGAGCAAGATCGAAAAGGCCTTCTCCCCGCCGATGTCCGCCACGGCGTAGAGGGCCCGCAGGGCGCCGGCTGTATTAGAAGACGTGGCGGTGGCTGCCAGATGCCCGAGGGCGACTGCGCCTTCGATCCGCTCCAGGGCTCGCGCGGCCTCGATCCGGACGCCGACCTCCGCATCTCGGACCGCAAGGGTCAAGGCCAGTCGAATGCGCACGAGGATTTCTTCCACGGCCGCCTCCACGCTGGGCGCAATGCGGAGGAACCTTACTAGATCACTAACATGTTGTCAAGGAAGGGAATAACAGGAGCGATGGAGAAGTTCACGCTGGGAATGGCGCAGCTCTCACCGGTCCTCGGGGATCTGGACAAGAACCTCGCCCTCCACGACAAGATCCTCCGTGAGGCCGAGGAACAGGGCGTGGATCTCCTCCTCTTTCCCGAGCTCTCCCTGACCGGCTATTTTCTGAAGGACATGGTCCCCTCCGTGGGCCTCACGCCCCGGGATCCGCGCCTCGATCTGCTGAAAAAAGCCAGTCGCAGAATGGCCATCGTCGTCGGACTGGTTGAGGAGTCCGCCGACCATCGCTTCTTCAACGCTGGGGTGTACTTCGAGGATGGCAAGCTGCGCCACGTGCACCGAAAACTCTATCTGCCGACCTACGGACTCTTCGACGAACACCGGTACTTCGCCCAGGGGGATAGGCTGCGAGCCTTCGATAGCCGATTTGGCCGAATCGCACTCACCATCTGCGAGGACTTGTGGCATCCGGCCACGGCTTACCTGGCCGCCCTGGACGGCGCCCAAACCATTCTGTGTATATCCGCCAGTCCCGGCCGGGGGCTCCGGCCGGAGGGAACCTTTGCGAATGCAACGGCCTGGGAGCACCTGAACCGTGCCTACGCCCAGCTCTATACCTGCTTCCTCTGTTTCTGCAATCGGGTCGGATACGAGGACGGGGCCTGCTTCTGGGGGGGCTCTGAGGTCGTCGCCCCCACCGGGGAGACATTGCTCAAGGGTCCTCAACTTGAAGAAGTGCTCCTCCGGGTCCCCATCGATCGTCGGGAGATCCAGCGTGAGCGCATCGCGAATCCCCTGCTCCGAGACGAGCGCCTAGACCTCACCGTTCGGGAGCTGCAGCGAATCACGCGGCAGCTCGAGCGGATCCTCCGATCTCGCGGTGAAGGGAACCAATGAACTCCGCGACCATCGCCCCCGAACTCACTCTCGATTGGCATCTCTGCACCCGAATCCTAACCGGTTTTATTCAAAGCGAAGTGCGACGGACCGGCCTCTCAAGGGTCGTCGTCGGGCTCTCGGGCGGCGTCGACTCTTCGCTCTCCGCGACCTTGGCAGCTGCGGCAATGGGTTCCGGCAATGTGTGGGGGGTCAACATGCCCTATAAGGCCTCGAGTCCCGAGAGCACGACCCATGCTCGGCTTATCGCCGAGCGACTCGAGATCAATTGGCTCGAGGTGGACATCACCGCGCAGATTGACGCGTATTTTGCGTCATTCCCGGATGCGGATCGCATCCGGCGGGGAAACAAGATGGCCCGTGAACGGATGACCGTCCTCTACGACCATTCCGCCCGCCTGGAAGCGTTGGTCCTTGGCACGAGCAATAAAACGGAACTCCTCCTGGGTTACGGCACCCTCTACGGAGACATGGCATCCGCGCTCAATCCGATCGGCGATCTCTACAAAACCCAGGTCCGATGTCTCGCTGCGCATCTCGCGGTCCCTGCGGAGATTATCGGGAAAAAGCCGAGCGCCGACCTGTGGGTGGGCCAGACGGACGAGGAGGAACTCGGCTTTTCGTACGAGGAGGTGGACCGGCTGCTCTTCCACCTGGTGGACCGGCGGTACGAGCTTCCCGCATTGACTGAACTCGGCTTCGAAACCGATTTCGTTCACGCTGTCTCTCGGCGGATACGGGCGTCGCAGTTCAAACGGCGCCCGCCGGTCATTGCCAAGGTGTCTGGCCGGACGATCGATCGAGACTTCCGGTACCCTCGGGATTGGGGACTGTAAAGTAAACGCACAAAGGGCGTTTACTTTAGAGCAAGGGAGCAGTGGAACAATAGAGTGATCTTGGAGGGCGGAAATGCTCCATTGCGGTCTAATGTTCTATTGTTTGATTGTGGAGAACTCTCAACTCTAAGCCTTAGACTCTAAACCCTGAACGGCGCGTGGAGCGCGTGATGGTTATCGGGGTGCCGAAAGAGATCAAAGACCAGGAACATCGTGTGGCCATGATCCCGGCCGGGGTCCAGATGCTGACCGCCAAAGGACACGAGGTCCTTCTCGAGCAGGGGGCGGGCGGCGGCGCCGGGATCATGGACGAGGAGTATACCAAGTTGGGCGCAAAAATCATCGCCACGGCCGCCGAAGTGTACGCCAAGGCCGAGATGATCTGCAAAGTGAAGGAACCGTTGCCGAGCGAGTACGGGCATCTCCGGTCCGGCCAGATTCTTTTCACCTTCCTCCATCTTGCCGCCTCCCTCGAACTGACACAGGTCCTCGTCGAAAGCCAAGTCGTCGCGATCGCGTATGAGACCGTCGAAACCGCCGATGGGCGGAAACCGCTCCTCGAGCCGATGAGCGAAATCGCCGGTCGGATGGCCCTCCCCATTGCTGCCCACTACCTCTCGAATCCCTTGGGAGGGCGGGGCGTCTTGCTGAGCGGCGTCCCGGGGGTTCCGCCCGCGACTGTCACGATCCTGGGAGGCGGCACCGTCGGCTATAACGCGGCTCGGATGGCGGCAGGAATGGGGGCCGCGGCCACTCTTTTAGAGGTGGACCCCTCAAGAATGCGCTCCCTGGATGAGGTGCTCCCGCCCAACGTGACGACCCTGATGTCCAATCAAGTGAATATCGAGGAGTGCCTCCGGCACGCCGATGTCCTCGTGGGGGCCGTTCTCATCCCAGGGGCCAGGGCGCCCCGACTCGTCACGCGGGACACCTTGCAGTTCATGAAACCTGGCTCGGTCATCGTCGACGTCGCGGTGGACCAAGGGGGCTGCATAGAGACCACCCGCCCGACCACGCACAGCGACCCGGTGTACCAGGTGAACGGCATTCTCCACTACTGCGTCGCCAACATGCCGGGCGCGTACGGCCGGACCGCCACCTTTGCCCTCACGAACGTCACCCTTCCTTACGTCCTCGAAATTGCGGACAAGGGGTGGAAGCAGGTGGCCCAGGAGCAGTCGGAGATTGCGAAGGGCCTGAACGTGGTTTACGGAAAACTCACCCACCCGGCTGTGGCCGAGGCCCACGGAATGCACTGGGCCCCATCGGACGCAACTGAAGGGGGGTAATTAGGTAGGAACAGAGAGCTGGGGATGGAGCCGACCTCAGCCGGGACTTCTGGGTGGTCCCTCATTCCTCAGCGTTCTAACGCCAGCAGCGAACGATCCTGACCCACCTCATCGGGGCTCGCCGTAGGCATCCGGCACTGCCCGCGAAAGAGCACACCCTCGTCGACGACCACCACGGGGGCTTCGAGGTCGCCGAACACGCGGGCGGACCCCTTGAGCTCCACCCGAACCGTCGCGTGGATGTTGCCCACGACCTCACCCTTGATCACGACCGACTCTCCGCGAATCGTGGCGTTGACGACCGCTTTCTCACCCACGATAAGCGCGTCCGTGGTCACGATCTCGCCCCGGACCTTGCCATTGAGCAGGATAGTCCCTGTTCCGGAGAAGGTGTACTTTCCCTCGATCTCGGAGCCTTCGTCGATGAAGGCCATGATGTCAGTCCGTTTTTCAGAAAGTTTATTTGTAAAGTTCCACCGCATGTTCCAGATAACCCTCTGCTGGAGTAAAGGATGGTACGCCGAGTCCCGTTCCAACTATTTGTTGCCGGTGCCGCCAGTCGAACTTGTGATCGCCAGACATCCTTCGCACTCGTGGATCCTGTCGCCGTGTGCTCGGTGCTCGGGACGCATGACCCAACTGACGCAGGCGTTGCAAACTTCATGCCTTAAAAGCTAACATAGCCGTGTCACAATCGAACCTCTTCTGCACTCTCGAGAGATGAGAGATAATGCATGCGTCCATTGCTGTAGTAGGCCAGCGAATCAAAGCAGCCACGGCGGTGGCGGTCCTTACGGGGGCGGGCGTTTCGGCGGAGAGCGGCATCCCGACCTTTCGTGGCCCGGGAGGCCTGTGGCGGCAGTACAGGCCGGAAGACTTGGCAACCCCCCAGGCCTTCCAGCGCGACCCGCGGCTGGTCTGGGAGTGGTACGACTGGCGGCGCCAGAAAATCGCCCAGGGGGCTCCAAACCCTGCCCACCACGCCCTGGCCCAACTCGAGCGCATCGTTCCCGAGTTTCTGCTTATCACGCAGAATATCGACGACCTGCACGGGGCCGCCGGGAGCCGACGCCTCGTCGAACTGCACGGATGCATTTGGCGGGTTCGCTGCCAGGCGGAAGGGACCGTCCACGAAAACCGCGAGGTTCCGCTCACGAATCTGCCGCTCCGCTGCGGCTGCGGAAGTCTGCTCCGCCCCGACGTGGTGTGGTTCGGCGAGCCCCTCTCGACCGACACGCAATCGGCCGCGTTCGCGGCCGCTGAAAGATCCGATGTTTTCCTAACGATCGGGACATCAGCCCTCGTTCACCCCGCCGCCTCCCTTCCCATTGTCGCCAGGGACCGCGGGGCCTTCGTCGCCGAGATCAATCCGGCCCCCACGCCCATCACACCCCATGTTGATAGCTACTTACAAGGCCCTGCGGGTGTAGTCCTCCCACAGATTCTCTCCGTCCTGGCAGAGAGCTAGTCAAAAATCCTTAAACTCACACGTGAGCAAGTGGAAGAAACTACTTGACAAATAAGGCCAGTGGCTTTCTAATCCGGGCAACCACCTGGGCGGAGTCTGTGTCGTGAGACGTGAGGTTCAGATCGGAGTGGCCTGTGCAGTCTTCTCTAACCTGCTTGCCGGCTGCGCCGGCTTTACCGTCCTAACGACAGCCGTTGCGGGGGCGATTTACGTGAGAAGTCAGACGGTCGAGCGCACGTTCGCCGCACCGATGCCCGAGGTCACAGCGGCCTGCCACCACGCGCTCAAAGAGATGGGTTTTGCGATCAGGGATGACGAGGTCCGGGAAGACGAACACCATATCGTTGCGACAGCCTCGAGCGACTACGAGGTCGATGTGACCATTACCCCCGTCACCCCTGAAGCGACCAGAGTTGCCATAAATGCCGATTCCCTTCCGGCGCGGGATACGGCCACCGGGACCGAAATCTTCAATCAGATGGCCGCCGTGCTGTCCCCGTCGGCACCGGCCTATCTCTCTCCCTCGGCGGCCACGGAAACGGTGCCGACGGAGCGGAGCGCCCGCATAGCTCCCAAGCCAACCATCGATCACGAACTATCTCCACCTCCGGCGACGAAGTCCGTCCGCTCCGAACCCTCCGACCCTTCGACCGCGACACGCCCGCTGCCGGTGGCCGCAACGCCGGCGGGTTCTTCAGCGAAGCTCAGGGTAGGTCGTGAGCCCCGTCAAACAGCCGAGATCCCGAAACACGTAGAGCATGTCAACAGGCAGCTCATATACGACACGGCGATCCATGACTATATCGAGGGAGACTTTCCCGCGGCGATCGCCCATCTCCAAGTCTACCTTGCGACACACCCGAATGGAACCGAGCGACCCAGCGCGCTGTATTGGCTGGGCGAATCCCTCTACGGGCAGCAAGAGTATACCGACGCGCTCATCCAATTTGAGACCATCCTCCTAGAGTATCGGCAGAGTCCCGAAGCCGTCCGGGCCCTTCTGAAGGGTGCTGAAACGTACCAGCAGCTCGGTGAGACACAGCAGGCAACGCACCTGCTCCAGACGTTGATCACCGATCATCCGAAATCCCCGGAAGCCCAGGTCGCACGGTCTCTCATGGTAAGATGGTAACAACGTGGCCGCCCTTTTTCCCTTGCAATTTTCCCCCATGGACAGTACATAGTTGACACTTTTGCGGAGCCACGGAAGAACGCGGGCATGGCTAGTGTCCTCCTCCGCCGTCAGGGGCACCAGCCTCTTCTCAGGGGGCATCCCTGGATCTACCAAACGGATGTGGAGGAAACCGAAGGCGCGTCCGAGAAAGGGAGCGTCGTTGACCTTTACGGGGCTCTGCGCCGGTTTCTGGGCCGAGGGTACATCAACGCGGACTCCCAGATCGTGGTCCGTCTCCTCACGCGAGAAGCGGAGTCAATTAATGCTGACTTCTTCCGCCGGCGGATCGCGGCGGCCATCGCCTGCCGGCAGCGACTCGCCATTCGCTCCACGGGCATCCGCGTGGTCCATGCCGAGGCAGATGCGCTGCCAGGTCTCGTCATTGACCGCTATGAGGATATCGTGGTGGTACAAATCCTCACGGCGGGGATGGACCGCCTTCAGGGGGTCTTGGTGCCGGTGACCCAGGAACTCTTGAGTCCCCGGGAGACCTTTGCGCGGAATGACGCCTCTGCGCGGCTGCTGGAAAGCCTTCCCGTCGAGAAGGATTTCCTCGAGAGGGCTTTCGACCCGGTCGTGACCATTGCGGAGGACAACCTTCGTTTCCGGGTCAACATCGCTACGGGACAAAAAATCGGTTTCTACCTGGATCAACGGGATAACCGACTGGCGATACGTCCGCTCGCCGCAGACCGGGAGGTGCTGGATTGCTTCTGGTATACGGGGGGATTCGCAGGGGTTCTTCCTGCTCCTACTACGTGAGTGAGGCAACCTTTCTCCAGATGCTTGAGGATGCGGCGGCCGATGCGAGAACTCAGTATCGGATCCGGGCGATTCGGACCCAGTCGGACGACCACCCGGCCCTCTTGGGCCTGAAGGAAACCACGTATCTCAAGTCCGTCCTCCTAGAACGGTTATGACGGCGACCACCCTCGCGCGGGGGAATGCATGGGCGCGAACGCGTTCGATCCGAATCAGGTCAAACTAGTCCAGAAGGCATATGACCTCATGGCCGAGGAGTACGACATCCTCGACGACCGGATCAACCCCTTCTATGTTAATGGCTTCCGATTCGTAGATCATTTTGTCCAGAAGCTCGCGCCGCAGTGGCTCGGGAAAATCGTTGCGGACGTCGGCTGCGGGTCAGGCCTGCAGACGGTCCAGTTCGCTCCCAGGGCAAAACACGTGATTGCGATCGACATCTCAAATGCGTTGATGCGAAAGGTCCAAGAGAAACTCACGATGCAGGGGCTGACGAATGTCACCCTCATGCAGGGAGATGCCACACAGATCCCCCTTCAGGACGGCTCGGCGGATTTCGTCTCGGCGTACGGGGATGTGATCGGCCATATCCCGGACTACGAGCGGGCGATCGCCGAGATGGCGCGGGTCTGCCGTCCCGGTGGCACGGTGACGCTCGAGTACGACAACAAGTGGCACTTTGGCCTCCTCTTTCACGCGGACGAACTCTGGAACGCCCTCACGACCCGGCGCCAAGGGGACCTGAGACGATGGACGTATGAATACCTCACCCGCGACTCAAAGGTGGATTTGACGTATAAGACATTCACCTCGCGGGAAATGGAATCCCACCTGAACCGGCACGGTCTCGTCGTGACCGAACGCGGCGGAATGCACATCCTCTCGTCACTCCTTCCCGAGCACATCACGGATCCTCCCAAGGAAAAACTTCCTCTCAAGGCGCACCACGCCCGGCTCCTCCAGTCTCTCGCGCGGTGTGACTTCCGCCTGGCACAGCGCTTTCCATTCTATAAACTCGCCTACTCGATTATCGTGGTCACCCGCAAACAGTAAGAAGTTCACGGTTCAGAGTTCATAGTTCACGAAAAACGTATATAACCATAAGCAGCGAAGTTTGCTCTGTTGGGCAGCATTTCCAGGGCCCCAGCGACATGCCGGGAGCGCCGGCGTCCCTCGGCAGGCGACGGGCTGGGAAACCGAGGCGGGCTCCGTGCCCATGTGCTTTGCACGGAGCATGAACACGGAGGGACCCAGGCCGCAAGCCGCCGAACAGGGTCGCCGCGGAGGTCCGGAGCGAGGGCCCGGAGGTGCTGCCCACTGAAGGTCGCGATCAGCGGTGAGCTTTGATTTCGGTCCAGACCCGGTCATAGAGGACGAGGGCTGGCCCCACGTCCCGAATCGTGTCCAGCCGCGCCATCGCCTGTGTCGGCGGATAGACCGCGGGGTTGTCCAAAATCGCTCGGGGGAGATGGGCGCGGGCCCCGTCATTGGGAGAGGCTTGCATGGTGTAGCGGACGATGCGCGCCGCCACCTCCGGCCTGAGCAGATAGTTTATGAAAGCTTCGGCGGTGCTGGGACGTCGGGAAGATCGCGGGATACAGAGGTTATCGTAAAAAATGGTGCCGCCTTCTTTGGGAATCACAAACTTGAGGGAGGGTTTTTCCTCGGCCGCTTTGGCGACGTCCCCGTTCCACGCATGGGCTAACACGACCTCCCCCTGTACGAGCAGTTGATCGTAATTTTCGCTGTTATACGTCCGGACGTGCGGTTTCTGTTTTTGGAGGAGGACCCCGGCGGCCTGCAGCTCGTCACGATCGGTTGAGTTGATGGAAAAGCCCAAGAGCCGCAAGGCCACGGCGATGGCCTCACGCTGGTCATTGAGCATGCTGATCCGGCCTCGATAGGGTGTCTCCCACAGAACCCACCAACTGTCCGGTGGCGGAACGCGGTCCGCATCGTAGGCCACGCCGGTGGTCCCCCAGAGATACGGGACACAATAGCGGTTTTCAGGATCGTAATAGAGTCCCAAATACTGCGCCCCGATGTGGCGCAGGTTGGGGAGGCGGCTCTTGTCCAGCGTGCGGAGGAGACCTTCTTTGACCATCACCTCCACCATATAGTCGGAGGGAACAATGACATCGTATCCGACGCCTCCGGCCTGCAGTTTGGCGAGCAGGTCCTCATTGCTGGCGTAGTTGTCCTGCACCACCCGCACGCCGTACTCCCGCGCAAAGGCGGTGAGCACGGCCGGATCGATGTAATCTCCCCAATTAAAGAAATAGACTTCGCGGTCCAATCCCGACTCGGATGGACCAGAACCGCATCCGGTCATCACCAACAGCGCCCCGATCGTCAGTATCCGACTGACCGAGCGGTGACTCATAGCTCCATTCCGATGCGTCGCCCCTGCCAGACCAATGCGCCCGTAATCAGGCTAATGGAGAGCAGGAGGAGCAAAGCCGAGAGGGCGTTCACTTCAGGGGTCACCCCATACTTCACCAGCGAATACACCCGAATAGGAAGGGTGGTGGCCCCGGGGCCTGTCACGAAGTAGGCCACCACGAAGTCATCCAAGGATGCCGTAAAACTCAAAATCCCGCCGACCAAGAGGGCCGGGCGGAGAAGCGGAAGCAGGACACGCCGCAGAGTCCGGGCTTCGTCCGCGCCGAGATCCATGGCCGCTTCCTCGACGCCGCGTCCCACCTGCTGAAGACGGGCCCGGACCGGAAGAGCCACCAGCGGGAGATTAAAGGTGGCATGGGCCAGGATGATGCTCATCCGACCAAGCGGGACACCGACTGTGACAAAGAAGAGCAGCAGGGCAACGGCGAACGTGATCTCCGGGATGACCACCAGCAAGTACAAGCCCGTCAGGATCACCCCCGCCCCCTCGGATCTTCGGAGGGCCAGCGCAGCCGCCGTCCCAACAATCAGGCAAAGCAGCGTCGAAACGAGGGCCACTTCCAGGCTCGTCCACGCCGCCGTGATGACGGCCTCGTTGTGGATCAAACGAACATACCATTCAAGCGTGAAGCCGCGCCAGACGGCGGTGAACCGAGAGGCGTTGAAGGAGTACAGGATCAGAAGACCGACCGGGGCATAGAGAAAGAGAAAGACGCCTCCCGTGATGATGCGACCCATCCAGTGCAGGGGTCCCGACGTGAGTGTCCAGGGCGCTGGGGTCTCGCCGGTGAGCAGTTGTGGCCGAGCCTGATCCCGGCGAGTCCAGGGCCGAAAGAGCAGGACCCCCACAATCGTCACGCTCAGGAGAATCGTCGACAGAGAGGAACCGAAGGGCCAATCCCGGACGACCAGATACTGCTCCTGGATCAGGTTGCCCAACATCAGATCTCTCGCCCCCCCCAGCAGGTCCGGGATCACAAAGGCAGAGACCGACGGGATAAACACCAAGAGCATCCCCACCGCCACGCCGGGAAGGCTCAGCGGGAGCCAGACACGCCAGAGGAGGTGGTGCGGCCTGGCGTAAAGGTCTTGCGCCGCCTCGACAGTAGACGGGTCGATCCGCTCCATGGCCGCAAAGATGGGAAGAATCATAAACGGGAGGTAGCTGTAGACGAGGCCCAGGACGATCGCGCCGGGGGAGAAGAGGATGGTGAGCGGGGGCAGCCCGAGCCATGTCAAAAAGGTACCGATCGGCCCTTCCCGCCCCAAGAGAAACATCCAGGCATAGGTCCGGACCAGGAAGTTTGTCCAAAAGGGAATTATCAAGACGAGGAGGGCGAGATATCGACGGCGCCGAGGAAGCAGGATGAGGCTGTAGGCAACCGGCAGTCCTAGAAGGAGCGTGATGACGGTCGTGAGCAGCGCGATCCCGATCGACCAGAAGGCGACCCCCGCATAGACGGGTTCAAGGAGTCGGGCGTAACTGTCGCCGCTCAGGACCCATTCGACCCCTCCATAGGACCGTCGTTGGGCCAGGCTATATAGAACGATCAGGACGAGGGGGAAGAAAAAGAGGCCGCTTACCCACAGGAGCGGGGGAAGAAAGAGCTTGCGCACGCACGGGCTCCCACGATCAAGAGGGGTCCGGGAAGAGATGGTGGTGGGCCGGGTCCCAACTGACCCGGACCTCTTCCCCAATGTGGTGGCCGCTGAGCGTGGACCGTGCCACCACCTCGAGGTCCGCCCCGAGGCACACCGTGCAGAGGGTCTCGCCTCCGTGATACAGCACACGCACAACCCGACCCGGGAGGCCGTCGCCGTCCCGGTCGAGTTGCACCCACTCCGGGCGAAGGAGTAGCAGGACTCGACTCCCCACGGCAACGGACACCGATGCGGGGACACGCTGGGGAGGCACGCCGCCCACGATGACTTCGACGAACCCCTCGCCAACAGACTGCACCAGGCCGGACAGAAAGCTCACCCGCCCGACAAACTCAGCCACGAATCGCGTGCGGGGACGCTCGTAGATCTCTGCCGGCGTTCCCACCTGCAGGACCCGTCCCCGATCCATCACCGCCACGCGATCCGACAAGGCCAACGCCTCGTGCTGATCGTGCGTCACGTACAGGAAGGTAATCCCAATGCGATGCTGCAGGCTTTTGAGCTCGGCCTGCATTTGCTGTCGTAGCTTCAAGTCCAAAGAACCCAGCGGCTCATCGAGAAGGAGGAGTTCCGGACGGTTGATCAACGCGCGTGCCAAAGCAACCCGTTGTTGCTCCCCGCCCGAGAGCTGATGCGGCGCCCGCGCCGCCGCGTCGGCCATGTGGACCATGGCGAGCGCCTCCTCGACCCGGACGCGAATCTCGGGGGCGGGCAGATGCCGCATCCGGAGGCCGAAGGCAACATTCTCGAAGACCGACAGGTGAGGAAAGAGCGCGTAGTGCTGAAAGACGGTATTGACCGGTCGGCAATAGGGCGGGGTCGTTCCGAGTCCTTCCCCCTTGAGGAGGATTGCGCCGTTATCCGGAAGCTCGAATCCGGCGATCAGGCGGAGGATGGTGCTCTTGCCGGAGCCGCTCGGCCCCAGGAGGGTAAAGAATTCCCCCTGCTCCACCGCAAAGGAGACGTCTTGAATCGCCGGCACCTGGCCGAAGGTCTTTCGGACCTGCTTGAGTTCCAGGTGCATGCCTCCCCCCTCACGAGCCCTCTTTCCCCTTCTTTTCTCCCTCCCAGCCCAGCCGGGACTGGATTGAGCCGCGGGCGAGGTCAATCTTGACATTGTTAGCGATCTTGATTTTCACCTTGAGCTCATCGATGTCCACGATCGTCCCGTAGATCCCACCGATCGTGACGATCTGATCCCCGGTCTTGAGCGCCTTGAGCATGTCCTGGTGTTGCCGCTGTTTTTTCTGCTGCGGACGGATCAGAATGAAGTAGAAGATGGCCAACATGAGGCCCAAGATAAAAATCATATCCAAAAATCCGCGTGCAGCCGGGGCTGCTTGTTCTGCCGCGTACGCCAACTCGATCATCGGTTCGCTCTCCCTTTTCGCGTGTCGATGTTATTCGGATGACTCGTCGCCCGAGAGTCGGCTGAGCACGTCCGCGAGGAACGCCTCGTAGTGTCCTTCGGCGATGGCCCGACGGGCCGCGTGCATGAGATGACCGTAGAAATGGAGGTTGTGCAGCGTGTTAAGACGGAGTCCGAGAATCTCCCCCGCGAGGAAAAGGTGACGCAGATAGGCCCGCGAGAAATGGCGACAGGTATAACACTGACAGGTCGGATCCAGCGGCGACGGGTCCCGAGCAAATTTCGCCCCCTTGATGTTAAGACGGCCCATGCTCGTAAAGAGATTCCCGGTCCGCCCGTGACGCGTGGGCATGACACAATCGAAGAGGTCGATGCCGAAGCGCATCGCACTCAGGATGTCCTCGGGCGTTCCCACCCCCATCAGATATCGGGGGCGGTCAGCGGGGAGCAGCGGTGCCGTCGTCCGCGCGACCTGTTCAATCTCGGCCTTGCTCTCTCCGACACTGAGACCGCCCAAGGCGTATCCGCCGAACCCGAGGCGCGTGAGTTCCCGTACCCCCCGCTCTCTGAGATCGGGAAAGACGCCCCCCTGAACAATCCCAAAGAGGATCTGATCACTCTCTTTATGCATGTCTCTGGACCGCTCCGCCCATCGGAGGGTCCGCTCTAAGGCACCCGCTGCCTCTGCATGAGATATCGGATACGGGGGGCACTCGTCCAGCGGCATGATAATGTCCGATCGCAGGGCCTGTTGGATGGCAATCGCCCGCTCCGGGGAGAGGAGATGGCGCACCCCATCCAGATGGGATTGAAAGAGAACGCCTTCGTCCGTGATGGTCCGGAGCGGAGCCATGCTGAAGACCTGATATCCGCCGCTGTCCGTGAGGATCGGCCCCGTCCATCCCGTAAAAGCATGCAGCCCCCCCAGCTCCCGTATCTGCTCGTGACCTGGCCGGAGGTAGAGATGATATGTATTGCAGAGAATGAGTTCGACCCCCGCCTCGCGGACTTCTTGCGGGGACAGAGTCTTCACCGCTCCGACCGAGGCGCAGGGCATGAAGGCCGGGGTCTCCACAATCCCGCGGCGGGTGTGTAGACGCCCGCGCCGAGGCCCTGTCGGACCACCCGCGAGCAGCTCAAAGGGCATTACATCTCCACGTCCTCGAAGCTTACCGCCACTCGGTAGGTCTTGAAGATGATCGTTCCTGCCATGGCGGAGACGGTGTAACTGAGATTCTCCGGGGCCTGCTCGACCAGGACGATGCCCCGCACCTTGTCCTTGTTCTTGCCGAGGTGCTTGCGGACCCAGCCCATCCGTTGGAGCGTCGCCGTCACCAGCTCTTCGCCCTGGCCCCGCTCTGCCACCTTCACCACCACAAAGGCACCGCTCGAATCCTTGGCCAACACATCAATGACCCCCACCCCGCTGGCATACCCCACCCCCACCGGCTTGCCCTTCTCGGTGAAGACCGTGAGGCCCGGCTCCAGCATGTCGGGCTGCTTGGCCAAGAGCTTCCGCAGGCCGGCCGGCTCCAGGGCGAACACCGGCGGAGGCGCATCCGATACCTTCCGCGCCGGCTGAGCCCGCCGCCGTGCCTCTTCCTCTACCGGCGCTTCCTCTTCCTCAAGCACTGCCACTTCGGGGGCTTCGGCGTCGTCCAACTCCAGGTCGACTCCTCCCAGCGAGGCGGTCCCCCCTCCGGCCTTTCCGGTCTCCTTCAGCGCGTGACCGCACGCTAGGCACGTCTTTTCACCCTGAGCGGCACTCGTTCCGCAGATCTCGCACAGCATAATCCCCTCACACGATCAACATGGCGTCGCCGTAACTATAAAACCGGTAGCGCGCCTGGATCGCTTCCGCGTACGCCTTCCGAATGAGATCGCGGCCGGCGAACGCACTCACCAGCATGAGCAGCGTCGAGCGGGCCAGGTGAAAGTTGGTCACGAGGGCATTCGTGACCCGAAAGCGGTGCCCTGGGGTGATGAAGAGAGAGGCCATTCCCTCGCCCGCCCGGACCCCCTCCCCCTCGAGCGCGGCATCCTCTAATGCTCTCGTGGTCGTGGTCCCGACGGCCACCACCCGCCGGCCTTCGGCCTGCGCCCGCTTGACCGCAGCCGCCGTCCCCTCGGGAATCGTATACCGCTCCGCGGCCATGCGGTGCTCTGCCAGCCGCTCGACCGTCACCGGGGTGAACGTGCCCACGCCCACGTGCAGGGTGAGGCGTGCAATTTCTACGCCGTGCCGCCCGACCGCCTCGAGCAGGGCCTCGGTAAAATGTAGGCCGGCCGTCGGGGCCGCAATCGCCCCCGGCTCCCATGCATACACCGTCTGATAGCGCTCGGCGTCGAGTGCGGCCTCGCGTCCCCGCTCTGCGGGGCTCGCCCCCCGCTTCAGGTACGGGGGAAGCGGCATCATGCCGATACGGGAAAGCCGCGAGGCGATATCGTCCGGCCCGTCAAACTGGAGGAACCGTCGCCCCCCTTCGCCCCGATCGAGCACTTCGGCCTCAATGTCCTCGGGAAAGGTCAGTCGCCGCCCCACGGTAAGCCCTTTGCCCGGCTTCCCGAGGACCCACCACCGATTCGGGCCGTCCTCTTCGATGAGCAGCACCTCCACCTTCCCTCCCCCGCGTCGCCGTCCCTCGAGTCGCGCCGGGATCACCTTGGTATCGTTGAGGACGAGGAGATCTCCGGGCTCAAGCCACGCCCGCAAGTCGGAAAACCGCCCGTGCCGCATCCGCCCATCGGTTCGACACAGGACCAGCAGGCGCGAGGCGTCTCGCTGTGGGAGAGGGTATTGGGCAATCAACCCGTCCGGTAATTGATAATCAAAGTCAGACAGTTTCATGGTGCGGGACTTCGGCAAGCTCAGTCGAGCCGTTTGAAGTTATGGTTCACGGGTCACAGTTCACGGCTTACGGGCGTCGGTCATCGGCCGCAGACCCGTTTGACGGTTCCTGGTTCGCGGATTCCGTTTCAGGCGCGCCCTCTTCGGGAGCTTGGGGTAACCGGTGTACTGTCACCTCGGAACGCGGAGACGGAAGACGGACGAGCTCTGCCAGGGGGAAATAATGTTTCAGGATGGCCCTGTAATCGTATGCAAGGTCGGCCATCCGTTTCGCTCCCCATTGGCTCAACCCGACGCCGTGTCCCCACCCTTGACCAACAAAGAGGATGGCGGGGCCGTCCAGATACACGGTAAACCGGGTACTCCGGATCCGGTCCGGCCCGAGCAGCTCGCGGAAGCGTTTGCCGTCCATCTCGAGAAAGCCCGCCCCATCCCAGATCCGCATGCGGCTGACGCGTCCCGAGCGGGTCCGACGGACGACGTCGATTTTGAGGATCGCGCCCAAGCGCCCACCGACCCGCTCGAGGGCCTGGTGGATCTCGGTACGGGGGATGGTCGCCTCCCACTGGTGATGGGGGGCAATAGTCGAATACGGGTCCTCCACGCCGACGATGAACGGATACTTTTTCTCCCAGACCTCGACCGCGTCCTCGGTACGCCCCCCCGAGGCCGCATGGTAAAAGGCCGGGATGATCCGGCCCCGGTAGGCAAGCACGATCCCTCGGGTCTCGCGCACGGCCCTGTCCGTGCGGGGATCCTCCCCGTTCACGCCCCGGTATACCTGAGAGAGGGTGGTGGCATACAGGTGATAGAGGGCCGCTGGACTCACGAGCCGCTCATACAGGGCATAGGTCCGGGCCACCACGGCTTGCGTCTTGAGCGCCTCGACGGGCCACTCGGGGTCCGCCTCGACCTTCATCACGCCGCGCACGTAGTCTTCGAGGTCCACTTGGTTGACGACCTGTAGACCCCCCGACGTATTCCAGACCTCCACGTTGCCGCGATACAGCCGCCGATTCATCCAGAAGAGACTACGATCCGGCCGCAAGCGGAAGCTGGCCCCGGCCCGTCCCTCCCAGGTCACGGTCACTTCTTTGTCGGGGGGAAGGACCTCGATCAGGCCGCCCCCGAGTTCCTCGAGTCGCGACGGTCCCGCGGCCTTAAGGTGAATCGTCGAGGCCTCTTCACTGAGCAGGACCCGCACCGCCCACTCCTGCGCCCACGCCAGCCGTGAAACAGAGAGGAGGAGAATACCGATGATCAACCACGTGCCCATCACATGCTCCCGTTTCACCGGCGCGTAAAGAGCGAAAAGAGGAGGGTGAGCAGGATACTGATGACGATGGAGGTGGCCAGGGGAAAATAGAAGGTAAAATTGCCTCGCTGGATGTAGAAATCTCCCGGCAGCCGGCCGATGAACGGGATCTTTCCGACGAGGAGGAGGAGACCTCCGAGGACGGCCAAGACGATGCCAAAGAGAATCAGAAGCTTGGCAAAGCCCTCAAAACCAAACATGTTCGTCGCTCGCTGCATCCTGCTGACACGACTTGCAGAAACTATACCACCTTGCGCCGAATCCGTCAGCGGCCGGACCGCTCAACTCCCGGCCCCCCACAACTCTTCTTGCGGGCGCCCCCTTGGGGTAAGGCCGAAGTGGTCGAAAGCCAACCGGGTCGCGGTCCGGCCCCGGGGAGTCCGGGCCAAAAAACCGGCCTGGATCAGGAACGGCTCGTAAATGTCCTCGATCGTACCCTTTTCTTCGCCGACGGCGACCGCCAAGGTTTCGAGGCCGGCCGGGCCCCCATCGAACTTCTCGATCAGGGTCTGGAGGATGCGCCGGTCCATGTCATCCAATCCCCGCTCGTCTACCTCCAGGCGCTCCAGGGCTATGTGGGCGAGCTCTTGGGTAATCACCCCATCGCCCAACACCTGGGCAAAATCGCGGACCCGCCTGAGGATCCGATTGGCCACGCGCGGCGTCCCGCGCGACCGCGCGGCAAGCTCGCCCGCCCCCTCGGGATGGATCTCGACCCCAAGGATCTTCGCGGATCGCACGATGATCCAGTGCAGCTCCTCGTCGCTATAGTAGTCGAGCCGGTGCACGACCCCGAACCGATTGCGCAGCGGCGCCGTGAGGAGGCCAGCCCGGGTCGTGGCTCCGACCAACGTGAAACGCGGAAGGTCCAGCTTGATCGTCCGGGCGTGGGGTCCCTGGCCGATGACGAGGTCCAGCTGGAAGTCTTCCATGGCGGGATACAGAATCTCTTCCACTACGCGATTCATCCGATGGATCTCATCCACGAAGAGGACATCCCGGTCTTCCAGATTGGTCAAGATGGCTGCCACATCCCCCGGGCGTTCCAGGACCGGACCCGAGGTCGCGCGGACATTCACCTTGAGCTCGGTCGCAATCAGATAGGCCAGGGTGGTCTTGCCGAGGCCCGGCGGGCCGTGGAAGAGCACATGATCGAGCGGCTCGCGCCTGGCCCGGGCGGCCTCGATGTAGACGCGCAGGTTCTCTTTCACCTTGTCCTGACCGATGTATTCATCCCACACCTTCGGCCGGACGGTCGGTTCCCACTGCTGATCCTCTTCGAGGGGGCGTCGACTGACAATGCGCTCGGTCATGACCGTCCCTTGGCCTGCGCCGCGAGCAGGCGCAGCGCCTCCTTCACGACTTTTTCGAAATCCTGATCCCCGTCCACGGCGCGGAGTGCGCTACTCGCGGCCTTGGAGGCTTGCGCGCGGCTGTACCCCAGATTCAATAAGGCAGAAATCACATCCTGCAGGATTCCTTCGCTCGGGTCGCGCTCCGGCACGACCGCCGGCTCGACCAGCGACAAGACCTTTTCTTTGAGTTCCAACACGATCCGCTCGGCGGTTTTGCGCCCCACCCCGGGGATGGCGCTGAGGCGCACGAGATCGCCCCGCCCGATCGCAAGGACCAGCTCATCCGCCGTGATCCCAGAGAGGATGTTGATGGCCAGGCGGGGCCCAATCCCCGAGACGCCGCGCAGCAAATCGAAGAGGTCTCTCTCATATTCGGTGAGGAATCCATAGAGATGTATCGCGTCTTCCCGCACGTGGGTCGCCGTGTGCAGGCGCACCGCCGCGCCCTCTTCAGGAAGCCGGTAGTACGTGGAGAGGGGAATGAAGACACGATACCCGACCCCGCGGACGTCGACGATGATCTGGGCGGGATCTCGCTTGACCAACTCCCCTTGCAGCTGCCCGATCATCGCCCCCCCTCTTGTCCCCCTGTTCCACGGCGCCACGTCAACGCACGGTGTGCGTTGACGTTAGTACACCACCAAGATGCTGGTGAGATCGACCCGCCAGCTGTCCGCCTCGCGGGTCATGGGATAACTCCGGACACTCGGGGCACAGGTAAACCGGGGCACGACGGGACCCGAAAACTGTAGTCCGACCTTTCCGGTCACCACGACGAGGGTCGTCGACCGGTAATCGGCCGATCGCAGCTCGAAGGTGGTGTGACAGCACGTCGGCCGGCATCCGAGACTCCGCATCTTGAGGACGAAATCCTCCCGGGAAAACAGGCTCTGGCTTGCGGTCGTCCCCCGGTTGTAGATCGCGCCATATTGCTCCGCATGCCAATATTTCAGGACTGCCACCAGCGCGGCGGTCGCCTCCGACTTGGCCTGCTCGACCTGCTGGGGATCCGCCGCCCCCAAGAGCAGCGGCAGGATGAGCACGAGGCTATACCGTCGCCATCCGTCTTTGCAAACCCATCCCATGGATATGGCAGATCGCCACCGCCAGGGCATCGGTCGCATCCGTTGCCGGCAGCCCCGACGAGAGCCCGAGGAGGGAGGCGACCATCCGTTGGACCTGCGCCTTCGACGCTCTCCCAAAGCCCGTCACCGCGCCCTTCACTTCGAGCGGACTATACTCGAACACGGGCAGTCCCGCTTCCACGACGGACACCAGTGCCGCCCCCCGCGCCTGACCGAGCTGCAGCGCCGTCCGGACATTCTTCGCAAAAAAAAGCCCCTCCACGACCGCGCAATCAGGCTGATGCCGCCCAATGACCGTCCGGAGGGCCCGATGAATCACCTGCAGTCTTTCGGGAAACGGCTGACGGGTGGACGTGGCAATCACCCCATGGGCGATGGAGATCAGGGACCGGTCTCGCGCCTCCACCACGCCGTAGCCGGTGGTGGCTGTCCCGGGGTCGATCCCCAGCACCCGGAGCCCGTTCGCCACCCCCTGTTCCACCTCCCTAGGCGGTCAGGGCCGCCATGATCTCTTCGGGGATATCAAAGTTGGCATAGACATGCTGGACGTCGTCGTGCTCCTCTAATGCATCCATCAGGCGGAGCACCTGCTCTGCCACCTTCCCTTCGAGCCGGATCGTGGACTGCGGCACCATCGTGATCTCGGCCTGTTCGATCGGCAAGGATGCCTGTGCCAAGGCCGCCTGGACCGCCGCGAAGTCCTTGAGGTCGGTCACGACCTCGAAGGTGTTGTCCGCCCTTTGCACATCGACGGCGCCGGCCTCAAGAGCCTGCGCCAACAACTGGTCCTCATCCACGCCGTGCGCCGTGACCTGGATCACACCCCGCTTGGTAAACATCCAGGCGACACACCCCGACTCCCCCATATTGCCGCCGAACTTCGATAAAATCTTTCGGACCTCTGCCGTCGTCCGATTGCGGTTGTCGGTCACCGCCTCGAGGAAGATCGCCACGCCGCCGGGGCCGTACCCTTCGTAGATGCAGTCTTCGTACGAAACCCCTTCCAGTTCCCCGGTTCCCTTCTTGATGGCCCGCGTGATGTTGTCCTGGGGCATGTTGCCGGCCTTCGCTTTGTCAATAGCATCCCGCAGGCGCGGGTTACCGGCCGGATCGCCCCCCCCGAGTCGCGCCGAGACCGTGATCTCGCGGATCAGTCGGGTAAAGAGCCGGCCCCGCTGGGCATCGACTTTTGCTTTTTTATGTTTGATGCCTGCCCACTTCGAATGCCCAGACATGGCCGCGCCTCCTCTAGACGAAAGGTACAGAAAACCCCCGTGACTGTAAAGGGAATTCTCCCGCGAAATCCCCTTGACAGGCCTCAGGGGCGGTGGTAAGTAACCTATCACATCTGACCGGACCCTTCAGGGAAGCGGCGACATGGAGGGCCACGGGGAATCCCGTGGCTTTTGCTTTCGGAGGACGACGATGATCATCGTGATGCAGGCCGGGGCACTGGAAGAGCAGCTGCAGGAGGTCTTGCGGCGCGTCAACGAGCTTGGATATCATCCACACCTGATCCGCGGCACCCAGCGCAACGTGGTCGGCGCCGTCGGCGACGAGCGTGGCAAGGCCAAGCTGCAGAGCCTCGAGGCGCTGGCCGGCGTGGAAAGCGTCGTCCCGATCCTGCAGCCGTTCAAGCTGGCCAGTCATGAGTTTCGACCCGAAAAGACCGTCGTCAAAGTGGGCGACATCGAGATCGGGGCCGAGCGTCTCGCGATGATGGCCGGCCCGTGCGCCGTCGAGAGTGAGGAGCAGATCCTCGCCACCGCGCACGCCGTCAAAGAGGCGGGAGGGACCATCCTGCGCGGGGGCGCCTTCAAGCCGCGCACCTCGCCCTACAGCTTCCAGGGACTCGGGGAGGAGGGGCTCAAACTGCTCGCGCGTGCGCGGGAGACGACCGGACTCAGAATTGTCACCGAGGTGGTCAATGATCGCGACGTCGACCTGGTCGCGCGGTACGCCGACATCCTGCAGGTCGGGGCGCGGAACATGCAGAATTTCGTGTTGCTCCACGCGGTCGGCGAGGCGCGGAAGCCGGTCCTGCTCAAGCGCGGCATGTCGGCCACGATCAAGGACCTACTGATGTCGGCCGAGTATATCCTCTCCCACGGAAACTTCGACGTCATCCTCTGCGAGCGCGGCATCCGGACCTTCGAGACCGCCACCCGCTTCACGTTGGACCTGAACGCCATCCCGGTCCTCCAGAAGCTGACCCATCTGCCGGTCATCGTGGATCCAAGCCACGGGACGGGCCACTACGAGTACGTGACGGCCATGGCCCGCGCGGGTATCGCCGCCGGGGCCGACGGCCTCATCGTCGAGGTCCATCCCAGACCCGACGAGGCTCTGTCGGACGGCGTGCAGTCGCTGACGCCTGAACGCTTCCGGGATCTCATCCGGCAGGTCGAGCCGGTGGCCAAGGCCGTGGGAAGGTCGTTGTAGCCGACTCGCGGTCCACGTACCCACAGTTCGGTCCTCACCGCACCGATCGCTGGGGACATGAGCCTCACCAGTAAACCCCACAGACGCTTTCCCTTCGTTTTTTCCATTGCCCGCTGTAGGGCATTGCCTCTTGACACCCCCCTACTATAAAGGGATACTTAGGCCCTCAATGGGGGGACCAATGAAGCCGGGGTGAGCACAGGAATTAGGCCACTTCCGGGACATAGGCGCATCAGATACTTCCGACGCCTTCTCGGGCGGAGCACGGCCCGGGAAGGCGCTTTCATTTCCGGTCCATATACAGGTTCTGCTTTCTTCGGGAAGAGAGCCGGAGAGGAGTGCCATGCTAGCAAAAGACATTATGACGACGGAGGTGGTCACGGCGACACCGGAGATGACGGTTGAGGCTCTCATGCGGCTCCTCCTCGACAAGGGGG
>CAZLDS010000001.1:23728-94086 GCA_964558395.1 uncultured bacterium | reverse complement strand
TGGAAGGCACGCCTCCCCGCGCGCGGTCGGCGTGCCTTCCCCGAGCTGGCTCTGCACGCCGCACGCGACTTTTTCTATGGAGTTCTCTTTGGTACGCTGCCGTGGTTGGCCTGGTGTGGCTGGTGGACTGCGACACTTATCATGGTGATCGTGGCCGAGATCATTCTGACGTTATGGGATTTCATCGTAGAGATCGCCGTGCGGAAGGATTTGGGAGACGTGTATGCCGGCGAGCGCGTCACGCAGGCAGTCATGGGAATTCTCTACGGTGCAATGCTGGCCGCTCTTGTCCCGACTTTGATCGCATGGTGGCATAGTCCGACCGCTCTGGTTGTGGAACCTGCACCGGTAGCAGCGTGGGTCCGCGGTGTCCTCACCATCATGGCCATAGGGGTCGTTGTCTCAGGCTTACGAGATCTGTATGCGGCGCTGGAACTTCCCCATGGGGGTTGGCCGTGGAACAGCGCGAGGGAGGTACGGTGAGGTGTCTCAGGCGCCGACGTCTCCACGTGGGCACGTTTGTGGCAGCGGGTTCCTACAATTTGGCTTGGGGTACCCTAACAGCAGTCTCCCCACTGTGGTTCTTTCAGCTTGTCGGGATTGAGCCTCCGAAATACCCGGAGATCTTTGCATGTCTGGGTATGGTCATCGGACTATACGGGATTCTCTATTTCAAGGTCGCAGTGGATCCCGAGTCGCACTGGTTGATTGCAGCGGTTGGTCTCGTGGGAAAGGTGCTGGGCCCGATAGGTTTTGTCGCTCTCGTTCTAGATGGGAAGTGGCCTCTCAAATCTTCCGTTCTGATCCTCTCGAACGATGTGGTATGGTGGGTTCCCTTCAGCCTGTATCTGTTCGACGTGTTAGCTGCACAGCGGGCAAGGAAGGCTGATTCCACAACAAGCGCTGAGCTCTCTACCCTGAACTCTCGACCCTGAGTCCTCAACCCTCGACAGCCCTCTGTCCCTCCGGCACCCCAATCACTTAACCTCGTTCTCGGGAGGCACACGACCCGCGCCGTGAAAAAATAGGGACAGTGTCTATTTTTTCGTGTAAGTTTCTCCAAGGGGTCAGAGGGTTGGGTCGGGAGTTTTTTGGTTGAGGATATTGCAGGAGGAACGAGGATGGGCGAACCCATTCAGTATATTTACGCAGCACTTTCAATCATCGTGGGTGATACTCATGCTTGCATTCGGGGTGTGGGGGTCATAGTACGTACCAGAGAACTCCGCCATTTTCAGGGTGAAGTGAGCTTTGGTATAGGCAAGATCTGGACCGAAACCCCGAAGAAGGGCCACGAAGTGGGCTTTCTTTTCTCCGAGTTCTTCGGGTCCTTGTTGACGGGGATCCTGGTGAGCATCGGGGCACCCTACTGGCACGATCTGCTGCGGGCACTGACCAATCTGCGTCGGGGCAAACTGGGGACACCAGCCGCGGCCTGATCCTGGGTGAGCTGATGAGCGAGGACGCGACCGAAAGGATGCGCGAAACGGTGGACGCCGTCTACCGCTCCGAGTCGCGCCGCGTCTTCGCCACCTTGATCCGCCTGCTCGGCGACTTCGACCTCGCCGAGGAGGCGTTGCACGATGCCTTTGCGGCGGCAGTGAAACAATGGTCGAAAGATGGTGTGCCAGCGAATCCGCGGGCGTGGCTCGTTTCGGTGGGCCGCTTCAAGGCCATCGACGGCATACGACGGCGCGCCCTCTTTGACCCGCTCAAGGATGTCGCAGACCAATTCGACGCCCTCGCCGATGAGGCCGCGTCGTTGGACGACGAGGGCCTCGAGGACGACCGCCTGCGGCTGATCTTCACCTGCTGCCATCCGGCGCTGGCGCCGGACGCGCAAGTGGCACTTACTCTGCGCGAAGTCTGCGGCCTCACGACCGAAGAGATCGCGCGTGCATTCCTGACCGCTCCACCCACGCTGGCTCAGCGCATCGTGCGCGCCAAGGGGAAGATCCGCGATGCACGCATTCCCTACCAGGTGCCATCGCAGGATGAGCTGCCGGACCGGCTGGACAGCGTGCTGCGAGTGATTTACCTCGTGTTCAACGAGGGTTACTCCGCATCGGTGGGTGCGTCGCTGACCCGGCACGATCTGTCAGGCGAGGCGATCCGCCTGGCACGGCTGCTGGTCGAGTTGCTGCCCGAGCCCGAGGCGATCGGATTACTGGCCCTGATGGTGCTGCACGAATCGCGCCGTGCGGCGCGCACCTCGCCGGCTGGCGATATTGTCCTGCTGGACGACCAGGACCGCTCGCTGTGGAACCAGGCTCAAATTGCCGAGGGGTTGGCGCTGGTGCAACGCGCGCTATCGTCACGCAGGTTCGGCCCCTACACCCTGCAGGCGGCGATCGTGGCCGTGCATGCCGAAGCGCCCGACGCCGCCGGTACGGACTGGTCGCAGATCGTGGGGCTGTATGACGTGCTGGCGCGGGTGGAACCGTCGCCCGTGGTGGAGCTCAACCGTGCCGTGGCGATCGCGATGCGCGACGGCCCCGCGGCGGGGCTGGCCCTCATCGACGCCATCCTGGCGCGTGACGACCTGGTGGATTACCACCTGGCGCACGCGGCGCGGGCGGATCTGTGCCGGCGGCTAGGAAGGGCAGCGGAAGCCCGGGCTTCGTACAAACGAGCCCTGAGGCTCACGCGGCAGGAGCCGGAACGACGGTTCCTCGAGCGGCGGCTGGCCGAGCTCCAAAGTTGATCGGATCATTGTCGATTTGGCGCCCCGCCGATCGACTACAGGGTGTAAACAGGCAATTTCGGAGTCAACTCGGTATTCAATCGAAGGGTAGCCATGAAATATATATGCTTTGGATACATGGATATGAAAAAGTGGGAAACGATGTCTGAAAGCGAGCGGAACGCCTTCATTGACGAGTGCTTTGCCTACGATGACATACTTCGTGAGAACGGTCACTTTGCCAGTGGGGAAGCAATCCAAAGCCCTCGGAACGCTACTACCCTGCGGTTCCGGAACGGAAAGGTGTCCGTGACCGACGGTCCCTGTGCGGAAACCAGGGAACACTTGGGCGGCATCTTGATCCTTGAGGCGAAGGACCTGAATCACGCCATCCAGTTGATGTCGAAGCACCCGGGTGTACGGGGAGGAGCCTTCGAGATCCGGCTGGTCGCCGACTTGGCCCAGATGATCCGCGAAAGCGTCGAGCGGCGGCGTTCAATTTGATCCAGGCGAAGTCCAGGGAAGAGGCGATCGAATGGACAAAGCGCTTTCCCAACCCGGCCGTTGATGGCAAGAAGGCCGAGATCGAGGTACACCAGTTGTTCGAGCTGGACGACTCTGGCCCCAGCAAGGCGATTGAGCGCTTTCGCGAGATAGGAGTCGGGACAAAAAAGAAGTAGTGTTCATGGAGGTATACACATGAAATATATGTTGCTGATCTACATGGATGAGCAGGCAATGGACCAGACCGAACGGGAGCAGTGTTATGTGGAATCGACCCAGCTCTGCCACGAGCTGGCCACGAAGGGGCAGTTCCTGGGCGCCAATCCGCTGCACCCGGTGGCGACCGCGACCAGCGTGCAGGTCCGCGACGGCAAGCGACTGGTGACTAGCGGCCCGTTTGCTGAGACACACGAGCAGCTCGGCGGCTACTTCATGATCGACGCCCGGGACCTCGACGAGGCGATTGCCGTTGCCGCGCAAATTCCAGCGATCCGCAAGGGCACCGTCGAAATCCGGCCAGTACTGGAGATCCCCGGCCTGCCGACAGATTAGTTAGAAATGATTCGCGGCGACGTTTACAACAAAAATAATTGAAAGGAAACTATATGCAAAAGATTACCCCATGCTTGTGGTTCGACAGTAACGCCGAGGAGGCGGCGAATTTCTATATCTCCGTTTTTAAGAACTCACAAATCGGGAAAATATCGCGGTATGCAGAAGCGGGATATCAAATCCATGGAAAAGCGGCGGGAACCGTCATGACTATAGAATTTGAACTCGACGGGCAGACGTTTACGGCACTCAACGGCGGTCCGATGTTCACATTCAATGAGGCCATATCGTTCCAAGTCACTTGCGGGTCTCAAGAAGAAATTGACTATTATTGGGAGAAACTGTCCGAAGGTGGTGATGTAAAGGCACAACAATGCGGCTGGCTCAAAGACAAATATGGGGTATCATGGCAGATCGTTCCCACGGTCTTAGCTGAGATGTTGCAAGACAAGGACCCGAAGAAATCTGAAGGAGTTATGAAGGCATTGTTGCAAATGAAGAAACTCGACATAAGGGGTTTACGGCAGGCGCACGAGCAAGGATAATGGGGGAAAGAGAAATACGTGTTGCGGTAACACACCCGTAATCAGGGAGGAGAAAAGTCATGGCGAACCCAATTCCAAATGGGTATCACACAGTCACACCGAGCTTCACGTTCAAAGATGCGAAGAAAGCGATCGAATTCTACAAAAACGCCTTCAGCGCGAAAGTGGTAGATCTCTTGCCGCATCCGAGCGGGCAAGGCATCATGCACGCCACGCTCCAGATCGGCGATTCGATCGTTATGATGGGCGACGAAAATCCCGGCGCGGAGAACTGCGGCAAGAGCGCCGAAGCGCTGGGGGGCTCTCCGATCAGCCTCTACCTCTACGTGGCGAACGTGGATGCCGCCTTCACCCAGGCCGTTGGGGCCGGGGCCGCGGCGACAATGCCGGTGGCCGATATGTTTTGGGGAGACCGGGTGGGGCAGATCAAAGATCCGTTCGGTTACTTGTGGATGATCGCCACGCATAAGCAAGACCTGACGAATGACGAGATCCAAAAAGGCGCGGAGGCTTTCTTCGCGCAAATGGCGAAGCAATAGCGCGGGTCCTGAGGGACGCATGATGGGATTGTGGGGGCCGAAGTCATGAGTGCCAAAAGCGCGCCAGGATTCAAGGAACGCCCGGACCATCGCATCGCCACGAAGCCCGCAGGGATGCGCATCCAGGTGCAGTTCAACGCCGAGGTGATCGCTGACAGCCGCGACGCGGTTGAGATGAAGGAAGGCGACTACCCAGTCGTCTACTACCTCCCGCGCAAGGACGTGAAGATGGATCGGCTCGTCCGGTCGAGCCATCAGACTTACTGCCCGTTCAAGGGGACGGCGTCGTACTACTCCCTGAAGAACGGAGCGGAGAACGCAGTCTGGTCCTATGAGGAGCCCTACGACGAGATGCGCGTGATCAAGGGGCTTCTCGCCTTTTATCCCGACAAGGTCGATTCGATCACGATCGCGCAAGCACCCAAAAGTTCGGAGAGGAGTGAGGGATGAGCGGGGTACGGGTATTGGTTGGAACGCGCAAGGGAGCGTTCGTCTTGACATCGGACGGCAAGCGCCAGCGGTGGAACGTCAGCGGGCCGCACTTCGCGGGCTGGGAAATTTACCACATGAAAGGCTCGACTGTGGATCCGAATCGGATTTACGCGTCGCAGTCCAGCGGGTGGTTTGGGCAGATCATCCAGCGCTCTGATGATGGTGGCAAGACATGGCACCAACCTGGGACACCCCCCGGCGAACCGACTACCACCCCGGATGCCATGCCCAAAGGCGAGAGCAACAAGTTCGTGTACGACACGTCTGCCGAAACCGGCAAACCGCTCACCACGCACCAGTGGTACGACGGCACGCAACACCCCTGGGAGTTCAAGCGCGTGTGGCATCTCGAGCCATCGCTGACCGATCCGGATACCGTCTACGCCGGGGTCGAAGACGCCGCTCTGTTTCGCACGACCGACGGCGGCCGGACGTGGCAGGAGCTTCCGGGACTGCGCGGCCATGGCTCGGGGCCACGGTGGCAGCCCGGTGCCGGTGGTATGTGCCTGCACACGATCCTGCTGGATCGGAGCAATCCTAATCGAATTTTCATCGCCATCTCGGCGGCGGGCGCCTTCCGGACCGACGACGCCGGCAGGACGTGGCGGCCGATCAACCGTGGGCTGAAGTCCGAATACATCCCCGACCCGAACGCCGAGGTGGGCCACTGCGTCCACCGCATCGCGATGCACGCGTCGAGCCCGAGCGTGCTGTTCATGCAGAAGCACTGGGACGTCATGCGCAGCGACGACGCCGGCGAGTCGTGGCATGAGGTCAGCGGGAATCTGCCGACAGACTTCGGGTTTCCGATCGACGTGCACGCGCACGAGCCGGACACCATCTACGTCGTCCCCATCAAGAGCGACTCCGAACATTTCCCGCCCGAGGGAAAGCTGCGCGTGTACCGCAGCCGGACGGGAGGAAACGGGTGGGAACCGCTCACGGAAGGACTGCCACAACGTGACTGTTACGTGAATGTTCTGCGCGACGCGATGGCCGTTGACTCGCTCGATACGTGCGGCGTGTACTTCGGCACCACCGGCGGCCAGGTGTACGCATCGGCCGATAGCGGCGACACATGGGCGCCCATCGTCCGGGATCTTCCGGCCGTCCTGTCCGTCGAGGTCCAGACGTTGCCATGATCCGCGTGGTGCTCCCGCATCATCTGCGGACGC
This sequence comes from uncultured bacterium, assembly GCA_964558395.1. Lineage (GTDB taxonomy): Bacteria > Methylomirabilota > Methylomirabilia > Methylomirabilales > CSP1-5 > CSP1-5. The sequence goes on along the minus strand of CAZLDS010000001.1, from coordinate 87,596 downwards.
TGGCGCGGGTCGGCAGAGAGGTACAGCTCGAGGTTGCCGGTCCGGTGACCCAACGCTCGGTGCTAGACGCGCTCGAGGCGCGCTATCCGATGCTGCGCGGGACGATCCGTGACCACGTGACGCAACAGCGCCGACCGTTCTTGCGGTTCTTCGCCTGCGGAGAAGATCTGTCCCATGAGCAGCCGGATACGCCTCTGCCCAAACCCGTCGCGAAGGGGACTGAGCCATTTCTGGTTGTAGGGGCCATAGCCGGCGGCTAGCCTGCACCGGACCGATTGGGGACGTTACACCTCCAATGTACGGATCAACGGATCGTATCTCATCCTTTCCCGGCTCTTCTTGATTCCCGCTAAAAACCATGTTGATTCCGAGGACGTATTGCTGATTTTTCCCAAACACATTCAGGTACCGGTGAAGAAACAAAAGGGGATAGGCTAGTTTTTGGGGACGCCGGGCGGCCCGCTGGGCCTGTCCCGGAGCTGATTCGGGAACAAAGCGGATTAAAGACCAGGGGGCGTTTATGCAGGACGAGGCAGGGACCCTTACTGAAGGGGAGATGAAACACCGGGGAGATGTGGTGAAGGGCTTACAGGAGGCCTACGACGACGAAAGAACGGAGGAGCGCGACATTGATCTAGAGCTGGCCCGAATCGTGATCTTCTCAGATCAGCATAAAGGAACGCGCGATGGTGCGGATGATTTCCGTGGTTGTGAACGAGCCTATAATGCGGCGCTAGGCTACTACCTCGAGGCTGGTTACACGCTGGTCGCGCTGGGAGATGTGGAGGAGCTGTAGGAGTGTCGGCCAAGTCCGGTGATTCGTAGCTACCGAAACACGCTTGAACTCGAGGCCGAGTTTCACAGACACGGGCGGTACCTCCAGCTACGATCTGTCAAACACCACCGCGAAGTCCCCGGTCCTTCGACGGGGGACGCATTAAGTTTGCTCTGCCGCAGTCCTTCGAGAAGGCGCTCTCCATCGCCGTGGAATTTGACGGGGCCAAACTCAAGGCAACGGGAAAAGACCTGTTCATAGATTACTGGGAGAAGGTCGCCTAGAAATCAGGCAGGGGAACGAACGATCCGATCCTCCCCGTCGCCGGCCCCGCCAAGTCCCTGTAGATGGTGGCGCCCTCGCAATGAAACCCGGGTAATTATAATTCCGGTCGCCCCGCAGGCCCAATCGATGGGGGAGTAGAAAATCCCGACGCCTTCGCGGACGGAGGTCGGCCCGCGAGGGCGTTTTGTTTTTGGAACTAGGCTGCTTTGATCAATAAAATAAGGCACTTAGAGGATTTCCGACTTTTCGAGGCGTGCGACGATGTGGAAATGATAAAATAGCGGTCCGGGGGGTTCCTCCGTGAAAGGTTGGGCTTGAAACCGTGATGTTCGAACAGGTCCGACAGCGCGTTCACGAGCCGTGGGGATTAAAGCACTTTGCGTTGCTGACTGCGTTCGTCCTCAGTATGAGCGGGTGCACGCAAGATGCCGCGAGCGTTTCCAATTCGCAGTCGGCGGAGAACAAACACGCCCCCGCCCATCTAGTCGAGTCCGCCGCTGTGGTCGAAGAGACCTTGCGGATGAGCAGTGTGTACACCGGGTCGCTGCGTCACCACCAGACCGTGCGGATCTATAACCAGGAGGAGGGACGCGTGACCCGCCTTCCTTTCTACGAGGGGGACCGGGTCAACGTCGGCGACATCGTACTCGAGCTTGACGCCACGCTTTTGATTGCCCAGTTAGACAAGGCCAAGGCGGTGCGACGCGAGGCCGAAACCAATATGAAGCGATTTCGGCAGCTGCTTGATGAAAAGGTATTATCGGAGAACGAGTATCTGCGCGCAAAGACCGCGTTCGAGGTTGCCAAGGCCGAGGAGCGTCTTCTCGAGACACGGATCGGCTACACCAAGGTCGCGGCGCCGTTCTCCGGCGTCGTGACCGCGCGACTCGTGGAGCCCGGTGACTTCTTGGTGCGTAACACGCACGCGTTAACCCTGGCGGACCCCAGCTCCTTGCTCACCGATCTTTCGGTCTCCGAAATACTCTTATCGCATATTGGGGTGGGCGACACAGTCCGCGTGCGCATCGATGCGCTCGGGAGCACCGAGTTTCCGGGACAGGTGGTGAGGATCCATCCGGAGTTGGACCCCCGTACGCGTCAGGGGCGGGTTGAAATCGAACTGAGGCCCGTGCCCGAAGGTGCCCGGGCAGGCCAGTTCGCTCGCGTCACGTTCAGCACCAAGGCCCTGGACCGAATGGTGATTCCCTTTGCCGCGCTTCGGCGCGATCGCGACGGCGAGTTTGTCTACCGCATTGATGACGATCGGGTCGTGCACCGAGTTCCGGTGCGCAGCGGCCAGCGCCTCGCCGACAGGGTGGAAGTGCTCGAGGGATTAGAGCTTGGAGACCTGGTGGTGGTGAAAGGATTCCTCGGCCTGAACGAAGGCAAACAGGTGAAGATCGTCAACGCATCGGGGAAAGGCAACCGGGGACCGGTACCGACAGGCCCTCCCACCATCGGACAGGAGGGGTCGTGAACCGAGCGGTACTCCACAATGCGTGTCCCCGCCGGCTTTCCGACCGGAGTGCGCCGCGATGACTAAAGAGAGTGTGAGCGAGAAGCGCGGCGGCTTGGCTGCGTGGTCGACTCGACATCCCGTCGGCGTCGTTATGGTGGCCCTGGCGGTGATGGTGATCGGTGTGTTCGCCTTGGACCGTCTCATCGTGGACCTCCTCCCGCACATCATCTACCCTGAGGTTCGCGTCCGCATTCTTGACCCCGGTGTGCCGGGCAATATCATGGAGGATCGGATTACGCGTCAACTCGAAGAGCAACTCGCGATTACCGAGGACGCGATCAGCGTCCAGTCGCGCACCAGCGAGGGCCGAAGTGAAGTCGATCTGACGTTCGAGTATGGAAAGGATATCGACGTGGCCCTGCGCGATGCGAGCAGCCGCCTTGACCGTGCCAAGCGTTTCCTCCCTGATACGATCGACCCGCCGATCATCTACAAACGCGATCCATCACAGATCCCGGTGATGGAGCTTGTTGTCACCAGCCGGTTGCGCAAACCGGCCGACCTGCGGGACTGGATTGACTATGTGTTCGCCAAGTGGTTCCTGAATCTTCCGGGTGTGGCGGCCGTCGAGGTCGGCGGGGCCCCCATTCGGGAGGTACAGGTCCTGCCCGACCAGCAGCGCCTCGCGGGACACGGGCTGACCCTCGACGACCTCGTGTCCACCCTACAGCGGGGTAATCTCGAGACGGCCGGCGGACCGCTGCGGATGGCGAGACAAGAGATCAACAGTCGGACAGCGGGACGATTCACCAGTATCGAGGAAATCGCACGCCTGCCCATCGAGGGCGGTACCGGCACTGCCCTCGTGCGTGTCCGGGATGTCGCCGAGGTCATCGATGCTCTTCAGGATGAGAAGCTGCGGATCCGGCTCAACGGCACTCCCGGCGTGAAGGTCTCGATTCAGAAGCAACCGCAGGCCAACACCGTTGAAGTCGTCGACGCGGTCAAGCGGCAACTCGACTGGCTAAGCGGGCAAAGGCTCGTTCCGCAGGACGTGGAGATCGAGGGTGTTTCCGATCAGTCGATCTACGTTCGCCAATCGCTCGCCAACGCCACCACGGCGGCGGCGAGCGGCGCTCTTCTCGCCATGATCGTCATCTACCTGTTTTTGGGTGATCTGCGCCGCACCCTGATCATCGGCACCGGAATTCCGATTGCCATTATGGTCGCGCTGATACTGATGGCGGTGACAGGGCTCACGTTGAACATCATGACCCTGGGCGGTCTTGCCCTCGGCGTCGGCATGCTGGTCGACAATACCATCGTCATGCTGGAGAACATCTATCGGCATCAGCGTATGGGCAAATCATCCGCCCAGGCGTCGAGCGATGCCGCCGCCGAAGTGAACAGCGCGATCGTGGCCTCCACGTCCACGAACTTGGCGGCGGTTCTCCCCTTTTTGTTCATCGGGGGGTTGATCGGACTCCTCTTTCGCGAGCTGATCGTGACGATTTCAGCGGCCATCTTCGCATCTCTTGTGGTTGCGTTGACTGTGGTGCCCGCCTTGGGTGCGCGGGTTCCGGTGACAGAATCCGGCTGGCTGCGCCGGACGATCGACGCCGGCATGGCCGTTGTCCAAAATACCTATGCCGCCGCAGTCCTCCGGAGTCTGAAGGTGCCGTGGCTAGTTCCGGTACCATTCCTCGTGGCGCTCGCTCTCTCCATCCACGCATTCGACACTGACAGACAGGTGTTTCTTCCGGACATGGATGACGGAAGGGTCTCCGCGCGCATGGTGGCTGACGCCGGCATCAGCCTTGAGGAGATGGATCACACTGTTCAGCGACTCGAGGCCCTGTTTCTCGGTCAACCGGAGGTGGTCACGGCCTTCTCGCAGGTGGGGGGATTCGTCTTCGGGCGGTCTCAATACGAACGGACCAACCGCGCTCGCATTTACCTGCAGCTGATCCCGGCTTCCCGGCGAGACGTGACGAGTGCCGAGTGGGCGGCTCGCATGGATCAGAAGATCCGAGCCATGCAACTGCCGGGCTTGCGGGTCCAGATGCGTAACGAAGGCATTCGGGGCATCCGGATGGGTCGGGGCGACGACGACATCAGTATCCGCGTACAAGGGCCGGATCTGGACACCTTACATGCCATCGGCGACCGGATCGTGGACCGACTACGGTCCGTAAACGGCCTTCGCAACGTACAACATTCGTCCGAGGACATCGTGCAGGAGCTGTCCGTGGTGGTGGATCGCGAGCGCGCGGCGGCCCTGGGGCTGGACATCGAGGAGGTGGGGCGGGCCGTCCGTGCAGCCCTGCAGGGTCTGGTCGTGACCGATTACATCGACGGTGACCGGCAGTACGATGTCCGGGTACGACTGCCGCAAACAGAGATGACAAGCCCTCGTGACGTGGAGGAGATCTTGCTGTTCCCGGGGGTGGACAATCGACGGCCCGTGTACCTCGGGGATGTGGCCCGGGTCGAGATCGTGAATTCGCCGGCCAACATCCTTCGCGACCGCCAGCAGCGGATCATCGAGATCAGTGCGACGGTTGCGGATGCGACTCTTGGAGAAGTCAACTCGGCCATTACACAACGGTTGCACGGCCTCGAGCTGCCGCCAGGATACGCGCTCTACGATGGGGGCGCGGCGCAAACATTGCAGCAAGGAGAACAGCTCGGACGGGTGTTGATCGGGTTGGCACTTTTCCTCGTGCTGGTCGTGATGGCCGTCCAGTACGAATCGCTGCGGAATCCGTTGATCATCATGTTGAGCGTACCCTTCGCCGTAATCGGCGTCGCCATCGCCATTTGGCTGCTCGCGCTACCCCTCTCGATGCCGGTTTGGCTCGGGATGATCATGCTGGCGGGAATCGTCGTGAACAATGCCATCATATTGGTGGAGTACATCGAGATCGCGCGCGGGCGCGGCCGGTCAAAGCGTGAGGCGATCTCGGAAGCTGCCCGCATACGGCTGCGGCCAATCCTCATGACCACCCTGACCACGGTGGTCGGCATGCTGCCACTGGCGATCGGTTATGGGGATGGCTCGGAACTCCTCCAACCCTTGGCGATTACCATCGTATCGGGTCTCGCGTTCGGGACGCTGGTGTCTTTGGTTCTGGTCCCCAGTGTCTACCTGTTGTTGGGTCGGGGAGACAGTCCTCTGACAAGTCCTGCGGGGTCAGAACAATCCCCGCTGCCACCCACCTCTGCTGCTATCCACTAAAGGGTCCTCCATCCCTCCGAATGCCTGCCGCCTCTTTAGCCTCCATCGCTTGGGCTCGTTTCCCCCTGGAATCCCATTTTGGGCTTGACAGGGGGTGAGCCCATAGGGGTACAAGGGCGCCACTTCCGTCGGAGGTACGATCGTGGCCCTCTCGTTCAAGAGTCCTGAACCGAGGTACCGGTTTGATCTCGCAGAAAAGAAATCGGCGATATCCAGGCATTTCGCCAAGAGGAGCGTGCCCAAGTCTCGCCCGGGGATACTGTTACTCGCCTCGTGGAATATCGCGAACCTCGGGGTGCAGGGGCGAACCGCGCGCGCGCAAACTGATAGCCCATATCTTTCGACGCTTCGATCTGATCGCAATTCAGGAGGTCAAGGACGATTTCCAAGATTTCACTGATGTTCTGAGACACGTGGGCGGCAGTTTCGACTCTATCACGACAGAGACGGCCGGGAATATGGGACGTCTGGCCTTCGTCTATCGCAAGCGCAAGGTCTCGCCGGCGAATCTCTTTGGTGAAATGGCCCTCCGTGATACCGAGTATCCGAAGCTTACGGTCAAGGTGAAGTGGGCGGACGCGCAGAAGATAGAGAGGATCGATACGTTCCGTGGTCTTCGATTTCGCCCCTTTGATAGAAATCCGTTCATCGGTTCGCTTGTCTCCGACGCAGTGCGATTCACCCTTGTGAGTGTCCACTTCTATTTCGGAAGCTTTGGGGACGCACGGAAAAAGGAGGAAAGGATGAAATATGCGTGCCGCGTGCTCGAGATATACGCAATGAGCCGATGGGCTGATCGCAGGCCGGACAAAGATTCAACCTATGACAAGGATATCATTCTTCTGGGGGACATGAACGTTCCAGCCATGACTCAAAGGGACAGTACGTACACGGCATTAGTGAAGTTCGGATGGAACCCGCTCGCGTATGTCAGTAAAACTGGAGGCTCAAACCTCGGGAACGACAAAATCTATGACCAAATGGTATTCGCGCCAGGGACCATTGGAAGCCGGGTGTTGAATTTCGACGTGTTCGACTTTGAGAATGCGGTCTTCAAGCTCCTCTGGAATCGAATCAGCCGTGACCTGTCCCACACGAGTACCGTTCGCTTGTTCAATCAGCACGTGAGACACCATTTGTCAGATCATAGACTAGTCTGGATAGAGCTAAAGACCACCTAGGCCGCAGGTGGCGCTGCCCTCAATTCTCGACCCTGAACCCTCTGGTGTAACGTCCGAGGTCCGACGTCCGAAGTCCGAGCTCCCAAAACTCCGAAACCCGCAATCGTTCGACTGAGGGCCTTGACAGTGAGCTCGACCGAACCGCTCACGACTCAAAGTCCCAAATCCGAATTTACCCTTGCCCCTCAACTCCTGCCTAGCGCCGACACACGCTTTGCACCGCCTTCTCGACGAACCCGGAGTTGTATCGCGGAAATACCCGGTTCCGCGAATTTTCAGGTACGGTAATGGAGAGTTCCACTTCGATTATGAGAATAAGCTTGCGCTCGCCGCTGACCCAAGCGAGCAGCCGACAACCAGCGAAATGAAAAAACGCAAGCGGATTGTCAAAATCGTGGCGTTGTTTTGCTGGTTCGGGGCCTGTGCGATCCCGGCTCCTGGCACCATGGCCGACAACACGGCGGTTCCCCCCTCGTATGACGCACATGGGCTGCTCAAGATCAACATGGACTACTACGAACTGTCTGCATCCTCAGGCAGCGATTTCTATTTCTGGGCACCCGGTGAGTTCGCCATGTCTCGATTGCAGATCCCCATCGAGCACGACCAATCTTCCTCGCTAACGGTGTCTTGGATGGACGATTACGATCGTTCGCGTTTCCGGTAGACAGCGTGACCGAGCGGATCACCGTTTTTGCAGGCGCACAACGGAAGGATGTATTTCAGTTGACTCGGCCGAGCGGGAGCCCCGTGATGCCAGGGGATTCGGATGTCCGCATCCAGGAGTTCCGGCACATGCTCCTCGTAACCGTCACGAACCCGCAGCCCGGGACGTGGCAAGCCGATCTACAAGGGGCTGGCCGGTTTTCGCTTTCAGCGCCCACGGGCGCGGAACCCCTCGCCGTTATCGACTTCGATTTTGTGGCGTTGCACGGGCGGCCCGGCCATGAGGGCTATTTCGCGATACGCGAAGGCGTACACGCCGGCGAAGCCCGTGTGTGCCGGGTCGTGTTTCCCGGTCCCTACGAGACCGCCGAGTTTGCGTTTGTGTCAGGGGAAGGCGACCTGCTCACGGTGCTGGATCTCGCTGTGGGCAATCCCCATGGGGCGAGGGATGAGTATCTAGGGCTGTGTGTAGTTCCCACGCGGCCTTTTCGGCTGCAGGTGAAAGGTCGCGATGCGTGGGGCTTCGCGTATCAGCGCGTGTACTCCCCCCTTTATACGCCGAAAGGAGGGCGGTAACGATCGCTCCCGATCCTGTTGGAGGTATACACCCGCCCAACCATCGTCTTCGGCCCACCTCAGGCACAATGATTGCACGTTTCTTTTATCAGGAACCTGGGGAATCGGAACGGCAGAGACAGGTGCCTAAGCGCGTAAGAATAACGGAGGAGGAAACATGCACTGGCTTGAAGGGATAATCATGATTGTTGCAGGTTTCGTTGCGTTTCTTATAGGGGCTGGCTGGTGGCCGAGCGACCCGCAGCAACGGCAAAACCTAGAACTACGACTCCCTTGGGTCAAGAATCGAATACTGATGTACAGCATGGCAAGTTTTTTGTGGGCTTTTGGTTTTGTCGCCGCCCTCGGACTTGTGAAGTAACACGATATGCAGAGAAATGGCATGTGGCCTTTTTGAGCGGTGTGGTCATTGTCATTTGGTTCAGGTAGTGGTATAAAGAGAACGGATTTGTAGCTTAGCCATGGAGGATAAGATAATGGAGTTTATGACGCTCAAGGAGGTTATCGATCAAGTTGAAGGAATTCTTGTCAAGAAGCGAAGGAGCAGCGAGGATATAGCACGAGCTCAAAAGTGGATACAATCGGCGCGAGAGTTCTTGATGTTTGACCGGAAAGGGTTGGCGACACCCCCGGTGATTTGCCCGGAGACCTTGGAGACATACGATGACGGGACCATCTCGTGCCTGGAGTCGCGAAAGGTGCTGGCCGCTTCAATGGACCAACCACAGGGATCTCGTCAGAAGTTCCCGAGTGGCTTGAGTTACGATGATCAGGTAACGTTTTGCGAAAACTGTCAGAAACGATGCGCCGAGACATTGGCGCGCCTCGAGGAGCAATTGAAACGTCTGACATAATATACTATCCCGGCCCGCAGCCTCTCGGGCTGTCGTATACCTGACTCTGCGAACCCTCGACTCTCAACCCTCAGCAGGTAATCGTAACCCTCCTGACCGACATCAGGCACAATCGAGTCGCACTAGTAATTGACATGTCCCCTCTGGTATAATACCGTCTGGAACGGCGATTTTGTCTTCCGATGAACCGGGGGGGTCCGGTCTCGAACCCTGCCTGGATCATCCAAACAACTAATCCGATGATTGCCAAAAATACCTCCAGGACATATTCTATTGTCAAGGAGGCGACCCTGTTAAAGCTGTAAAAGGAGGCGCTCATGGATAAGAAAACCCTGATTGATCGGCTAAACGAAGATCTCGCAGGGGAGCTCGGGGCGATCATTCAATACCTGACCTATGCGGCGAAGGCGACCGGCCCGTACCGGCCCCAGCTCGCCCAATTCTTTTTGGCGGAGGTGGCCGACGAGCAAGGACATGCGCAGTTTTTGGCGAATAAGATTGTCGCCCTCGGGGGCGAGCCGACGGCGCAACCGCGTCCCGTGCCTCCGGCAAAGACAAACCGTGAGATGCTCGAGGCGGTGTTGGCCGCCGAACGCCAGGCAACGGAAGATTATGCCCGACGGGCGCGGGACGCCGAGGCGTATGGAGACAAGGGGTTGGTCGTTCAACTGGAAGACATGGTCAGAGACGAGAGCGGCCATTCCGAAGAGACCGAGCGCATCTTGCGTGATTGGCCGCTCTGACAAGAGTATTCCGTCCCCTAAGCCTGCTCGGCCCACCTTCAGGAATGTACTGTGACCGCCTTCTCGGGAAAATGCGGCCCGGGAAGGCGGTTTTGTTCTTCCTAGGAAAGGAGGAACCTGGGCCAAGGAAACGACGCAAGGATGAACAGCAGTGTGGACTGACGGGACGCTGGAAAGGACAGGATTGATCAAAAGAAGATCAGGTAGATCAGCGGGCCGAAAAGGACATACTTGATGGCGTAATAGGCGGTCTCGTTCGTCTGCTTCAGGCGCTTGTCGAGCAACCGGACCTGATAAATGTACTGGAACAGCTTGTTGGCCACCCCGACTTTGTCGGTGTCCAGGTTCTGCGTGGCGGTGGCCTTGACGAAATGGGTGCTGATGAAGTGGTTGATCCCCCGCGCGACGCGGTTTCGCAACGGCCTCTCGAAATCGCAAAACAGGATGATCCGATCACGATCGGTCATGTTCTCGGCGTAATGGATGTATGTCTCGTCAAAAAGAATGTGCTGGCCGTCCTTCCAGTGCTACGGGATACCGTCAATGAAAATCCGGCACTGCTCCGAATTCGGGGTGACGAGCCCCAGATGGTACCGGAGGGAGCCGGCGAATGGATCACGGTGTTTGACGAGCCGCGCATTCGGGGGCAGCGAGGCGAACATCGCGGCATGGACCGTAGGGATACTGTCGAGCAGCTCGACCGTCTTCGGGCAGAGCATCCTCGCCGAGGGGAGAAAATCGTCATACCACTTGAGATAAAACCGCTTCCATCCGGTCCGGAAAAAGGAATTAAAGCCGAGGTCGTTGTATTTCTGCGCCGCGCGGATGTACCCGTCGCCGTAAAGTTGCGCAGCCTCGTCCCGCATGCTTTTCCAGTTGTCCTGGAGGCGACGGAGATCCGAGAACTGGTCGGCATCCAGGATCGGCGTGTTGGGGACCGCGGAAAAGAGATACGCGAGCGCGTCATATGGGGCGAGAAAAGTTGAGTGGTCGGTGAGTTGCCGGGTGAAGCGGTGCCTGACCTTGCCGCGGAAGTGTACGAAGAGGACGGAGGCGACATACACGTAGAGGATCAGGAATTTTGGAGACAAGATTTCGGCGAGTATGGCAAGGCCTCCCTTTCAGGCCAGCGGTCCCGAACACGCGAGTCAGGAACCCGGTAACTTCCACTTTGCCTGTTGAACCTCGTCATCCAGCCTGCCAAGCGCCATCAGGCCGGACATCTTGAAATCGGCCAGCAAGGACCACAGTGGATGTTCAAAGGTCGCCGGTTGGTTGTGTTCAACCAGGTAATGGCCGATCCAGGCGAAACCGTTACGCGATCGCCGGATACAAAAAGAGCAGGTACCATGAAAAGAAGTACGCGGTGAAAGAAACGGGGATGAGGGACACCGTCCCAACACAATGGAGAAGCCGGTTCCAGCCGTTGCTGTGCCCGGCCACGTAGTAGGGCCAGAAATCCCGGAACGATTGAAACCGTGCTTCCATCCCTGGAATCGGACTATCTCGTCCTTCCACCGGCTCCGAACGGCGCCACCGAGTGCCTGCAGCAAGGGCTCAAAGCCTTTATATCCCCTGTCTCCAGAGCCGGTATCAAGCTGTTTTTCGTTGCCATGCCCACCTCACGCGCCGACAACGAGGGGTCGTGGTTTCGGTGGGATGACAATCTTGCGGTGGATCAGGAGTCTAGTTTAAGCGCAAGTTTCGGATAGACAGGGGCAGCCCCGTTAATTAAGTTAGGGTCAGGAGGATCCACGAATGAGAGAAGGGCGAGCCATGGACGATGCACAGCGGTGGAAGGCCGTGCTTGACCGTGATGCCCGGTCGAATGGGCGATTTGTCTATGCCGTTTGGTCGACGGGTATCTACTGTCGGCCATCCTGTCCGAGCCGTCGCCCACGCCGGGATCAGGTACTCTTTTTCAAACTGCAGGACGTCGCGGAAAGGGCAGGGTTCCGGCCCTGCCGCCGGTGCCGCCCCCAGGATGCCTCCTATGATCCGCGATTGGAGAAGGTGCGGCAAGCGGTCCAATTCATCGATGCGCGCACCGATGCGCCCCCGACGTTGGCAGAGTTGAGCGCGCACGTGGGGACGAGTCCGTACCACCTTCAGCGTCAATTCAAGAAGGTCCTGGGGATCGCCCCGCGCCAGTATGCAGAGGCCCGTCGTGTGAATCGGTTCAAGGAAATCCTGCGGGAGGGGAATTCTCTGAGTGGCTCCATATACGAGGCCGGCTATGGATCCTCAAGTCGGCTGTACGAGCGGGCCGGAGCACGGCTTGGGATGACCCCGGCCACGTACCGTCATGGAGGCGAGGGCATGGAGATCAACTACACGATTGCCGATAGTCCCCTTGGACGGCTTCTGGTGGCCGCGACGCCGCGCGGCGTGTGCGCGGTGACCCTGGGGGATGCGGAAGCCCCCCTCGAGGCGGCTCTCCGTCAGGAGTTCCCAGCCGCCGCCATCAGCCGAAACGACGACCAGTTGAGGCGCGCGGTCGAGGTCTTGCTGGGTTACCTGGACGGGGATGTGCCGCATGTTGATCTGCCCTTGGACGTCCGGGCGACGGCGTTTCAGCGGCGGGTGTGGCAGCATCTCAGAACCATTCCTCAGGGTGGGACGGCCACGTACGGTGAAGTCGCCAGGGCAATTGGCCGTCCCACGGGCGCCCGGGCTGTCGCGAGGGCCTGTGCGAAGAATCCGGTGGCCGTGGTCATCCCGTGTCACCGGGTGGTGCCGATAGGGGGCGGCCTGGGGGGGTATCAGTGGGGGATTGAGCGAAAGCGGGCGCTCCTAGACCGGGAACGCGGACGCATCCGGTGCAGACCAAAATGAGCAGGATTGAAAAGAAATTCGACAGGGAGTTCAAATAAGCCCGGCCCCCGCGAGGTTGCCTCCGGCACACGCTTTGCACCGCCTTCTCGGGTGTAACTCAGCCCGAGAGGGCGTTTTTTCCAGGGAGAACGCATGAGCGATAAGGAGATTGTCATCAGCCACATCCGCGAGGCATTCGCCGATGTCGAGTACCCAGGGGACGATTTTTTGCAGGGAAGCTTCGATGGGTGTGAACCGTATGAAGTGGTGGGGCCATTCAGGGGCAGATATAATTGGCAAACGGTCGGTGCAGAGTTCCTTGATGCCCATAATGACGCACTGAGTTTCTTTTCGGAAGGAGGATTTCGATTCTTCCTTCCGGCCTATCTGGTCGCAGATCTCCAAGATGCACTGCAGACCGCCGATCCCGTGTTCCATTTAACGCACGGATTTTCGGATGGATCGGTCGAGGTCCGCCCGAAGACGCGAACCTTTGTTCGTCGGTTCGGAAAGTCTGCCTTTATCAATCCGCGTAGATACGGTGCGATAACCTTTCACGATTATGCGCGATACCGCCTGTCTGTCTTTACCAAAGAGGAGGCGCAAGCTATTGTTGCGTACCTCAGATATAAGCGGGATCTCGATCCCTCCGCGTTCGACAAAGATAGGATCGATGCAGCCCTGAATGGGTGTTGGCTGGAAAGAGCGACGAATGCGCCTTCGCGAGCAAACCGCGAGCATGATCTTGAGGAAGAGGCACGCTTTCTGTCAGACATAGATCCACATGTTGAGTAATCCAGAAGAAAAGCGAACTCACACTGAGTCAGACTGCGAGCAGCTGTCCTGGCATGACTGCCATATCTGGGCGTTCGAGCTGTGTGCCGGCGACGCCGACGAAGACGACTGGACGAGTGATCTTGTCCTGGACATTGATTTCATCGTTGAGTGGCTCTGCGGCATCACCGGCGGCACACAATTCCGCGTTGCTCCAGCAGTCCTCGTCTTCCATGGCATCACCGATCTCAGTATCAAGATCGACTGGGGTGACAGCGGGTTTCGGACCGCGCTCCACCCGGTGTCCATCGATCGGATCGAACGCGAGGCGGTCCGTGACCAGAAGGTATATCTCGACAGACCATACTACAGCTGGCGGATTCTGCTCAAGTGGCCCCAGGGCGGAGTGATCACCTTTGGTGCGGTCGGCTTTACCCAGACGCTGAGTGCGGAAGCGGTAGTGAGAGATCAGCAGAAGCTTTCGCGTGTCGGCAGGCGCTGCCTCACCGGACAATGAAGCGAACTGCCGCGGTTTGGATTCGACACTGGCTGAAGATCGGGTAAATAGGGTTCACGCGCAGGCGATCCTCAGTTCTGAACCCTCAGCAAGTAGTTAAAACGGAGCAATAAAACGCCCTTCCGGACGCAGTATGACCCGGAAGGGCATTTAATTTTTCCCCAAGTAACTTCCTAGCCTTTGATGCGCGCGACCGCCTCCTCAGGTGTCCAGACGGCGTTGGGGACGCGCCGTTACGCCATGGCCTTTACGACCTCGTCCGTTGACAGGACCGCGTTGGCCATATACCCGAAGTTGACGAGCGCCGCCTGGTAACCGTCGCCCAGTTGGGGATGCCGGGCGCCAGCCGTCGCGTCCTTGACCACGGTAACCTGGAAGCCCTGCTCGAGCAATTCGCGCAGGTGGGCCTCGACACAGAGGTTGGCCGACATCCCCGCCAGTACAACCTTGCTGATGTTGCGCTTGCGGAGCTGCAGGATCAAGTCGTTGTTCTCTGGCCCGTAGACCTTGTGGGGGCTGGCCACCACGGTTTTGCCATCCTCGATGTAGGGCTTGTAGCGTTCGAGCCAGTCAGCTCCCGACCCTCGGAACCCGTCCAGGGTGAGGGCGCCCCCGCGGCCGAACATGTTGATCTGGTGCATCATCTTCTCGACGGTTCCGCCGAACTTCCACGCGTGATCGGTCGGGTAGTAGTAGTGGGGTGAGATGAAGACTTCGAATCCGTTCTTCTTCGCGGCCTTGAAAAGCCGCTCGATGTTCTCGACGGTGTTGTTCTCCTTGACACTGTCGCCCACCAATTGCCAGGCGACGCCCTTCTCACTCAGGAAATCGTTCTGCGCGTCGGTGACGAGCAACGCAGTGTCGCTCTTGTTGATATCCATGGTTCCCCCCTTTATGTTCTTTATCGGGATTCCCCCGCTAGCGATTGTGTTGACCGAATGTGTCATGGCTCTTTGTCTGTTTGTCCACCTCCTTTCTTATTTGTGATGCTGTCGGTTTTAAGCCGCCGTCCAGTGGTTAATGTTCCTTACTCATCGAGGCTGAGAGAAGAGGGACTCCTCGATCAGGATCAAGAGCTGCGGCTCTTCCGCCGAGACCACCGAGGTCGAGGGGTGTCACCAGACCAGAATTGATGATGGTTGAGGAGATCTATGGGGCCGGAAAGTCGGCTTGGTTTGCCTAGGTTGGTGTGGTGGCGTAAAAGTTCAGGGCTGTGGGTACGCCAACTCCGTGCCTGGATCTCCGAACAGGCGCGTTGAGTTTCCTGCACGGGGCCGGTGGTGTCAAGCCCTTTCTCCTAGCCACTCGCCTAGATTGTGAGGAGGTTTATCGGCGGCATCATTGGCGCTTTCGTTTACAACGTCTCCGCCAAATGGGTTCATGGCATCAAATTGGAATTCGCCGATTCGCGTCCCCCTTCCGGCATAAGCCTTGCACGCCTTGTCGGGCGAAAACGGCCCGGCGAGACGCTTTGCTTTCTGAGGGCAAGCGGGGGGGAATCGCATGGATCCTGTGACAGTGGGGATGGGGGTAGTCGCGATGGGGTTCGGTGGTTACACGTTCGTTCTAAGAATGACCAACCCGTCGAGGCTGAAGAAACTCAAACCCATGCAAGACAAGTGGGGAGGGCAAACCGGATTCGTCATCCACACGGTGGCGTACTCGCTTGTGCCGGTTGGTTTCGGGGTGGCGATGGTTTTCGCAGGCTTACAGGGTATCTCCTTTTTCTGATTCCAGCCAAAAGGGGGATGGCGGGAATACCAGATACTTTGTGGGTGAAGAAAGACGAACAATTTTGCTACTTGGCAGGAGAAGACAGATTGTGTTGAATGCGGTGGCAAAAATTTCGTCTACTGAGATAGCCGTCAAGCACCAGAAACCTCCTACACGGGTGAGATGATGGACCGCACAGATCGCTTCCTTCTGATTGTGATCACAATAATGCACATTGTAGCCCAGGCCTATCTGTATCATGGCCTCGCTACGGAGGCCCCGGGGCTCTTGCACCCATCGCGGCAGAAGATCAACGAGATCGCATCTTCCCTCGATGTTGATCCGGCCGCGTATCGAGAGAGTTTTCGATACACCGCCACGCTGTACCCCTTCCTCCCACCCGACACCGTCTGGCTTAAGAAATTACACTGACCTGGCCCCTCATCATTACCCCCAAAGTACGTCATCGAAATCTCCCCGCCATCAGGGCGCTAGGGGGACGTTTGTCGGCTTGCAGTTATCACAATCCTCTGTCGAGATTCTTGTACTGCAGGTAAAGGACGTAGGCACTCCACAGGAAGGACGTCACCATCAGGGCCACGCCGATGGCATCCACGATACCAGCAATGGTGTGATCGTATTGCATCCATCCCAGATCTCTGAGGATGTTTTCCCAATCGTGATAACCAGGCGCGTCACGCCCCGTCACGCCGCCCAACAACAGTAATTTGCCGGCGCGGGCGTCATTGATGTAGGGGGCGGCGTCCATAACACTCTGGCCGAGCCACCACAGGCCGAAAGAGGCGGCAAAGGTATCTCGCGTCTGCAATAAAAACGCGCACATGACGATGAACGGGATTAACCACTGACCGAGGGTGCCGCCAAGGATAGTCATGAAACGCCCAAAGGGCATGAAGATCACGTGACCGGCCTCGTGGAAGACCAGGTTCACACTATGCATAAAGGATTGGTTGATCGGGGGATAACCGCCCACGACCGTGTCATATTCCATAGCGATGAACTGCCATCCCCACACGAGCAAGACGACGTATAGGGCGGCTCGGCCGTAGAAGGCGATGGGATTGATGCGTGGTTGTACATAAAAGAGTAATGCTTTTCCCCACACCCAACACTCAGGTTCAACGTATTTCCCTCCTTCTTGCACGGTGAGCAAGAACGTTTCGGCAGACGAGAGATCAGCTGAGAGAATAGTCTGCAGTGACCCTCCGCAATGTTTGCAGTAGGGTGTCGGCATCTGGACAAGTCCACAATCGGGACAGCGCATAGGATACCCCTTGATTGTGCGCAAAAGTGCAGCAATCTTTGTGCCACAAGTTCAGCGGACCCTTCCGATAGATTTTACATTCTGTTAACAACGCCTTCGATTTCTCGTAACCGCATGGTGAGATAAGAAAAATTGATGAATTGCGGACAGCGTTCGCCACGCAGGGGTCTATTCGAGGGGAAAGGAGCACATTGATGAAGGGCATCCGATCTGCGCTTCGAGTTCCACGGCGAAGGAATGGCAATCGCGGACGGCTGGCTGTCCAGGAAAAGCAGGAGGGCCTGAAGAAATCTGTCGATCGGGCCCTGGACGTTCTCGAGGCGTTTACCTACCAAGAAGAAAGCTTGCAGCTGACTGACCTGGCGCGACGTTTGCGGGTGAACAAAAGTGGTCTTTTTCGAATCCTGGCTACCCTCGAGTGCCGAGGGTATATAGAACAAGATACGCAAACCGGCAGCTATCGCCTGGGGCCTAAAACTCTGACGTTGGCCGGGCAGTTTCTTCATCACCTAGGGTTCTGCACGTGGGCCGAGTCCGGGCTCGGGGAGATAGTCGAGCGATGCAACGAGACCGCCTATCTGGCCGTCCTCGACGGGGCGGACGTCGTATATTTGTTGATGCACGAGACGACCCATGCAGTGAGAACTACCTCGCGCGTTGGGCGGCGAATGCCGGCCTATTGCACGGCTGCGGGGAAGGTCCTCTTAGCCCACGCAGGTCCGGAACGGCTGAGGCACTTCCTGTCTGTATCGCCGTTGTCCAAGCGCACCGAGCATACGATCGTCGATGTTGAAGCACTTGCAGCGCATTTTGATACAGTGGCAAAGCAGGGCTATGCGGTCGACAATGAGGAGGCGGAACGGGGCGTCCGTTGTGTGGCGGCCCCTGTGCGTCGTCATTCCAACCAGGTGGTGGCGGCGGTCGGTCTGTCAGGTCCGGGGTATCGTTTTCCCCTGGGGCGGATTGAGCGGGAGCTGGTCCCGTTGGTCAGGCAAGCTGGACTAAGTATCTCCAGGCGCATCGTTTTGCCGACCGAGAAGTTGCGACCGGTTGACTTGATCCCGAGATATGAGTCTCCCTCCGACTCGTGAACGTTGCCCTTCCCGCGATCTAGGGCCGAGTGCAGACGAAAATCCCTCTATCCATGCGTACCTTTTTTATTAGCTACTTAGCGGATATACCTATAAATCTTTATTAGGAATCGGACAGATGGAACGGAGATAACCCTCATTCAACGCATGGCACAGGCGTTGCACCGCCCTCTCGGCGCCGGTTTGGCCCGGGAGGGCGTTTTGCTTTTCCCGGGGGTTTGGGAGAGGTTGCCATGGTAATGGTAGGCACCATTCTCTCATATGTGGCACTCGTGCTGATCGTGGGGCTTGTAACGGTCGTTCACAGGCTGGGCCACGTGACACTTGTGCGTGCCGTCTACAGGGCGGACGAAGACCAGGCCCTCGATTTCTCCTTCGGCCACGCCTCAGTCTGGGCCCGATTTGCCATTGTGCTGGCCGGGCCTGCAGCCAATTTCCTTCTCGCTGTCCTGCTCTTTTGGGGTCTCCTTACCTTTGTCGGTGGATCGGCCTTGCCGCTCATGGGAGCCACGGTGGGCGGTGTGATCCAGGGATCCCCTGCCGCAAAGGGGGGTATCCGGGGCAGAGATCGCATCGTGGCGGTTGACGGCGAGCCGGTTGAGACTTGGGCAGAGCTGGCCCGCCGAACCCGACCTCGGACTGGGGAGGTGGTCAGGCTGACGGTTGAGCGAGAAACGGAGCGCTTCGAGGTCATCATGACCACGAGGCCCTCCCCCCAGCACCGTGTCGTGGCGCGGACCGGTACCTTGGAGGCCATCGGAATTACCCGTGCCGAGAGCGTTGTGTCTGATCGGCTGCATCCCCTGACCGCTCTGGTCGAATCGGGGAAGCGAACGGCGGCGACGATGGCGATGGTTCTCAAGGGACTCGGGAGGGTGATGGTCGGGGCTGCCTCTCCTCACACGATCGGCTCTTCGATCCTCTTGGGTCATATGACCGGAGTGCGGATCCAACGGGAGTCTCTCATGCCGCTCATCTTCCTCACCGGGCATCTCTCCATCGTCCTGGGCGTACTGAGCCTCTTCCCTCTTCCCTTTGCTGACGGCGGGCGTCTCTGCTTTCTCGTGATCGAAACGGTCCGTGGCAGGCCGGTCAGTCTCGAAGTGGAGAGGACGGTTCTGTGGCTGGGGGCGGTTCTATTGGTGGCTTGGATAATTGTGGCCGTGTGTTCGGCCTATTATGAGGAGATCTTTCAATTTCTCAAGACGCTATGAAGCAGGAGAGTCACACGTGGGTAAGGTTGTTCTCTGCCATGTAGCATCAGTGGCGATCGTCATCTGTCTCGTGGCCAACGCGAGTGGTTCAAACGGTAATTCACTGGCCTGCCTCCAAAGAGCACATGCCACATCTGTGTCCATCCAACGCCAGTTCCAACGAGACCTGCAGCGATTGGTCGAAAGAGAACGCCCTGATTTAAAGAGGGTCGCCGCCGCTGGTGTCGTGACCCAAATGGCGTACTTTGACGTGGTCGAGGCACGATTTGCGTACCTCGTCAACACACAACCGAAGAGAATAGAGGGTGTCGTCGGACCCAACGGGGCCGCCGTGGTGTTTGACTGGTCGGACGCGGATACCGCAGCGCTATTGCGTACAGATCCTCGATATGAGCGGATTGAGGTCAGATGGGTCACCCTGAAAACCCAGACCGAAAGGCGTCCTGATCGTGCACAACTCTTGAACTATATTCAGTCAAGCCAGGAGTTCCGCGCGCTGTCGATGCAATTTGTCAGAGAACACCGTGTGGTCAAAGACATTCTCGAGCAATGCCGTGCGAATAAGTGACCTCTTGACAAGATCAGTTGGTTCGGTGATGGTTGGCTCTGGAATGCAAGATTGCACACCCAAAGGCTGTCACAATGGACGAACAGTTACTGGAGCTTCTGGACCGGCTGACGCGTTTTGGCGCCGAACACGACGCGAGCGAGATCGATCGTTCGCGCAAAATGCTGAATATCACTCCGGATACTGGACGCCTGCTTTAGATCCTTGTCAGAGCGTGTCGCGCGACCCGGATTCTGGAGGTTGGCACCTCAAATGGGTACTCGACAACTGGCTCGCAGATGCGGCCCGGGAGACATCGGGACGGGTATCACCCTTGAGCGCAATCCCGAGAAGATCACGCTTGCAGGAGCCAATCTCACCGAGGCGGGATTGGCCGAGTACGTCGACCTCTATGAAGGAGATGCCGCCAACACACTGGTCTCACTGCCTGGTCCATTCGACTTCATCTTCCTCGACGCAGACCGCTCACAATACCTCAGGTATTTCGAGCTGGTCTTCCCAAAGCTCGCCTCTGGTGGGCTGCTCGTGGCGGACAACGTCGTCCCCCATGCGCAGGAGTTGGCAGCATACCTGGCCTGTGTCAAGTCTCATTCCGGGCTGCTTTCTATGACCCTCCCGATCGGCAAGGGGGAGGAGATCTCGATAAAACTCTGCCACCTGAGCCCAAACACGCCGCCTCGGGAACAATCGTTGAGACTGGATGAGTCTTTATACTCAGTGTGGCCTCGGCTCAAAAATTGCAGCGTGCCATATCCTCATGGAGCCCACTCCTACTGAGGTAAGAAGCATCAGAACCGTGTTGAAAAGGATGTGTGTAGGATCGAACTGGCGACACACCGCAGTCCGCACTGTCATTTTGGGTACACTAGTTTACGCCGTCTGCTCGACCGTTTTCCTCCCGGTGAGGATTCATGGTGACAATATGATGCCGCTGTACCGGACCGGCGATTACGGTTCACCGACGTATCCGTGACCCACGATGACGAAACGCGGCATGCACAGGTGAATACGACCGTCGTCGTCACCGGCGTGCAGAGCCAAAAGGCCAGATCCGTGGATGGACAGGAGCTCGATCTGGACTTCAAGAAACTCGAAGGCCAATGGGTCATTGAGGCTATCAGGTCCGTCCCGGTGATGGAACTCCAATAATGGTTCCTACTCGACGCAGTTGCTTTCCTTCCATTGCTTCAGGATTCCCTTCGATTTCGCCTCGTCCTCTCTCGTCCTTGAGACCTCCAAAACGCTAGAGGATACTTGGCCCCTTGCCAGCGGGAGGCGGGGATGACGGACTTGTTCTTCTGGGGTAGTGCCGCGGCCGTTATCATCGGCGGGTTCGTCAAAGGGACATTGGGATTTGGGTTTCCTGTTGTCGCCACGCCGCTGATCGCCCTCTTGAGCGACGTTCCCACCGCTGTCGTCCTGTGCCTCATCCCGAACATCTCCATGAATTTCTTGCAGGCGGTCAGTCGGCCACTGCAGCGCGAGACCATCCAGCACCTCCTTCCGCTGGTGGTCGCGGGGGTCATAGGTGTCCCCGTGGGGACGAAGCTCCTGGCAACGCTTCCAGGGTCAACGCTGCGACTGGGGCTTGGTGTGATGGTCCTCGCCTTCGTCGGCTTACAGTTCCTGCCATGGAAACCGAGCCCGCTTCGTTCGCACTGGGCGGTGGTGACGGCAGCGACTGGGGCCGTGAGCGGGGTGATCGGCGGGATGACCAATGTCTTTACCCCTGTGGTTATGTTTTTCTACGCTGTCGAATCGGACAAACGGGCCTTCGTCCAATACATGGGCGCAACCTTCTTTGTGTTCCAATTGACGCAGGTGGCGGCCACGTACCACTTTGCACTCTGGACGTGGACGCTTGCGCTGCTGGTGCTTCCCTTAACCGGGGTTGGACTGTTGGGATTCTGGGGTGGGCGATACATCCATACCCGGTTGCCCGAGAAGATCTTCCGCAGGACAGTGCTTTTGGCGATCACGGTAGCGGGGGTCGCCCTCGTTTTCCGCAGCCTGAACTGGTAAGGTGGATGGCTTGACACGCCGTGCCACGTGAGCGATACTAGGCTCCCTTTCAGGAGGGTCAGGAATGGACCCGGGGTAGACAACATCCCCTCGACAGATTCTTTCTTGTATCCGGAAAACAAGAGCTCTCTCAGGGCGGAGTACGGCCGGGGGGCGTTTTATTTTCATGGTTACGTTTCATCTGTAAAGGGAGGGGAAATCATGAGAAACATCGGCATGCGTTTTGTCACTGTGCTGGGTGTGGCGTCGGTACTGCTCGTCGGCGCTTTCGGCTGCCAGCCAACGGAAACAACTAAGATCGGCGCTATCTATATCATGTCCGGTCCCTTTGCTACATATGGCGAGTTCGCCCGCGACGGGATCCAGCTCGCGGTCGACGAAATCAACGCCGGCGGGGGGGTTCTCGGCCGCAAGCTCGAGTTCAAGATTGAAGACTCCACAGGGAAACCCGATGTCGCTATCCAGGCGGCCCGCAAACTCGTCTTACAGGACAAGGTCGATGTGCTGTTGGGGATTGATAGCAGCGGTGTGGCGCGCGGTGTGGCACCCACGATTCCGGAGTTGGAGCGGCCCCTGCTTATCACGCATGCGGCAACGCCGGATGTGACCGGCAGGCTGTGCAACAAGTGGGTATTTCGCGATAGCGTCAACATCAATCAGAACCTCAAGGCTGCCGCGCTGCTGGCCAAGGACACCGGAGCAAAGCGTTGGACAACCATCGGGCCGGATTATGCCTTTGGTCACCAGTCCTGGGAGTTTTTCCAGAAGTACTTGAAAGAGCTTGAGCCAGACGCGGAATTCCTCGACCCCGCCTTTCCGAAATTCGGCGCCGAGGATCACACGCCGTTCATCAACAAAGTTATTGCGGACAAGCCGGATGGGGTCATTATCTCCCTGTGGGGCGGGCAACTGGTGAACTTCGTGCGGCAGGCCAACAACCTGGGCTTCTTTGACCAGAAATTTCAGGTACTCATGACACTCGGGGGGGCGATCGAGGTGCTGTACGCCCTTAGCGATCAGATGCCGGAGGGTCTGTGGGTGGGAACACGCTACTGGTTTCTGGCCAAGGACACCGACATCAACAAGAAGTTCGTCGAGGCCTACAAGAAGCGCTTCGACAAGTATCCCAGCTATAATGCGCAGAATGCCTACACTGGCGTCTACGTGTACAAGGCCGCCATTGAAAAGGCCGGGAGCACCGATCCGGAGAAGGTCGCGGCGGCCATGGCGGGTCTGACGGTGGATTCGCCGACCGGCGAGTTCACCATTCGGGCCGAGGACCATCAGGCCACGGTCGACGGCTACTGGGGGGTGACCAAGGCCGATCCGGCATACCCGTTCCGCATTTTGCAACCCGTGCGGGTATTTCCGGGAGCCGAAATCACGCCGCCCCCAGCCGAGACCGGCTGCAAGATGTAGATTAACCGGTAGCCGATTGAGACGACGGCGCCCTCCGGGAGAGCCGGCTCTCCCGGAGGGTCCTCCCTCCTTTGAGACCGGTAGCATGACGTACGTATGACATCTTTTGTCGGTGCCCTCCTCAACAGTCTGGACATCGGCCTGTTGCTCTTCATTATCGCCTCAGGGCTCACGATCATCTTTGGTGTCCTGGGCATTCTCAACTTCGCCCATGGCGCGCTGTACATGGTCGGAGCGTACCTAGCCTTTACCGTAGTGCATATTCTGCATCTGCCGTTCTGGATCAGCCTCGTCCTTGTGCCTCTCGCCGTTGCCGCCCTTGCGATCCTGCTTGAGCGCCTCATAATGCGATGGATCTACGACCGACATCCCACGTTCGGATTGCTTCTCACCTTTGCCCTGTTACTGATCCTGGACGACTCAGTACGATTAATCTGGGGGGCAGGGTATCAGATCGTGGATCCGCCAGAGGCCCTGAAGGGAACCTTTACCCTGCTTGGCGCCACCTATCCCGTGTACAGCCTGTTTGTTATCTGTTCCGGGGCAGTCATTGGTCTCGCCGTCTGGCTGCTGTTCACCCGGACCCGTATCGGGAAAGCGGTGCGGGCGGCGGCCATAGACCGGGAAATGGCCGCGGCCATCGGGATCGACGTAGGGCGCGTCTTTACGATTGTCTTCGCATTCGGTGTTTTGCTGGCGGGGCTGGCCGGCGTTCTGGCGGCACCCATGCGGGCGCTCGGCCCCGCAATGGGGGATCGGATCATCATTGAGTCCTTCATCGTGGTCGTCATTGGGGGCCTGGGAAGCTTCCCGGGTGCCCTGGCAGGCGCGCTGATTCTTGGATTCCTTCATGGCTTCGGGGGGCGCTGGCTGCCTGAATTCGACATCGTGTTTCCGTACGTCGGGATGGCGCTCGTGCTCTTGCTGCGGCCCCAGGGGCTGTTGGGACGATCGAAATGATGCGCAAGGAGATTGGGCCAGTCCTTGTCGCCGCGCTCCTGGTCACCCTGGCGGCATTGCCCATGTTTGGCTCGCCCTACATGATCTTTGTGGTGACGGAGATCCTGATCATGGGGCTGTTTGCCACGAGCTTTAACCTTTTGTTCGGCTATACCGGGCTGTTGTCGTTCGGCCATGCCGCCTACTTCGGGATGGGGGCCTACACGGCGGCCCTGCTCCTGCGCGACGCTCAGCCGGATTTTATTTGGATCTTGGTGGCAGGCCCCATTGGGGCGGGTCTCTTGGCGCTCGTGATCGGCTACCTCTGCGTACGCCTGGACGAGGTCTATTTTGCCATGCTGACTCTGGCGTTTGGGATGATGACGTTCGCCGTCTTCCATCAGTGGCGCAGTCTCACCGGAGGAAGCGACGGCGTTGCGGGATTCCCCATCACCCCTCTCGGACTGGGCTTTGACGGTCAACTGGCCCATCCGATCCATTTTTACTACTTGACCTTGGTGGTGACCATACTCAGCGGGTTCGCGCTCTACCGCATCACGGTTTCGCCCTTTGGTCTCATCCTTCGGGCCATGCGCGATAATACCGAACGGGTCGCGTTCGCTGGAATTCCTGTCTACCGCTACCGCCTCTATGCCTTCGTGTTGTCTGGATTCTTCTCAGGCCTGGCGGGCGCGCTGTTTGCCCCCTTTAACCGCATTGCGGTCCCGGACATGGTGCACTGGACCCGATCTGCGGAACCAGTACTGATGACGATTCTGGGAGGGGCCCAGCACTTTCTCGGTCCCCTCTTCGGTTCGGCCGCCTTCTTGATCCTGCGACAATGGATCACGACATATACGGACGAATGGATGATATACCTCGGAGTGGTCCTCGCGTTCATGGTCATCTTCATGCCGCGGGGAGCCCTAGGACTCTTCGACCGGTGGCTCTGGAGGAAGTCATGAGCGCCCCGCTTCTCGAAGTGGAAAACATCAGCAAGGCATTTGGTCATTTTGTGGCGGTCAACAATGTGTCGTTGGCGATTTCGGAACGTCGCATTACGGCCCTCATCGGCCCCAACGGTGCCGGCAAGACCACATTCTACAACATGATCTCGGGACGGCTGAAGCCTACGGCGGGATCGGTCCGGTTTCGCGGCAGCGATATTACGGGCATGTCCCCCGACCGCATCGTACGAGAGGGGATTGCGCGGTCCTTCCAGATCACTAACATCTTCGATGAACTGACAGTGCTCGAAAATATCCAAGTCGCCCTGATCGCCCGTCACAATATGGGGCTGAACCTGTGGCAGGTCAGTGCCCGCGACGAGAGTTTGGACGCGCACGCCCTCGCGGTTCTCGCCCGCCTGGGGCTTGAGTCTGCGGCGCGTACCCGCGCCGGAACCCTCAGCCATGGGGACAAAAGGAGAGTAGAACTCGCCATCGTGTTGACCACCGAGCCCCAGCTGGTATTGTTAGACGAACCGACGGCGGGGATGACGCCGGAGGAAACGTACACGGTTATGCAGCTCATTCGGACCCTTGCGGACTCCGGTCCATACACCTTCTTCTTGACTGAGCACGACATGGACGTGGTCTTTGGACTGGCCCAAGAGATCTTTGTTATGCACCGTGGGGAGCTCTTAGCTCAGGGGACACCCGAAGCGATCAGGAACGATCCCAACGTGCGCACGGCCTACCTCGGGGAGGAAAGACACTGATGCTTCGTCTCGAGGATGTACATACGTACTATGGAGAGAGTCACGTGCTTCAGGGGATCAGCTTGGAGGTAGGAACAGGCGAGGTGGTCTGCCTGCTCGGACGGAACGGCGCTGGGAAAACGACGACACTACGTTCGATTATTGGCCTGACCCCACCTCGCAAGGGAAGGATCTTGTTTAGGGGTGAGGCGATCCAGGGACACGTGGCCGACCGAATCGCGCGTATGGGTGTTGGGTTCGTGCCCGAGGACCGTCGCATCTTCCCGGGCCTGACCGTGCACGAGAACCTGGAGGTGGCGCAGAAGAGCAGAGTCAAAGGAACGCGCCGGTGGTCGCTTGAGAAGATTTACGATCATTTCACGATACTTGCCGAGATGCGCAACCGGGCCGGGGACTATTTGAGCGGCGGGGAGCAGCAGATACTTGCCATCGCCCGTGCCCTCGTCGGTGAACCCGAGTTGCTGCTCCTCGACGAGCCGAACGAGGGACTGGCACCCGTTATTGTACAGCAGGTGGGACGGATAATCGACGAACTGTCGGAGACGACGACCATCCTCTTTACGGAGCAGAACATTCGGTTTGCCCTAAAACATGCCCAGCGCGGCTATGTGATCGAGAAGGGACGCATCCGCCACCACGCCAGTACTGAGGAATTCCGATCACACCCGAAGATCCTGGAAGAGTTACTCAGCGTCTAGTCCCACGAATCCCACACCCGTCATTGGATGTGCTTGACACCCGCTCTTCCCTTCGAAATACTGAGGGTTTGTCCAAAGCGTCTCGGGCGGCGCGCCGAGGCCACTCTGTCTTCGGCCTGAGAAAGGAGGCACCGATGTTGGACGGCGTCATGTTGTTGTGGTTTATACTGACCGCACTTTCCCTCATATTTGTGATGTGGGACATTCGCTCTACACCTGAATCTCCGGTTTTGAAGTGGGGCTTCATCCTGGTGACCGCCTACACAGGCCCGATCGGGGCCTTCCTTTACGTATTGGGCTGTCGCGAGCCGCTGCCAGGAATGCACGAACAATATGTCGCGGTCCGGTGGCGCCAGGTACTCGGATCTACCATGCACTGCGTGGCCGGCGACGGGGTGGGCATCCTCGCCGGCGCCGCCATCGGCAGTGTCCTGCACCTCGCGCCGTTCGCCGACATCGCGTTAGAATATGTGCTCGGTTTCGGCTTCGGTTGGACGATCTTTCAAGCTTTGTTCATGCGGGACACAGCCGGCGGGTCGTACACACGGGCCCTCACCAAGACGTTCCTTCCCGAGATGCTCTCCATGAATGGATTGATGGGTGGCATGGTGGCCGTGGCGGCCGTGTCGAGGGCCTACGTTGCGGGGAGCACGGACGTACTTTCCCCAGCCTTCTGGTTCATCATGAGCATGGCCCTGTTGGCCGGGTTCGTCGTGGCATATCCCGTCAACTGGTGGTTGGTCGCGAACCACTTGAAACACGGCATGATGACCGTGCGTCCTCCGAAAGCCGCAGAACCGGTCATGGCCGGCCACGCGGAGCCCACGGCTGGCCACCAGCAGCAGGGGATGGCGCACATGGCTGGGATGGGCGCGGCCGGAACCCGTTCGGGCCATGGGAGCATGGCTGCCCCGACCGTATCACCCGGCGCTATTGGGCTCATGACGATCCTGACCTTCGCCCTGTTCGCAGCGGGCTTGGGTGTGGTCGCCGTGTTCGGCGGGCAGTAAAGGCTCCCCCCGAGTGGGACGGGATCTGCACCTCCCAGGAGACTCGGGGGTGAAAGGGAGGTTGGTCGCGTAGTGGCGATCTGGGTCGGGACATCGGGGTACAACTATCCGGAGTGGCGGGGCAGCTTTTACCCCGAGAAATTCCCGACCACCAAGATGCTCCCGTATTACGCGGAGCGTTTTTCCACGGTCGAGATCAACTACACGTTCTATCGGATGCCGAACGCCAAGACGGGTGCGGCCTGGGATGCCGAGACCCCCGCGGGTTTTGCCTTCGCCCTCAAGGTATCCAGGCGTATTACCCACGATGCCCGTCTCAAGGACGTGGATGAGTCCCTCCGCTATTTTGTCCACACGGCCAGGACGCTGGGTCCAAAACTCGGCCCACTCCTCTTTCAGCTGCCGCCGTACTTCAAAAAAGACCTCGGACGGTTGGGAGACGTGCTGGTCCTGTTACCGCCTGGCATCCGCTGTGTCTTCGAGTTCCGCCACGATTCGTGGTTCAGCGAGGATGTATACGACCGCCTGAGGGCCCGGAACGCGGCCCTCTGCGTCGCCGACACCGAGCAGGGAACGACGCCGGCGGTGGCGACCGCGGACTTCGGCTACTTCCGGTTGCGCGATGAGGGATACTCGAAGGAAGATCTCAAGCAGTGGAGTCAGACGATTACGAAGCTCGGCATCGGATGGCAGGACACATTCATCTACTTCAAACACGAGGAGTCGGGCATCGCCCCGGCCCTAGCCCTCGAATTTCGGGGACTGCTTAAGGGGAACGTGGTGTAATGCGGCGATCGTGGCTTGGACTGAGCGACCTTGGCCGGGCGGGTTTCTTGATCCTACTGTTATTTAGTTCGTCCTCTGCGAAAACGCTGAGCGAGGTTCTCCAGAGTCATCACTTACCCACGAGCGCTCAGGCCATCCCAGATCTTCGCAAAGCCATCACTAGCTATAAGATTCTCGACGATGAGAAGGTTTTCCTCATCGCCTATTATCTGGACGACGGGTCGGGCTTCCTGAAAGAAGCACTCTTGGTCAGCCGTTTCGATAAGCTGAAGCGTACCTGGAGGACTGGTGAGATTCTTCATCGAGATGTCCGCACTGGACCTGTCGATTGCCTCAGATCGGTAACCAGGATTGATTTCTCTACTCAAGCCTTCTACGTGGGCACGCATCTGAACCCGTCGGCTGGCTGTACTATCGTTGTTTCTCACGAGTTGCTCACTCGAGGGGCAGTTTACGGATGGTTCCTGGGCGCGTTCAGCGATGGGAGCGTCGTTTACCACAATAGCCAGGTCCATTTCGCTCCTATCCACTTCGCCGAGATCTCGATCTACGATCCCGAGCGCGATACTAGCACGAAGATCTATCCGATGAAGCCCTACCAAGCCGCCCGGATTGACCACCTTAGGAAGGTGCAGGCTGTTTATGGTGACGAGGGATGGTGTCGTAAGCGGAATCACCACTGCGATCCGGACCGCTTTGATAACCATCTCGCCAGCAGGGTAGAGATCAGCGATGCCACGAGAGCGTTAGCATTCGTCATCAAATTCGACAACAAGGTTTACTGGAGTAAGGCGGACCGGTGGCGCCTCGAGGGCTTCCGCGAGCTGCGAAGATGCATCGGTAGTAAGGCTCCCCGTTCGCAACTCTCGGATCTGCTTTTCAGTTACCTGTACGCCGACCTGAATAGGGTGAAGAGGCTAAACGCCCAAGAACAGGTTCTGGAAATCTTTAACGAAGATTTGGAGTTGCAGGGGCTTCTAGAAGGTGCATTCGCGGGACAGCGACCCAAGGGCCAGCGCACCAGGGCGTTTTTTAGTACCCTTGACCCCCGCTGGGAGGATCCGGCGATCTGGAAGCGGCTTACAAAAGCTATTGAGGGGCCCCCGGAGTTCACCGAGGTGGTCTATGTCTACCAGAATGTCATAAACCGGGGGCTGGTCAAGTATAAGGAAATGTTGCTCGGCGATCTGGGGGCACGTTTCGGGGACGTCCCCCTCCGAAAACTTCTAGAGCAGGCAACCCTGAAACAGATTTTCGGCTACTAAGTTTCTCCCCTTCGCCCCCTCAAATCAGAACCCACAGATTACGAGATACGCCCCAGCCGCCGCTCGATACGGGCGATGGCGGCGGCCAAGTCGACGGAGTCCGTCAGGACGGGGGCTAATGGATCCGGTATGTTCCGGACGTGCGTGGGCAGGGTCTTGATTGTGAAGCGCGCGGGGTTCAAGCGCCTGGTTACCTCATCCCACTTGAGCGGACACGAGGCCGGTGCTCCAGGGAGCGGCCGAACGGAGTAGGGCGCCACGATGGTCCGGCCGTGGCCGTTTTGGGCGAAATCGATGTAGACCTTTCCCCCGCGGGCGCGCAGCGGGCGAGTGATCGTGGCAATCTCGGGCCTGGCCACCACGCCGAGCAGGGCCAGGAGACGAGCAAATATCCGTGACTCTTCGTGCGTGTAGCAGGCGCCGAGTGGAATCAGGATATGCAGCCCGCTGCCCCCCGAGGTCTTGATGTAGTTCGGTATGGCGAGTTGGTCGAGGATCTGGTGCAGTGCGCGGGCGACCTTCACGACATCGGTAAACGGCGCGTCCTTCGGGTCGAGGTCGAGAATAAGCCAGTCCGGTCGGTCGAGCGAGGCGAGGCGCGAACTCCAGAGATGGAGGGGGATAGTGCCGAGGTTCACAATGTAGCGGAGCTGCTCGACGTCGCTGACGATGAAGTAGTCAATCTCGCGCTCAGAGTCCTTGGAGTAGATCCGTTCCGTGCGGACCCACGCCGGCACGAAGTCCGGCGCGTCCTTCTGGAAGAACGACTTTCCCGCGATCCCGTCGGGATACCGCGTGAGGACCAGCGGCCGATCCTTGAGGTAAGGAAGGAGGCGCGGTGCTACCCCCTCGTAGTATGCAATCAGGTCGCCCTTAGTATAGCCTGCGGACGGCCAAAAAATCTTTTTGAGATTCGTGAGCGTGACCCGCCTTTCAAGCTTAGGCGCTGTGGCCGGCACAGCCTTCGCATCGGCCGGGAGCAGAGCCAGCTCTTCGCGCCTACACTCTTTGGGAGGCTTGTCGACCCGGAGGCCGAGGAACGCCGGATGACGCAGGCCGCCGTCCTTTGTCCACTCGGTGAAGCGGACCTCGCAGACAAGCTGGGGCTCGACCCAGTGGTGGCTGCGGCCAGTCGGACTGCCTGTATCAAAGGGGGACGTTACGCGACGGAGAGGCTGGAGGGCGTCCCAAATCTTCTTGAGTTCCGCCTGATCAAATCCCGTGCCCACCTTCGAGACGTACACGAGGCGGGATCCCTCGTAGAGTCCAATATGGAGCGCGCCGAAGTGCCCGCGTGAGCCCTGGGGAGCGGTGTAGCCGCCGATCACGAATTCCTGGCGGCGCTGGCACTTGATCTTGATCCACTCGCGTGATCTACCGTCCGCATAAAGACTCTTGACCTTCTTTGCCACAATTCCCTCGAGCCGCTCGGCCGATGCCACGTCAAAGAACGGTTGGCCATGCGCCAGGACGTGATCGCCATAGCGGGCAGGGCCAAGGGGGGGCAGGAGAAACCTCAGGCATTCCTTTCGCTCGAGGAGCGGGAGGCGGCGTAGGTCGTACCCATCTAGAGCGAGGCAGTCAAAAAAAATCCCGACCACGGGTACGCTCTGCATGGTCCATTCGATGTCGTGAGGGCTCGTGAGCCCCATGCGAGCCTGAAGCCGTTGAAAGCTGGGTTTACCCCCCTCATCCAGGGCCACGATCTCGCCGTCCAGGAGAAAGCTGTCCGCGGGCAGAGACGAAAGGGCCGCGACCAGCTCCGGATAGCGCCCGGTGATCACGTGCCCGCGCCGTCCATACAGCTCCACGGTGCCCTCCTGCCGAGAGGCCATGACCCGCACGCCGTCATACTTAATCTCGAAAAGCCACTCCGTGCCCGAAAATGGACGCTCTTCGAGCGTTGCAAGCATAAAAGGCTGCGCACGCGCCGAGACGTTGCCCCGCGGGGCCTTCAGCGCCCGCAGCCGGGCCCGGAGGGCGTTCAACTTCGCGGGGACATCGCGGATCTCTTCCACCGTGAGTCCTGAGACGATTGAGCGGGGGTAACGATCCGTCAGTTCCTCGGGAGCCACGGTAGCATCGGCCTTCTTGACGAGAAACCACTCTTTGTCTTGCTTGGACATTCGGGTCAGTGCCCACCTGCCGCGCATCTTGAAGCCGAATAACTCGATGTCAAGCTTTCCCTTGGCAAGCTGCTCGAGCGGATCCCCTTCTTTCACCAGGCGGTACCAGCCGCGATCCCAGACGATGACCGCCCCCGCGCCGTAATTGTCCGGAGGGATTACGCCTTCGAAGTGAGCATACTCGAGGGGATGGTCCTCCACATGAACCGCCAAACGCTTCTCCCCCGGCCGAACCGATGGCCCCTTTGGGACCGCCCAACTCTTCAGGATGCCGTCGATTTCCAGGCGCAGATCATAATGGAGCCGCCGAGCTGCGTGCTGCTGAACGACAAATAGGGGACGGCCCGTTGGCGGGCGCCCGCCGAACGGCTCGGGTGTTCTTTCGGGATCCCGTTTCTTGCGATAGGCGTCGAGTTGGGGAGGGCGCTTTCTCATCCTTCAACCTTTTCCTGACCTTCGGAGGGCTATCACATTGCACTTTGAAGTATACGGGCTTCCGTGCTATGGTGCAAATTCCCCCAGATCCTACCAAGGAGGATTGACGTCATGCCACCACACTCGATCGGCTCCGGGACGATCTCGTTTGGGCTGGTTTCTATCCCGATCAAGCTGTACACGGCCGCGTCGTCCGGCGGAGTGTCCTTCAACATGTTGCACGCCAAGTGCGGCAACCGGATCAAGCAGCAACACATCTGCCCCGTGTGCAATGAGGTCCTGGACCGGGTCAGTCTCGTCAAAGGGTACGAGTTCGCCAAGGGGCAGTACGTCCAGTTTACCGATGAAGAGCTGAAGTCGTTGGAGGCTGAGGTTTCGAGAACCATCGACATTGCCGAGTTCGTGCCGCTCCCAAGGGTGGATCCAATCTATTTCGAGAAGACATACTACCTTGGACCCGACAAGGGTGGCGAAAAGGCGTACCGACTGCTCGCCGATGCCATGGCCAAGACGGACCGGGTGGCCTTGGCCAAGTTCGTCATGCGTGGGAAGGAGAGTTTGGTCCTCGTGCGGCCGGCGCAGGGCGGCCTGATGCTGCACACGATGTACTTCGCTGACGAGGTGCGAAACTTCGGCGAGATCGGCAAAGGGGAATCGGCCACGATCAAAGAGGGCGAGCTCGATCTGGCACTCCGGCTCATCGACGAGCTCTCGTCCGACGAATTCAGACCCGAGGAGTATCAGGACGACTACCGGCTGCGGGTGCTCGACATGGTGAACCTCAAAGTCGAAGGGAAAGAGATCACGGCGGTCGCAACCGAAACCCCACGTGCCCAAGTGATCGACCTGATGGAGGCACTGAAGGAGAGCCTCGCCAAGCGGGTCCCGCACGAAAAGAAGCCCCCTGTGAAGGCCAAACGCGCCGCGGCGACGACAGGGAAGTCGGAAAAGAAAACCCAAGCTGTCAAGAAATGAAGTACTTCACCACCCGCGACGTGGCCAAGATCCTCGACCTCTCAGAACGGCGGATCCGGTCGTGCGTGCGCGCAGGTTTTCTCTCGCCCACCCGGGGTCTAGGGCGACGGTTCGAGTTCACCTTCCAAGATCTCCTCCTTCTCAAGACCACCAAAGGCCTCCTGGATTCTCGCGTCCCGATGAAGCGGATCCGGCGAATGCTTGGTTCCCTCAGGCGCCAGCTTCCGGATGACCAGCAGTTGACGAGCGTCACGATCTATGCCGATGGCAACCGCATCGTCGCCTGGGACGGCACCGCACGTTGGCAGCCGGACTCGGGACAGTTCCTCTTCAACTTTGGGGTCCAGGCTGTGGCGGAGCAGGTTGCTCTCCCTCTTCCACAACGCGAGCAGGCCACTCCCGCCCTGACTGCGGAGCATTGGTTTAATCTGGCTTTGGAGTTAGAGACGACCGCACGAGAAGAGGCCCGCCGGGCGTACCATCAAGCGTTGGAGTTGGACCCGGCCCTGTCCGATGCTCATGTGAATCTCGGCCGGCTCTACCACGAGGCCAAGGACTTCATGCGGGCCGAGGCCCACTACCGAGCCGCGGTCCAGCACGCGCCCGACGATCCCGTGCCACACTTCAACCTCGGTGTCCTGTTGGATGATCTGAGGCGCCACCGCGAGGCAATCGAAGCGTATCGGCAGGCGCTGAAGTGCGACCCCGACTTTGCCGACGTCCACTACAATCTGGGGCGGCTCTGCGAGGTGCTCGGCAAGAGATCCGAGGCGATCACCCACCTTCGAATGGCCCGGAAACTTTACGGACGGTCCCATTCCGTTTCCTAGTGCCGTTCCAACTTGTTGCGCCCTTTCGACGAGGGAACGACTAGTGGCAGGCAGCATAGGTTGCAACGGCACTAGACGTCGAGAAAACTCGTACCGTGACAAAACAGGGGAGGATCACCGATGTACTTCATCATCATGACGACTGACAAACCGAACTCGACCCACATCCGGCAGGAGACCCGGCCGGCGCACCTCGAATATATACAGGGCTTTGGCAGGCAGATCGTTGCTGGCGGCGCGACGCTCACGGATGACGGGAAAGGCATGACGGGCAGCTTCCTTCTGGTTGACATGCAGGACCGGGCAGCGGTAGAGACGTTCTTACGGAACGACCCGTACGTCAAGGCGGGCCTGTTCGAGAGCGTTGAGGTCCGACCCTGGCGGAAGGTGATCTTCAACGCGCCGGAGTCATGACACACAAATCTATGCTTTCTCGGACGTTCCCGGATTGGGAGCCTGCAGGGTTGGAATATTGAAGTTCGCCAGGATACTCTGGGCCTCTCTGTGGTTCCGACCGATCCCCTCGAGGTCGTCCAGGATGTCCCCGTTCACGCCGGCTTTGACCTTACCTTTGAGAGCGAGGAATTCCTTATCGGCCTTCGCCTGTTGTTCCTGAATGGCGGTCAGGGCCACGGCGATCGTGTTGAAGGGGCTATCGAGCGCCCGCCCAAACTCCTGAATATCATCGTCCCGACGAATCCGAACGGCGACCGGCAGATCCCCCTCTTCGACCTTTCACAAGATCTGTTCGATCCGGTACAGCGGGCCGGCGAACTTGTACGTGGCAATGAAGCTCAGCAGGCACGCGGCGAGCATGCTGACAATTACGGCGGCCCAAATGCGGAGACCAGCCATACCGTAGATCTGTCTCAAGACGGCGGCCTGATCGAGGTTAGGGGTCGGCCCGTTGACCGCCCAGAAAACCGGAACGAAGACTAGGAGGATCAGGAGAAACGCACAGACGATGAGCGGGACGAGGGCGAGGTAGAAATATTTCCGCTGGATCGGGCGTACATAGAATTTGCGACGCCAGAAGGGTACATATCGTTGCATCCCTCTCTCCTTTACAAGGCGGCGCGCCGCGGCGCACACCCTCGGTTGCAGGTGCGACGGTCGTGCCAAAGCAGGCGTATCTATCGGTAAATAAAGCTCATGAGTCCGCAAGCCCCTCGCGAGCGTCTGACTGGGGCTTCGTTGACAGGTATGACCTCCTGTGTTACGGTCTTCGCGCATGGCTACCTTGCATTCGAAGGATAGGATCCGGATTACGTTTTACACGCGGCGCGATTGCTGTCTCTGTGACGAGGTGAAGGGGATCGTCCATGAGGTGGTTCGCGGGTATCCCGTGGATTTTTCGGAGGTAGACATCGACCAAGATCCTGATCTCCGAGCGCGATTTGATCAACAGGTGCCAGTACTTTTCATCGACGGCCGAAAAGCCTTCAAGTATCGAACGACAGGACAAGAGCTCCGAAAGCGGCTCGACCACGTCCTGTTGACAAAACGAAACATCGACCAGGGCCCATCTGTGTGAGGATATCGCATGGACCCTACCTCTTCACAAATTGATGCCCTGTATCTCAGGGCTCATCCGACCTCCTGTAAGCTCTTCGAGCGCGCCCGCCAGCTTATCCCCGGCGGCATCACCCATGACATCCGGTACCTCACCCCCTTCCCGGTGTATGTGGAGCGGGCCAAGGGGACCCGCAAATGGGCGGCGGACGGGCAGGAGCTGATTGACTACTGGATGGGGCACGGGGCTCTTTTCCTCGGGCACCTGCATCCTGAGGTCGTGCGAGCCCTCCGGGCGCAGCTAGAGAAGGGAACCCACCTGGGAGCGAGCCATCCATTAGAAGTCCGATGGGCCGAGCTGGTGCACCGGATGGTCCCGTCGGCGGAACGGGTTCGTTTCACCGGCTCCGGGACCGAGTCCACCCAGCTCGCCCTGCGTCTCGCGCGTGCGCATATGGGAAAAAATAAGGTCCTGAAGTTCGAGGGACACTTCCACGGCTGGCACGACTTCGCCACGGTCGGTGCCAAGCCTCCATACCAATTCCCGGTGTCTCGGGGCGTTCCTGAGGAGGCCTTGGGTCAGATTCTCCTCTGTCCCCCTAATGATCTTCGCGCGTTGGAAAAGGCGCTGGATCAAGACGTCGGGACGGTCATTCTCGAGCCGGCCGGGGGGACTTCGGGAACCATCCCCACGGATCGGACATTTCTCCACGAGCTCAGGCAAGCCACCCAGAAAAAAGGCGTGGTTCTGATCTTTGATGAAGTGATCTCCGGTTTCCGGTTCGCGCCGGGTGGCGCCCAGGAGTACTTCGGGGTGACACCTGATCTGACCGCGCTGGCAAAGATCCTCGCGGGGGGCATGCCGGGAGGGGCGGTGGCTGGGCAAGCCGAGATCATGGACCGCATTGCCTTCCGGGGGGAAGGCGAATGGGATCGTCACCAGCGGGTCTCGCATGCCGGGACTTTTAACGCGAATCCGCTGGCGGCAGCAGCAGGTATCGCCACGTTGGAACGGATTGGCGATGGGGATGCGCAGCGACGGGCTAACCGCATGGGTGAGCTGTTACGGGCGGGCATGAAGGAATCGATCGCCAAGACGGGTGCCGATGTCCTGGTCTATGGGGAAGGCTCGGTCTTCAACTATTTTGTCGGTCCGGCCCGGCTTGGTCTCAGCGCGGATGGGCTTTCGTCTCGGACGGACCACCGGCTTCTCCAGGCCCATAGCATGAAGTGTCATCACAAACTGCGTGCGGCCATGATCCTCAATGGGGTGGACATCCCTCCAGTCCATGGGTGGATCTCGTCTGTCCACAGCGAAGAGGATATTGCGCTCACCGTGCAGGCCTTCGAGAAGGCCATTCAGATGCTGCAAGAAGAAGGTCTCGCTTAGACCTCCCCTAATGACTTTCCTCAGCGTTGCCTCGCATCGTACACTCTGGTACAGTGCTGATCGTTGAGGAATCACGATGGTCACCTTTCTTACGGGCGCCACGGGCTTTATTGGAGGCGCGATCCTCGATCGTCTGCTTCGGGAAGGCGAACGCGTCATGCCCCTGGTTCGCCGGGAGGCGGCGGCGCGTCAATTGGCGGCGAAGGGGGCGCATCCAGTCGTCGGAGACCTCCTGAGCCCTGCGACCTATCGGGAGGCCCTCCGGGAAGCAGAGTGCGTGGTCCACACCGCCGGGCTCAACGTCTTCTGTCTCACCGACCCCCGACCGTTGTATGAGGTGAATGTGAAGGGAACCCGGTTTCTCTTGCAGGCGGCGGGCGAAGTGGGGGTGAAGCGGGTTGTCTACACGAGCTCTGCGGCGACGATCGGGGAAGCGTCCGGTCAGGTGGCCGTGGAAGAGACAGCACACCGGGGGACATTTCTCTCCCACTACGAACGGGCAAAATTCGAAGCCGAGCAGCTCGCTTTGGATTGTGCGCGCCATGGGTTGCCTATTGTGGTTCTTAATCCCTCCTCCGTCCAGGGACCGGGCCGCCTGCATGGGACGGCGCGGATCTTTCTGGATTACTTGAACGGGCGGTTGCCCTTCATCACCGGAACATGGTTCAGCTTCCTCTACCTTGACGATTGTGTCGATGCCCACATCAACGCCCGGGAGATGGGGCGTGCAGGGGAACGGTACCTGCTGAGCGGGGCATCGGTGAACATCCAGGAACTTCTCCAGACGTTGGAGGAGGTGACTGGGCTTCGCAGGCGGCTCTGGCAGGTAGGCCCCAAGCTGGCGTTGGCCCTGAGCACGGCGATGGAATGGGGTGACCGGCTCAGGGGACGGCGGCCGAAGTTCTGCCGGGAGCTTATTCGGAGCGTTCTCCACGGCGGCAGGTATGACAGTTCCAAAGCGGAACGAGAGCTGAAACTTTTCTTTACGCCTTTGCGGGAAATGGTGACTCGGACCGCCACCTGGTATGCGCAGACCGGGCATGTAAAGCACCCGTTGCCACGTCTTGCTTCGGGGAGGAGTTAGGGTGCCTGGGCTTCAGGAACTCGGTCTCGTGGTCATCGCCTATCTGGTCGGCTCGATCCCATTCGGTCTCCTGATCTCCCGAGCGGTCGGTCGGGTGGATATCCGCCAATACGGCAGTGGTAATATCGGAACCGCCAATGTCCTACGTATTGTGGGGAAAAGAGCGGCAGCCCTTACCTTATTGGGCGATCTCCTCAAGGGGTTTCTCCCCACGGTGCTCGCGCTCCTCTTGGGAGGAACAGAGCCGCTTGTGGCCGGCGTGGGGATGGCAGCGGTGCTGGGTCATAACTGGCCGATCTATCTCCGGTTCGTTGGTGGCAAGGGAGTGGCCACCAGCTTTGGGGCTCTCCTCGCCATGACCCCTCTTCCCGCCGTCCTGGGGCTTTTAGTGTGGTTTGGTGTCCTCCTGGTCTTCCGCTACCCCTCTCTGGCCGCCATGGTCGCCAGCGTTTGTGTCCCCCCTGTCATTCTTTTCTCTACCGGGCCGGGTCCCTATTTCATATTTTCCTTTGTGGCCGCTCTTCTCATCTTTGTCCGCCACCGGGACAATATCAAGCGCCTCTGGGCCGGAACGGAGCATCGGGTGGGCCAACGAGTCCAAGAGCGCTGACCAACACGATCGTTTGGAACATGGCTGAGGCCCCCGGTCCTCCCGCGAAAGGATCGAGGAACCTACCTTGTGCCTTGTTCGAGGAGACGCTTTGTCCACGAGAGGCCGATAAGGGTTTGGGCATCCACGATCTGGTTCCTCTCTGCCATGCGAAAC
The DNA here is from genome assembly GCA_964558395.1 of uncultured bacterium. GTDB lineage: Bacteria > Methylomirabilota > Methylomirabilia > Methylomirabilales > CSP1-5 > CSP1-5. Next base: position 48,866 of record CAZLDS010000001.1, on the reverse strand, counting down.
GCCTGCCGAAACGGAAGGCGGACTGGCTCGACAAACTCGGAGGCGTCCAAGGTCGGCCCGCTCACAGGAGCCAGTCCGGTCGCCAGGAAAATATGGACGCACCCGGTGGAGAAGCCGGCGGCGTGGTACGCAACGCAAAGTTTCCTGAGACGCTTTGGGCGCATGCCGATTTCCTCTTCACATTCCCGTCGGGCTGTCCGCACAGGTGGCTCGCCATGGTCAATGATCCCGGCCGGAAGCTCGTAGAGCACCCGGCGGATGGCGGGGCGGTACTGGCGCACGAGGTAGATGTTGCCCTTACCGTCAAGGGGGACGACCGCGGCGGCATCCGGTGGTCGAATGATATCTCGTCTCGCCATGGTGCCGTCGGGCAGGCGGACCAGATACTCGTGTGCCGTGAGGTAGCTCCCTGCATAGACCACGCGTCGCTTGAGAAGCTTTTCATGCAATCGCATCGAGGCCTCCCGTCTCGTGAGGATCACTCGATTGTACTCGAGCCAAACGGCTCGCGCTATCACCTTCCTGCGTCGGAGCGGTCATGAAGGGGGAGCGAATCCGCTTCGGATTGATCGGGCTCGGCCGACACGGGTCGCGGTATGCCCGTCATCTTCTCGAGGATCTCCCTGAGGTCGAGCTTGTGGCCGTCTGCCGGCGTGATGTACCGTCGGGGCAGGAGTTCGCCAGAGTGAAGAGCATTGCCTTCTTTGCCGACTATCGTGACCTGCTCTCGGATGACCGATTGGATGCGGTGGCCGTGGTGCTTCCTCCCGACCTCAATGGGCCCATCTGCACGGCTGCGGCGCGACAGGGGCTCTCCTTTGTCGTGGAGAAACCCTTGGCGCATACGCTGGCCGATGCCGAAAAGATCGTGGAGGAGGCCGAAGGCAGGGGGACGAAAGGGTTGGTAGCCCACACCCTCCGGTTTGATAGTCTGATCCAAACCCTCAAGGCGCACCTGCCTCTCCTGGGCACGCTCCATGCCATTTTCATCGAGCAACATTTTGAACCCTCGCCCCTGCCATGGCTGGACGAACCGGGTCGAGGCGGCGTCATTCTTCACACCGGCATTCACAGCTTCGACCTGCTTCGCTTCCTGACCGGGGGAGAGGTGGTGCGTGTGTGTTGCGAGTCATTTCGCCGCTATACTCAGCGAACGGAGGACGGGTTCACCGCCATGTTGCAGATAGAGCCTGGCTCGCTTCAGGCTGTCGTCGCGAACCTGCGAACCACGCTGAGCAGGACCGGTCGAATCGAGGTCGTTGGGGAAAAAGGGGTTTTGGTCGGAGACCATGTGCACCAATCTCTCTGCCTAATTCAAGGGCGGGAGAAACGCCCCCTGTCCCTCCCGCCGCCGATACCCACGGTCCGCGAGTGTCTCCGGGCGTTTGTGGCGTGGTTGAGGGATGGTCCCCCGCCGCCCGTCTCCTTGAGCGATGGGATCAAGGCACTGGCGATAGTGGAGGCATGCCAGCGGTCTACCATGAGCCGGACCTCCATATCATTGGGGGATGGGTAACGGGTAGCAGTGGAACGGATCTTGCTTTTGCGAATAGGGCCTGCCGGGGACTGGACGCGTCCCACGACGGCCGTCACGGTCCTGGACACCCCCGAGGGAGGGTTCTTCACGGCACGCGCCTGCTCACACCCCCGCAGATCAAGGTCGGGCCAACATGTACCCCGTGTTCCCTTGCGGTCATAGGAGGAGTACGGATGAGTGAATCTTATGGAGGGGGAGCATGCGACATCTAAGGTGGAAATTCTTGGGACTGCTACTGTGTGTTACTCTTTTCAGCGTTGGGTGTGGGCCGTCGAAAAAGGTTCCTTCCCTGGTGAAACCAAGTGACGTCGAAGTAGAAGGGGCGGAGCCGCTGAAGATCACGGTGACCGATGTGTGGAAGCGTCCCCTGCGTCCAGAGGAATTGGAGCCGACGGACAAAGCTGGGTTCTTATGGGAATTCAAGGTGAAGATCGCGAATCAAAGCAACGTAGGGGTCACCCTCGAACTCCTGCGTCTCAATGTCCAGAACCTCTGGGGCAACGGCTGGCGCAAGGATAAGCCGCTCAATCTCAGCGTAAAGGGGGGGGCCGAGGCGGAGGTTTCGGTCAAAGGGCGGCTGGGCTCGTCGGATCCGAGCGCGCTGCCGGGGCTCACCGGAGTCGAGACGTTGACATTCTTGGGTCGCTCTGGCGATGGCGAACCGATTAACTTCACGGTCCGCGTACCGCTTCACTAACGGTTCAGGGTCAAGGGTTGATGGGCAGTCAGGAGGCGATCAGGGATGACCCTCAACCCTGAACTATCTATTAAGTACTTCGGGAGTGAACAGGTTGGGCGGGTGCCGCCCCGTGACGGCCGCCACACAGTTTTCCGCAGCCATGCAGGCCATCTTCGTCCGGGTCTCCATGGAGGCACTGGCGATGTGGGGGGCGAGAACCACGTTCTGCAGACGGAGCAACCCTGGCTCGACCTTGGGTTCCTCCTTGAACACATCGAGCCCGGCGCCCGCAATCCTTTTGGACTTGAGGGCTTGCACCAGAGCCTTCTCGTCGACAATTGGTCCTCGGGCCGCGTTGACGAGGATGGCGGTGCTCTTCATTGTGTTCAGCTCTTTCTGTCCGATATAGTGGTATGTCTCGGAAGTCAGAGGGAGCAGGAGCACGACAAAGTCCGATTCCCTGAGCAGCGTCATTTTGTCCACGTACCAGGCGTCGAGATCTTTCTCCTTTTCCTTGTTCCGGTGGCGCTGGGTGTAAAGGATTCTCATGTTGAAACCGTGGGCACGCCGGGCGACCGCCGTCCCGATTCGACCAAGGCCGCAGATTCCAAGTACCTTTCCGTAAAGGTCAGTCCCGAGAAATCCGAGGAACATCCATTCCTTCCATTTTCCCGCCCGGACGAAACGGTCCGCTTCTATGATCCGACGGGCGGTAGCCAATAGGAGAGCCCAGGCAAAGTCGGCCGTGGTCTCGGTGAGAACCCCGGGTGTATTGGTCACCATGACCCCGTGCTGGGTCGCGGCCTTCACGTCGATGTTATCTAAACCGACGGCGACGTTGCTGACGACCTTTAGTTTGGGATTGCTGCGGAGCACCTCCGCATCGATGGTATCCGTCAGCACGCAAATCATTCCCACCTTGCCTTGTAGGTGTTGGACGAGCTGCTTTTTCGTGTACCGTACGTCGCGCCGGTTCACCTCGGCTTGACAATGCGTGGACACGAGATCCAAGGCGGCTTGGGGAAGCATGCGCGTGACCAATACCTTGGGTTTCACGGGGCTCACCTCCTCTAGGCAGGTTAGAGAAATCGGGACGGACATCAAGGTGCCCACAATCTAAAAACAGGTTCGCGCTGTGTCAAGGAGATTGATCCGTACCGTGTCGGCCTCGCCCATTGACAGGCATCAAGGCGGGTGGTAGAAACTGACCGCGGAATAGGGACATTTCTTCGCGATGAGAGGAGGAGAGCATGGCACTGGAGGTCGGAGCGAGCTACACCATCGAGCGACGGGTTGAGCCGGAGCATTCTGCTGACAAGCATGGGAATCCCGGGGTGGATGTCTTTACCACGCCCCTCCTGTGTGAATGGAGTGAGGAGGCGGCGGTGTGTTCGGTAACGGACAAGCTCGATCCCGGCATGATCACCCTCGGGACTCGCATTGACCTGAAACATCTGGTGGCAACCCCTATTGGGATGATGGTGAAGGTGACCGCTACCCTGAAAGAGATCGATGGGCGGAAGCTCGTTTTCGGCGTGGAGTCTTACGACGAAAAGGAAAAGATCAGCGAGTGCACCCACGAACGCTTCATGGTGAATAAAGAGCGTTTCGTGGCAAAAGTCGCGGAGAAGGCAAAAGGATAGGTGGCGACGGATTCTCGACAACGGGACAATGCTGACCATCGACGGATCCTATGGGGAAGGGGGAGGACAGATCCTTCGGACGGCCCTGGCCTTGAGTGCCATGCTGGATCGGCCGGTACTCGTCGAAAAGATCCGTGCAGGTCGGAAGAATCCAGGACTTCAGGCTCAACATCTGGCAGGCGTCAGGGCGTTAGCCCAGGTCACCAGGGCTGAGGTCGAGGGGGTCAGGGTCGGATCGATATCGCTCAGTTTTGTTCCGGGTGGGATTGCTTGTGGAGAATATCGATGGGACGTCGGCACGGCCGGGGCGATCTCGCTCGTGCTCCAAACGATTTTGATTCCCCTCGCACTGGCTCCAGCGTCGTCGCGCTTCTCCATTACGGGAGGGACCCACGTTCCGTGGAGCCCTCCCTTTTGTTATGTCGAACAGGTCCTTCTTCCCGTGCTTGCAGACATGGGGGTTCGGGTGTCACTCGCCCTGAGGCAGTGGGGCTTTTATCCCAAAGGGGGAGGCGTCGTCGAGGGAGCCGCGGAATCGTCAGTCCTACGGCCGCTGGTGCTGACGCAACGCGGGCCCATCAGAGAGATCATCGGTCTTTCGGCGGTGGCGGGGCTTCCGTTGGGTGTTGCCGAGCGACAGCGGGACCGTGCCTGGTCGCGCCTGGGGTCACTCGAGGTTCCCTGTCGGATTGACTGCCGCTTGGTCGAGGCGCGAAACCCAGGGACGATCCTATTTCTGTTGGTCACGTGCGAGGGAGGAAGGGGTGGATTTAGTAGCCTGGGGGAAATGGGGAAGCCGGCGGAGCGTGTGGCGGATGAGGCCTGCGATCAGGTCTTTGCCTATCTAGACCGGGCGGGAGTCGCTGATGCGCACCTCGCCGATCAACTGCTCCTCCCCATGGCGCTCGCCCCCGGCTCTTCCTCGCTGACCACGACACGCGTGACCGAACACTTGCTCACGAACGGGTGGGTCGTCGAGCAGTTTCTGCCCGGTCGAGTTAGAATTGAAGGGGAGGCGGGGCAGCCTGGATCCGTGATCGTTGGGGACCGTCCTATTTAAATTTAAAACTCGTCACGGTCGCCTCATTCGAGCAAGTACCGGTTTCCTCTTCGCAAACCTGGTAAGTGTAGGTCCGTTTCCCTCTTTCGTTAATATGGTCCGTGTAGGATCCGCCCTGTGCGCTGTTGGCGATCTTGATCCCGTTGCGGTAGATGTCCATATCCGAAGACATCCCGCCCTCCCAGCTCAAGGATGCCTTCAGGAAACCCTTGACCTTATAGCCAAGAGCCGTCAGCGTGATGGTCCCATCCGAGCTTCTGGCTACCGCAAGGCTCTGCGTGATGCTGTCGGTCTCCCCGTTTTCGTCGGTGACCGTTAAGGTAACTGCATAAGTGCCGGCCTCGGCATAGGTGTGGCTGGTGCTTTGTCCGGTTGCCGAGGACCCTTCTCCGAAGTCCCAACGGCAGGCAATCGCACCGCCGTCGGCATCCGTGCTCGTGTTCGTGAAACTGCAGACGAGATCGGCACAGTCATAGGTAAAGGAAGCACGTGGGGGAGTATTAACAGGGCTGCTGATCATCGTGCTGACCTCGGTTGAAAAGCCGCTTTCATTCGCCATGACATCGTAAGCAGTCACGGCGAAGAAATATGTCTGACCACCCGTCAAATTGGGAACGGTAAAGCTGGTAACGTGGCCAACATCAATACTTTGTGCGTATGTCCGAGAGGCCGTCCCCACGTAGACCTTATACCCGCCGAGATCGCCTTCGATGTTCGGATCCCACATGAGCGAGACCGAGCCTGCTGTTGCTATCACCGGATCAAGTCCGACGAGCATTCCCAGCCCGATTAGCATCCAGAGTCTTTTTCTCCAATAGTGTCTTGGCCTCACGGTCATCTCTTCTCCAAGAGGGCGACGTTCGGGAGGCCAGCCGTGCGAAGAGTATGCCAAGGGCCCAAGGGCTGAGGCGGCGAATGTAACTATTTAAATTCGTTTGGGCAATTGAGAGGAGCGATTTTTCGAAAGCGTGATCTGGCGAGTTCGGACGGGTGAAACACTGCCATATTGACGGGGCGTTTCTGGCGGCGGGACATTTTGTCAAGCGATGGGGTGAACCTCCCGGATATGTGCCCTCCAGTTCGAGCGCGGTGTCGAAGTCGACGACAGATGCCGAAGACGCTTGACTTCCCGGTGGGTATCTTGATAGACCCCCCTGGCAAGGGTCGAATGTCCAAGGTCGCAGGCCCGAGTCGGCAGTTGATGCTTATCTGGTTTCCACGGAGACCTTGGAATGAGGACGGGCGGAAATGACACACGTGGGGATGTTTTATCACGAAAGCTTCAGTCGGCGAAGTTACCTGACCGTCGGTCGCCGGCTAGCCGATTTTCCCGCCGCGCTCGACGCGCTGTTACAGGAGGACCGATTCCGTCTCTACCGGTGTCCGGAGATCTCGGACGAACTCATCCTCAAAGTCCACGTCCCCGAACTTATTCCAGAAGTCGAGGCAGATCCCCTCTGAAGCACTGCCCGGGCCTCCGTGGGAGGTGTGGTCGATGCCGCCGAGAAGATCTGGGTCGGGGAAGTGGATCGGGCCTTTGCCTTCATTGGGGCTGGGGGGCACCATGCCGGTCGGGATTTCTTTGGTGGCTACTGCTGTTTTAACGATGTAGCTATCGCCATCGCCCACCTCCGGGAAAGATTTGGGGTCCGGCGCTTCGCGATTCTGGATACCGATGCTCACCATGGCGATGGGACGAGAGACATTTTCCAAGAAGATTCCGACGTTCTGCACGTCTGCATCTGCGGCATGGAGTATATCTCCCCGGACGGGACCAAGGTGGATGTTCCGGCCCCCTGGGGAGGACGTGATCCGGACGAGGCGTATCTTCGGAGGGCGGAGTCCGCCTTTGGGGAGAGGGCCGTGACCTTTCGCCCGGATCTCACGGTGTGGTACTTCGGCTTTGATGGTCACCAGGGGGACTACGGCGACATGGGACTTTCCCTGCGTGCCTTTGTCGGGTTGGCCGATTTCATGGTGCGAGTTGCGCGAGAAGCATCAGGGGGCAAGCTGCTGACTGTCTTAGGTGGAGGCTCGCGGACGGATCTCGCCACGCTCATAATCCCACACGTGATCGACCGCCTCGGACAGGGCTGACTGGGCATCTCGACGATCGGTCCTACTTTTTAGCGATTGTGGGGAGCTCTGGTTCTCGGAGTGGAGTGTGGTCTGTTCCGCCCGGATTGCTCGCGCCGCTCGCGTCGGGGCCGCTGACGTTCCTCCGGAGAGCGTTGTTTGTAACCTTCCCGCCGTTCCTGTCGCTCGCGCCGGAGGACCTCCTGTTCTTCAGGAGGCAGTTGCTCGAAGCGCCGCCGGCGCTCCTCTCGCTCTGTGCGTCGGCGCTCCCGTTCCTCGGGAGAAAGCTGCTGGAACCGCCGCCACTGCTCTCGAATCCGCTCGCGTTCCTCGGGGGGGAGATTCTGAAAGTTCCGGTACCGCTCCCGAAGGGCCTCACGTTTTTCGCGAGGAAGTTCCTGCCAGCGGCGGAACCGTTTCTGAAAGAGTTCGCGTTTCTCTGGCGATAGTTCACGCCAGCGTTGGTAGTTCTGGCGAATCCGCTCCTGTTGCTCGGGTGAAAGCTGCTGGAAGGCTTTCAAGCGCTGCCGCGCAGCTTGCTGCTGCTCAGGAGACAGGGCCTGCCATTCCCGATAGCGTTTTTTCAGTTGCTGTCGCTCGTCAGACGAAAGACTCTGCCACCATCGTCGGAGCTCCTCCGGGGGCTGCGATTGGGCGGAGGACTTCACCCGCGGTCCCTGAGGCGTGGACTGCTGGGTCCAGGCCGGGGTCGCGGCTGACACGAGAAGGACACAACTCACGAGTGAAGCGACGAAACTTCTCATCGCGCTTTTCCCTCCCACGCGGACGTCGGAGGCAAGGATAGATCCATTTCTCCTAGCATCTCCACTTCTTGAAGCATTTCGAGCATCTGAAGCACTCGAGCTCTCTCACGATTTCGAGGTCCTGTATGATCGCGTCATCTTCCTTTTGCTGTTCCTGGGGAACTAGCCGCGGTTGTTCGCTCCACCCCGCGGTCCCGTTGTCGCTGCCATGACACCGAGGAGCAGCAGCGGCTTCCACGCCCGCGCCACCTCAGGACGCCCTTCGGGGACCCTCGATGGTCAACGATTGGATCAATTCCCAGTCTTCCAACAGGTCGATCTCCTCCAGCAAATCCATCTCTCGAAGTACGTCCAGGTCTTGGCTCAAAGCCAGTTGCTGCGTCAAGCTGAGCGACGTGAGTTCAGGTAGGGGAGGCCGCTCGGGGCTGCTCTGCGACGTGAGGAGCAGTGCTAGCACGAGCACAATCCCCACGGCCAGGGCCGGCACCGGGCGCAGCAGAGGGGTCGTGAACCAGTCCCAAAGGCGCGGCAACCGTGGGGATGGCGCGACCCTTTGCCGAAGCTCTCGAAGGTACTGCTGCCAAAAATCCTCGGTCGGTTCGGGCACCGGCATCCTCGCAACCAGCGCCAGCGTCTCCCGAAGGGTTTGAACCTCTTCTTGACACCGCGGACAGAGCGCGAGATGTGCCTCAAGTTCGGTCTGAGCCGGACCCGTCAGATCACCATCCAAGTATTCCAGCAGCTGGCTTCGGTACGCATCACACGCCATGTGAGCCCTCACACATTTTCGCGGAGGCCTTTGAGCTCTGCTCGTAACTTGGCTACCGCATGAAAATAGTTTACTCGCACCGTCCCCTCAGCCCTTTCCAAAATCTCGGCAATCTCGCGGTAGGGGAGGCCGTGGTGAACCCGCAGCAGCAGAACGACCCGCTGTTGCGGGGGCAGATCGGCGACGGCCTTGCCTACGGCTCGGTACGCCTCGTGCTCCTCTAGGTTATCCAAGGGCTTGGGAGAAGCGTCCGAGTAGGTCTCGGGTACCTCTCCTTCATCTGGGGGGCGACGTTGCCTCAGATGACTGATGCAGACATTCACCGTGATGCGATACAGCCAGGTCGAGAGCCTGGAGCGTCCATCGAAGGTTCCGAGGCCCCGGTACGCGCGGAGGAAAGCCTCCTGAGAGAGATCCTTTGCATCGTCGGCGTTCCCTGTCATCCGGTAGGCCAACCGAAAGAGATCCCTTTGGTGCCGCCGGACCAGGGTGTCGAAGGCGGTCTGATCGCCTTGCCGCAGTCCCGATAGCAGCGCCAGATCGGCCTCCTTCACCGTGGATCCCTCCGATAGACCGTCTCACCTCCTCCCTGTCCTTTAGACGGCAGGGAGGAGAGAGATGTTAAACACAGACATCATTATTCTTATGGCAAGACCAATGCAAGACACAATTCAAACCCCTCGCTCTTCTTGACACCAGAAGGGGAGAGTCGGTACAGTGAAGCGATTTCACCACGCGAGGAGGTCAAAATAGTGGAGGGTACAGCGAGGTCCCTCCTTCCGCGACTGGGTGTGCTCGTTATTGTACTCTTCGTTGTCTCGTGTGCCGGTCCCCGGGTCCATGTGCCAAGCGGCGGGGGACAGACCGGGATGGCTTCCTGGTATGGACCGAAGTTTCATGGGCGTCGGACGGCGAGTGGGGAAGTCTTTAACATGTATCAGCTGACCGCGGCGCACCGGACGCTGCCCCTGGGCTCGTGGGTGCACGTCACGAACCTGGAGAACGGTCAGTCGATCCAAGTGCGGGTAAATGATCGGGGGCCCTTTGTGAGGGGGCGCATCATCGACCTCTCGTACGCAGCGGCCCGGACCATCGGGATGGTGAAGGAAGGCGTTGTGCGGGTCCATTTGTATCCGCTCGGTTCCCGCCCTCCCGTGATTGCACGCCCAGACGAGGCCCGCCGTCCGGGCTTGGGACGGCGCCCCGCGACACGACCACCTGTATATACACTGCAGGTGGGCGCGTTTTCCGACAAGCAGAACGCACTCACCCTCAAGAATCGTCTTGACGGCCTGACTTCTGATATCTATATCAGCAGGATCCACGTGGGCCAAGACACCTTTTACCGGGTTCGCGTCGGAAGTTATGCAAGCCGGGAGGCGGCGACTCGCGCGGCAGTCCAGGTGGCCGCGCACGGTTTCACGGTGATCCTGATAGAACCAGACTAAGGTAAAAAAATCTTGACACCTTTTCCCATATCATGATAGGTTCGCGCAGCTTTTAAGATTGTGAAACGGTATTTTGTTTTTCCTCACTGAACGATTAGCCTTCCCGACATCGCGGCCCGTTCGTTAGATACGGCGTCTTAGGGGAAGTACAAAGTACGAGTCACACGGCAGGCGGACCCGCTTCTCGGCTCACATACGTGGAGATGAGCATGCCGGAGAAGTGGTATACGATCTTCGTTCTGTCCGACACGCGCTCCCGGGCCCGCCAGTGGCGCCTGACTGGGCGCAGCATTTGCGTGGCCGTCATCGGGGGAGGTCTGGCCCTCCTCAGCCTCGCCGTCCTTGTGATCTATTCCTTGACCATCCAGATTGATGCAGCGGAGCACGAACGCCTCCGCCAGGCCGTGGTGGCACAGCGAGGCGTAGCCACGCGCCTGGAGACGCTGGCGCGAGAGGTCACCCGCCTGCGCAGCTTCGATCACCAAATCCGCCGTATGGCAGGGATGGAGGAGGCGGGGAGCGCCATGGCGATGGGTGGTGGGACCTTGGAACTCCAAAAGGCCCTCGCCACAGGCGAAGAGGTAGAGCATGAGGAGCTGGTCGAACAGCTATATCAAGATCTTCAGCAGCTCGAGCGCGAGGTGGCCCTGCGGGCCGAGAGCCTGGAGGCGGTGAACACCCACCTGAACCAGCAGAAGGACCGGCTAGCCGCGACTCCGTCCATCTGGCCGGCCAAAAGCGAAGGGTATATGAGCTCGGGGTTTGGCCGTCGCATTTCGCCTTTCACCGGGCGAACGCAGATGCACACGGGCATCGACATTGCTGCCCCGCGCGGGACGCCCATTCTGGCGGCGGCAGAGGGCGTGGTCACCTTCTCAGGGAGAATGGCTGGCTACGGGCGGGTCATCGTGCTTACACACGGCTTCGGGTTCAAGACCTTTTATGGACACAATCAAGAGAACAAAGTGCACAAAGGCCAGCGGGTAAAGCGCGGCCAGGTGATCGCCACCGTGGGGAATTCCGGCTACAGCACCGGCTCGCATCTGCACTACGAGGTCCTCGTCAAGGACCTTCCTGTGGACCCCCTCAAGTATATCGTCGATGAAGAGAGAAGGACCCGGGAGGCGCGGAACCCATAGGTCGTAACGCGCATCTGGGAGGTCCAAGATATCCCCCCGAGGCTTCGGGGGGTTTTTTTTGGCCGGTCCTTTGCAGTTGATGAGGGTGGGGGAGTATGTTAGCCTAAAACGAGTTGTGTGTGTATTTTTGTGTGGCGAAGGGAACGGATATGGCGCTCTGGCACAACGTGATCGGCAAGGTGATTGGAACCAAGAATGAGCGGGAGCTCAAAAAGCTTCGCCCGCTCGTAGGTCAAATCAACGAGATGGAACCCGCGCTTCTGAAGCTTTCGGACGCAGACCTGAGGGCCAAAACCGGGGAATTCAGGGAACGCCTGGAGCAGGGAGCAACCCTGGACGACATCCTCCCCGAGGCATTTGCGATCGTCCGAGAAGTGGCGCGCCGGGTCCTCAACATGCGCCACTTTGACGTGCAGCTCATCGGGGGGGCCGTCCTCCACGCCGGGAAGATCGCCGAGATGGCCACGGGAGAGGGGAAGACCCTTGTGTCCACGCTGCCCGCCTATCTGAATGCCCTGCAGGGTCGCGGAGTCCACATTGTGACCGTGAACGATTACCTGGCAAAGCGGGATAGCCAATGGATGGGAGGTATCTATCATTTCCTGGGTCTGAGCGTGGGCCTGATCCAGCACGATATGGTCGATACAGATCGCCGACGTGCCTACGCCGCGGACATCACGTATGGCACCAACAACGAATTCGGCTTCGATTACCTCCGGGACAACATGAAGTTTGCGTTGGACGAGATGGTGCAGCGCAATCTACATTACGCAATCGTGGACGAAGTGGACTCGATCCTGATCGATGAGGCCCGCACCCCGCTGATCATCTCTGGGCCGGCCGACGAATCGACCGATCTCTATTACCAAGTTGACCGGATCATCCCCCGCCTGAAACGTGCGGCGACCATCACGGAGGGCAAACTGGCCGAGATTGAAGCTGTGCGTGAGGGGGATTATATCGTTGATGAAAAGGCCAAGACCGTCGCCATCACGGAGCAGGGGGTGGCCAAGGTTGAGCATATTCTGGGGATTTCTAACCTATATGACCCCAGCAACATTGACACGCTCCATCACGTTCAGCAGGCACTACGGGCGCACAGTCTCTTCCAGCGGGATGTGGACTACATGGTCAAGGATGGTCAGGTGATCATCGTGGACGAGTTTACGGGCCGTCTCATGCCCGGCCGCCGGTGGTCTGACGGCCTTCACCAGGCGGTAGAGGCGAAAGAGAAGGTCAAAATCGAGCGCGAAAACCAGACGCTGGCGACGATCACCTTCCAGAACTATTTTCGCATGTACGATAAGCTGGCCGGTATGACCGGAACCGCCGACACCGAGGCAGCAGAGTTTGCCGAGATCTATAACCTGGATGTGATGGTCATCCCGACCAACCGGGTGCTCGTTCGGACCAATTACCCCGATGTCATCTATCGGACTGAGCGAGAAAAGTTCGACGCGGTGGTCGAGGAGATCGCCGAGCTCTACGAAAAGGGGAGGCCGGTCTTGGTGGGGACGACCTCGATTGAGAAGTCGGAGAAACTCTCGGCCCTGCTGAAACGTCGGGGCGTCCCCCACCAGGTCTTGAATGCCAAATACCACGAGCGGGAGGCGGAGATCGTTGCGCAGGCCGGTCGGTACAAGTCGGTGACCATCGCGACCAACATGGCCGGCCGGGGAACGGACATTCTTTTGGGCGGCAATCCCGACTCCCTTGCCCGGGAGATGGAGCGTCGGGAGGAGATCCCGGAAAACGAGGATGGCGAAGAGATGTCGAGGGCGCTCGGGGAAGCCACCCGAATGCAGCAATATGGGCTTTTGGATCCCACCATCGACCCCGAGGTCTATGCCCGATGCTTGGCCAAAGTGCGTCCCCTGAGTAACGCCGAACATGACCGGGTCGTGGAACTCGGTGGGCTGCACATTCTGGCCACCGAGCGCCATGAGGCCCGGCGGATCGACAACCAGTTGCGGGGCCGGTCCGGCCGGCAGGGCGATCCGGGTTCCTCCCGCTTCTACCTCTCTCTGGAGGACGATCTCTTGCGTATCTTTGGTGGCGAGCGCCTCCAAAAGGTGATGGACAAGCTAGGGATGGAGGAGGGAGAGGTCATTGAGCATGGCATGGTTACGAAGGCCATCGAGACGGCCCAGAAGCGGGTCGAGGCGCACAACTTCGAGATCCGCAAACACCTCCTTGAGTACGATGATGTGATGAACCGCCAGCGTCAGATCATTTACGGCGAACGGCGACACATCTTTGAAGGGGAGAATCTCAAAGAGACGATTCTCGAGATGGCCGAGGAAGTCTTGGAATCGCTGGTGGCCCTCTATGCGAATGAGGATGCATACCCGGAGGACTGGGATCTGCGAGGCCTCTCGGAGGCGATATACCGGCAGTTCGGCGTGGAGATCGCCATCCCGACCGAAGACATTCAAGAAATGACGCTGGGCACCCTCAAGGCAGAACTCTGGGAAAAGGTTCACGCTACCTATGAGAAGAAGGAGCAGGATCTCGGGACAGATTTCATGCGTTACTTCGAGCGATTCATGATGCTCCAAATCGTGGATGTCCAGTGGAAGGACCACCTGTTGGGCATGGACCATTTGAAGGAAGGGATTGGCCTCAGGGGGTATGGTCAGCGGGATCCTTTAGTGGAGTATAAGCGCGAAGGATTTGAGCTCTTTGATGCAACCGTTGATCGGATCAAGGAGCAGACCGTCCAGTATTTGTTCCGGGTCCAGCCGACCATCACGGAGCTTCCGGCCGAGGTCCCCGCCAAAGCTGCAGTCCCGTCCGGTGATGGTCAGACCGCTCCTCAGGTTCGCCGGCAACCTGTCCGTCCTGCCCCAAAACAGTCCCTCAAGCCCTCTCCGGCCCCTGCGGTCGCGGTCAAGGCAGGAGGCAAGATCGGTCGCAATGAGCCTTGCCCATGCGGCAGCGGCAAGAAATTCAAGAAGTGTTGCGGCACCTGACCCTCCACGATCGCGGTTCTACGGTTCGGCTCCTGACGGTGTGGCTTCGGGCAGTGTAAAGAAAAAAGTGCTTCCCTTTCCTTCCCCCCCAGACTCAACCCAGATGCGCCCCCCATGAAGTTCGATAAGCTTTTTAGTCAGGGCGAGTCCGAGCCCAATCCCCCGCTGCTGACTGGTGTGGCTTCCTCTCAGCTGGCTGAACTCCTGGAATAACTTTGGTTGATCCTCTGGGCTGATGCCGATTCCGGTGTCCGAGACCGCGATGCAGACGGGCGGTTCTGAGGATTCCGTTGGTAAGCCGCGAATTGGGTCAGAGGCGCGAAATGCCCGCACGGCCACCTGGCCGCCGTCTGGAGTAAATTTGACAGCGTTGCTCAGGAGGTTATACATAATTTGTTTAAACCTCAGCGGATCCGCCGTGATCGTCGCGATGCCCCGTGCAACCTCATTCGTCATGGTGATCTGCTTTTTTGAGGCGTCGGGCCTCACCACGGTCAAGGAGGCCTCCAGGGCATCATTGAGGGGAAAACGGTCTAATTCCAGATCGATCTTCCTCGCTTCTATCTTGGAGAGATCCAGGATGTCGGTAATGAGCGCCAAGAGGTGTTGGCCACTTAGCAAAACGTAGTTTACATACTTGGCCTGCTTTTCGTTTAACTCACCCGGGATACTATCGAGGAGGAGTTCCGAAAAGCCGATGATGGAATTGAGGGGCGTTCGAAGCTCGTGGGAAACATTAGTGACGAACTCCGATTTGAAGCGAATGATATCTTCAAGGCGTTCGCGCTCGCGTCCCTCTACCTCCAGCCTTCTTCGCTCCGTGACGTCTTGTTTGATGGCAATGAAGTGGGCGATATCTCCGCGCGCGTTCCGAACGGGCGTGATGCTCTGCTCTTCGGTATAGAGACTCCCGTCCTTTCGGCGATTGGTCGTCTCTCCGGACCAGACGCGCCCAGATAAGATCGTCCCCCAGAGATGCTGGTAAAATGACGAGTCGTGCTTGCCCGATTTCAGCAAGCTGGGGGTTTGGCCAATGGCCTCCTCGGGCGTGTAACCTGTCAAGGTGGTAAACGCCGGATTGACCCAGATTATGGTGCCTGTGTGATCGGTGATAAGCATGGCATTGGCAGCGGATGCAAGAGCCGCGGCCTGAAGGCGCAGTTGTTCCCCCGCCTGTTTGCGCTCGGTAATATCGCGGTCGATACCTCGATACCCGAGGAGGCTGCCATTGACATCACAGATAGGGACGCCACTGGTTTCGAGTACAAGCAATCGCCCATCCTTGTGCACGTTGACATTTTCCAGGCCGGCAAAAGGCCTTCGGGATTTCGCGATATCCCAAAATATCTTTCCCACCCGGTCTGCCTCATCTCGAGGCATGAAATCCATTGGCATTTTGCCGATAACTTCCTCAGGTTCGTAGCCTAGTAATTCCCTCACCTTCGGGCTGGCGTAAGTATAAAATCCGTTTGCGTCGATTTCCCACACCCAGTCACTGGTGGTCTCGACTAAGGACCGGAAGCGCGCTTCGCTTTCCCGAAGGGCGTCGTCTGTCCGCTTGCGTTGGCTGATATCCGTGATGAAACTCAAGACAAAGGTGCCGTGTTCGGTCTCGATGGGGCTGAGGCCGATCTCGGCCGGAAACTCCGTACCATCCTTACATCGACCAACGAGGTCCAAGCCGATACCAACAGTGCGGACGCTGGGGTAGGAGAAATAGCCTTCGCGGTCTTCAGTGTGGGTACTGCGGAAACGTTCTGGGATTAAAATCTCGATAGGTTGCCCGATGAGTTCATTTCGTGGATAGCCGAAGAGCTTCTCGGTTTGGGCGTTCACGAGCCCGATACAGCCGTCACCATCGACGACCACGACCGCCACCATAGCATGTTCCAGCAGGGCCCGACCGATGTCGGCATTCTTCAGCAGGGCGTCCGTGACCACTCTTTTCTTGCTACTGTTGCTTCGGGAAACCACCATCGGGTTTATCTCGTCATGGCGTGATGTGCGGCCGAGGACTGGCAACAGAGTCTCCCACCACCTGGCTGAGAAAGCGCCTGTAGTGGAGAAGGCCGTCGTGCTCCATAAAACCCACCAGCCGGACGCCATGACAACAGTGTTGACCCCGTCTTGATTGGGGATTGATCCACATCACGGTTCCGTGCGCAGTCACCACCCCGTCGGGAAGATTCAACCCCAGGCGGAGTAGGGTACCCGACGCGAGCATCGCGGGCAAGCAGACGAGGAGACCACCGAGACTCACGTTTGCGGTTTGCCCCACAAGTTCTTGGCGTGATGGGACCGGCCCTCCCACGAGGCACCGGGCACGGACCGAGACCTCGAGACGTGGATGACGACGGCGACGATGAATAGGTGTTTCACGCTGAGAGAGTGATAGAGCAAGCTCGACCACATGAACCAGGCTCACTGGTTGGAAGGGCTTGGTGAGGAACAACTCGGCACCGGCACGAAAGGCCTTTTCAGTGAACTTCAGGTCGTCGGAACTGGTCATCCCAACGACGGGGATGTCCCTCAGGATAGCATCATGCTTCAGGCGCTGACATGTCATGATCCCGTCTGGTCCCCGCATGACCATGTCGAGGAGGATCACGGCGGGTTGCGTCGACCGAGCGCGCTCCATCCCGGACCATCCATCGTGAGCCGAGAGTACCTGGAAATCCGCGAGCCCGAGGATGCCAGTTACCAAGTCGCAGAACTGAGGATCGTCGTCGATGACCAAGATCGGCCGGCTCTCCACAGACCTCCTCCTGAGCTACCGGTTAACGCGTGCTGCTGAGCGAGCCTGCTACTCCATCGAGCACCTCGCGCCCCACAGTAGTGAACCGGGGTAGAGGTGCGGGTATTCGACTTGGGGGTTAACGTTTGGAGTTGAGTGATTGAAACAGTATCGAGGAAGAGTGCAAATTCCGTACCATAGAGGGGTTCTGGGGTCGCCGAGATTAGCAGCTTGTAATACCCCCGCTGACCGCCTTCGGTGCAGGGGGGGCTTGCTGTCAAGTGTCCAAAGCCGTGAACAACGTGTTAAGGGATTCTGCCAACGTCGGATGGGCAAAGATAGCGTCGCGAAGTGTCGTGTAGGGGACTTTGCCCATCATGGCGATCTCCACCATTGACATCAACTCCCCACCTTCCACACCTAACGCCGCATATCCCAGGATTTGATTGCTGTCTGCGTCGACGATCGCCTTCATGAAGCCACGCGGCTCGTCCATTTCGAGGGCTCGCGCCACGTAGGTCATGGGGATTTTGGCCACGCGCACCCGACGACCCTGGGTCCGCGCCTCTGACTCGCTGAGCCCCACCCGGCCCAGTTGGGGATCGATATAGACCGTGTAGGGCACCAAGCGGCCAGTCGTGGTGGCGTTGCCCCCCTCGAGCAGGTTCGTCCGGATGATGCGGAAGTCATCATAGGATATGTGGGTAAACGCCGGGCCTCCCTTCACGTCGCCTAGCGCATAGATGCCCGCCACGTTGGTCTCGAGTCGTGCGTTCACCTTGACATTTCCCCGTGTATCCGTCTGGACACCTGTTGCCTCGAGCTTGAGCCTGTCGGTGTTGGGTACGCGACCAGCAGCTATCAGCAGATGCGATCCGCTCAGCGTGCGCTCTTCCTTGGGCGTGCGGACAGTGAGCCGGATGGTGCCATCAGTCTTCTCAGCGCGGACAGCCTGCGTCTCCAACAACACCTCGATGCCCTCGTCACGGAGAATCTTTGCCACTTCGTCAGCGACATCGGAATCTTCCCGAGTCAGCAATTGTTTGCCTCGCTGCGCGATCGTGACCGCGCTGCCAAAGCGCCGGAACATCTGGCCAAACTCCAGGCCGATGTACCCCCCACCCAACACCAGCAGGTGTTCCGGTAATGTGTCCAACTCCATAATCGAGGTGGAGTCGAGAGCCGGAACGCTGTCGAGCCCGGGTAGTGGGGGTTTCTCGGGCCGCCCGCCCGTGTTGATGAAGATGGTGTCTGCCGTGAGGTGGCGGGTTTGCCCACTTTCCATCTGCACCTGGATCATCTTTGGGGCGGTAAAGCTCGCCTCCCCGAAGATCAAATCGACCCCTTTGGCCTTCTCGAGCCGCCGCTGGCTTCCGTTCCGGAAGCTCTCCACGATGGCCTGCTTCCGCTGCCGGACTTTGGCCATTTCCACCTGCACGGCGTTGGAGCGGATGCCGTAATCGGTACCTCGTCCAGCGAGATATGCCACGCGCGCGCTCGCCACCATTGTCTTGGTGGGCGTGCATCCCACATTGATGCAGGTGCCGCCGACGTGTTTTCGCTCGATGATGGCGGTCTTCCAACCTGCCTCGGCCAGGGCGAGAGAAAGCGGTTTCCCGCCCTGTCCGGTGCCGATGATGATGGCCTCGTATCGTTCTGGTGTTTGTGTCGCCGCTGCCATGATCTAAGCCCTCCGTGCGTCTATGGGTCTTTCCGCTTCAGCTTGGACTCCAAATAACTCTTCAACGCCACGGCGTTGTTATGTTTAACATCACGCGCACTATAGATGAGGGTGATGTTGGCACGATGGGCTGCCGCGAGAAGGGACCGCCAGGCTGCTGGCCTGCGGTCGAGCTCGCCCCTATAGCGACGCTGAAACTCAGTCCACCGAGTTGGATCGTGGGCAAACCATCGGCGCAGCGCATTACTGGGGCCGACATGCTTCAGCCAACCATCCAGCGAGAGATCGTTCCGTTTCATTCCGCGCAGCCAGAGGCGGTCTACCAGGAAGGGACGGCCGTCCCGGGAGCTGGGGGAGTCGTAGACTCGTTTCAGCTTAATCATGGTTCCGTCTCCTTTTTGGGGATAGCGAATTCTGGGGTTTACCGGAGATTCAAGGGAACCCGAACGCGGTTTCTAAAGGGAGAGACGTAATTTAGCCTCCCCCGCCGATCCGTCTATTCAAGAATACCAATGTCACCCAAGAGTCGATTGCGAGTTCTTTCTGGAAAAGGCCCGGTCTTTGGTATCGCGAACGTCGTCGGCGAATGGGGCTTGATGTGCTTTCGCGTAACGTCCCGTCGTAGAGTCCACCCCGGAGGGAACGTCGAACACCACAAATTGGAGCTCGTTCCGTTTGCTGACCGGATCAATTCGGCGGCGACGCCGGCGGGGCGCGCACGCCATACCCAAGGGCATCCAGGACGAAATCAGGGCACTGGTCATTCACGAAAGACGCGGTTCTGCCGAACCTAGCGCGTCCGTCGGGATTCGGTCATCCCACATCCCGGACAAGAGTGCATTTCTTCAATCAACCCACCCAATGCGGGGTCGATTTGAGCAGCCTCCTCGGGATTCACCGGGTCGACCAGTTTCTCTGCGTGGTGATTCATCTCGACGCGACACTTGGGGCAAATCATTGTGCGCGTATCTTTTGACACCTTTCCCCCTCTCACCGCTAGTCTAGCGGAAAATGTTCTCGACCGTGGCGCAATATCTTGGCCATCCAGATGAGTTCCTTCAGGAATTTATCCGTTCGCCGTACGAATCCTTGGTCGCGCAACTGACCGGACTCATCGAAGACCTTATTCACGTCTCCAAAGTTGACGTCCCAGAAGATGGCAACCAAACCAAGCTCGCGGAGGACTGGCACGAAGTTTTGAATGCCGCGCGTGCCGCCGAAGGGGCCCGCCGACACCCCCACAATACCGGCCGGTTTGTGGATATACTCCTTGAGGCAACTGTCAAGGACATGCTTCAAGAAGCCGGGGAAGCTGTGATTGTACTCTGGCGATACAATTACCAAAGCATCAGCCCGGTTCATCTTGGCCGAGAACGCGGGATCCTTGATGGCTTCTCCCGCATCGTCCACCGGCAGTGGAAAATCCGCGATGTCAATTAGTTCGGTCACGACGCCGTCGCGCTTTGCCACTTCCGCGGCGACGAATCGCGCCGCATGAGCGCTCATCCGTCCTTTCCGGGTGGTCCCCAGGATCACGGGAATACTAAGCGGTCGAACGTCTGCCATCGTTTATCTCCTTCATAACGGAGTTAATCTCCCTCTGGTTCTCCTCACGGTCCTTCTCGATGAGATGACCCACGAGGGTCCAGCCCCCCGCACTTTCTTGGCCATGTTGCCCTCTCTTTTTTGGGAGTCGGCAGGCCTAAGACTTGCCTCTTACTCGCCGCTCTGCTGCAGCAACTTGGCCACGAGGCCCGTCCAGCCAGTCTGGTGGCTGGCGCCGATCCCGGCGCCGATGTCGCCGTGAAAATACTCATGAAAAAGCAACAAATCCCGCCAGTGCGGGTCATTTTGAAATTTCGTCAGGCCCCCGTGCACTGGTCGCTGTCCATCGGGGTTGCGCAAGAAGATCCGCGTCAGCCGCCGAGAGAGTTCTGCGGCCACCTCCCACAGGTTCATCATCTGTCCGGATCCCGTAGGGCACTCGACCTTGTAATCGTCACCGAGGTAGTAGTGAAACTTCTGGAGCGACTCGATGATTAGGTAGTTGACCGGAAACCAGATCGGTCCCCGCCAGTTGGAGTTGCCGCCAAAGAGCCCGCTACTCGACTCCGCTGGTTCATAGGCCACCCGGTGCTCCACACCGTGAACCGTGAGCGTGTAGGGGTGATCGTGGTGGAAGGGCGAAAGGGCACGGATCCCGTACGGCGACAGGAATTCTTGCTCGTCGAGCATCAACCGGAGCACGCGGCGCAGCCGGTCCCGATCGACGATCGAAAGCAAGCGCCGCTCCCCTCGGCCCGGGGTCCGCATGCACGCGACATTCTGAGTCAGGTCGGGTCGATGATCAATGAACCACTCGAGCCGCCGCTTGAAATCGGGGAGTCGGTTTAATATCTCAGGCTCCAACGTCTCCACGGCAAATAGGGGGATCAGGCCCACCATCGAGCGAATCTTCAAGGGAAAGTGCTGGCCGTCCGGCAAGTGCAGGACATCGTAGTAGAAGCCGTCCTCTTCATCCCAGAGTTGCATGTCCTCACCACCGCGCCTACTCATGGCGTGAGCGATAAAGACGAAATGCTCCCAAAACTTGCTGGCGACATCTTCATACGACGGATCCATCCGGGCCAGCTCCAGCGCGATCGCCAGCAGATTCAGGCAGTACATTGCCATCCAGCTTGTCCCGTCCGATTGATCGATATGTCCGCCGGTCGGGAGTGGCGCGCTGCGGTCAAAGACGCCGATATTGTCCAGCCCGAGAAAGCCCCCCTGGAAAACGTTTTTGCCTTCGGTATCCTTCCGGTTGACCCACCAGGTGAAATTGAGCAGTAGCTTGTGGAAGACCCGTTCGAGGAATATGTGGTCGCCCGTTCCGCGGCGTTTTTTCTCGATCTTGTAAACGCGCCAGGCGGCCCAGGCGTGCACCGGGGGATTTACGTCGCCAAAGTTCCATTCGTAGGCCGGTAATTGCCCGTTAGGGTGCATGTACCATTCGCGCAGCATCAAGATCAGTTGCTCCTTGGCGAAATCGGAGTCCACCAAGGCTAGGGGGATGCAGTGGAATGCGAGGTCCCAGGCAGCGTACCAGGGGTACTCCCACTTGTCGGGCATGGAGATGACGTCGGCGTTGTACAAATGGAACCACTCGTGGTTGCGACCTTGCTTTCGTTCGGGGGGTGGCGCGGGGAGGCCCGGATCGCCCTCGAGCCAGTCTTTCACCACATAATGGTAGAACTGCTTCGACCATAGCAGTCCGGCGAAAGCCTGGCGCATGACATGTCGGGAGTCCGATGATAGGTTTGTGGGAAATACGGCCTCATAGAACTCATCCGCCTCATGTTGACGGGTGGAAAAGATCTTGTCAAACTCGGCGCCGAAAGCCTTCTCTGCTGGCATTTCTACATCGGTGAACCGGAGGCGCACGGTCACGGTTTCTCCCGAGCCTATGGTGAGGGCATAATGCGCGGCTACTTTCGTACCCCTATGCTCCGGGTTTACAGCCTCCTTCACACCGTCCACAACGCAGTCGTTGATACCGTCCTTCACATAGGCCGAACCATTTTCAACGCCATACAATCGCCGGGTGTTCGTCTCGTTTTCGGTGAAGAGTAATTCCGACTGCCCTTCACAGTAGAGCCATCGTTGGCCGTAGGAGTTGTGCCGCACCTCGATGACTGCCCCTTTCCCTCGATTCTTGCCCCGGGTAAGGCTTGGCCGTGGCTCGTTGTTGCCCCAGGACCACGTATTGCGAAACCACAGGGTTGGCAAGAGATGCAGCTGCGCCGGCTCGGAACCACGGTTTACCACGCTGATACGTATGAGGATATCTTCGACGTCTGCCTTGGCATATTCAGCGTAGACGTCGAAGTAACGGTCTGCATCGAACACACCGGTGTCGAGGAGTTCGAACTCAAGATCACGTCGACCACGACGCCGGTTTTCCTCAACCAACCTTTCATAAGGAAAAGTCGCCTGGGGATATTTGTACAAGTATTTCATGTGCGAGTGGGTTGGCGTTGAATCGAGGTAGAAATAGTACTCCTTGACGTCCTCGCCGTGGTTGCCTTCATTGCCGGTTAGCCCGAAGATTCGCTCTTTGAGGATGGGGTCGTGGCCATTCCACAGCGTAAGGGCAAAGCAGATCATCTGGTGCCGATCGGAAATACCGGCAATCCCGTCCTCGTTCCACCGGTATGTCCGGGATCGAGCATGATCATGGGGCAAGTAGCCCCAAGCGTCACCGGTGGGGCTGTAATCTTCGCGGACGGTTCCCCAAGCCCGCTCACTTAGATAGGGGCCCCACCGCTTCCAGTGCGCCTTGCGTTCTCGCGATTCTTGAAGCCGTCTCTCTTCGCTTGTCACCTTTCCTTCTCCTTATAATTCAGTGGTCACGCTATCACACACCGGCATTGGGGCCGATAAGCATTCACGACTTACTTTTCAACTAACTCCGCCACGTGACCGTCTGGGCCCCGGATCAAAAAGCCTTTTGTGAATCCCAGTGTTCCCTCCGGAATCGTGACGGCACCCGGAGACACGAAAGTAAACTTGCCGTCCCGCAGCCGCTGAGCGGCCTCGTCGGCATCATGGATTGTCAGCGTTGTTTGCCAGTGCATGAGATCGTTGGCCCGCTCGTCCGCCGGTATGGGGCGGCCGTCCCGTGGCGTCAGGTATTCCAACAACTCAATCCCTAGCCCGGCGGCGGCGCGGAGTGTCGTAATGCGCAACCGCGCGCCGAAGACATTATTCAGGTGTTCTTGCTCGGTGCCGTAGTTTTCACTCTCCCCGACTACCTTCAGCCCGAGGGAGTCCCGATAGAATTTCACGCTGGCATCCGTGTCGGCGACCACGATGGCCGTGTGATCGATGCCCAGAAAAAGCTTTTCGGTGGGACGATGCCATTTGGGATCGCCTTTGTCCGGCGGGAACTGAAGGATCTCTAACGGGTGACCATCGGGGTCGGCAAAGTAGAAGGCCTTAATCCCGGCAGCGTTCTTATTCCAGTCGGGCAGGCGTTGAGGTCCCGTGGACAGATGCCGGACTTTGTGCTGACGGAGACGCTGGTAGGCCCGGTCCATGTCGCTCACGATGATGGCGATGTGTTGGAACCAGCGGTCATGACTCCGCGAGTCCACTGGAATGGGGCGCCCTCGGGGCGCCAGGTATTCCGACAGTTCGATAAACTCATCCCCCAGACGCATACGAACGACTCTCATTCGTACCCCGAAGACGGCCTGAAGGTGCTCATATGAGGTTCCCGCCACCTCGACATCCGAGACCTTCTCAAAGGTAAGAACTTTCTCGTAGAACTCCACAGCCCGGTCCATATCCGACACGGTCATGCCCACGGCATCAACAGTCGCAACCAGGGGGTGTGGTACCGCCTGCTGCGCCCAGGCCGCCGGCTGGCCCAGCGCGAAGACGCACAAGGCCCAGAGGATGACCAGTCTGGATGCCAATCTTCGGGGTCGGGGTGGCGATAACATCGGTTTTCTCTCAGCCTAAGCGCTCCAGCAGGTGATCACCGACCCGCAGCGCGTTGCCCGTTGGCTGGCCGTCCGGGCCCGGCGCCCGAAAATCGACCTCGATGATCTTCGTGTCGCTGTACCGCCACTGTCCCCTCGACCAGGCGGGCTCCTTCCGAGGTAGCTAGATCGATGGTTGCGTCGGGCGGGCCCGTGGGCACGTCCTGGGCGGCATAGGCCAAGACCCTTGTCGCTAAGAGGATGCTCGTGATCGCAAACGCTACGATGAGGGTGGGCGTGCAACGTCTCATTTGGCGACTTCGCTCGGTGAAATGGGTTTCACAACGAAATAGAGAAACGGTCCCTGGACTTCCTTGAGCCAGTGGGGGATCCCGTTCGGAACGATGATGACGTCACCCTTGGCGATTCGACGGCTCTCGCCTCCCGTGATCGAAGGCCCGCGAATCTGACCGGGCTCGGTGGTTTTCGGCTCGACCACGGTTCCGCCCGTAACGAACGTCGCAGGACCCTCAAGCACATAAATGACGTCGGTCTCCCAGGTGTGTACCTCGGCGATCCTTGGCCCATCGCGACGGCTCGCGTGCACCTTGTAGCCTTCGACTTCGACCAGGGGCACCCCCTTGGCGAAGGCCGCTTTCACTTTTTTGCTCTCGATGTATGTCACTGGGGAAGAAGATTTCGTCTTGGATGAGCTGGCGGAGGCGGCGAGAGCACTGGCTCCGGCGATGGCGATTTCCTCGTCCTGTTGCGCACTGGCGGCACCGCTCACGCCGATCCCACCGACGACTTGCCCTTCGTGGACGATCGGGACGCCACCTTGCAGTGGCGTGAAGTCCGATAGGGCAACTATCGTCGTACGACCCTTATTGACAATGTCTTCAAATGTCTTCGTCGGCTTCTTGAACAGGGCCGCGGTCCGGGCCTTGTCGACGGAGATATTTGACGCCGCAGCAAGGGTCCCATCCAGCCGCTCGAGAGCAATCAGGTTGCCGCCATCGTCTACGACGGCGATGGCACCGCCCGGCGCGCTCTTGCTCTGCGCCTCGGCTACTGCTGCGGCAATGATCTTCGTTGCCCCGTTCATCGTCAGCCCCTTCTTGTCCAGCACCTGCGCAGAGGCGGCGGCGACACGTCCCGAAAGAACCAGGCC
>CAZLDS010000001.1:0-23628 GCA_964558395.1 uncultured bacterium | reverse complement strand
CCGATCCACTGTGAGTCAAGAAGCTTTGCTACGCTGGCGCCCGCCATGGCGATCTCCTCATCCTGCGACGGCGTTCCGTCGCTGACGGCTATGGTGCCGATGACCTTTCCATCGAGAAAAATAGGCACGCCCGCTGGGGCTCTCCTTCAGATAAATCGGGGGATGAGTCGTCGAATTCCTTCAGCCCTTTCTCGTCGTTGTGCCAGCCGATCCGAGAGCAGGCGATCTATGCCCAGGCTTCGTCCTGCACGGCTCTGGGCGAAGACCAGGTGCGGGATGATGAGGAGAAACCAGATCCAGTACCATTCTCCCGGGACCGAGTAGCTTCCCAGGGCGATGTTGAGCTGCCAGAAAGCGCCCCCGATCCCGCCGAGGACCGTGAAGAGGCCCAGCAGGAGAGAAAGCCCCAGGGCGATCTCAGTGAAAAAGGTGAGGTAGCCGAACAAGGTGAAGTTGGGGAGGACGACCCCTTCAAGGAAGGCCTTGTAGAAGTTGAAAGTGGGATGGTTAATCTCCTGCCAGATCCACCCATAGAGCCATCCGAACCGCTGCCCATCCTGGATGACCCATGGGGCTTTTTGAAAGGCAAGATCGAGCCAGAGAACGCCGAACATCATGCGGAAGAGCCCGATGGACCAGGGCGGGCCTTGCATCGTGAGCTCTTGGTTTGCAAGGCTCATTGCTCTCTCCTTTTTCGCCTCGCGTTGTCTCGCTCAGTCACATCCATTTGTCACTTGATTGGACGCGGCGCATGGAAAAAGGATGCGAGAATTATAAGTCAGGGTGGGGTCAGCGCGATCGGTCGACAGTCGGGCTACCCCGGGAAGAGGGCCCACTTGCGGGATCCACTCGGCCTGGGGGCCGGTACCCGAATGGTTTCCACACAGCAAAATCAACTGGTTACAATTCAAACGCCGCGTGCGAGCCGTTCCGTCGATGTTCGGGCCGGCCGGCTCGTGGCTTGGCAGGACAGGAGATGTTGTTGACATGGAATCTGGATTCGAATAGGCTTTTTTGCGCGATCCGGATCTCTCTGGCCATTGCCTTGAATCTTAAAGGGCTACGTCTTCTCCCTCGAGGGGGGAATCGTTGAGTTTCCTGCCTGTTGTGGAACTGGGCGAGACGTTTGCGCCTTTCGCGTTCCTCCGGAAAAACCTCGGATTCATTCCCAACCTTTTCCGCGCCCAGACCCTGCTTCCCCGCGTGATCGAGGCCGAAGCAAGAATCGCCGAATCCGTGCTGCTCACCGAGGGCGCCCTTTCGAGGACTCAGAAGGAATGTCTCCTGCTGGCTATTTCAGTGGCAAATCAGAACACCTATTGTGTCACGGCGCACTGGCAGATGCTGCGCTCTCTGGACATGGCGGAGCGCCAGCTTAAACAGATTGTCAAGGATCATCATCGCGCCGGTCTATCGAAGGCCGATGTGGCGCTACTGGATTTCGGCATCAAGCTGAGCCAGGCGGCCACCTCGATATCCCACGGAGACGTTGAGGTGCTACGCCGGCACGGTTTGTCCGACGAGGCCATCCTCGAAGCGGTGCTCGTGGCTGCTTTCACTGAGTTTGTCTGTACACTTTCTGAAGGTTTGGATGCCGTGCCGGATTTTCAGCCACAGAGGATCCCTCCTGGAAAGCGGGTCGTTTCCCGAGGTCTGAAGGTTTCCGGTCCAGGCCGATCCGAAGTGCATGCCCACGAAAAACCCATACCCTACCTGCGCGCCGTGGATTTGACCACAGATTCTTTTCGGCCCTTTGCCTTCTTTCGGGAACGTTTCGGATTCATTCCCAACATTTTTCGCGCTCAGACCTTAAGACCGGATGTCGTCGAGGCCGAGGCGGATGTGGTCGGGACCGTGCTGTTGACCGATGACGTGCTCTCCCGCGTGCAGAAGGAGTACATTCTCCTCGTCGTTTCCGCCGCGAACCTCAACACGTATTGCGTTGCCGTTCATTGCGAGATGCTGCGTGGCCTGGGGGTACCCGAGGACCAATCGGATCAGATTGCCGTGGACCATCGCCAGGCCGGCCTTTCCGAAGCCGATAATGCGCTGTTGGATTTCGCCCTCAAGCTGAGCCAGCGCCCTACTGAGATCGGCCGAGCAGACATTGATAGTCTCCGAAGGCATGGCTTCACGGATCAGCAGGTCCTGGAATCGATCGTCATGACCGCTCTGACGAGCTACCTCAACACCCTTCAGATGGGTCTCGGCACCGTTTCGGACTTTGAGCCGAAGCGTGTCTTTGGGATCCAGGCGTCCTCCAGAGCGGACGTCCTTGAATCTGCCGGCACGGGCGATGGTGATGTCGAAATCACGAATCTTTTGCCTACCCCAGAGGGTCTAACCGATAAAGGAAAGGCCGGAGTGGCCGCCGGGGCGTTGGAAGGGGATCCGGACAGCGACCTCGTGGCGCGCGTCAAGGGTGGGGATCTGGAAGCCTTCGAAGGACTCGTGCGCCGCTACGATCGCCGCATCTACCGTATCCTGATGAGTGTCACGGGACGCGCCGAGGACGCCGAGGATGGGACACAGAGCGCGTTCCTGAAGGCATTTGAGCAGATCGGAAAATTCCGGGGGGCTTCGAAGTTCTCGACGTGGCTGACGCGCATCGCCATCAACGAGGGACTGAATCGTCTGCGCGAGCGGAAGAACCTGCAGAGCCTGGATGAAGACAGCTTGAAGGACGAAGAGGAGTTTCGCCCACGCCAAGTCAAGGCATGGGAGGACAGCCCCGAGCAGTTATATTCCAAGACAGAGATGCGTAAGCTGGTAGAGCGAGCGTTAATGGAGCTTCCCAGCATGTACCGGATGGTGGTCATATTGCGGGATGTCGAACAATTCTCCACCGAAGAGGCTGCCGCAGCCCTAGGATTGAGAGTTCCCGCGTTAAAAACGCGGCTCTTGCGCGGTCGTTTGATGCTTCGGGAAGTGCTCGCACCGTACTTCGTGGGGAGGGGAAAGGTAAGGCAGGCCCGTGTTTAATTGCAATCAAGTCATTGCCGAGCTCGCCAACTATCTGGACGATCAGATAGCCGCAGAAATCCGGCGGGAGCTGGAATTTCATCTGGCGCAGTGCCAGACATGCCGGGCCCTGTTCGACTCCACGCGCAAGACCATCACGATTGTCACCGAGAGCCGCTCCTTCGAGCTGCCCGAGAGCGTGTCGGCTCGAATCCTGGAAAGGATTAAGACCAAGGTGCGCCAGGCTCCCAAGCGCCGCCAACCAAAAAGATCCGATAAGCCGTCCAAGCGCCACTAAGCTGTCTATTGCGATTCTGCACGTTTCCCACTACATTTTGCCTCAATAGACCTTTTCTGTTCACAACCCCTTGCATTTTTACTTGGATGTTGGGGGAGAAAAGGATTCCTGAGGGTGTTTCTGCCGGTGGGTGGCGTCCTTCGTGTGCGGCCTACCGGGCCTGCACCTGGTAGCCGCAACGAAAGATACAGCGCTTGTCGTTGTCGTGGTTCAATTTTGCGCAGATGACCCGACGCACCCCAACCAGCCTTACGTAAGTCTCTGCCGCCAACAGCATGCCAAGCGGCGGGGCCGTAAAGTAGATCCAAAGGGCATACCAAAGCCGGGCCGGGAACGCTGACGCGAAGGTGCGGGCTGGATTCATACTCATGCCTGAAATTGGCGCCATCAGAATGATATATGTTGCGACGAGAAGACCCGCGCAGAGGCCGGTAAATCGCCCTTTTTCGATGTTGTTTGTAACGAGGACGGTGGTTATCAGGCCAAAAGAGATC
The DNA here is from genome assembly GCA_964558395.1 of uncultured bacterium. Lineage (GTDB taxonomy): Bacteria > Methylomirabilota > Methylomirabilia > Methylomirabilales > CSP1-5 > CSP1-5. Next base: position 19,875 of record CAZLDS010000001.1, on the reverse strand, counting down.
GCCACCTCGGCCACAAACGCGATACCAGTTCCGAGAGGTCCGGGTAACGTAGCGACGTAATTGACAGGTGGGTCAGTAAAGGCGCCGCGGAGGATCAAGGCGGCGAGGAACACACCGGCGATTCCCCCGGCGAATTGTGCAAGGATGTAAAAAAATGCATCCCATGGTTCCACCTTTCCAAGTCGGAAGAAGGTCAAAGTAACCGCCGGATTGAGATGGGCACCCGATTGCTTCCCCCATGGCGAGTAGATGATTCCGATGGCGGTGAGGCCCATGGCGATACCCATCAGGGCGCGCCGGATGAAGGGATCGGCGATCGCCTGGTGTACGGGCGATCCCGGGTACTCTAGGATCGTGCCAAAGGCGCCCGCTGAAATCATGAAAACGCCGAGCCCGGTAGCTTCCATCAGGTATTCGGGCCAGTGGCGTCTGAGGGCATAGAGCATGGCCGTTTTTCACCTGAATCCTCAACAGCCAAGTATCACTTAGGTGCCGCGTGACACCCGTCTTTGCTCTTGGGTCATCGCGACGGGTCAAATAGAGCCTGTCGCCGTCATGCTACTCCTTGGCAACATTGACATAGACCTTTATGGCATTCTTCTCTTCCGTCAAGAGTTGAATCATTTGTTGGTAGTTCTCGAGGCCTTCGACCGGATGCGTGAGCAGCTTGGAAAGCCATCCGGGATATTCCAGTTCTGCCTCCGAGAGATCTTTCGCTCCCAGCTCGAAATATTCGCGATTGGCATTCACGCTGCCGACGGCTACCTTGTTGCCGAGGACGAAACCCTGATTGATCTTGTCGGCCGGGATTTCGACTTTCCGGTTACCGCCGGTGACGCTGACCAGCACGAGGACCCCGTTCTTGGCCAACACGTCCATGGCCTCGAAGACCAAGGGAGAAAAGCCGGTTCCTTCAAGAATGATATCGAAGGGGCCAAGTTGATCAGACGCCTGTTTGAGGCTGAGATCCTGTGTGCTCACGTACCGGGCCCCGAGTTCCTCGATCAACTGCGCGTTCAGAAATGGGGGACGCGTGCGGGCCATCGCCACGACCTCGAGGCCGCGCAACCGCAGCACAAGCGTGGCGAGGAGGCCGAGGGTGCTGGCGCCCAAGACGGCCGCGCGGCGCGGCCGCCAGACGCGTAAACGCCGCTGAATCTCGTAGGCTTGCGCGATGCCTTTTTCCACCACGCTGGTCGGCTCCATCAGGACACCGACGTGCTTGAGCCCCTCGGGGACCCGGACGATGTACTCGGGATCGTCCACATAGTACTCAGTGAGGAAGCCGTGACGCAGGTTGATACCGCGTTCAAAGTAGGTGTCGTCAGTCGTCATGTCGTAGGTACCGATCTGGTCATAGATGCTTGAGCCGGGGCGGCGGACGGTAGCCGCAACGTAATCACCCGGTTTCACCTCGGTCACATTAGGACCCACCGCCTCGACCCGCCCGAAACTTTCGTGACCGGTAATCAAAAAATCCGATCCCGGAGGGGCCTGCCCGTATTCTGCGGCGTTGATCTCCTTGTCCGTTCCATCCACACCGACCCGTAATACCTTGACGAGGACACCGCGCCCATTCGGGATGTCCTGCACCGAGGGTTTTGGCACCTCCGTGAGATGGATGCTTCCCGCTTTCCCTGGGAATACCGCAACGGCTTTCATAATGAGCCTCCTTCTTTATGCCGTTGTCGAAACCTGTCGTGTGAACACCGGTGCATGGTCGACCCGCTTGTTCACGGGAGATGGCGTCTCCTGTCAAGCCTTAATTACGATTTCCTTGCGAAGCTATCCCGAGATGCTGCTCCACGGCACTGAGGGCAATGAGGGTGATCGCTGCCACCGGTAGGCGGGTAATCTTGCGCATTGGACAATCCTCCTTTACCAGGGGGTTGATGCCGGATCAAAATAGTGCAAAGGCCCTCTACGTGTCAGAATCTGTTCGATTAGATGCAGCAGAAGCGAATGAGATGCACAGATCCAGCAGGGATGGGATCGGGTGTTGCGTAAATGAAAATGTTGCGGGTTCTTCACCTCAGGGACGCTGCAAGGTCGGCCGGATCCTGACCGAACCAGGCCGACCGGGGGTTTTCTTGAATTTACCCTTGAGAAATTGTCGGCTTAGCTCCATGGTTTTCTTGTAAGTACGCAGGAAGGCGACGCAGTCCGGGCAGATGCGGAGGTGTTTTTCATAGGCCCTGACGGTCTTCGGATCCAGCTGCTCTGTCAAATAGTCCAAAATGAGATCGGTAATGTCTTTACAGATCGCCTCGTGCGATCGACCCACTATCCGTCGTTTGGCCATTTGAGTCTCCCTAATAAGGAGAGTGTCCCAGAGATACCGCCAACTGTCCCCGTAGGAAGAGCCGGGCGCGATGGAGCCGCGTCTTGACCGCCGGTACGCTCAGCCCGAGGGCTTCGCCAATCTCGCGATTTGGGATTCCTTCTAGATCGCTCAGCACCACCACCGCCTTATCTTTCGGTGGAAGCTGATCGAGCACCCGCTGGAGGATTCGGTGTACCTCCTTTGTAAGCAGGTGTTGATCGACGTCGCGCGACCAGTCCACCACCGGCCGTAAATGGTGACCGTCTGGTTGATACCGGGGGAGGTACTCATCCCAAGCAACCTCTTTGCTTCGCTTCCGGCGACGCAGCCGGGTGAGGGCCGCGTTCATCGTGAGACGATACAGCCACGTTGCGAATGTTGACTCCCCGCGAAAGGTCTTTGCCTTTTCATACAGCGCCAGGAAGACTTCCTGCACGACGTCTGCCGTTTCCTCTTCATTGCTAACGAGTGCCTTCACCTGCCGGTGGACCTGCCCGCGGTACCGGCGGTAGATCACCTCGAAGGCGGCTTGATCGCGAGCCTGAACTCGGCGGATGAGCGCGCTTTCCTCCGCCTCAGACCGCTGATTGCGCACCCTGGCGGCCAGAGCTCGATTGGCGCCTCGCCGCCTGTGGTGTTTGGCCGGCGTTGCTCGTCCTGAGATGTTAGATGCCATCAGTCTTCTCGAGGATGCATACCCTGTGTGTGGCGGAAACACTACTGGCGCCGGGTCGCCGATGTCAAGGCAAAACCTTCCAAGATCGCAAAGAGACTGACGTTCGGCCACGCGGACGGGGTGACAGGGACCGTGACATGGCTTGGGATGTCGCCGGTCTGGCATGCTTCTTGCGCCCGATTTTTCCGCCCCTGAGGTCATGGAGGGAAGAATGACCGGCTCTCCCAAAGTCCGGCGGTGGCCCCGCTTCATCGCCTATCTCCCTGTGCGGTGTACCACCTTGGTGCCTGGGGAGGGCAGCCAGAGGTTTGAGGGTGAGACCCTCAATGTCGGTGGCGGCGGACTCGCCCTCTTGTTGGATGCGACGCTCCCCCTGGGGATTCCAGTGTACGTCGAGGTCTGTGACGAAGACCCCGTGCGCGGGCATGTCGTCCGGATGGACCAGCGTGTTCGGGGGCTCCTGGGGACGAAAATCGCCCACGGAGTGGCCTTCGAGCAATCGGTTGACGCAGGGCGGGTGGGTCGCTGGGTGCAGCGTGCCGAACGACGATCTTACGTTCGGGTTGCGGTCCAATTTGATGTGGAGTGCATGTACGCGAATACTGCCTCAGACGGGACGTGCCTCAACCTCAGCCAAGGAGGGATGTTTATCGCGACCGATGATCCGGTCGCGCCGGGGACACAGATTATGCTCCACTTCAAACTCCCGAGTCCGGCGGAGCCTCTGTCGTTGCCTGGGCGGGTCATTTGGATGTTGAGGGGCGAGATCGAGCCGGGCACCGTCGCCGGGATGGGTGTGCAGTTCCTCGATCTCACCCCATTAGAGGCTGCCGTGATCGGCTCTTTCGTTGATCGCCTCTACACGGGCACAGCTACGCCGGTCTCCTCCTAGGTTTTCACGATAGCGCTGGTTACACGCCCTCTGCTTCCCAGGTCTAACCCTGCAGATCCATTGCTCCGAATGAAGATCCCATTAGTCCAAGAGCACCTTCGATACGCCGGGGTTCTTGCTGGAGGCATACCGAAGACCGGCATGATTCTTGCTCGAAGTATCCCACTTAACGACCGAAGGTGTGCGCATCTCGGACAGGACAGGGAGGCCCGGCATGAATCACAGCAGGAAAGGATGGATAACGGCGGTACTCCTCGTGGCCCTCTTATGCCTGTCGTCGGGGTGCGCCCTTTTCTTGGTAGGGGCAGGGGTCGGTGGAGGCTACATGATCCGGAAGGGTGAAGAGGGAGAGACCCCACACAAGAAGGAGTCCTCTCAACTCGAAGAAAAGTCTCCGTCCACGGAGAGACTCGAATACCTGGTCGCGTATGCCTCTACAGCGGGTGGGCTCGAGAATGCGGCCATGGGCCGTGGAGACACGCAATGAGAAAAAGGATCGCTTCGGTTCTTATCATCGCGATTTTGATCGGATTGGCAGGGTGCGCAACTGCTCACGGAATTGCGCAGGATACCGAAAACCTCGCCAGGGGAATGAAAAAGACGATCGCGGAATCTGAATAGAATCCCTGCCTCTGACGCTCCTCGGCTACTCGCGCTGAAACTTCCTCCCGTTTCCCCTCCGCTCCAAGAGGTGGGTCGGATCGGCACCGCTTTACTTCTGTCCCGGGCCCTGTCGAAATGGCAGAGACTGGATCTTGGGGGGGGCTATTTTGCGGGACAGTAGGCCCCCATGTATGCTACCCTACGGTCGCGACACAGGCAGAATTTGCTGTGTGTTATCACCGAAAACCTGCTTCCTGAGGGCAGGGGCGATCCGGCAGCGGATCGAAGGAGGGGGAGATGGCGGACAGGATTCGGCGGGTGCCATATTTTGTCATGCATGTTTCTAACAGACCAGGGGAAGGGGCCAAAATTTTGGACGTGCTCAAGAAGAACAATATCGACCTTCTGGCCTTCTCCGGGTTTCCCCAGCCAGGGCGGCGGGCGCAACTCGACTTTGTCCCGGCGAATCCCACAGCCTTCCTCAAAGTGGCCCGAAAAGCAAACTGGAAAGTTCGTCCCAAAAAGGTTGGCTTCCTGGTCCAGGGGAAGGATCGCGTCGGCGCCTGCGCGGGTTTCCTCGGAAAACTGGCTGCGAAAAAGATCAACGTGACCGCCGTCGATGCCGTCTCTGCAGGGGCAGGCCGCTACGGCGCGATCCTCTGGGTCAAGGCACGCGACGTGAATCGCGCCGCGAGGACTCTGCGCGTCTGACCGCACCTCTTCGGTGCAACGCTGCGGCGGTTCTCTGATGGATTCTCCTGATCGTTTCGTTCCTCAACGAATGCTATGGAGCAACGCGAGGGGCCCCTTTCATGAGCGGCGGCCCGCGCACATCTTTGTGGTGCTTGCCCCTTGTGATGGGAGGGATGGCGATGGCGGAGTGGGCAGACCAGATTGCACGAATGATGCGCGAAACGGTGAATGCCTCTGTGGAGGCGGCAGTCAAGTTTCAGAAACAGACGTGGCAGATGGTCGATGAACTGATCCAGCGTGGTGCCGTGGCGAAAGACGAAGGGCAGCGCCTCCTGGAAATGTGGACCCAGCGGACGGAGGATTTCCAGGCGCGGATGGAGGAGAAGTACCGGCAATGGGAAGAGAGCGTGAAGACGGGCCTCACCGGGGCGCTCCCGCCGACGCGGAAGGACCTTCAGGAGCTTCACCGGAAGCTTGACCAATTGATGATCAACCTCGAGGGGGCCGCCGGCAGGCCGAAGGGCGGACGAGGTGAAAAACAGACGCGCAAGCCAAAAGCCAAGCCAGCCGCTAAACGAAAATGATGCAGTTCAGGGTTTAGAGTTGAGGGTTCAGGGTCGAGAGGCAAGAAGCTCCACGTATACGATGAAGCATGAACCACGAACCATGAACTGTTGAGCGGGCGTCGCACGCGGGAGGAGGGGAGGATGGAAGGAAAACTCCAGAAGGAAGAGTTCATCGTTCGGGCTATTAAGAAACTCAGGGGGAAGTACCGCGGGATTCACAGCGTCTTCTCCGGGTTTAATGACGCCTTCCGTCAGTATTTTGGTGAGGATCCGAGGCCCGCGACGCAGGAACTGGCCGCGAAGGGGATCATCGAGATCCGTCCAGTCAAGGGCGGGGTCATGTTGTACCTCAAGGGAGAGGCGCCCGGGGCAGGATCTGATGTCCTTGAGAAGATCCTCAAAGAGGAAGACAGGTGACCCCGGTACCAAACCGGAGCGGTCAAACGGCGTAACTGCCGTCGGGGGTCGGGGGAGGACAAGATAATGGCCGCAAAGCCGCTCAAGTCACCCCCCAATGAAACGCCGGAAGGAAGGAGGCGACGGGTCCAAAAGATCATCCGAAGGCTGGATTCCGCGTATCCGGGTGTGACCCTCGCCCTGAATTTCAAGACGCCGACCGAGTTGCTCATTGCTCTGATTTTGGCAGCGCAGTGTACCGATGAGCGCGTGAACCAGGTCACGGCACGCCTCTTCAAGGAGTACCGGACCCCTCGTGACTGGGCTGCTGCGGATCGGGCCACGTTGGAGGCTGAGATCCGCCCCACCGGGTTTTACCGTAATAAGGCAAGGGTGATTCAGGAGTGCTGCCGAAAGATTGTCGCTCAGTCCGGGGGGAAGGTTCCCCAGGGGCTGGAGGATCTTGTGGCTCTGCCGGGCGTAGGACGGAAGACCGCCAACATCTTGAGAGGCAACGTCTTTGGCCAGCCTGCCATCGGTGTAGATACGCACGTGGCTCGTCTCGCCCAGCGCCTGGGGCTCAGTAGGCAGACGGATCCGGACAAGATCGAGTTTGACTTGAATCCCGTCGTGTCCGATCCGGCGAAGGTCCGGTTCTGTCATCTTCTTCAGGCCCACGGACGTGCCGTCTGCCAAGCCCGGAAACCCAACTGCCCGGCCTGTTCCATCAACCAATTGTGTCCTTATCCCGCACAGGCGAGGATTGCAATTTCTTTCAAGGGGTAGAGACGACTCCGTTGCCCCGGACTGTGTTGTAGGATATGCTCGAGGCAAAATAAATGCTTGTCCCTTTCCGTCTACTCCTTGGGAGTGGGCCTTATGGAGGACCACCAGCTGGTGGAGCGCTCCCGCGCGGGAGATGTGGCCGCCTTCGAAGAGCTGGTCAGGCGACACCAGGGTCGGGCCTACGGGATTGCGTACCGCTTGCTGGGCAACAGAGAGGATGCCCAAGAGGTGGCCCAGGAAGCTTTTGCACGCGCATATTTTCGGCTCGCCGAGTTTCGCGGCACCGCGCAGTTCCGGACGTGGCTCTACCGGATCCTGGTCAACCTGGCAACAGATCTGCTCCGGCGGCGAAGACCGCAACTTCGCGAAGAAGACGTAGTGCTCCGGCCGGAAGCCCACGGAGAAAATCCGGGGAAATATTTGGACCAATGGGAGCTCAGACAGTGCATTCAAAAAGCCATCCAAACGCTCCCCACAGACCTCAGGACTGTGATCCTCCTTCGAGAACTCGAGGGGCTTTCCTACGCGGAAATTGCCCGGGTAATCCGCCGGCCGGTGGGTACGGTGATGTCCCGTCTTTTCCACGCGCGGCGGCGACTCCAGCAGAGCTTGGCATCGTTTTGGCAAGGAGAAAGCATGCGTGACTAGCCATCACCGACGTCAGCGTTCTCTGATCGCGTATGTGGACGGGGAGCTTCAGGAGTCTGAAATCCGGCAGGTGGAGCAACATCTGGCTGGGTGCGGTGAGTGTCGGCTGAAGCTCCAGGATCTGGAAAAGCTGAAAAGGCTACTTCGCCAGGGACTCGAGGACCCGGGATCCGAGGTCTCGCCGGCCCTCTGGCCGGGCGTCCGGGTCCGGATCGAGGGTCGGCGTCCCGACGGGTTCCTGAAAGCGTGGATGCGTGAGATGTGGGAGGTGGCGTGGGAAAGACCCAGGCTCTCCTTGGCGGCTGCTGGCCTCGCAGGCTTCCTGATCCTCTCGGCGGTGTATCTCCTCCGTGAAACCCCGATCGAAAGGTCAGCTGACCAGAATATCTCGATAGAGTCAGGTCAGACCGAGGTAATGGTAGAGGCCGTGGAGCCCGAGGTGGGGTTCCGGGCAATGGTCCTGACGACGTCTGGTCGCGGCTTGAAGGTGGTATGGGTGGTCCCGCGGGGAGAGATGTGAAGCGAGGCTTCCTGACGCTTTTGGTGTCCCTGGTCCTGCCGATCTCCACAGCGTATGCGCAGGCCGTTCCGGTCCAGGTTCAAGTTATCGTGGCCTCCCGGGAGGCTGGGGGTCCCGTCGATCCGGGTATCCAAACGCTCGTCCAGGAGCTTCAGCGCGACTTCGCGTACACCGGGTACCGATTGCTTGAGACCCACAGGGGACAGGTCGGCCCGGAGCGTCCTTGGCAGACCACCATTGCCGGAGGCCACGATCTGCGTGTTGCGCTGATGCGGGCGGATCAGCGCCGAGCAGACCTAAAGATCACGACAGCTGGGGTCAACACCCGGGTCAGCCTCCAGCGGGGTGGTCAACCATTCCTCGTTGGTGGCCCGCCGCATCGTTCCGGCACCCTCATCATCGCCATCTCTGCCCACTAACGCTGGTTATTCTCGTCTTTCACATCCACACCACCGTTCCGCCCACGCCGGGGCTTCGGGTCGCCGTCGCACATGCGTCGAGTACATTTGGTCGCCCACTCACCGAAATCTAACTCAACCGCGCTCAGCCGCTGCCCGTTGGGCAACTCCACATGCAGTCGGACAAGGAAATTACCCAGATCTTCGCACGCGGCCTATAGGTCTGGGCCTCCCGAGTGGATGTCCGATTTTTCCTTGCCAAGTCCGCCAGCCACTGCGTAACCTCGACAGCATGGCGAAAGACAATCTGCATCCGGATCATCCGCTGCTGAAGCTTCGGAGCCAGCGTGTCGGTCGCTACGGGCTGCACGTTGAAGCGTGGCCCAGCCGGTTCGTCGGTCAGGCAGAATTTGTCTTGTACCTGAAGGACCCCGAGGGAGAGATGTCGAAGCGTCCGGTAGTCGAAGGCCTCTATGGGCGGACGCGGATTCCGGGGAGTCAGGCCGACTTGGAACGAGGAATCCTCGACCTTATTCTCGCATTTACAACGGAGTTCGGCTCGAGACGGGTCGAGCTGCGGGGGAGCGAGTTTGAGCAGACGATCGTCGGCGCGATCTGCCAGACCATCGAGGACACGTGGAGCGCCATGATGTACCTCGCCTACGGCTGGAAGACCCTGAAGCAGATCCAGGAACTTCAGCATCCTCTCCAGGTGACCGATGAAGGCCATCTGCTCTTCACGCACGGTTTTCGTGGTGGCTGGAAGGATTATTACTATTCCGAGGGATGGTGGGAGGGGCCCATTAAGCTCAAGGCAGAGCGACCCCCGAATCCGGAGTACCGCTCGGTCTGGGATGCCGAGAATGCCCGCGTGCTCCTCGATTTTCTGAAACGTCCCGTGGCCGAAGGTGACCTGCAATTTCAGGAGGAGGGCGTGGCTGATATGGTGACGCTCCCGGCCCTCAATTTCGAGCAGATTGCCCGTTCTCGCGCCCTCTTGGTTCTCCAAGAGCTTGGTCTTGGGAATGCGGAGCTTCTTAACGAGCGGGCTCACATCCTTAGCATTTACCCCCCGCCCGGGTCGGTTGGGGAACTCAGCGCGAAAGAGCTAAGGGATGTGGTCGTGAAAGCCGCCCAAGTCCGGTAAGTCTCGGGCTGAATCAATCGCAATTAATGCAGACGTGCTGGCCTTCCGTCACCTCCTGATACTCTTCTTCCTTCACCTCCACCAAGACCAGCCCGTTTTCCGTCTTCACCCATAGAAAGTAATGGGGTTTTTCCTTCTCCGAATCCCCGGATGCGCTTTCCGCTGGGGGGGTCAGGTATCTTCCGGTGACCATCCCTTTGACGGGGACAGGGCCGCCCCGGCTGGTGGCACAGCCTCCGAGGACCACTATCCCCAGCAGGATGAGTACCGCGTAATCGCGCCGCATTTCCGCACGTCTTTCACACGATCCTTCGTGCGCTGCTCGTCTGGCATGGAAGGTAGTAAAGACGCGAGTCCGGGTCAATAGATTTCTGTCAATGCCCGCACTCCAAAAACGGGATTCCTCCTGGAAATTGCCGCCGAAAGAGACTATCATGACGTGCGATGTCATGGACACACAGTGATGGGCTGCTGTGAAGTTTCTGTACTCTCCAAAATATGAAGTCGACTTGGGGGAACACATCCTCCCAACAGTCAAGTTTCGGCTGATTAAAGACAGGCTTCTCGAGCTTGGTCTGGCCAAGGCCGAGGATTTCGAGGAGCCGCCTCCGGCCAAAGATCGCGACATTTTGCTCGTCCACACCCCGGGGTATCTTGACAAATTGCGGCGTGGGGCGCTGACATCCGAGGAGCTCGCGGTGCTGGATCTTCCCTTCTCGGGGACGCTGGTGGAGGCGGCCTGGGTTGGAGTGGAGGGAACGATCCGGGCCGCGCGTTACGCCCTGGAGACGGGGTTGGGCATCCACATCGGCGGCGGCGGCCACCACGCCTATCTGGACCATGGTGCGGGCTACTGCGTCTTTAACGATAGTGCTGTCGCCATTCGCACGTTGAAACGAGAGGGGCGGATCGTCAAAGCGATGATCGTCGATTGCGACGTCCATCAAGGAGACGGAACGGCCTTCATCTTTCGAGAGGATCCCAGTGTCTTTACGTGTTCAATCCATCAAGAGGATCTGTATCCTGAAGTCAGGCAGCAGAGCGACTTAGACGTCGGGCTGCCATCAGGAATGGGGGATGAAGACTACCTTGAGGAACTTTCACGGCACGTCCTGCCGGCGCTCGAGATCTTCCAACCTGAGCTTCTGATTTATGTCGCAGGGGCAGACACGTATCACGATGACCAGGAGGGGGAGCTGCGACTGACTTTTGAGGGCCTCGAGCGACGGGATCAGATGATCTTTTACGAGGCAAAGAGAAAGCGGGTGCCGGTCGTCGTGGTCTTGGCAGGGGGCTATGCCCGGAGGACCGCCGACACCGTTGCCATTCATGTTGCCACCATCCGAGCAGGTTTGCAGATCTTCGGCGGAGGGCGCTGATCCAGTGGCCCCGTTATCCCGACCAAGGCCTCTCCAGTCAGGTGATCTTGTGGCGGTGGTGGCCCCCTCAAGCCCGGTGGATCCGCAGCGGCTCAGGCGTGGTCTTGTCGCCTTGCGCCGCATGGGCCTTGATGTTCTGGAGGCTCCGCATCTGTACGATCGTTGGGGATTCCTCGCCGGGAAAGATAAAGACCGGGCGGCGGCCCTACAGGACATGTTTCTTCGGGACGAGGTGAAGGGGATTTTTTGTGCGCGGGGCGGATACGGTGCGGGACGGATCTTGCCCTACCTTGACTTCGCGCTGATCCGCCGACATCCGAAAGTCTTTCTCGGATCGAGTGACGTCACTATTCTCCATTTAGCCCTCACTCAGCGTGCGAGGCTCATGACATTTCATGGACCAATGGTGGAGCCGGATTTCACCCGCCGAAATAATCCGCTGACACACCGGAGCCTACGCGCCCTGCTTCTCGATGGGCAGGTCTTTGAAGGGACGATTGCGGGCCGTTTCCTTTCCCGACGGGGGAGGATCAGGGGGGAGCTTACCGGCGGGAACCTCAGTCTGATCACCTTCTCGCTGGGGACTCCCTTTACCATCCAGACAAAAGGGAAGGTCCTCTTTTTGGAAGAGGTGAACGAGGAGCCCTACCGGATTGACCGGATGCTCACGCATCTCAGGCTCGCGGGGAAACTAGAGGGGATCAAGGGGATTGTCTTTGGGACCATGGTGGCGGGTAAGCCTCGCACACCCTGGACCGGTTTCTCCATTTCAGAGGTGCTGACCCGATTTGCCCACGAGGGAGACATTCCTTGCTTCGCCACCTTCCCAAGCGGGCATGGGCGGGAAAATGTCGTTCTGCCCATGGGGGGACAGATTACTCTCGAGGCCCGGGGGGCGCGATCCGCCAGATTTCGGCTGTGGACCTGACGAGATGGGTGTGTGTCTCGGATGTTCGCTTTCCCTTGAACTTACCCGGCAGAGGCCGATACAATACCGGTACGAGGAATCCTATGCGGCTTTTCTATGACCCCGAAAATGAATCCTCCCTCATGAACGCTCTCGATCTTGTGATCGAGGCGCTCGCGAAGCTCGCTTCACCCGGATACGCGGCCGAGCACCTAAAGCGGTTGGCCCATGAGCTGGATGAGGCACAGGAAAAGCTGGATGGGGGGAACCCCTGGGGGGAGTAGTGGCTGAATGATCTTCCTTCACGCCACCGATCTCCGGCAGGCGCCCTTCATCGTCACCTACGGCCTCTTCTCTGGGATCGGTCGCGCGCCCCTAGCCATTGGTGATGAAAAGGGGAAGGCTTACGCGCGTCAGATTGTAGTCCGGCAGATCCGCAAGGGTTGGGAGGTTGTGGTGTTGGCCTTCGACATCCCTGCCGCGTGGGCTAAGGAAGCGCAAGAACCTTCGGGGATCGGGTTCGATGTCGTCCCCTCCTTCCCGCTTCCAATGCTTCCTCCTCCCCTTCTTGAAGACCTTGCCATGATCCTCCCACAAGGCCCTGGGATAGTGCGGGCCTTTCGGGAGTGGCACCGGGAGGGGAGGCTGGTCTGGCTGCCGCCGGCTCGTCTAGATCGCGCGGCTACCGTGACGGTGAACGAGACGCTGGTCGGGGTCGGGCTGCTTCCTGAACACATCTTGGTTGGAATGAAGGAAATCTTGGGCCACGAGCCTGAGGGATGTCCGAGCGACTGAGGATCGGTTTGCCCTTGCCTTTGCGCTCCACTTCGTCCTACTCTGTATTTTGAGGAGAGGCCACCGTGGCCCGCGTCCTTCCCTTTCGGGGTTATCGCTATGAGATCGAGAAGATTGCCGATCCGGCAGCAGTGGTCTCCCCTCCCTACGACGTCATTTCCGACGCATTCCGATACGCGCTTCACCTTCGCCATCCCTACAATGTGATCCGTCTCATCCTCGGGGAAGACCGGGAAGGGGATGCTGTGACGGAGAATCGGTATCTCCGGGCCGCGCGCTATTTTGCCGAGTGGGAAAAGGCCGGGATCGTCGTCCAGGATCCGCGGCCTGCCTTTTACGTCTACAGGCAGGAGTATCCGTGGAAGTGGGGCCAGCGGCGTGTCCGGACTGGACTCATTGGAGCCGTGGGTCTGGAGGAGTACAGGGCGGGTGTCATCTTCCCTCACGAACACACGCTGCCGGGGCCGAAAGCCGATCGGCTCAGGCTCCTGCAAGCCCTCCCGGTGAATCTCGAGCAGATCTTCTGCTTTTATCCCGGCCCGGCCGTACCGATTCGCGGCCTGCTAGAGCGCGCCCTCCAGGACCCGCCCCTTTACGATTTCTGGGAAGGCGAGGAAATTCGACACCGACTTTGGACGTTACAGGAACCTGAGACGTTACTTGAGATCCATCACGCCTTGCAGGACCGTCTCCTCATTGTGGCTGACGGTCATCATCGGTATGAAACAGCCCTCGCCTTCCAAAAAGAGATGCTCGCTGTCGATTCGAGCCCGACGCCTACCAAAGCGTATAACTATGTCATGACAACCCTGGTGAGCGCCGAGGATGAAGGACTCACGATCTTACCTACCCATCGGCTCGTCACCCCACCCCACCATCAACGCCCAGCCGAGATCCTCCGAGTCCTAGAGTCCTCCTTTCATCTAAAACGGCATCCGATCGCTTCACGAGAGGTGGGGATCCAAAAGTGTTTGCGGGAGATGGAGGATCGGGGAAGAGAGGGCCCTGTCTTTGGCCTCTACGTTGGTGGCGCTGAGTTTTACCTCCTTACCTTAAAAGATAGAGAGAGCAGTGCAGCGATTGTGGAGCCAGGGGAGGCGGGGGCTTTTCAAGATCTGGACCTGGTCTTGCTCCACCGTCTCGTCTTCCAAAGGCTTCTCGATGTCCACGACGAGACGGCAATCGGTTTTACACATGATGAAAGGTTTGCCCTTGAACAGGTCCAGGCCGGCCGCTACGCGGGGGCGTTCTTTCTGAACCCTATTCCAGTCTCCCACGTGATCAGGATGGCGACTGCGGGTGAGCGGTTTCCGTCAAAGGCAACCTACTTCTACCCCAAACTCATCTCTGGGTTGGTATTTTTCAAAGTCAATCCGGCCGAGGTCCTCGAGGTATCCAAGGCATTTCTGGAGAAACCGTGAAGCGCCGTTTCTGTCCCAGTCATCCGTCCCGTCGAGCTTGGCGGGTCTGTTTCCGTTGTGGCACCCGGATCTGCCCCGCGTGCCGCGTCCGCATCGGGTTTCGTCACTTCTGCGATACAGGGTGTAGTGTGATCCATGCGTGGCAACGGGCCGCCGAGGCGGAGTGGCAGATTCATGGTCAGACCATTCGGGACGTGCCCATTCCCACCCGCCTGCAAAGACGGCTGGGGCGGCGTAGACGGTTCCTGGATGCTCAGCAACTGGTTCTCCGGACGCGTGCGTCGGCCCCGCGGTTGCCGACAACCCTCCGCCGGGGATGGGTGCTGCTGATTCTCGCCCCGCTCCTCGTTGTGGTGTACCACTATAACAGTGTCCTTCTGTCTTCATCATCGCGGTCCCCCCGATGGCAGACGGTTTCCTCCCGCCCCATTCCATCCGTGGTCCCCCCTGTGCGGATTGTTCCGCCGAAACCGTCGGACCTTATCCCACCACGGATTGCGAAGCTTCCTCCCCTTCCTCCAGAGACGAATCTCTCCCGCGGTCCAACCTGGGAGCGAAAAGTGGCCGTCACCTTTGACGGAGGGGTGAACGCCAATGTCTCCGAGAAAATTTTGGGTATACTCAAAACCAGGGGGGTCCGGGCGACGATTTTCCTGACCGGCGGGTATATCGTACGGCATCCCGATCTGGTTCGTCGCATGATCCGGGACGGACACGAGATCGGCAACCACACCTTCAGTCATCCCCGCCTCACGACATTTGCCTATAACGGGCGGCAGGACACCCTTCCGGGCATCACGCGAGAATTTGTCCAGGACGAGCTTCGCCAGGCGGCGCGTCTCTTTGAGGACGTGACCGGCGTGCCGATTAGCCCGTACTGGCGGGCTCCCTACGGAGAACATAACCCGGAGATTCGGCGGTGGGCGGCCGAGATCGGCTACCTTCATGTGGGATGGACGAGGGACCTGGCAGCTGGGGAGGATCTGGACACGCGGGACTGGGTGGCAGACCCGCGTTCACCGATGTACTATCGGGCGGAGCAGGTGCGGGAACGCATTCTCAACTTTGGAAAGGGAAGCGCGGCTCGGGCAAATGGAGGAATTATCCTTCTCCATCTAGGAACGCAACGGGAACAGGATCGAGTCGATGGGGAGCTACCAACGATTATCGACGGACTCCGGATACAGGGATACGAGCTGGTGCAGGTGTCGGATCTTCATCGTGCCCTCGCGCTGAAAGAGCGCGGGGAGGGATCAGCTGTCGCGGCGGAGCGATGACGGAATGTCGGCCAAGGAATGCTGCGGCGCGCGACCCTTCAGCTCATCCAGCTCCTTCTGCAGCTCGTCTACCCGATCGAGGAGACACTGGAGTGCTTGAGCCACCGGGTCAGGGAGATTGGTCCAGTCGAAGTCCATCTCGGCGACCTTTTTCCCAGCTTGGTAGATCACCCGTCCGGGAACTCCGACCACCACGGAATCGGGTGGGACTTTCTTGGTGACCACCGAGCCGGACCCGATCTTACTGTTGTCCCCGACAGTAAAGGGTCCGAGGATCTTCGCCCCCGCGCCAATGACGACGTTGTTGCCGATGGTGGGGTGTCGCTTCGTGCGCGCCAGGCTGGTACCACCCAGCGTCACCCCCTGGTAGATGGTCACGTTCTCGCCGACCTCCGTTGTCTCGCCGATTACCACGCCCATCCCGTGATCGATAAAGAGGCCCGGACCGAGACGAGCCCCAGGGTGAATCTCAACCCCGGTCAAGAAGCGATTGAGATGCGAGACAAACCGGCCGAGAAAGAGGAATCGTCGTGTCCAGAACCAGTGCGCGATTCGGTGAAACCATACAGAGTGGACCCCCGGATAGCAGAAGAGGATCTCAGGGGTGCTTCGAGAGGCAGGATCACGTTCCCGGGCAGCCTGGATATCGCGTCGAATTACGTCAAACATCGTGGTTCCTCTTTGAGGGACGAAACGACCCGTCCAGCCCACAAAAATGGCCAAGATCAATGACGGACTGTTCAGTTCCGATTGACGATAGTAGCGTTCAGATCGGCCAGGAGTTGATCAACATCGATGCCGTGGATTTTCGCTCCGACCTCGATATTGTCGTAACTAGCCCCCGAACAGCCGAGACACGCTACCCCGTACCGGGTAAAAACTGAGACGGTTTCCGGGTAGGACTGGACGACGTGCTCGATCTTCATCTTTCTATCGATCCGCATCCTGCCTCCCCTCCACTTCGTACCATCTGTGGTGTAACCCTGGACTTAGGGTAAACCGGGCGGATGGCGCTCGTCAAGAAATTTTCGGACTATCCAGGTTTTTCTGCCGAGCGTCAAGATGCCTCGCAACTGGGAGGAAGACGATTGACATTCGTTGGGTCCCTTTTTAGGGTGAAGACATGAATGAAAGAGTTCTGGGTATCCTGGAGACTACTGGGCGTTATCCCCTTCTAGAGCAGGTCGCTGGTGTCGCGGCAGAGCAGGAGCTGCTGCCGGTCTACCTGGTTGGGGGTTTCTTGCGTGATGCTCTCCTGGAGTATCCGGAGACCTTCGACATCGACTTGGTGTGCACGGATCCCCTCTCTTTGAGTTCGGGTCTCCAGGAGCGGTTTGAGGGAAGAGGGATCTGGCTTGCCGAGGAGGTCCGGCGCGTGGTCTTTTCCTGGCGAGGCGAGCGGGTACAGGTGGATATTGCACCACTGCGCCGAGACGGCATTGTAGAAGATCTGTCACACCGAGACTTCACGATAAACGCGTTGGCCGTCTCGTTGGGCGAAAAACCCCCTCGCCTCATCGATCCCGTTGGAGGCCTGGCGGATCTCAACCAGAGGCGGATCCGGGTGAATGATCCGCGGGTGTTGGCCGAAGATCCCTTGCGCCTTCTGCGGAGCGTACGCCTCGCTGCTCAGCTACGGTTCATCATCGACGAGACCACAGCCCAAGCGATTCGCCGGAAAGCTTCTCTCCTGACGCAGGTCGCAGCGGAGCGTCTTCGAGAAGAACTCTTTGCGATCCTGGACTGCGCTGAGGGTGGCCGCTGGCTTGGCGTAATGGACGAGTTGGGTCTTCTGGAGGCCTTGCTCCCCGAGGTCCGGTTGATGCGTGGATGTCTCCAGGGTCCTCCGCATCGGTATGACGTTTTCACGCATTCCTTGGAGACGGTTCAATCGCTGGACCGGATCCTCCTTGCGCTCCCGAACCTGTTGCCTGACGAGGCCGTCCGTCTCGAAGGGACCTTGCGGACCGAAGTAGAGGGGGGGATCAGTAGGCAGGCCCTTCTTCGCTTTACCGCCCTCCTTCACGATGTGGGGAAACCGGACACGCGCTCGGTTGACGATGGGCAGATCCGTTTCTTGGGCCATGCTGCGCGCGGGGCAGACATCGTGCACGAGATCTCCCATCGGCTCCGCCTGGGGTCCCGGGCTTCGGAGATGACCGTGGCCCTCGTCCAGGAACATCTCCGTCCCCGCTCTCTACGAGAGGCCAAGAACATCAGACCTCGGGCTCGCTATCGCTTCTGGCGGGACCTCGATCCGTTCGCGCCCGATGTTCTCGTCCTGTCGCTGGCCGATATTTGGGCCACCTGGGGGAACGAGGGAGCGGATTTTCAAGCGCACCTCCGTTTTGTTCGGGAAATGTTCGCGTTCCAGCGGGAACAGATCACCGCAACTGGACCTCCGAAACTCGTGGATGGCCATGAACTGATGGCACGGATGGATCTTCGCCCAGGCCCGTTTGTCGGGTTCCTGCTCGAGCGACTTCGAGAGGAGACGAGCATCGGGGCACTCAAAAGCAAAGAAGAGGCCTTCCAGTATCTCGATCGTCATTTGCCCGCACTGCGAGCGGCGTTTGCGCGAGGTGAAACTCCTTGATCTCACCAGATAAGGGTGATATGAGTGGCTCCGGATCATGCGCAGCGACAACGATAGCGAGGACCGCGACCAGGGCGCGTTGGAAGCAAAAGCGCGGAGAGCGGGAACTCGACACCTGGTCCTCGGATTTCTGACTATCCTTCTCCTTCTTTTCCTCGTCTCGTGGTGTTCTTTGCCATGATACTGATCCCCGTAGTAATCCGGAAAAGCGCGGAAAGATGCCGTGAGATGAGAAAGGTGGCCAAGGTCGTCGGACTCTGCATGACCACTATTTTTACCAGTGCGGCGTGCGCTCCCGCCAGTGGCCCCGAGTCGATCGCCCAAAGCTTTGTCGAGCGGTATTACGTTAAGCCGGATCTTCCTAAGGCCAAGGCCTTAGCTTACGGGCTGGCCCGTCAGAAGATCGAAGAAGAGGAACAACTCCTGCAAGCAGTGACAGGACCGACCGGGGCGGGCGACCGAGGGGTTTCCTACAGCCTGCACGCGACCCGGAAAATTGGGGATGATAGAATCTTCTTTGTCTACAACATCACCATTTCGGTGGACCGTCAGGTGATGAAAAAGCGAGCCACCATTGCTGCCGGCCGGACAGAGGGGGGCTGGCGAGTGACCAATTTCCAGGAGGTTGATATCTAATCAATACGTCTCACTTCCCCGTTGACAAGGCATCCCTCGCCGCTATATGGTTTATTTACTGGTTGCGGGAGTAATTCAGAGGCAGAATGCCAGCTTCCCAAGCTGGACGTCGCGGGTTCGATTCCCGTCTCCCGCTCCACCGGTCACTGCTCGGACCGCTCTCTTCCTTTCGGATCTGCCGCACAACGCGTAACCCCTCGCCCGTTTTGTCGCCGTCACCTCCTTTCTTGGGTCCGGGTGTTGACATGGCATGGGTTATGGGGGAGAATATGGTCATGTTGACTTTATATTACGCCGCCAGATCTTTCGGGTGAGCAACAGCTCCCCTTTTCTTTTGACCTCTCGGGAGGAGAGGCATGCCGGATCAGAAACGAAAGGGCTCGGGAGAGGATGCGTTCATGCAGACCCTCATCCGAGACCTCGTAAAGGAGATAGGGGAGGACCCGCATCGCGAGGGGCTTTGGCAGACGCCGGAGCGCGTGGCGAAGGCGCTCCGGTATCTCACAAGCGGTTACGGCCAAAATGTATCCGAGGTCCTCAACGGAGCCATTTTCACCGAGCATTGTGATGAAATGGTCTTGGTGAAAGATATAGATCTCTTCAGCCTGTGTGAACATCATCTCCTTCCCTTCTTCGGGAAGTGCCACGTGGCCTACATCCCGAAGAAGAAGATCCTTGGCCTCAGCAAGGTAGTGCGGTTGGTCGAGATGTACAGCAGGCGATTGCAGGTCCAGGAGCGTTTGACGCAGCAAATCGCTCGGACCCTGAAGCAAGCGGTACAGCCCCGGGGGGTCGGGGTCGTCATCGAAGCGTATCATTTTTGTATGATGATGCGGGGGGTCGAAAAGCAAAGCTCGAAGGCCGTGACGAGCGCCATGCTGGGGACCTTTCAGACGAGACCGGAGGTCCGCAACGAGTTTGTGCAGCTCATCAACCATGGGCATTGACGCTGGTCCGGAGTAAATTTCTGCGTGTCTTTCATGCAACAAGACGTAGGGGTGCCCACGGATTTTGCACAATGTCTGCGACGGTTGAGGATGTGAGCCGTGTAACGACAGGGTTTTGTCGCGATGGTGACTTGTGTGGTATGGGAGTTGCAGTAGCTTTACAGGAACCTAAGGTCGAGGGCTGAATATGCGTGATAAGGAAAAACATCGCACCGAAGTCGAGGCCCTGCAAGGCCAGGTCAAGGGGCTGGAGCAGGAGTTGTACCAGG